>NZ_JAOTNO010000017.1:0-88770 GCF_041644655.1 Brevibacillus sp. BD137 | reverse complement strand
GCCGTCTCTGGAATAGAGACAACCCTTCTATCTTTAACATTTCACCCTATACACTTGTTGCCTTTTCCAGTAACAGTCGCAACAGAGGTGTCAGAAGAAGATGCTTTTTCTACTCAACCTCTGTTGAAAGGTCACCAAATTCTAGATCATCCCATCCACCAGATGGGGTGCCTGTTGAAAACAAGGAAAAATATTTATAGCTTTCATTCCCTGATGTATCCTTTACTGCTCCTTGGGCTACATCTATGTAGTACTCTACATTATCTTTTAAAGGCGCTTTCGGTTGGATCGTTACAGTGTCATTACTGACAGTAAAAGTTGCAGGAACCTTCGCACCATTGTCATTCATTAATAGGAATTTCTTTGTTCCACTTATCACTTTGCGATCATACTTAATTGTAATAACCGCATCTACATCCACTTTTGTTTCCTCTCCATACGGCTTTACATCGATTACTATAGGCGCTTCGTTGTTGCTGGTCACAAACTGTAATAAATACTTATCGATCGATTTAGTAGAATCAATGGTGCTTACAATTGCTCCTTTGTCAATCTCGATCGCATATTTCGTATTGGATTCCAAAGTCTTGTCAGGACGAATATAGAGTGTGTTATTTCTAATCTCCAATTTTCCGCTGACTGGTGATTTTCCTTCAACCTTATAGAGCGATACTACTGTTGACGGATCATTGTCAAAAGTAATTGGCACCGGGAATGTTAGCGCAGGTCGAATGTTTGTAGGAACATCTGTCTGCGCAATAATAGGATTAGAAACTGATACGAACACATCCCCAGGCTTTGGAAAACTGATTAGGTCGTCGGAAATATACGTGCTATCAAGTTGGTATTCACTTTTGAATTTCGCGTCATTTTCCTCTAGCTGCTCATCATCAAGGAACTGATTCGGTACACCAAGCTCTTCTTTCTCCGATTTTGCTGATACGCTGTTGCTGTTTAGCGTTAAACTGAACATGAGTGTTACTGCGAGTAAGGATTGAACTAATCTCTTCATACTTCTCCTCCAAAATAGTTTTTGTGTACATAAAAATCGTATTTCATTTTTAAGGCGTAACATACAGTTTTTTACACGAAATAAAAATACGGGTATTTTGGACTAGGAACTCTTTCATCCATCGTGACCTTCCTACATTAGAAAACTCGAAGCAAACTCCGGGCCTCCTCCGTCTCCACTCCAAAAAGCGGTACGTCGACCAAAAAAAGAACGAAAGCAACAACCGCCTTCGTTCTTTCATATGTTTATACAAAAAAATTCGGAAAATCAAAGTCATCCCGTTTGCCCGACAAAATATTTCGTAATAAAAGATCAGCGGTCTCAGAGGCAAACTGGTGATACTCGCTCGTGATAACGCCTTTTTTCAATGCCTCATCGAGCTCATCCTGATCAAGCAAATATACTTCTCCTGTCGGCAGTACCACGATGTCGAGGTACAAATCGTCATACCAGATATGCCCGTTCTCGTCCTTGCCATGTCCCCGGCAAATATCGATATACCACTGCACGGTATTTCCTAACTCATCCATCATTTTCGTAACGGCATAGGCTTGGCCATGGGGAAAATACTGCAAGTACACATATCCTCTATCGCCCACACACAGTAGTTGATCCCCGACAGGCATGTAGGCAGGCTCACTTACTTCGTCCAGAGTCAGGCGGACAGTGTACCCTGAGAAAGATAAAGATTCTACCCATTTTTGCTGGTAGCCCAATCGTTTCACGCGTCTCCAACCAGGTCGATCTGCTCGTTTTCGCTTCATAGCCTGCCCTCCCTCGTCGTTTCGGTTGTTTTTACTCTACCATGAATAGGAGCGTTTTGTCAGATAGCAAACAAAGACATGCTCACGTTGAACATGCCTAAACGGATGACCTGCCATTTATGTTTGGGAGGAGTCGTCTTTTGTTGCCAATCGACTGTGTTTGCGCCCATAAAGAAAATAGACGATTGCTCCTACCGACAGCCAACCGAGAAAACCGAACTTGGTCAGCGTAGGCAGGTTGAAAACGAGATATCCGCAAAAGAGAACCGAGAGCAAGGGAAAAAGCGGAACAAGCGGGACGCGAAAAGCCCTCGGTAATTGCGGATGTGTGCGACGCAGTACAACCACTCCAACCGAGACCAAAATAAAAGCAAACAGCGTTCCAATGTTGGTGAGCTGGGCCAAGCTGGAGAGGGGCAATAATCCACTGAAGGTTGCTACTAATACAGCCACGACAAGCGTGCTCTTTTGTGGTACCTGTGTGCGGGGATGTACGTGCGAAAATAGCTCAGGGAGCAAGCCATCTCGGCTCATCGCAAAAAACATCCGGGCTTGTCCATACATCATGACTAACAAAACCGTCGTGATTCCGACGATGGCTCCCAACGAAATGAAGCCTGCTGCCCAGTCCTGATTGACATAGCTGAGCGCAAACGCGACCGGATTTTTGACATTTAACAAATAGTACGGAACAATCCCTGTCAATGTCAGTGAAACAGCAATGTACAAAATTGTGCATACGAGTAAGGACCAGATGATCCCGATTGGCATGTCGCGCTGGGGATTGCGCACTTCTTCGGCCGCAGAAGACACCGCATCAAATCCGATAAAAGCAAAAAACACCGTTGCGGCACCGGTCGCTACTCCCGCAAAACCAAACGGCATAAATGGATTCCAGTTTTCCGGCTTGACATACTTGACCCCAACGACGAGGAACAGGACCACTACCGCTACTTTTATTAACACCATGATGGTATTCAAGCTCGCTGACTCTTTCGTCCCTTTCATCAATAAAGCTGAAATGATGACAATGATGAGGACCGCAGGTAAATCAATGATCGTTCCTTTCGATGCATCAAACGCACTCGTGAGCGCATGTGGCAGATGGATGTTAAACCCGGCTAGCAATCCCTGGGCATACCCCGACCATCCGCTTGCCACTGCAGCACAAGCTACTCCGTATTCGAGAATCAAGTCCCACCCGATCATCCAGGCGACAAACTCACCAAATGCGGCATAGCTGTATGTATAAGCACTTCCTGACACCGGAACAGTCGATGCAAATTCTGCATAGCAGAGTGCGGCAAACACACAGGCAAGTGCCGCAATAACAAAAGACAAAACAAGTGCCGGTCCAGCGTGCAAGGCTGCGGCAACCCCCGTTAGCACAAAAATCCCTGTTCCCATGATCGCGCCGATGCCCAGCATTGTCAGGTCAAAAGCACCTAATGACTTTTTGAGAGAGCTTTCTTTTTTATCCACCTGCTCCAGCATTTGCGCAACTGACTTTTTCCTCAGCAATTGATTTTTCCATGACATCATGTGCGACCTCCCAAGCGGGTCATTCACTTTCAACTGTAAATGAAAACAGTTGGAGTATGATCCGATAAGGGGAAAATTATGCACAGGCGCAGCTTGGATCGAGGTTTGTTAGAGCTACCTGTGCGTTAATCCGCGCCTAATGACATTGGCGGAAACAGGCGTAATCCCGAGCTCTCTTGCCCAAACAGACAACTGCCCCATGTGATGAATCTCGTGGGCGATAACATGACGAAGCAGCTCCCCCTTCGTGTACACTTCATCATCCCAGGCGACCTTTACCGATTCGCGCTCCCTCTCGTCTGACCAACTCTCGATGAAATCACGCAATTCTGGGCGCCAGGCATCTGATAGCTCTCTTACTTTTTCTAGCGTCTTGTACGCTTCGTATGCCACCTGAACATCCGGCTTCCCTTGTACACCCCGAAGCCAGCTATACTCGACGTCAGCAATGTGAAACAAGGTGTACAAAATTGTGCCAGCCCCACTTGTACGTTCGCGCAGCAATTCTTCTGGTGGAAGCTGCTTGCACCATTCCATCCACTCGTCCCGTACCTGCCAGTTATATTGGAAAAGCATCTTCATTGAGTTCACTCCTTATCTATTTGAGTAGATGAGCAAGAAAATTCTAACTAATAATAGCACGTACGTTCTTATTACGTGAGATTTTTAGTGGTTGTCTTCTGACCATAGTGGTCGGGAGAAGCCCTGCCACATGTTTTCCAGTCGCCTGTATCCTCTCTTCGTTCGGGCGGTCTCCTTCCAAACATGTGACAGTGCTTTCGTATGGCTTTGATCCTCTTCTGGCTTCTAAATCATATTAGAAGGTCAGTGCAAAGTAGCTTTCTTAAATTCTTTTTAATCAAAGCCGCGTAGGAAGAAGCGCATTTCCAGTCCAAGCGCCTCTGGAGCCCACCTCAGCGCAGGAAAAATGGCGGGGAATTTAAGCTTCACTTATGAAAAACCTCCTCGAAACTTCTACGTTTGAAGCGCTCCCGCCATTTTTCCGGAGCGGACAGTGAGTCCCCTTGCGGGGCGTAGGCCGAAGCGTAGACTGGAAATGCGCTTCTTCCCCCACCACAGCAGCTCTACTAAACAAAAAGACCGCCAGAGCTATTAACCCTGACGGTCCAACAAACTAATCCATGCTTTCATCCGAAAACGAAAGAGAGAATCCACCTGAGAGTAAATAAAGATAACTAGACACGTTCCCTTTTGGCTTGATGATCTGCTTGATCGCTCGGACGTATAGCCTGATCTGGCCTTCGTATCTTCGCTTCATCTCTTTCATGGCTACGGCGGTCGCCTCTTTTGCCATCCAATCTGTCTTGAAATCGATCAGAACCAGGCTTCCATCCGGTTCCTCCAACAGGCAATCAATGACCCCTTGGACGACAACCTGCTCGTCGCTCTCTTCACCCAACTCCGCTTCTACTTCATATGCAGGCAGCACGAGAGTAAATGGCAATTCTCGATGCACGACCGCCGCCGACTTCATTCGCTGCCCCAAAGGATCAGCGAAGAATCGGGCGATCTGAGGAACGTCTACAGCTTGTACCTGCTCGTCAGTCAAAAAGCGGTGCGCCGCGAGTGCCGTCACCTGCTCCTGAATATCTGCTTCATCCAGCGGACGTTTCAAATCGAGATGCTGGAACACTAAGTGCGTAATTGTCCCTTTTTCTGCTGCTGTCAGTCGATTGGATTTTTGCTCAGACAAAAACTTTGGTTTTTCCGTAATCGACGGCAGTGTAAGTGGCTGTCCGCCTTTGCTGACTTTGGCATGTCGCTTGAGTTCGCTGACACTCCATTTCGCAGCTACGCGAGGCGCAATTGGATGCGGGTCCTGCCATCCTAATCTCCTGTCGACAATCTCTCGCAAAATGTCATCAGACGGTCGTTCCGCGATCGCCTCTCGCCTAGTCATGCGTTCCCACAGTGACGCCTCGTCGTTGGCTGACTCTCCTTGGGCACGAAGCTCATCTGCCTGATAGAAGTGAAACGACCAGACCGAATCATCCGGCACACTTCTGACTCTCACTACGTCTCCTGAGCCTTGTTGCTCTGGATATGCCCGCAGCAATCCTGCCCCTGGATGTCGCAGCATCGCACGCCCCACCCAGTCCAGGTATCCCTTTGCCTGAATCAAGTCTTCGTCACTGAGCCGCTCGCTGTCATCCTGTCTGCCCCAGTCCGTCACACTTTTTGCGAGATCCTTGGATGAACCGACAAGAATGAGCTTCTCGCGTGCACGCGTCAAAGCCACATAAAGCACACGCATTTCCTCAGCCAGCATATCCCGACGCAGCTTTTGCCGGATGCCCAGCGCAGCCAGACTCGGATAGCGCAGCTGCATGGAGGGCTCAACAGCCATCGGGCCAAAGCCCAGATCTTTATGCAACAAAAACTGGCTTTTCAAATCCATCGTATTAAACTGCTTGCCCATGCCCGCCACAAATACAACAGGGAACTCCAGCCCCTTACTTTTGTGGATCGTCATGATACGTACGACATCCTCGTTTTCCCCGATGGTTCTTGCTTCGCCCATATCATTGCCCGCTTCTTGCAGACGGTCGACAAAGCGCAAAAAGCGGAACAAACCACGATAGGAGCCAGCTTCGTATTGTCTCGCCCGATCATAGAGCGCACGCAAGTTGGCCTGTCGCTGCTGACCGTTTTCCAGAGCCGCTACATAATCGAGATAACCTGTCTCCCGGTACAGCGTCGTCAGCAGTTCCGATAGAGCACCTCTGCGAGCCTCTGTCCGCCATAGATCCAATCGGCCAAAGAACTGCCGCAGTCTTTTCTCCCACGACTCTTGGGGCGGGCGTTCTTCTGCATATTGAAGAACAGCTTGGTGAAACGGCCCTGTCGCGTAGTGAATGCGGATTTGAGCAAGTTGCTCCTCCCGCAAACCGACGATAGGTGATCGCAATACAGCTGCCAATGGAATGTCTTGGAGCGGGTTGTCAATGACACGCAACAAGGAGAGCATCGTTTCTACCTCAGTCGCCGCAAAATAACCCGCAGTCTGCTCCGCATACACAGGAACTCCTGCTGCGTGCAGCTCCTCTTGCATCGTCTGCCCCCAGCCTGAGGTTGCACGAAGCAAAATAACGATATCGCGATAGGCCAGCGGGCGCATTCCCCCAGCCTTTTTATCGAAAACGAGTAGCGGATCTTCTCCCTCGCCCGGCTCCATCCAGCGACGAATACGGCTGGCAATCAAGCGTGCTTCCAGCTGTGCCACACTCGCTTCCTCAGCGGACTCTCCATCTGGAATAGCTGCTTCGCCCTCATCTGTCGCCTCTGCAACTACCTGACCTTCTTCTGCTATCGCTGTATTCCGGTCGATCAGATGCATCTCTGCCTGCAAACGGTTCGGCTGTGCTTCAGGATAAGACGCGCGGTTGATCAGCTCCGCCGAAGGATCATAACCGATCTCACCTACCCCGTGAGACATAATCTGACGAAACAAAAAGTTAACGGCATCTACGACTTCCCTTCTACTACGGAAGTTCGCCGCCAGATCGATCCGCCGTCCGGTGTACGCTCCGTCAACATCACCATCTTTTTGATAGGTTACATATTTTTCGAGAAACAGCTTCGGCTCTGCCAAGCGGAACCGATAAATACTCTGCTTCACGTCACCCACCATGAAACGATTCGCTGGGTGACCATTCGCTCCGTCTCGGGAAACCATTTGCAAGATTGTTTCCTGCACGAGATTGATATCCTGGTATTCGTCTACCAGTACTTCAGCGAACTGTTCGCGCAATTGAGTGGAGATAGACGAAGGAACAGTCTCCCCAGACTCATTCGTTTCGGTTAGAACACGCAGAGCCAGATGCTCCAAGTCGCCAAAGTCGACCAAGCCACGTGAACGCTTCTCCAATTGAAAAGCATCCGAAAATGCTGTCACCAGCCTAGCCAATGTCTGCATGTGAGGAGCAATCCGCTGCAAGTCCGCGACGTACTGCTCGGCTGGCGTAGAAAAGTACTGCTCGATTTGCTCTGCCAGTTCCTTTTTCACACTGTTTCGCAGGTCTTGCACCTGTTCCTTCACGAGCGGATCTGTGCCTTTCACCGGAGGAAGCTTGGCAAAAACAACTCCTCGAATCGCTTCGGCGGTCGCTTCCCAGCCATCTCTGCAAGCCGCTCCTGCACGGTCCAGGGCAGCCGCCTCCGCTTCAAGCAAAGGCAAATAGCCAGCAGGCCCTTCCGATGAGCCAGCCAAAAGAACTGCCCTGCGCATCTTAGCGGTCATTCCACCGAGTGCCAGCTCCACAGAACGCAGCACGCTTCTACTCCACTCCAGCCCGTCCAGGCCGTTTTTATCGTGAACCGCAAACATTCCTGCCGCTTCCCCAAGCCATTGTTCTGGTGCCGGATGACTGCGCGAAAACTCATACAACCTGAGCAGCAACAGGGTGAGGGCATGGTCATCCTGACCGTCCAGCATCACATCAGCTAATGCATGAAAGTCCGCGTCATTCTCATACCAGCTCTCCAGCTGTTCCTCCAAGACATCCTGACGCAAAAGCTCCCCTTCCATCTGATCGGCAATGCGAAAATCAGGATCGAGTTCAATCAGATAGTAATACTGGCGCAAAATCCCCAAGCAAAATGAGTGAAGTGTCGTAATCGTCGCCCGCTGGAGCAGTGCCAGTTGTCGGCGGAGATGAGAAGAGTGCGGGTCATCTTTCAATGCTTTTCGCAAGGCATCGCCAATCCGATGACGCATCTCTGCCGCTGCCGCATTGGTAAAGGTCACCACCAACAGTCGATCGACTCCAACCGGGTCCTTCTCGTCCATGATGCGTCGGATAATCCGCTCAACCAGGACTGAGGTTTTCCCAGAGCCAGCCGCAGCAGCCACCAGGAGATTATTCCCGCGCTGAATAATCGCTTGCCATTGCTCGTCCGTCCATTGTTCAGGCTTGGCCTGCAATTGTTGATCCGCCATCGGTCATACCTCCTTCTCCTGCCATCTGCTGCTCTGCCAGCATGCTCCATATTTGCTTGTTGTTCCATTTGGCAAGCTGTCGGTGCTCATTCCCGCCCGCATCTCCATCAAACTTGCATACCGGCTTGTACGAACAGTAATCACAAGCGGTCATCGTCCCGTTCGTGTACGGTTCGATCTGGATTTCCCCGTTGGTCATGCGCGTACTGATTTGCTTCACAGTATCGCGAACATAGGAGGTCAAAGCTTGGAATTGCTCGACTGTTGCCACGGAAGATCGTGAGGAAAGCGTTCCGTCCTTTTTGATTTCAAATGGCACCAGCTCTGACGCCCCTTGCTCTACATAGCCATCCATCATTCGTGCCAGCTCTGGGTCTGCGAGCATCAAGCCTTTCATGCGCAAACGCTTTGCCCGCTCCTTTGCCGCCTCGTCTGCCGTTAGCAAGCGTTTTGCCGTCACAAAAGGATCCGCTACCTGGTAGTAGAAAACGCCTCCCATTTCGGCTTTTTTCCCCAACCATTCCTCGGCATTTGCCACGACGACATCCAAATAGACGAGTAGTTGCAAATTCAGACCGTTCCACACATCCGAGAGAGATAACTGCTTGGGACTGGACTTGTAGTCAATCACGCGCAGATACGGGACCTCACTATCCAGTGATTGGTCAACACGGTCAATCCGTCCGATTAACTGAAGCTCCACGCCATTTTCAAGCGTTAAAGCCAATCCCGGCAAATCTGAATTTGGCCCAAACGAAACCTCCAGCCCTACTGGGGCAAAACGGCTGCGCTTCGCATGCTCCCCAAGTACGTAAATCGCGCGTCCAACTGCTCGCTTCAGCTTGCCGGACAAATAACGATACCGGGCTGTCCGCGTCAAAATGCTGCTGCGAGTCGCAGGAACCAGTTCTTCTACAACCACGTTTGCAAGCTCCATGCTATTGTCTTCCGTCAGCTTGCTCCACTCCAGATTATCTTCGTTCATTTTTTCAACGGCCCGCTTGAGTGAAGCGTGGAACAGCTCTCCCACATCGAAACGCTCCAGCTTGTACATCGTTCTCTCAGCCAATCTGAGACCGTGGGAAGAAAAATGCGAGAACGGACATGACTGGAACCGCTCCAGACGAGATACGCTCATTTTTAGTTGTTTGCCGTACAAAGTCGTGCTCGTTTCCAAATTCAGCTCCTGAGGTCGGTTGAAATAGCGCAAGCCGGACAACAGCCACTGCTCCCGTTTGACATCGGGAGAAGCGCGAATATACCAGTCGTATACCTCCCACCAGAATTCAGGCAGCTCTCCTGTTTTCTTCATCGATCGCAATAGCGTCAAAAGGTGGCGGAACACACGCCTCGGATGTCCGAGCAGGAATGCATCTGTCTCGTGCTGCCCCGTCGGTTCGTTATAAAACACCTGATGCAAAATATCCGGTAGCACTTCCCGGATGCGGGTGAACACAGAGGACGGCAGCAGTGCCTTGCCCTCTTCATCCGCCAACGCACAGCTCAGGATCAGCCTCTCCGACGGTCTCGTCATCGCCTGGTACAGCAGGTAAGGCTCAGCCATCAGCTTTTGCTTTGCACTCGGTGCCAGAGACATGCCCATTTCAGCCAGTCGCTCACGTTCCGCCTCATCCAGAATTCCTTCTTCTTTTGGACGCAACGGAATAATGCCCTCGTTTACACCAAGCAAAAACAGAGCTTTGACATCCGGTTGACGGGAGCGCTCCATCGCCCCGATCAGCACCTGATCCAGTGCCGGGGGAACGAGTCCCAATTCAATCGTCTCCAGACCGCTGTCGAGCACACGGGCAAATGTCGCCAGGTCCATGCTCTCGTCACCCATGACCTCCACGACCTGATCCATCAGCTCGATCAATCCTGTCCATACTTGTCCATGCACCTGTGCTGCATCGAGATCGCCGTCATTTTCCGCCTTTCGCTGCCAATGCTCCAGCTTGTTAGGCACATCCAGCGCGATTAGGAGGTTGTACAGGGCAAGGGTCATTTCCTGTACGTTTTGACCCGTTGCTTGCTTCATCTCTTTTTCAAAGGACAGGAGCGGCGCTGCGTATTTGCGTCTCAACTCATCGATTTGCGCGTCTTCCTCAGCGCCTGCCTGCCCACGGAAATGCCAAGGAGATTCTTCTGCCCATTGATAGCCAAAGACACCATGAGCCAATACGTAGTTTTCCAGCCGGTCGATTTCCTTGCGAGCTGTATGCTCATCAGTGATATCCAGCAGGAGCAGGTCCGTTTTCAAGCAGCGGAAAACAGCGTCGTACCGCCACCTCGTAACAATGACCTCCAATGCCGATCGCACCAGCTCTACCAAGGGATGGTGCATGACGGAGCGCTTCTGGTCCAGAAAGTGCGGGATGCCGTATTCGGTAAACACAGCCGAAATCTCATCAGCGTACGTCCCGATTTCCCGAAGCAAAATCGCCATGTCCTTCCAGCGATATCCCTCTTCTCTCGACAGAGTCAGGAGCTTCAAGGCCACAGCCTCAACCTCTGCCCGCCTGTTCACTGCTGAGAGCATCGTCACTTCGTCAGCACGTCCGGGCTGATCCGGGATCGGCGGGTCTCCCCATTGGAAATACACTTGCTCGACCTGACGCAGCCACGGACTGCTCTTGAATCGCTGTGCCTCGGTCAATAAAAGCGGCTTGGTGATGGATACACCCGATTCACGCGCCATCAGTGTCAAGGCTTGATACGTTCGCAGCGTAGGGTGAAAAAGCCCCAGTTCATCCACAGAGGCGTCACGTTCATTCGGGTCCAGCGTCAGCGCAATCGTCACCTGCTTCGCGTGCTGCATCAACTGCTCGATCAAGCGCAGCTCTTGATTCGTAAACCCGGTAAAGCCATCGATAAATATTTCAGCCTGCTTGATGTACATGGAATCACGCACCATCGTGGCCACTCGGTTCAGGATGTCGTCCGCATCACAATACCCCTCTGACAAGTAAGCCTCGTACGCATTTATAATCAAGCGAAGGTCATGTATTTTTTGATTGAGATTGGCTCCTCCCCATTCCACATTCTCGGAATGGGTGAAGGATACCCCATACGATTTGCACTCGCTAATCAAGCGACCGAGCTGAGCAGCAAATCCAGGCTGTGTCGCCGAACGTCCGAAAACGTTCAGCTCCTCCTTGTGCCGCTCCAAAAGCATGCGCAAAACCATATGCTTACCCAGATCGTCGACAGGCACGGTAGTCAGATCGCCTAGCTCCTGCATGAGCCTGTGAGCCAATCGACCGAAGCTGAGCACTTGCGTCCCCATCACACCGCCCAGCTCTGGCAGTGTAGCGAGCGCATACTCTTCTTGAAAGCTTGCCTGTTCTGGCACGAGCAGAATCATAGGCGAACCCAACGGCTTTTCCCGCAGCCGGGCTTGCATCTGCCGATGAATCGATTCTGTCTTCCCCGTCCCTGCCCGTCCCAGTATAAATTGGACTGCCATGATTTTTCCCCTTCCCTACTCCATTTCCAGATGCAGCATGCTTCCTTTTCCCATCGGTTCTGCTGGTGTCACGACCAGACGACGCGGCATGCGCACACGTATTTCCGGGACGTGGCTAATGACTCCGATGGTGAAATCGTCCATGCGCAGTCGCTCGAGCGCATCCATAACGACTTCCAAAAGCTCCGGATCGAGTGTTCCAAAGCCTTCGTCCAGGAAGAAAAACTCCAGGCGTCCGCCACGCATTTGAATCTCCATCGACAGGGCAAGAGCCAGCGACAAGGAGGTTAGGAATGTTTCCCCGCCAGACAATGTGCTTACTGGACGGCGCATTCCACCAGCTCCCTCATCCCGCAAAACAAATTCGCCCTCGTCGCCGATTTCCAGTCCGTAACGATTGGCGGTCATCCGCTTCAGGTGATAGGAAGCGTCTCTTGCGATTGATACCAGTTTTTCCTCCGCAATGAACTGGACAAACGCCTTAGCTTCAAACAATTTTTTCAACTCTTCCAAGCGGCTCTGTTCATCCTGCTGCTGTAACATCTCTTTGTGAAGCTCTTGCCATTTGTCATGATTTTTTTCCATCCGATCCACATGCTCTTTGGCGACAGCGACTTGCTTTTGCGCCTCCTGGAAGGCTTGCTCCCATTGATCCCACGCCTCTTTTGCGGTGGTGAGCTCTTCCTGCGTAAACGAACGGCCTGCTATAGCTTGTTGCAGCCGTTCTTCCTCATAACGAAGCTGCCCTGCGATTCTCGTGTAAGCCTCGACTTGCTCCTGTGCCTGTGGCAATTGCTCGCGCTCCGAGTACCGTTCCCGTACATACTCGACAGTGCCGAGACCTGTTTCCTGCAAGCCTTGGTACAAGGTCTCATGAGCTTCCGTGCGTTGCCGTGTGAGGATCGCCAGCGTCTCCGAATACTTGACCAAATTGTTTTGCACCGTTTCACGCGCTTCGGAGGTCTCTTTGCGCTTTGTCTCTGCCAGCGTGACTGCCTGACGTAAACCGAGGAGAGAATCCTCTACCCGCATCAAACATTCCTGCGCAGTAAGTCCTCCCGTACGCTCCAGCCATTGAGCTTGCTTTTGTTCCCACATGCGCTTTCTATCTTCCAGCTTCTCCTTCAGCGCCGCTTCCCGTGATTTTCCCTCTACCTTGCGCGACTTGGCGGCTTCTACCTGCATCATCAGCTTTCCGCGCAACGCTTCTTTCTCTGATCGCACCTGCTGCAATTCTGCCAAACGGCGATCTGATTTTCCGATTTCCTCGTACCGCTGTTCAATTTCCTCAATGGGAAGCTCATTGCGCTTCGCGTCCAGCTCTTCTCTGGATTGCTTTTCTTGCATGGATGCAGCGTCCAGACGAGCTTTATTGTCATGGATCGTCTTCTGTGCCTGTTCGAGCAACAGCGAGCTCCGCTCCATCAAGCGTTTCTTTTCCGCTTCTTCCTCACGCAAGGCCTCTAGCTGCTGCTGCAATTGCTCACGCTCTGCTTTTAGCCGCTCTCTTTCCGCTTGCTTCGCAATCAGTTCTTTTTCCTCGCGCTGATAGACGGCGATCAGCTCTTCAAAAGAATCCACGATCCAAGGCTGTCCGTACCCGCTGCACTCTGCCTTGATCGCTTCCAAGCGCGCGTCCAGCTGTTCCTGTTCAGCCTTTACGCTTGCAAGGCGCTCATCAAAAGCAGCAAGCGCTCCCTTTGCTGCCAACCAAGCTTCCTTGGTCTTGCCTGCTTCTTGTTCAGCCGCACGCAATGCCTCTTCTGACGCTTTGATTCGAGCACGCAGGGCATCACCCTCTGTTCCCGCTTCAGATGCTTTTGGATGGTTCTGGTGGCCGTGTGGGTGGTGTTCGGAACCACATACCGGGCACTCCTTGCCTTCCTCTAAACGTTCGCGCAAAAATCGCGCCATGTTTTCCTGCTGCCAGCGTTCCCATTCCTGGCGCTGCTCATCTCGTTGGGCCAGTTGACTCTTCACAAGTGCTTCGCTTGCCTCTACCGCCCGAGTCAGCTCTTGATTGCGCTCCTCCAACTGCTTACGCTCCTGGACAATATGTTGCGACTTCTCCTGCCAGGCTGAGAAAGCCTGTAATACTTCCCGCCACTGGCGACCTACCTGCTTCATATCTGCCAGGACATTTCTTGCTTTCTCCCATTCTGCTTCACTCATCAAAGCCGAGTCAGCTGGTGCTACCAGCTCTTCTCTTTTTTGTGCCAAGCGATTCGCACACGCTTCCCAACTGCGTTTGTGCTCATCGGCAGTATGGGTTGCCGCCTGAATTTGCTGCTGTGCTGTAAGTTGTTCTTTTTCCAGCTCACGTACCTTGGCATGGTCCCGCTCCCACTGCTGCTTCGCTTCTCTGGCCGCTCCTATTTGCGCTCGCCATTCAGGAGAGATCGTGACCTGCTTCATCTGTTCTTGCAGTTCCGCCCACGCAAGCTCCCAGTTTTTTAAGTCGGCCTCATCCTTTTCCAGCTGTTGTTCTATGTTGGTCAAGGCAACCGACACTTCGTTCCACTCACGTTCCAGACCTGTCCACTCTTCCCGGATCGCCTTTAGCTCCTCTTCCCACTCCTGTGCCTGTACCAGCCTACCCTTTTGCTGAATCAGTAACGGCTCCTGTACAGCCAACTCGGCTTGAACCTTCTGATACGCTTGCTCTGCCTCCTCTACGGCCAAACGTGCGCTCTCCTGTTGCTCGCGGCTGCGTTCCAATCCCGCACCGGTCGCATGCCATTCCTGATCCAAGCGCTCATATTGCTGGAGTAATGGCCACAGTCGAATACTCGACTCCCACTCGCGAATCTTTGCAGTGAGGGTTGCCATTTCCGCTTCATTTGCTCCCTGCTGCTGTAGTTGCACCTGGACGTGCAATAGCTCCTGATGCCATTGGTTAAGCTGCTCCAGCTCCTTGAGCTTCCCTGCCAGCTCCTGTTTTTGCTGGGTGAATTCCTGCTCTTTTTGCGCAGCTTCCTCCCACGTTTGTCTCGCCAGCTCCAAGGCTTCCGGACCTGCGTCACCCAGTGCTGCACTCGCCAGCTGCAAGCGATGCATCTGTTCCTTGACCTGCTCTAACGCGTGCCGTACGCGTTCACTCAGCTTTTCCCCATATATATGTAGGCGGAACATTCGTTGCAGCATTTCATTGCGTTCACTGCCCTTCAGCGTCAAAAAGCGAGAAAATTGACCTTGTGGCAAAACGACCGCCCGGGTAAAGTCCTGCAAAGTGAGACCAATCAGTGCCTCAATCGCAGCTGTCGCGGACGTGGCTTTGGACTCCAATACGACATCCGGCTCTCCGGTCAAGGCTCCCGACTGAATCAGCCTCACTTCCGGTTGTCGCTTGTTCCCCTTTTTATCCAAACCAAATTCCCGTTCCACCGTATATTGCTTGCGTTCATCGCCAGTACCCAGCTCAAAGGTAAAGGAAACGAAAACGCGCTGCTCCAGTTGGTTCAGCACTTCTTTTGGGTGATTACCCCCGCCCAGCCGGACGACCTGCCCGTACAACGCAAGCGTGATGGCATCCAGAATCGTCGATTTCCCGCTTCCAGTCGGGCCAAAAATCCCAAACAGTCCCGCCTGGCATAGCACTTCGAAATCGACCTCTTGTATTTCTCGGTAGCTGTGCATCCCTGCCAGCTTCAATCGTATCGGTCTCACTCTTCTTCCCCCTCTCCTCCGGTTTCTGCCAATAGACGCTGGAACAAGGCCACGAGCTGCTCATCCGGCTCTGCTCCCCGTCTTCGTTCATAGAAGCGCTTGAACAATTGATCGGACGAAAGCTCTGTCAGCTCGACCCGCTGTTCCTCTTCTTCCTCACGCTCTTCCCTCACGACAACACGCTGTATTTTCAAGAAATCATCCGATAGCTTGCGGACACGCTGAAATTCTGCCGGGTCGATCACACCAGACACATGCAGTTCCAAGTCAATCCACGCCCCTGCATCGCGTCCCTCTTCCAACCAGCGCTCTACTTGCTCGATTCCCTCTGTCGCCCTCCAACGTGCCAATGGCCGTGCGCTCGTCAAATAAATGATCTCCTCACGCACTTCTTGTCCCGGCTCCACCTCGACCAGTACGACCGCCTTGCTCTGTCCTGCTTCAGAAAAGCTGTACGAAATCGGTGAGCCGCTGTAACGAACCAACGGCTTGTCACTGAGCTTTTGCAGTCGATGAAGATGGCCGAGTGCCACATAATCAGCGTTCTTCGGAAAAGCCTGCGGCGATACAGTCAACGCTCCCCCAATTTGAATCGGTCGTTCGGAATCCGTTTCTTTACCGCCCATGACAAACAAGTGACTCGTGACCAGATTGACCGTATCCTCGCGAAAATGAACAGACAGATCAGCAAGTAATTGTGCAATGCGCTCGGAAAAAGCAAGCTGCATCTGCTCCTGGGTAAAGCTTTCGCTCAATAGCTCCTTTAATCGCGATTCAGAAGGATATGGCAATGCCAAAATGATCGCATTCGCAGAGCAACCAGGAATCTTCATTTCCAGCCAAGAAGGTCCTCCCTGCACAATTTGCACGCGATCAGCCGATGCTTCCTGTGTCAGCAATGGCGCTTCCTTCGGCAACCCCAACAAAACGATCCCGTGCTTTGTGGCAAGCGGCGCTGCTGCCCGCACCCGCTCAGGCTGGTCATGGTTCCCGGCGATCACGACAACACCTCGCCTGCCTTCCGAAGACAAGCGCTCCAATGCATCATAAAAAAGCTCTTCCGCCCAAGCAGGCGGATTGACCGAGTCGTACACATCCCCAGCAATGAGCACCAAGTCCACTTCCTGCTCATCCGCTATGTGACAAAGCTCGTCCACAAACGCCACTTGCTCAATACGGCGGTCCCGCCCTTCCAGTTGCCGCCCGAAATGCCAATCGGCTGTATGTAATATCCGCATAGCTACTATCACTCTCCACGATCATGTGTTTGCTTTTCATTGTAACAAAAGACAGCGCTGTTCGCGGTTGAAATTTACTCCACTTCTCCGTAACTTTTGCTCCCGACTGCTCGTCTTCCAACTGAAAGGGTCATGATTGATCGATCTCATCCCGGAAAGGAGCTCGTTACCGTTGCGTAATTCCCGCCTGTTTCTCAACCTGACAGTAGGACTTGCCGCCTCCAGTCTCGTCCTCACTGCCCCCTCTTCCCTTGACTCCAAGACGCCTACCAAGACCCAAGTATTGGATTGGATTAACAAGCAAGCCAAAGCCCCAGTTGTTACCGACAACTTTGATTTTCAGCTCGTCAATCTCGATGATGATCCAGAGCCAGAAATTGTCGCTAAGCATAACGGCAGCGTACATATCGGTAACTTTTACATTTTGGATCAAAAGCCAGATCATACATATGCCCTCATCGCGGAAGAGCAATGGAATCCACCACGTCTGCAATTGGACCATTGGGACTATACGCGTGAAGTAAATTCCTCTGAGATCGACAAGGACACGGAAGATGAACCACGTCTGCTCGCAGGAAAACGGGTTTTTGAAACAGTCCAGCACACTGGCGGATCAGGTGTATCAGTATACGAGGCGAATCTGTGGTATTTGGACAAAGGTCGTCTGGTCAAAGCATGGGAAGGGCTGCTGCGGGAAACGGTTTCAGTGCCGGGTGGTCAACTTTTCCGGACTGTCGGCAGTTATCAAATCGTACATAATGACGAAGCAAACCCATTGCTCTACCACTGGCAAACGAAGCAGGAGCTAAACCCTGATACAGGTGAACTACTGCCGGGCAAGCCCGAGACTACTTTGCAAATGTATCATTGGGAAAATGGTGTTTTTGTTCCACTGAATGTTGAAAAACCGTCTGGGCAATAGCCTGACGGTTCGGTATGTAAATGCGTTGTCTTCTATCCGTCGTAGTGGGGAGAAGTCCTGCCACATGTTCTCCAGTCGCCTTTTTCCTCTCTGCGTTCGGGCGGTCTCCTTCCGAACATGTGACAGACTTCCAACAGCTGTGTATCTGAGCCGATGCTTTTACATCATTGTGAAAGTATGACAAGAAGCTTCTTGAATTTACTCACAAGATGTTTAATTAAAAGTCGCGTAGGAAGAAGTGCATTTCCAGTCCAAGCGCCTCTGGAGCCCTACCCAGCTAAGAAATAAATGGCGGGGAATTTCAGCTTCACTTATGAGATCCCTCCTCGAAACTTCAACGTTTGAAGCGCTCCCGCCATTTATTTCTTAGCGGACAGTGAATCCCCCCTTGCGGGGCGTAGGCCGAAGCGCAGACTGGAAATGCACTTCTTCCCCCCACCACAGCCACATCAAATAAAACAAAGCTGCCCTCCCACGAATTAGGAGCGCAGCTTTTCCTCTTATCTTCTCAGCTTTTCATTTGTCGGTGACTTCAACGTCTGCAAACACATGTAGCAGATGATCCCGAACAAAATCGTGATGATCATCGAGTGCGTCAGAGTAGCATACAGGTGAAGCTTGTAGATAATTACGAAGCCGCCGCTGAACACCTGCGCGATGCAAAGAATAAAGCTCAGGATACTTGCACCGTACAAGTCACGTCGTTTTTCTTTGAAATGACGTATGCAGTAAATCATTGTCCCCAACAACAAGAATCCCAACACCAACGCAGCGATTCTGTGTGCAAAATGAATACCAGTCTGTCCGTACAACTCTGGGATGACCTGTCCCTGACACAGTGGCCAGTCACTGCATGCCATACTTGAACCCGTATGTCTGACATACGCTCCGAGATAAACGACCGCGTATGTATAAATAGCGACGAACCACATCCAGTTGCGGAAGCCTTTTGAGACGGTCGTTTTCACCAAGCTTTGCGTTTTTTCCCGCTGATAAACGAACACACTCAACAAGAACACGCCTGTATAAGCAAGCAAAGAGAATCCAAAGTGCAGAGCCAAGACAGATGAGGACTGTGGCCAAATAACGGCAGAAGCGCCGAGAATGGACTCCACTACGATGAAAAACAAACCAAAAATAGCGAGATTGCGAACTTCTTGGTTGTTTTTGTAATAGCGCCAGCAAAGTACAGAGAAAATCGCGACAACAATACCGGCAACACCTGTAATCAGGCGATGAGAATATTCAATAATGGATGCCAACGTGTATTCTGGAACCCATTTACCGTTGCACAGCGGCCAGTCATTTCCACAGCCGAGTGCTGATTCTGTCTTTGTAACAAGCGAACCGGCTACCATCACGATAAACATGATCAAGGTAGCAAGAAAAGCTAATGGCTTCAGCCATTTTCCCATAGTAAGTCACCCTGTTTCTTGTGAGGATCAAACAACACCTCGTTCTATTTCCTCTTTTACGATAATGAAACATCCCCTGCTAAGCAAGGGATGTTCCGTGAACATTTAGTGAGTGTTTCGTGTCAATAATAGTTGACCATGGTACTAATGACGATCGCTGCACAAAACACTGTCAAATAAAGGATGGAGTAGCCGAACAGTTTGCGTGCCCAAGCAAGATCATCCTTGGTTTTGAACCCTTGGAAAAGCAGAACCATGTACACAATCCCCATCACACCCATGACGAGCAAATACACAAAGCCTAGGCTACCATGGATGAAAAGCAGCAAAGAAGCCGGGAACAACACCGAACCCCACAGCACCATTTGCCGCTTCGTCTCGGCAAAGCCTTTTACTACAGGTAGCATCGGCAGATTACCTGCACGGTATTCTTCTGTTTTTAACATGGCCAACGCCAAAAAATGGGGAGGCTGCCACAAGAACAAAACCAGGAACAACAGCCAAGCAGTCATGTCCATGGTCTCTGTTACTGCTACCCACCCAATCACGGGAGGAGCTGCACCTGAAATACCACCAATCACCGTATTGAGAGTTGTCACTCGTTTCAACGGCGTGTAAATCAGCACGTAAAAAATGTGGCCGATCAATCCCCAGACCGCCGCCAAGGGATTCGCATATACAGCCAGCACAGTAACCCCTGCCAAGAGCAGACCAATTCCTAAGAGGATTGCGTTACGTGCAGATATTCTTCCAGTCGCTACCCCCCGATGTTGCGTCCGCTTCATTTTTTTGTCCAGATCACGGTCGTAGAAATTGTTTAAAGCCGCACCCGACATAATGACCAAAGCGGTTCCCAGCATGGTGAAAAAAGCCAGTTTCCAGTTCGGATAACCGTAGGACGCTAACCATAAAGCAGCAAAAGTGGTCATCAAGTTTGACAGAGTAATACCTGGCTTCGTCAGTTGTACGTAATCCCGAAAGGTAGCTGGCCCTACCGGCTGTGTCTGCAAAGAAGCATCGGCATCAAGCGATTCCTGCACGGTCATTTGCTGGTCCACGTTTTGTACCTCCTGTTTCCTTCTATCTGAACATCCGATTACTTACCAAAAATGACATCCAGCACGCCAGACGTCTCGCCACCTGGATAAATCCAGTACAGTAGCAGATAAACCGCAGCTCCCGTAATGGAAGTGACAAACCAGACAATGGACGTCCAAGGACCGATCTTCCGATGTGAAGCATAGTTTTTCGTGTAAGCGTACCTGAGTGTAATCAGACCCATCACACCACCGACTGTTGCCAGGACGATGTGGAAGAACAAGAACGTCTGATAGATTGGCTTGATGCTGTCAGGTCCGCCAAAATGCGTGTTTCCGATAAACGCCGTTCTGGAAACATAAGTGATAAAGAAGATCGTGGCACAGATTGCAGCCCATTTCATAATCTTCATATGCTTATCTACTTGCTTTTTCGCAATGGCGTACCAGCCAATTGCAACGAGAATTCCGCTAATAACGATAAAAGTCGTACTTACCGTAGGCAAGATGAGCCCCATTTTTTCACCTCATTCAACAAACGTTTCTGCTGTTCGCGCATATTTAAAAAGTCGGCTTTTCAACACCGAAAGATTGATCCATCGGCAAGTCGTCCTGCTTCTCTGCCTTGTACCAATGGTAGAAGACATAGGCCAGCACACAGCCATAAACAAGCTCCTGTACCAGCTTCATAATAATTCCGCCAAGGCGCTGATCATTAAACGCGTCGAGGCTTTGGAATAGCTGTGGAGCAGCTATATACGTAGCGTACAGCGGTTCCGAGGCAAAAATAATCAGCGCACAGGCTGGCGTAATCAAGACACCGTTTGCAAAAACGTACGACAGTTTTTTCAATCCGGCCAGTTGTCGCTTGTTATCAGACAACGGACTCACAATGGGCCACCACATTGCAAATGCGGCAATCACGAGAATGACATGATAAAACGTCATCCACTCATGGTTGATCGCAACCGCATCAAATATAAACGGAACATGGTAAAACGAAAACAGCGAGTTGAACAACAGCGCTGCCACTAACGGATGTGTCAAAGCGTTTAGGATGAGCTTCAGCGCTTTCGGACGGAAAATCTTGGCCAAAAGCCATTCAGGCATGGCCAGAAGCATGAGCGGTGGCAGAGCAAAGTACAAGATCGATTGTTGAAGCATGTGTAAACTAAACATGTAATGATGGCCGTAATAACTGATAGGGCTTCCTTGTGCAATGTAAAACAACACGATTGCCAACACGAAAAGCAATCTTTGCTTGCCAGTCGCCGGTGTAGCGTTTTCAAAACGTTTATGCATGGGACCTGTTAGAAGAAAGTAGACAGTTGTCACGAGCAACGACAAAAGCATCACATCCGGACTCCATAAATCCGAAAAGGTTGCTGATCCGGTAGCCGGTGACATCTCGTGCATTTGATGTGCATTTCCCAAGTTTATATCCTCCCTTCCGAATGTGAAATCTTGGACGTTGCCGAACTCGCTGGGCGTCGTCATATGTACATTTTGGGTCAATATGAAATACCAATTTTTATCTATTAAATGTTGCCCTTGATCCAATCTCCATTATACCGTTTATTCCCTTTTTCTTTGAAGACAAAAATGAACAAAGTGTTGAACAATACAATTCGAAAAATTCACATAAAACCCATTGTAAATTGAGTCATCATGGTGATGGAGAAGAAAAAGCACAGTTCTCTTCGACTCTGACACGCCCGCAAGGGGGATTTACTGTCCGTCTCCACTTCCAAAAGGGGACCGTCGAGCCAAAGCCACCCTACGGGCGGAAGTTTCTCAGGGAAGAAGTGTTCGACAAGCGTGGTCCTCTTTTGGAAGTTCCGACTGGGTAGGCGTTGTCAAGGTCTACGAGACCTGTGCTTTTTCTTCTCACCAGCTTTATTGGGACATCGTACCTTTTAAAACACTTCCTATAAAAAAATAAAGAAGAGTCCAGATCTTGTCTGAACTCTTCTTCTCTTCTTATCTTACAAACCAAAGGAAACGAACTTGGTTTCCAAATACTCATCCATTCCGTAGCGGCCACCCTCACGGCCGATTCCGCTTTCCTTGAAACCGCCAAACGGAGCTTGTGTCTGGGTTGGCGATCCGTCATTGATCCCGACGATTCCGTATTCGAGGAGTTCAGCCATGCGGAAGCAACGCTGATTATCGCGGGTGTACACATAAGCAGCCAAGCCGTAACGTGTGTCGTTTGCCATCTGTACGACATCCGCTTCCTCTGTAAAACGCACGAGTGGAACGACAGGGCCGAACGTTTCTTCATAGGAGATTTTCATATCCGTTGTAACGCCAGCAATCAAGGTCGGTTCGCAATAGAAGCCCTTTGCATAATCACCTTCAACCAAACGATTTCCGCCGTATACCACTTGCCCGCCTTTGTCCTTGGCGTCCTCGATATGCTCGAGCACCTTGTTCAGGGCACGCTCGTTCACCAGTGGACCGATCTCTGTCTCTTTCTGGCGACCATCCCCTACCTTCGCACGCTTCAGACGCTCTACCAGCTTTTCTGTAAACGCATCTGCGACATCCTCGTGGACGTACAGACGGTTCGTGCAAATGCACATTTGACCGGAGTTGCGGAACTTGCTCTCAAACAGACCTTTCACGGCTGCATCCAGATCGGCATCCGGGAATACGATGAACGGTGCGTGACCACCAAGCTCCATGCTGACGCGCTTCACTTGCTTCGCCGCGCCTTCCATCAGCAGCTTGCCGACACGGGTGGAGCCTGTAAATCCGATTTTGGAGAGCTTCGGATTGTCGATAAACTCCTTCCCAATCGATTCCGGATTTCCAATGACGAGGTTTACGACGCCTTTTGGAAAGCCAGCCTGCTCAATCAGCTCAAACATGCGAATCGCAGACAACGGCGTGCTTTCTGCTGGCTTTAAAACCACCGTGCAGCCCGCCGCCAAAGCCGGAGCGATCTTACGTGCAACCATGTTCACCGGGAAGTTCCATGGGGTAATCGCCCCTACCACCCCTACAGGCTGACGCAGCACCATGATGCGCTTGTTGGGAACCGAGGATGGGATCGTTTCTCCGTTGACACGCTTGGCCTCTTCTGCGTACCAAACAAAGTTATCAGCAGCACCCAGCACTTCGCCTTTTGCCTCGCCCAAAGGCTTGCCCATTTCAGCAGAAATGATGCCCGCCAGTTCATCCCGATTGTTTTTCACCAGCTCGGACAAGCTGTACAAATATTTGGCGCGCTCGCGAGCAGTTAGTCGAGACCAGCTGGCAAATGCCTGCTGAGCAGCGTCGATGGCCTTGTTGGCATCCCGACCATCACCGAAGGTTACTGTGCCAACTGTTTCACCTGTAGCCGGATTCGTAATCTGAATGGACTCGCCACTCTCGGCATTCACCCATTCTCCATTAATAAACATTTGCTTGTACTCTCCCATGACATTCGCTCCTCTCAATCTCTCTCAATAGATTGGTTTTAGGGCCTCAAATGGATTTTTGCAGTGCCGGCAATACAAAATACTTCGACAAGCAGCAGGGCCAAACAAATTTTCCATTTGCGTATACGGGGAATCACAATAGGGACAGGCTACTTCCCATGTGTCTCCCGGTTTGAAGTCAAGCGGTGGCGGCGCGATGCCAAAGCTTTTCAGCTTATCGCGGGCATCCAAAGCGATACGATCAGATGTCCAGGCTGGATCATAGACGAACGCTACCTGAACCTGATTGATTCCTTCTGCCTCCACCAGCTTTTCTGTGATGTTTCTCTTCATGATCTCGAGTGCCGGACAGCCGACAAAGGTAGGGAGCACCTCGACGTGTACGACGTCTGCCTCGACGCGCACTTTGTGGATCATCCCCATCTCTACCATGCTAATCACCGGAATTTCGGGATCGGTTACTTGCTGCAGCAGTTCCCAGCATGTCGCTTCAAGCCCTTCATGCAGTTGCGGTTCTTCTTGCGCCATGAGAGAATCACCCCTTTTTACCAGCCCGCAGCCGGATCAATGCGATACACTTCAGACAAGGTTGCCAAAGCTTGCACCAGATCAGCAGTATGTTCACCATGACGACCGCGCTCTTGTGGCACTCCAGGCTCACCCGGCCAGTCAAGTCCTGCTTTTTCAAAAATGTCTTTGGTCAGTGTCAGCCATTTTTGTTTCAGTTGCTCTTCTTCTGCAATCAGGCCAAACTGAACGATATCGACTTGGTTTGGTCCAAGCTGAGGCAGCTCCCCGGCATCCTTCCAAACTTTTGCGATGGCTGCCTCCAGCCTCTGACGGGCATCAGCCGTACTGTTCGCCAATTGCTTCAACCAAACTTGCCAGTGCATCAGATGGTAGCGATGCTCTGTCATCATTTTGCGACTGACCAGCGCGAGCGGTGCGTATGACGACTGCGTAAGAGCCTCCAAGCGAACCTGCTTGTATAAGCCGTACACATAGCTGCGAACAATCGCGTAAGCCCAATCGTAATGGGGATGATCGTTGTATTCGCCGTCGCCGTTTTTACGCTCTAGCAAGATCGCATTGGAAAACGCCTTCGCCTCGCGCAGCTGTGCGAGATCGTCTGCTTTGCCCACTCCTAGTTGCTCGAGCATGTCATAAAACATTACGGCATGGCCCATCATGTCCTGAGACATCGATGAAAAAGCCACATCTTCTTCAATATGCGGAGCCAGCCCAAGCCATTCCGATCCGCGATAAGCCAATATAAAATCGTCATCAGCAAGCTGGAACAACAGGTCGGTCAAGGCTTTTGCAAATGACGGGTTTTGTTTTGCTGCTTCCACTGTTTCTACATGTAAACGGTCGCCCATGATTGTATCCCTCCTGCTTAACTGCCGTTGCCTGCATGCTTCTGTTTTTCTTCGTACTGCTCACGATGGTGACGCCATCTCGACTGCAAATCGCCGTATCCTTTGGTCTCCCGGTAGCTCTTGTTGTCGAGTCTTTCCAGGAAAGGACGCTCCTCAGGCGGCAGTCCAAAAATATCGTCGCGCTTGACTACCCACAAATTAAAACAAGGCTCACGGCGCAGAAAATTCTCCCTCGCCATGCTCAAAGCAACTTCTTTATTGGGTGCCAACAAACTGAACTGTTGGACGAACGGAGCATTTACGCTTTTTTGGCTGAATACTTCGTATATGAAAAAGTTTTCGTTGCTCATCCACATTCACCTACCCTACTTGTCGGCCGTACGACATAATCGCATCGCGCACCCATTTGGTTTCCTCATAAGACATTACCCGAAGATTCAGACGATGAGCGGAGCGTGGTCCGTTCCCCTTGACGATTTGCTTGAACTCTTCCCAGTCAGGCTGTTGGTAGACCCATTTGCCTTCTGCCTCGTCGAAGTAAATCGTATCGTCTGGCACTGTGAAGCCAAGATGGAAAATACGCGGCACATACTTTTCTAGGAATACTTGGCGCAATTCTTCATTCGTCTGTGTACGAATCTTGTAGCGCATGTTGGCTTCCTGATTGCTCGTAATGTTGCCGTTTTCCGGTGGTCCGAAAAACATCAAGAGGGAAGGCCACCAACGATGGATAGCATCTTGTAGCATTTGACGCTGTTCATCAGTGCCTTCTGCCAACTCCAAGACAATGCTCTCCCCGTGCTGGGCGTGGAACTTTTCTTCCGCACAGATCCGATGCAGAGCGCGGGCGTAAGGTGCATAAGATGTATCGAGGGACATCGATTGTGTAATGATAGCCGCTCCGTCAACCAGCCAGCCAATCACACCAGCATCAGCCCAGGTAGGTGCTTCCATGTGGAATACATTGTGAAATTTCAGTCTCTTTGAAAATAAATCATTCATGATATCCTCGCGCGTCTTGCCCAATGGCTCAAGCAAGTCTTCTGCGACGCGAAGGAGCAATTGACCATGCCCCATCTCGTCCTGGACCTTCGCCATAATCGCCAGCTTTCTGCGCAGTGTCGGCGCCTTTGGAACCCATTCCTTTTCCGGCAAAGCACCCATGATCTCACTGATGCCATGCATCGAAATCAGCTTGATCAACTGGTTGCGATAGTCGTCTGGCATCCAATCGTCTGCCTCTATTTTTTCCCCGCGATCGATTCTCGCTAAAAACGCTTCCAACTTTTCGTTTTCAGTCAGATCGGCATGTTCGAGCCTCATTTGCATGGAGAACGCCCTCCTTTTATCAGATATGCATTATGATAAAATTATAATACGTTTTTATAACGCAATAATAACATATCGTCATACGTTTTTGCAATACGCTTACATAGTGACTCTCCTATTCTCCGCGCCCAGTTATTTCTGCTGCCTTTTTCAACTGCTCGGCCATGTGCCGCAGCTCTTGCATGACTGCATCCAGCTCCTGTATTCGGGTCGACTGCTGTACACTGTGATTCATCGTCTTCTCCATTTCGCCCGTTACCGTCCCGACAAGTGCATTCATTTCATCTAATAGATTGAAAATGCCTTTCGCTGAAGTAGCGGTCGTCTGGGAAAGCTGACGGATTTCCTCTGCGACCACGGAAAAGCCGCGACCAGCAGCCCCTGCACGAGCCGCTTCGAGGACGGCATTCAAGCCGAGTACATTAGAGCGCGTCGAGATATTGCGGATCAATTCGTTGATCTGGGTCGTTTCTGCAATTTTCAGCCCCAATTGACCAGCTGTATCACTCAGCGTGTGACTCGCTTGTGCCAAATGGTCTGCGTCCTTTGCCAGACTTTCTGTGTGCTGCGCGATATTTTCCAGCGCGTCAGTCAAGTTCTGAGCCAGTCCGTGCAAGCGATCCTCTTGATCGGTCGTCACGCCTGTCGCCAAGCATCCGACTACCTGCCCGTTTTCAACAAGCGGATAACCGACTGCGATATACGGGATGCCGTATAGCTCTTTGGAAATCTTCTTCACGACCCTCTTGCCCTCTTTTACCGCCGTCGCATTGATACTCCCCGGGCGCAATTCATCTCCTACTCGAATCCCCAGGTTCAAGCCCTGTGCCGGATAATAGGCGAGAAACTTCTCTTTGTCAGTGACTCCTACCATACATTCGGACAAAAATGCCTTTTGTAAAATCGGTGCAACCATTACGACGCTATTCAGCAATTGAGACATGCATGCTCCTCCTACCCTTGTGGTGAAAACAACGATTCCCCCCGCATTCTTTTTCACAACGCGGAGGGAACGAACTTCTTTCACTTATTTAACGAGCTGGAATTTTCCATCCTTCACTTCAACCATGATCATGCTGTCTTCTGTCAGACCGTTATGATCATCAGCGGTGAACTTGAATTCTCCGGTTACCCCTACGTATTTCACCTTTTCCAATACTTCGCCTAGTTTGGATGTGTCGCTGCCTGCTTGCTTCAAGCCTTCCACGAGCAAATTCAAGCCGTCGTATCCGTATCCCGCGAAGCCGTCAGGATGTGTATTGTAGGCAGCTTGATAGCCATCCACGAATTTTTTGATGATGGCAGATTGCGGATCGTCCGCCGCTACTTGTTCAGGAATGAGCAGTTTTCCCGCCACCATCAGGACACCCTCGCCGGCGTCTCCAATCAGTTCGAGGAATTTGCTGTTCGCAGAGCCATGGCTGCTAATAATCGGAATAGTGAGGTTCAGTTGCTTCGCTTCCTTAACAATTGTGGCTGGTCCAGGGTTCGTCCCTGCTACAATCAGCGCCTGCGCGTCCGTTCCTTTGATTTTGGTCAATTGAGAGCTCATGGACGGGTCTTTTGTGCCGTACTTTTCTTCCGCTACAATCGTGATACCGTACTCAGGCGCATATTTTTGCAGCTGCGTCGTCCAGCCACTTCCATATGGATTGCTGTCATTGAGCGTAGCAATTTTTGTAATGCCTTTTTCCTTCAAATACTTGAAGATGCGCTTTGTTCCGTGTACGTCTGTGTGCGGTGTTTTGTAGATGTTGGCACGAACTGGATTGGTGATTTGGTCTGCTGCCGCCATCGAGATCAGCGGGAGCTTTTCTGCTGCGGCATACTCAGCCATACCGAGAGACGGACCACTGCCTGAGGAGCCGAGTACGGCTACGACCTTTTCTTTCGATGCGAGTTTTTTGATCGCTTTTACCGCTTCCGTATTGTCAGACTTGTCGTCTTCAAAAATGACTTCCACCTGTCGGCCATCTACACCGCCCGCGCCGTTGATTTCTTTTACCAACAGCTCTACCGCTTGCTTCTCCGGTACGCCGAGCGGACTGTTCGGACCCGTCAGCGAAAAAATAGCGCCGACCTTGATCGGGTCCTTGCTGGCGCCACCAGGGCCTGATTCTGCCGCTGGCGTAGCGCCGCCTCCACAGGCGCTCAAGAATACGAGCGAAGCGACTGCTGCTGGAAATAGCCATTTTTTGAATGTTCGTTTTTTCATGGGTGTACCCCCTCATGTATGTGGTTATCTTTGTTAAACAGCTTCATGTGAGCTTCCCAAATAAGCAGATTGTACACGCGGGTCATTGCTTATCTCGTCTGCCTTCCCTTCCAGCATGACGGTTCCCGTACTGAGTACGTAAGCTCGGTCGGAAATAGCGAGCGCTGCGCGAGCATTTTGCTCGACCAACAGCACCGTGGTGCCCCATTCCGAGCGAATCTCCTGCACAATCGTCAGGATTTCTTTGGCAATGAGCGGAGCCAGTCCTAGTGAAGGCTCGTCCAACAAGAGGAGCTGCGGTCGAGACAAAAGCGCCCTGCCAATGGCGAGCATCTGCTGTTGCCCCCCGGAAAGCGTTCCCCCGAGCTGCCATTTCCGCTCTGCCAAAATGGGAAAACGTTCATACACCGTCTCCATTTCTTTGGCAATTTCCTTTTTGCTCGTCTTGGGCATCCGATGCGAGGCACCCAGCCATAAATTGTCCTCAACTGTCAGCGTGGAAAAAATTTGTCTGCGCTCCGGTACATGCGCCATGCCCCGAGGTACCACCAGCTCCGCAGGAACGCGCGTAATGTCCGCGTCTCGAAACCAAATCTTCCCCTCCTTGTCGCCGTGCAGACCGCAGATACAGTTCAAAAGTGTCGTTTTGCCTGCCCCATTTGCACCCAACAGGGAGACGATTTCGCCCTCGTTCACTTGTAGAGTAATGCCGTGTAGCACTTCCACCGGGCCGTAGCGAGCCGTGATGTTGTCTACTGTAAGGACTGTCTTCCCCATCATGTTCCACCTCTTTCGCGCTTCATTCTGCACCCAGATACGCCGCAATCACTCGTGGGTTCTCCTGGATCTCACGCGGGGTTCCTTCTGCGATTTTTGATCCTTGATCCAATACAACGATGCGGTCCGCAATCGTCATGATCATGTCCATGTCATGCTCCACTAGCAAAATTGCCGTTCCGTTGTCGCGAATCTCGCAAAACATGCGGCTCATCTCCGCCGTCTCGGTATGATTCAGGCCCGCAGCAGGCTCGTCCAGCAAGAGCAACCGCGGCTTGGCTACCATCGCCCGGGCAATCTCCATCAGCCGCAGCTTCCCGTACGGTAGACTCCCAGCTAGCGAGGCCGCCACCTCTGCTAGTCCTACATTCTCGATCCATGTCCGTGCCTGCTCCTGCATTAGCTTCTCTTCCTTGCGGGACTTTGCCAGATTCATGCCGCAGGAAAAGAGACTCGCACTTGTCTTGGTATGCATGCCGACCATCACGTTTTCCAAGACGGTCATATCGTCAAATGTCTGGAGGTTTTGAAAGGTTCGCGTGATGCCTAATCCGGCATATTCATAGCCTGGCACGCGTGACAACGGCTGGCCGCTGAAGCGAATCTCACCTTCCGAAGGCGGGATCACACCCGACACCATGTTGAGCACCGTGCTTTTTCCAGCGCCATTCGGACCGATCAGCGCAAGGATTTCTCCGTCCCGCACTTGAAAATCTACTTGATTCACTGCCCGTACGCCGCCAAAATCACGAGAGAGCTTTTGCACATCCAAAAGTGTCGTCATGTTGCAGCCTTCCTTTCCACCTGCTGCTTTCGCTGTGCTTCTTCAGCCATGCCCTTCGCCTTTTTCGCCTGCCCTTTTTCGAAAGCAGTCCGGATGCGCGGAACCAATCCTTCTGGCATGAACATGATGAACAGCACGAGAATCGCACCGAATACAATCGTGTCCACATCCCCCTGCAACCCCGGCACCACTTCACTCAAAAGGACCAGCCCCTCACTGATAAAACCAATCAGGATCGTCCCGACCAAAGCGCCCCAGATGCTTGTCATCCCGCCGATGACGACCATCGTGAGAAACTTGATCGACTCATGCAGTCCAAACGGCTGCGGATCGAGAATTCCCATGTAATGGGCGTACAAGCCGCCGGAAATACCAGCGAACATGCCGCTTACCACAAAGGCATTCAGCTTGAACTTACGGACATCAATTCCCATCGAGGTCGCAGCAATCTCACTTTTGTGAATCGCCCGAAACGCTCTGCCGACCCGTGAATTCAAGAGATTGAGTGAGAAGAGCAGCACACAGGTGACGACTCCCCAAATCAGAAAGTACATGGACAGCTCGCTTCCACCGAAGAAAGTCATTTGTGGAATGCTGATCATCCCGTTTGCTCCCCCTGTGACCGACTCCCATTCCGTAATTCCGATCTGGACGATGTAGCCAAATGCGAGTGTTGCCATCGCGAGGTAGTAGCCTTGCAGCCCCGCTATCGCCCGCCCGAGGATAAAGGCGAATAAACCTGGAACAATCGCAGCAGCAATGAGACCGATAAATGGCGGCAGACCGTACTTTGTCGTCAATACTGCCGAGGTATAGGCACCTATCCCCCAAAACGCTGCTTGTCCCAGCGAAATTTGTCCAGCCAGCCCCATCACCAGGCATAGCCCGATGGTTACAATTGCTTGAAGACCGATAATAATTCCGACAGAACGATAGTATTCATCTGGCATCACGAATGGAAAAAGAATCATCAAGAACAGGTAGATTCCTATGCTTTTGCCCCACTTATCGACGATCTGCTTCATCATAGCCCCCCTTTTCCAACGCTGCGTTCTCCAAAGATGCCGGATGGCTTAATCAACAGCATGCCGATCAACACCAGAAAGGCGATCGCGTCCTTCATACCGGAACTGATGTAACCAGCTCCCAGCGACTCGACGATCCCGAGTAAAAAGGCGGCTACGGCTGCACCCAATGGATTTCCTAGTCCGCCAAGAATGGCTGCGGAAAAGCCTTTGATTCCGAGCAGCACGCCGATATCGTAGGACGTTACGGAAAGCGGCGCGATCACGATTCCCGCAATCGCTCCGGTCGCTCCACTGATGGCGAAGGCCAGCATACTCATCTTTGTCGGGCTAATCCCCATCAGGCGAGCTGCCATCGGGTTGATCGAACAGGCGTTAATTTTTTTGCCGAGAATCGTCTTGTCCATCAAGTACCAAAGTAGAAGAAGAATGATAAGAACAGCAGCCAAAATCCAGATACTTTGTTGTGCGATCATCACGCCACCGAACGAGATCGGCTCATTGCTCGTAATCGGTTCGAGGGCAAACGCATCCTTTCCCCAAATAAAGCTGGCAATGCCGCGAATCAATGTGGATATCCCTATCGTCAAAATAATCAAACTAATTGGATTAGCCTTTTTGACGTAAGCGATTACATATTTCTGCATCAAAACACCGATCAAGGTGACCATGAGGATCGCGAGCAATGCCGCCAACCCATACGGAAGATTCATGCCGATCAATGCTACTGTAACCATTCCGCCCAGCATCAAAAATTCACCCTGCGCCAGATTAATCACCTTGCTTACGCTGTAAATCGTGATGAAACCAACCGCTACGATCGCGTAAATCCCGCCACTGACGAGTCCGTTTGCAACGTACTGCAGCAATTCCGTCATATTCGTGCTGTACCCCCTTTGTTTCTCGTCCACCAAACAACACCCAACTGAAACGCTTACATTTTAAATAATGGAAAACCAATTGAAGAATAAAGACCCTAGACGTGTGCTAGGGCCTTTCCTTCGCAGCTTTCGCCTATGCGGATGGCGCAGCTTCATACACGGTCTCGAAGAATCGTACTGCCCCTGGATTTAATAACTGGTAGTAATTTTGGAACAACTGATCCGCCTCTTTGCCCAACCACAGCTCTGGCAACAATTCCTGCGGCAAATCAGGATCGATGAACAAGAACTTGCGGTATTGGTGGACGAGCTTTGTCTTTTCCACGAAGCAATGGCTGTCTGGAACCTCTTCTCCATTGCTGAGTTTTGCTGAAAGCTGCTCATATTCTTCTCGGTAGGCATCGATGAAGGCCTTGTATTTTTCATTGATTTCATCGATATCCCAGCATTTCTGAACGAGCTGCTTCGAATTGCTCCAACCCATATGCTCGGATGTAAAAATCTCGACATACTCTGTAATCTCGTGGGCTTCCGTCAGGTCCTTCACGCGATCACTGAGGTTATTCGGGCTGATCCATGTGCTTGTCGTCAGCATCCCGAAGCCCATCCAGCCCAGCTCCTTGCGCAATTGATCACGCAGCGCTCGACGCTCCTCGGGGATGTTGTAGCTAGCAATGCACCACTTGCCATCCCACACATCTGTCTCGACCTTATAAATACGCGCCGCTGCCTCTTCCAGCCGCTTTTTGCCGCGGTCGGATACCGAGTAGAAGCTGCGGTTCCCTACTTTTCGCGATTCCAGCCAGCCTTGGCGAAGCATCCGGGAGATCGCTGCACGAACAGCCGGCTCCGACAGTCCGAATTCCCCCATCAGCTTGGTCAAACTACCAATCCAGATTTCGCTTCCATAATGGCGGACGTATTCACCGTAAATTGTAAAAAGCATGGATTGTGGCTTCACGTTTCTTCTACCCCCAAATCGATTCATACCTATTAGCTGTGTGAAATTGTACCATATTCTGTAGGAAGTGCGTGAATCGATCGAGAGTATATGACGATAAAATCGTATAACGTAATTTTAACGTAATTATAGTAAAACATTTTAAAAGAGTCAATTTATTCTGTCAAATTTATAATTCCCTACTTACTTCCTGATTGATCTCTGCTTGCAAGGCCTCAAAGCGCTGCTTGATCTCGTCCTTTTTGAAGATGGCCTGGACAAACGTCCCGAGTCCTACACGATTACGCGTAGTGTCCGCCGTAACCTCGCACACTACGCGTTTTTCGGTAACCTGCACACAGGTAGCCCGGAACGTGACCTCCTGACCAATCACAGCTGGGCCGACATGCTTGATATCTACAGCAAATCCCGAGCCCTCTTCATCGGCTTCCAGGTACGGTAAAATAACACGTCTTCCCGCCCATTCCATGTAATAAATCATGCTGACTGTCGACATCACAGGATGCACGACTTGGCCTTCAAAAACAGGCAGCATGTCCTTTGTCACCGTCACAGTAAATTCTTCCGTCGTACCCGGCTGCAGTCTATCTATCAAGAGTACCTGCCTCCCTATCTGTCCAAGCTATACACGCTCGATAATCGTCGCAATCCCCTGTCCTACTCCAATGCACATCGCTGCCAACCCGTAACGGGCATCACGACGCTCCATTTCATACAAAAGAGTAGTAAGGATACGCGCTCCGCTACACCCGAGCGGATGACCCAAAGCAATCGCTCCACCGTTTACGTTGACCAGATCAGGGTTGACTCCCAGCTCGCGTACGCTTGCCACTGCCTGCGCCGCAAAAGCCTCGTTGAATTCGAACAGATCAATCTGCGAAACCGTCAAACCTGCCTGCTTCAGTACTTTTCGCGTAGCAGGTACAGGTCCAATTCCCATCACGGATGGGTCAACACCTGCGACTGCGGATGCGACGATCCTTACACGAGGCTTCAAGCCGGCTGCAAGAGCCGCTTCCTGTTCCATGATGAGCAGAGCGCAGGCTCCATCGTTTAGACCGCTAGAGTTGCCTGCTGTGACGCTACCATCTGCTTGGAATGCTGGTTTCAGCTTTTGCAGCTGTTCGATAGTCGTCTCCGGACGTGCATGCTCATCGCGTGCAAACAGTGTGACCTCGCCTTTGCGCCCTTTTAGCTCTACCGGAACGATCTCGGCCTCCCACTTTCCTTCTGCCAAGGCATGTGCGTAATTTTGCTGACTGCGCAATGCAAACTCATCCTGCGCTTCGCGGCTAATGCCGTATTGCTCCGCTACCTTCTCGGCAGTTTCCCCCAAGCTGATCGGTGGATACATCTCTTTCATTTTTTCGTTGACCAATCGCCAGCCCAACGTCGTATCAACTAACTGCTGATTGCCGCGCTGAAAAGCCGTGCCAGGCTTCATCATCACCAGCGGAGAGCGTGTCATGCTCTCTGTCCCGCCCGCGATATAGACGTGACCTGCTCCGGCTTTGATTGCATTCGCGCTTTGGTTCACAGCCTCCAGACCTGAGCCACACAGGCGGTTCACAGTCACACCCGGCACCTCGACAGGCAATCCCGCCAATAGAAGTGACATACGCGCGACGTTGCGGTTGTCTTCCCCAGCCTGATTGGCACAGCCCATGATCACATCATCAATCGTCTTCGGATCGATGGAATTGCGTTCCAGCAGCTTTTGAATCACCAATGCGCCCAGGTCATCCGGGCGCACATCCTTCAACGCACCACCAATGCGGCCGATTGGGGTGCGCACAGCATCTATGATGACAGGTGTACCCATTCTTCCATTCCTCCCATGCACAAGGGCTTTGTTTCTATAGCGCTTCTACTAACGTGGCCAATCCTTGACCGCCGCCTATGCACAACGAAACGATTCCGTATTTCTTATTGCGACGTCTCAGCTCGAAAAGAATCGTACCTGCCAGGCGGGCACCGCTCATTCCGAGTGGATGACCCAATGCGATTGCCCCACCGTTCACATTGGTTTTCAGAGGGTCCAGTCCCAGTTCTCTCATGCAGGCGAGTGATTGGGAAGCAAACGCTTCATTTAACTCAAACAGGTCGATTTGCTCTACGGTCATGTTCGTTTCTGTGAGCAGCTTGCGGATCGCAGCGACCGGACCAATGCCCATAATGCGCGGATCAACACCAGCACTGACGAAATGAACAATGCGCCCCAAAGGAGCGACGCCTGTCTTTTGCAGCATTTCTTCGTTCATCAAGAGCAAAGCCGCTGCGCCATCGTTGATACCCGAGGAATTGCCTGCTGTGACGCTACCATCTCTTCGGAAGGCAGGTCGCAACTTGGACAACGACTCCACACTGGAATCTCTTCTTGGGAATTCATCCGTATCAAACAGCGTCTCTTCCCCTTTTTTCCCTTTTAACGTGATGGGAATGATCTCATCGTAGAACAGACCTGCATCTATCGCGTTGATAGCCCGAGACTGGCTCTCTGCCGCAAAACGATCCTGATCCTCGCGACTGATGTCGAATTGCTCTGCCACGTTTTCCGCGGTATCTCCCATGGTCAGATCGCCATAAATCGAGACAGGAGCAGAACGAGGTCCGCCAAAAGACTCGATCAGTGTCTGTCCGCCGCGTTGATACGGCTGCTCGAATTTTTCCATGATGTACGGTGAACGAGTCAAATTCTCTACACCGCCAGCCAGCATGACCTGACTATGTCCTGCCTGGATGGATTGCGCAGCCAAATTGACTGCCTCTAGCCCGGATGCACATACCCGATTCACAGTCAGTCCAGGTATGGTGTCAGGAAGCCCTGCTTTCAACAAACCAACGCGGGCAATGTTAATAAACGGTCCGGCCGATATGACGTTACCCATGATGACCCCATCAACAATCTCACCGGATTGTCCTGCCTTCGCAAGCGCTCCATTCAAGACAATGGCTGTCAGGTCGTCAATGGGGGTGTTCTTCAGACTTCCGCCCAGCTTGCCGATTGGTGTACGTACGGCTGCTGCTACGTACACCTCCTTGTTAGTCAAGCTCATGCCTCTACACCCACTTTTTCTTCGTACGTGTAAAAGCCTTGCCCACCGCGTACGCCGACTCGCCCTGCCAGCACCAGCTTTCGTAATAGCGGTGCAGTGCGATAACGCTCCTCGGCCAGATCCCGTTGCAAGCCTCTCGATATCGCAAAAATCTCATCCAAGCCAACGCGATCTGCCCATTCGAGAGGACCGTATGGGTAGTTGGTGCCTTTTTTCATCGCGATATCGATATCAGTGGCCGTTGCTGTTTTTTCCATCAGAGTAAAGGCTGCCTCGTTGATAATGAGTGTTAAAATGCGCGGGAATACGAGGCCTACCTCGTCGTTTACGGTTTCCGTCTCTTTCCCGAGCGATTGAAAGAAGCCTTCTGTTGCTTGAATCGTATCCAGCTCCGTTTGCAGAGCAGGGGCAATCTCGAACAGCTCCCGTTCGACCAAGGGTACGAGCGTTCCAAATCCGCAAACGCGTTCAGGATGCTGTGTCCAGGACGCTACTTCTGTCGCTGTAATCGCGAGCGAAGTCGTGATGATCGGTACGTTTGGTGGCAATAGGTCATCCAGCTCGCGTACCTGCCTCTTTTTCGCCTGCATATCCACGCTATTTACTTCCACAGCCAATTCAACCAGCTCAGGTTCCGCCATTGCTTCTGCAAGCGTAAGCACCTGGTAGCCTCTTTCCACCATCAATTGATTCAGCTCTGCGTACAGCGGGCTTGTGCCCACGAGCAATACAGCCTTATTTGTTGTAGTCATAGAAGCCTTCCCCCGTCTTTCTGCCCAGGCTACCGGATTGAACCATTTGTTGCTGAATCCGGCTAGGCTTAAATCGTCCTTCATGGAAGAAGTCGGTATAGACCGATTTGGTGGTGGCAAAATTGATGTCGATGCCAATCATGTCTTGCAGCTCAAACGGTCCCATTTTGAATCCGCCAGCCAGCTTCATGATGCGGTCAATCTGCTCCACACCTGCCACATGATCGCCCAGAATGCGCAATGCTTCATTATAATAAGGACGCGCGATGCGATTGACGATAAAGCCAGGGGTGTCCGTCACCAGAACAGGCACCTTGCCCAACTCTTGCGCAAATCGATACGCCATCTCCACATTTTCCTCGCTCGATTTTTTCCCGCGAATAACCTCAACCAAAGGCATGACGGGTGCCGGATTGAAAAAATGAAATCCGAGAATGCGCTCGGGATGCGAAAGCCCTCCTGCAATCTCTGTAATCGAGATGGAGGAAGTATTCGTTAGTAAAAGGGCATCCTCTCTGCAAATCCCAGAAAGCTGGTTGAAAATGCTTTTTTTCAAATCAAGACGCTCTGGCACCGCTTCGATGACGATATCGCAGTCTGCCAACTGCTCCATTTCCGAAACGAGATGGACCAGCTCTAGCGTCTCTGTCATTTCTTGCTCGCTGATTTTGTTTTTCTCCACGTCTTTTGTCAGGATCGATTCCAAATAGACAAGCGCTTTGTCAAGCACCGCCTGATTTGCATCCAGCAGCATGACCTGATGTCCTTTGCGAGCGCAGACGAGAGCGATCCCCGCTCCCATCGTTCCCGCCCCAATGACGCCTACTGTTTTTATACTCACTTGGGCTTGCCTCCCTTCGCCTCTAACGGCCTGTAAAACGAGGCGCACGTTTTTCCATGAAAGCGGTGACCCCTTCCTTATGATCCTCTGTGCGGCCAGCCGCCTCTTGTGCAAAAGCTTCATATTCCAAGGTCTCTTCCAACCCCATCTCAAGCCCTTTGTACATCGTGCGCTTGATTAAACCAATGCCCTTCGTCGGCAGTGACGCCAGCTTGCGTGCATACGCAAGCGCATCCTCCATGAAGCTCTCCGCAGGGTACACCTGATTGACCAATCCAATCCGTAGTGCTTCCTCAGCAGAAACCTTTTCCCCCGTCATCGCCAGCTCCAACGCCTTGCCGATCCCGACGATGCGCGGCAAGAAGTAGCAGCCTCCTGAATCAGGAACGAGCCCGATGTTGACGAAGGCATTGACAAAGGATGCCTTTTCCGATGCCAGACGAATATCGCACGCCAACGCAACACTCATGCCTGCACCTGCTGCTACACCATTAACCGCTGCGATGATTGGCTTCTCTGTTTTCTGAAACTGGAGGATCATTGGATTATAGCGATCCCTCAAGAAAGCCCCGTAATCCACATCTCCTCCTCCAGCAACGTCACTGAGATCCTGACCCGCATTGAACGCCTTCCCTGCTCCGGTAAGAACGATGCAACGCACGTCCGCATTCTTCTGTGCTTGCTTCAACGCATCAGTGATTTCCTTGTTCATGACGGCTGTAAACGCATTGAATTTGTCCGGACGGTTCAAGGTCACTACTGCTACGCCTTCTGATACTTCATAAAGAATCGTTTCGTACATGGCCGCCTCCTAATGACCCGTAAAACGGGGTTTGCGCTTCTCCAGAAATGCTTGCATGCCTTCTTTTCGATCTTCGCTTGCCAAAAGAAGATAAAAGCTGTTTCGCTCATAGTCCATTCCCTCTTGAAGAGCGAGATCACCAGCTTTGTACACGGATTTTTTGATGACCTGTACCGCGAGCGGCGGCTGCTGGGCGATTTGCTTCGCCAGCTTGAGCGCTTCCTGATAGTACGCTTCTACTGGCACTACCCGATTGACCAATCCGTATTTCAACGCTTCTTTGGCCGAAATCGGTTCACCTGTGAGCAGCATCTCCAGTGCTTTTCGTTCACCTACCATACGCGTCAGACGCTGTGTACCACCAGCCCCAGGCATGACTCCCAGCTTGATTTCCGGTTGGCCAATGACGGCTGTCTCCGAAGCGATCACAATGTCGCAGTTCATCATTAATTCACAGCCACCACCGAGCACAAAGCCGCTGACAGCACCAATAATCGGCTTGGAGATGAGTGAGATGCGATCCCAAACCGCAAACTGATTGCGCTTCATGATGTCGATGGCTGATGCTTCCGCCATTTCATTAATGTCGGCACCCGCTGCGAACGCCCTCGCGTTGCCAGTCAGGATGATCACCCGTATATCCGGGTTGCGGTCCATTTGCTCCAGCTGGTCAACCAATTCGTCGATGAGCTGCAAATTCAGCGCGTTTAGAATCTTCGGTCGATTCAACGTAATGATACCGACACCATCTTCACTGGCTACGCTAATATATTCATAGGCCATGAACTGTCACACCCTTTTTTTACAGGAGTTGGTTTAGATCGCTGCCTGTGATTTGTTTCGGTTATCTACGACTCGTATCGCTTTGCCTTCGCTACGCGTCAAGGAACTTGGCGGTTGCACCCGCAGCACCACGGACACACCTAACGTATTTTTGATGTGATGGCAAATTTCTTTCACCAATGACGAGAGAGCAGAGCTGTCATTTTCACTGAGCTCTTTTGCATATGCTGGTGTCAGCTCGCAGTGCACCTCAAAACGGTCGAGGGTACCGTCGCGCTCAATGACGACCTGGTAGTGTGGAGCCAATTGGTTGAACGTAAGCAGGACGGACTCGATCTCTGTCGGGAACACATTGACTCCGCGAATAATGAGCATGTCATCTACACGCCCTTTGATGCGCGACATCCGCATGGTTGTCCGTCCGCACTTACAGGGCTCAGGATTGAGGGACGCGATATCACCCGTACGATAGCGGACAACCGGGAATGCTTCTTTCGTCAGCGACGTAAATACGAGCTCGCCCTCTTGTCCGTATGGAAGCACTTCTCCGGTATTCGGATCGATAATTTCTGCGTAGAAATGGTCTTCTGCGATATGTAGGCCATCCTGCGCCTCCTGACATTCAATGGAAACGCCTGGCCCCATCACTTCGCTCAGACCGTAAATGTCCACGGCTTTAATGTCGAGCTCTCGCTCCAGCTGCACGCGCATTTCTTCCGACCACGGCTCCGCACCAAAAATCCCGTATTTGACACTTGTCTCACGTGGATTGATTCCTTGCTTTTTCATCTCTTCCACGATGTTGAGGACATAGGATGGCGTTGCTGCAATGCCACGTGGCTTGAAGTCCTCGATCAACGTAATTTGACGGGCGGTATTGCCGCCGGATACTGGCACTGCAACTGCGCCCATATGCTCGATGCCATTGTGCAGACCCAAACCGCCTGTAAAAAGACCGTAGCCATACGCGTTATGGAAAATGTCCCCTGGCTCTCCACCCGCACAGCAAATGGCGCGGGCCACGATCTCCGCCCAATTCTCCAAGTCTTTTTTCGTGTAGCCGACAACGGTCGGTTTTCCCTTTGTCCCGGAAGAACCATGAATACGTGCTACTTCCTTCATTTCAACCGCAAACAGATTGAATGGATAATTTTCTCGCAAATCAGTCTTTTTCATAAAGGGAAGCTTCTGTATGTCTTCGATCGATTGGATGTTTTCTGGTTTCACACCAGCCTCATTGAATGCTTTTGTGTGGAAAGGGACGCGCTCGTATACGCGTTTGACCGTTTCTTTCAAGCGTGCCAGTTGCAGTTCCGTCATTTTCTCTCTTGGTAGCGTTTCCATTTCTGTATTAAAGATCATGTCGCTTCCCTCATTCCCTTGCGTTATGACTCGGTAGGAGTGCTTATTTGAAAATGTTACTCGCCTTTAAAAACTGGTTTTCTCTTTTCGCGAAAGGCTTCCAATGCTTCCAGACGATCTGTGGTAGGAATAATCACTTCATAGCACATGGTTTCGATATCTAGACCTGTCTGTAAATCAACACTGCTTCCGCGATCAATAGCTGACTTTGCCTGATAAACCGCCAACGGAGCATTTGCCAAAATCTCGTTTGCCAGCCCTATTGCCAGCTTACGCAGCTCCTCTGTATCTTTTGCAACAGCATTTACAAAACCGATATGATACGCTTCCTGCGCTTGGATGCGCCTGGCAGTCAGGATCAGCTCCTTTGCCTTGGAAGGTCCGATCAAGCGAGACAAACGCTGCGTACCACCCGCACCAGGAATGATGCCCAAGCTCACCTCTGTCAGTCCCATTTTGGCATCTGCGACGGCATAGCGGAAATCACAGGCCAGCGCAAGCTCAAATCCCCCGCCAAAAGCAAATCCGTTGATCATGGCAATCGTCGGCTGCGGAAGCCTCTCCAACGCGGTAAATACATCGCGGATTTTGCGGACATTGCGGCGCACCTGCTGTTCCGTCAGTGTACGGCGCTCCTTCAAATCTGCCCCTGCACTAAATGCTCGCCCTTCTGCCTTCACGATGACCACGCGAATCTCTTTTGCATCCAAACGCACCTGCTCAATCAAGCTTCCCAAGCGCTCCAATGTATCGTAGTTCAGCGCATTCAGCTCATCTGGACGATTTAATGTAATCAGTCCTATATGCCCTTCACGTTCAAAGCGAACGCTCTCTTCCATCATCAACGTCCTCCTTGTGTAGGCGGGTTCACCCGTGCATACGTGCCGGTAGCAAAAGCCACAAGCTTGCCATCACAAGTCACGCGTGCTTCCATCACGATCAAGCTTTTTCCTTGTTTCAATACATGAGATTGTGCCTCGAGTACCTCACCGCGTGCAGGGTGGAGGTATTGAATCTTGCTCTCCACCGTCACACATTGCTGTACACCATCCACATGGGGTGCTGCCCCATGCCCCATCGCCACATCGGCTAATGTCGCCGTAACGCCTCCGTGTACGACACCTTCGATGCTATTGAATAGCTCGGGGCGAATTTTCAGTGCTACCTTACAGCCCTGTTCATCTCGGTGAACGACTTCTATGCCTAGGTAGTGGTTGAATCGATTACGGATCTCCACTGACATCTTTGCCCCCTTTCTCGTATCGTCTTGAAACAGTGAAAGGAGCCTAAGCACGTGGCTTTTGGCATCCTTTCTCCGTTTTATTTTCACTGTCAGTTAGTCGTTTTCGTCGATTTCGACGAAGTAATCACTTTTCCGGTACGCCAGTGCATCCAGTGTCGCTACCAAGCCATGCTCCGTTTCTACACGGATGCGGTACCAAGCTGTGCGATTATTTTTCTTTTCTTCGGTCGCAGTTGCCACCAAGCGATTTCCTTTCATGGCAGCAGCCAAAAATCCGATATTCATCGACAGTGCTACAGATGTTTTGCCATAGGAATTACAAGCCGCTGCAAAAACAAAGTCTGCCAGAGAGAAGATGATTGCGCCATGCGCGGTGCCGTGGGCATTCAGCATATGCTCGGCAACCGTGACTTCCGCAGTCGCCGTTCCTTCTCCCAGCTCAATCAGCTTGATGCCCAAAAATTGGGCAAATGGATCTTGCTTTAGCTTCTCGCAAATCTCTGCGTAATGCTTCTGATGGAGCGCTTGTTCGTCTATTAATCTTTTCGTGGTCATGATTAAACTACTTCTGCAAAATGCATGGACACAATGGGTCCAGCGAAGCCACGGAGGTCTTTTCCTGCTGCGCGACCTTCAGAAGATGACAACGCTTCCGTCAAAGCTTCTTTTGATTCAAAGTACATTTCTGCCATCAGATGCAGGTCAGATTCTCCCATTGGTGTTCCGTAGATTTTGCTTACTTCCATTTTGATTAAGCCAGGCATTTTTTCTGCCAATGGGCCATGTACCTCGAAATAATGCTTGTCAAAAGCATCGATATCTTCGGGCTTGCGATAAATTGCTACCAATTTCACCATCATGTTCCCTGCTTTCCTCAGATTATAGTTGTAATGTGTGACGACTAATTCATATAACGTTATTTTAACGCATGTTAATATTTTTATTATATAAAGCCTTTGTGACAGGTGCAAGTATTTTTCAAAAAGCGCGAAAACTCCGTCTGCTCTTAATCCCCCCTTCTCTTCATGTTTATGACCAGGAAAAAGCTTACAGAATATGCTTCGATGGGGTGTCTTCCAACTTTTGTGGTCGGGGGGAAGCCCTGCCACATGTTTTCCAGTCGCCTGTATCCTCACTTCGTTCGGGCGGTCTCCTTCCAAACATGTGACAGGACTTTCGAACAGCTGTAGTTGTCTTTGATTTTTCAAAACATTTGTTAGGGAATTTCAAGGAGTCCTTTTTCGGAATTTAATAAAAGCCGCGTGGGAAGAAGCGAATTTCCAGTCCAAGCGCCTCTGGAGCCCTACCCAGCGGAGGGATGAATGGCGGGAATGGTTTTAGCTTCAACCTCTGCTACCCCCTTCTTCGAGACTGCTACTTTTGAAGCGTTCCCGACATTCATTCCGGAGCGGACAGTGAATCCCCCTTGCGGGGCGTAGGCCGAAGCGTAGACTGGAAATTCGCTTCTTCCCCTCCCCAACAGCAACAAATACACAAAAAAGAGGACAGACCCAATGTCTGTCCTCTCGCATCGCTCCACTTCCTAGACCCAGACCCAGAAAATAAAGACGATGATCGCCATCATAATTACAAACAATCCTGCGAAAATACTGATCCGTGCAAACTCATGACCTTTTTGATCCATGTGCATCCAGACATACAGCTGGAAGAACGCTTGAACAAAGGCCAGTGCTACGATGAATGGTACGGTAAAACCTGATGGAATTGCTTCATACGCCACTGCAATGAATGCCAGTGCGGTCAATACGAGAGATCCGATGAAAGCAACAAGGTGCCTTTTCGGACCTTCGTGCTTCACTTTCGGTTTGCGTACCTCTTCATTATGAGCTTGTGCTCCCATAGATTATCCCACCTTTCCACCGATCATACCCATGAGATATACCACGGTAAAGATGAATACCCATACAACGTCGATAAAGTGCCAGTACAGACATGCCAGGTAGAACTTCGGTGCAGTTACTACCGTCAGGCCCTTTTTCGTCGCAGATAGTTGCAAAAGGATGATCCAGCAAATCCCAAACGCTACGTGAGCTCCGTGGAATCCAACCAATGTATAGAAGGCAGAAGAAAATGCACTTGTTGACAATTTCAGTCCTTCATGCACATAGTGTACAAACTCGTAGATCTCCAAAGCAAGGAAGCCGAGACCGAGTATTACCGTGATAGTCAACCATAGCTGAATCTTCTTGAGGTCTTTCCTGTGAAGAGCCAGTGTAGCCATAACACTTGTCATCGAGCTGGTAAGCAAGAGAAGTGTAGCCACTGCTACGAGATTCATGTCAAACAACGCTTGGGACGTTGGTCCACCGTTTGCTTGATCACGAAGAGCGATAAATGTTGCAAACAAGGAACCGAAGAGAACTGTCTCCCCACCGAGGAAGAGCCAGAAGCCAAGAACCTTATTCTTACCTTCAAGGGTGGCTTTTTCCGGTTCGTCAGGCAATACTGCATGTGCGTGATGGTTAGCCATTAAGCCTTTACCCCTTTCTCTTCGAGTTCATCTTCATGAATGTGATAACCTGGATCATCTTTCACTGAACGAGTAAACATGCAGGCGAATGTAGCGAGCACTCCAATAACTACAACCACATAGTTGTGGTAGATAAAGCCATAGCCTGCCACGAACAATCCGAGAGACATCAGGAATGGCAAGAACGATGGCGATGGCATGTGAATGTCGCCAATTGGCTCCGCAGGCGTCATGCCTTTGTTACCAGCCATTTTCTCGACCCACAACGCATCCAAACCGCGAACGAGAGGGGTTTGAACGAAGTTGTACTCCGGCGGCGGCGAAGGAATCGCCCATTCGAGTGAACGTCCATCCCACGGATCTGCAGGAGCGCGTTTGGAGCTCTTCGCTGCAACGACTACGTTGATCACGAATAGGATGGTACCGATCGTCATACCAAATGCACCAATTGTACTGATAAAGTTCCCCATATCCAGGTTCTGATCTTTAAGGTATGTAAAGACGCGACGTGGCATCCCCATCAGACCCAGGAAGTGTTGCGGGAAGAAGGTAAGGTGGAAACCAATGAAGAACGTCCAGAAGTTCCATTTACCAATTGTTTCGTTCAGCATTTTACCGAACATTTTCGGCCACCAGTAGTAAAGACCAGAGAAGAGACCGAATACGAGACCCCCTACGATTACGTAGTGGAAGTGAGCAACTACGAAATAACTGTCATGGTATTGATAGTCAGCCGGCGGAACCGCAAGCATAACCCCTGTCATACCACCGATTGTAAACGTTGGGATAAATCCTACTGCAAACAAGTTTGCGGTAGGGAAGCGAATTTGACCACCCCACATGGTCAAGAGCCAGTTAAAGATTTTGATACCTGTAGGAACAGCAATCAACATGGTTGCAAGTCCAAACAGTGTATTGGCAATTGCGCCCAAACCTGTTGTGAACATGTGGTGAGCCCACACCATGAAGCCCAAGAAACCGATCAGCGCTGTTGCAAATACCATGGAACTGTAACCAAACAGACGCTTTCTTGAGAATGTAGAAACTACTTCTGAAATGATACCGAATGCAGGGAGAATCAAAATGTATACTTCGGGGTGACCGAAGATCCAGAACAAGTGCTCCCAGATAACAACGTTACCACCTGCATCAGGGTTGAAAAAGTTTCCGCCGAACAAACGGTCAAACATCAACAGAACCAAACCAACCGTAATCGCAGGGAATGCGAAGAGGATCAAACCGGACGTAATAAAGGACGCCCAGGTGAACATTGGCATACGCATGAATGTCATACCTGGAGCACGCATGTTGATGATCGTAACCAGGAAGTTAATACCACCAATCAGCGTTCCGAGACCGGCAATTTGCAAACCGAGTACGTAGAAGTCTACGCCTCTGCCACTGTATTGATTCAAAGCCAAAGTTGTATACGATGTCCAGCCAGCATCAGGTGCGCCACCCAAGAACCAGCTTGTGTTCAGTAGCACTCCCCCGAAGAAAAATAGCCAGAATCCGAGAGCGTTAACAAACGGGAATGCTACGTCGCGTGCACCGATTTGAAGAGGGACAATCGCGTTCATCAAAGCAAAAATGATCGGCATAACCGCCAAGAAAATCATCGTAGTGCCGTGCATCGTAATTAATTCATTAAAAGTCTTGGCACCAACGAATTCAATCTCCGGGTACATCAACTGCAAACGAATCAGCAGGGCTTCCAAACCACCGGCCAAGAAGAATATCCCACCAGCAATCAGATAAAGGATCGCAATCTTCTTATGGTCCACTGTCGTAAGATAATCCCACAGCCCCGAGCGATTTGGTGCATGAGAAGCATGTGCAGACACGGGTTTACCTCCTTTTTAAGCGTCACTGCCTATGACGATTGTCAATGCAATAAGTTTTATGAGGTTTTACTTTACTTTTTCTCGCTTACGCTCAATGTCTCCATGTACTCTACAAGTGCTTTCACTTGGTTGTCATCGAGGTTGAGGTTAGGCATTTTGTTGCCTGGCTTGATTTTTTGCGGATCTTTCAGCCACTCTGCAATGTTTTCAGGTGTATGTGCTTTGATACCTGCTACACGTTCGCGATCTGCAAAGTTAGTCAGGTTTGGCCCCATCTTACCGCCTTTACCTGCCACAGCGTGACATCCCAAACAGCTCTTATCAAAGATTTGTTGACCTTCAGCAGCCAATGGAGAAGTTGCCGTTACAGGTTCTTTTGCCTGAACGCCCTTCATGTTCGCTACCCAAGTGTCAAAATCTGCTTGTTCCTTTACTTCTACCTTGAAGTCCATCAAGGCATGGGAGGCTCCACAGAGCTCCGCACATTTACCGTAGTAAATGCCTGCTTTGTCTGCTTGCAGCCACATTTTGTTTTCTTGCCCTGGGTTCGTATCGATTTTACCGCCCAATGCAGGAATCCAGAATGCGTGCTTAACATCAGATGCTGATAATACGAATTGAACCTTTTTACCAACCGGCAATACCAAGTCTTGTGCAGTCGCTACTCCAAGATCAGGATACTCGAATTCCCACCAGAATTGGTGAGCAGTAACCTTTACTTGAACTGCTTCCTCTTTCGGGTACTCCTTGTGCAGTGCGAAACCAGTAGTAACAGTCGGAATCGCCATGATGATTAGGAGCAAGAAAGGAATTACCGTCCAAAGAATTTCAAGTGCATGATTTCCTTCGACCTGCTTAGGAATGCCTTGCTGTCCGGGACGCTTACGATAGCGGATAAGGACGTACGTAAAGATCGCCATAACGACAATGAAGACGCCGATCATGATAGCGGAGGACAGCTTCATCAGGTCAAACTGCATCGCAGCTACCGGACCAGAGGGCTTGAGCGCTGAGAGCTCATCCTTGCCACACCCGGTTAACACTAGCGCCAGCAGAGCAAACAGGGAAAACTGACGCCAATACTGTTGCCAACCCTTCATACCAATGAACCCCTCTTTCTTCGTGTTGGTAACGTTCTAGCCACGCCTACAACTAGAAGTTTTCGTACTTTTCTATCTGCTTAAAGAAATCGCATACAATACCATTCACAACTATAATACCCAAACATGAAAAGTATTAGCAGCCATTCCAAAAACAAACAGCAAAGTAAGGGGCAGTATTGCACACTTCTACCCAAGCGTGGTAACCATTTAAGTATACATAAATTTTCCTTAATACAAAGGCTATTTGTTATGATTTTGTTAACAAATTTATGAACAATTTTGTGAACATTGCAGTTAAATTCTACCATACTATACATTTTAAAGGAGAATTCTATGCAAAAAAGACCAATTGCACTAGTCACTGGTACCTCAAGTGGCTTTGGTAAGCATGCATCGGTCGCTTTAGTCAAGGCTGGTTTTCAGGTAATTGCTGCTATGCGTGATCCAGCAAAAAGAGACCCTCTTGACAAATTGGCAAGCTTGCTTATAGATTCTGACCATCTGGAAGTCATTTCCCTTGATGTTACGAATTCGGAACAAATTCAGGAGGCGATCACCTCCATCATTGCAAAACATGGGCGCATTGATTTATTGGTAAACAATGCCGGCTACGCGTTGGGTGGCTTTGCTGAGGAGGTCTCTTCTGAAGAATGGCGCAAGCAGTTTGATGTAAATGTGTTCGGGTTGATCGACGTCACTCGGGCAGTCTTGCCTTATATGCGGCAGCAACAAGCTGGACGAATTATAAACGTAAGCAGCATCAGTGGGCGATTTGGTTTCTCCGGTCTCTCGCCGTATGCCGCATCCAAGCATGCAGTCGAAGGCTTCAGTGAATCGCTTCGCCTTGAAATGCTACCCTTTCAGGTTCAAGTCGTCCTTGTTGAGCCCGGCTCCTTTCGTACAGCCATCTGGGAGAAAGGAATGCAAGACCAACAGCTTGATGAAGACTCTCCTTACGCCTCCCAAATGAAGCAACTAATACGTCACGTAGAAGCAATCATAGAAAAGGCACCTGCCCCCGACGCAGTCATCTCGACGATTGTCCATGCAGCCACCACTCCCAAGCCGCGATTCCGCTACCCGGTTGGCCGAGGTGTGGGACTTACAATCGCTGCAAAAAATTGGCTTCCGTGGTCATGGATTGAGCGAATCGTGACAAAGCGATCGTAATGGTTTTTCCATAAACAAAACACACCCCCAAGGAGTGTGTTTGCACGGTAAGCAACTATACACTTTCCGTTCGTCCTGTGCGTATCAGCCAAACATGCTGGATATATTCTGCTACGCCAAAAAATATCGCAACAAAACCGGCCCCGATTGCAGCAATTTGAGCCGTCGGCAAAAACACAATGCTTCCATAAACGATCAAAAAGCCGATAATCAAGTCAAACATGGTCGTAAGCCAAAGACTCCCTGCTGTAAGGATCGCCCTATCCAAAAAATATCCGGCGATTGCCAAGACAAATCCGACTCCGACAGACTGATATAGATTAGCGAAATTCACTTCTGGAAAGAGAGCATCTGCCAAAACGACCAACAACGGACTAACGAGCAGCTTCATCAAAAGACCGTCCACGTCTATTTACTCTCCTTTACTGGGGGTGTACTCAGTATGCCCCTCGTTTACTTCAGCCATGTCATGAGGCCGTCGTATACGGGCTTGTAAACCATTTCCACCCAGTAAACAGGATTGGGGACAACCCCTTTTTCAGCTCCTGCGTACAAGCCAACACTAATGACAAGCAACCCGAGAAAGACAGCGATCTCTTTGCGCTGTCGCATCCGAATCAATCGGGGCAGCTCGTATGCACAAACGATTATGGATATAACGATGACAGCAAATGTCGACATACAAACTCCCCCTGCCCCTGTTACACAATCACCTTTCTTCAAAGGCATTATTGATGGTTCCTAAACGTCTGATTTTCACATCAGCTTTGACATGTACAGGCAGCTTGGAAAATCCCTTTTCCCAATTACTCCCTATCTTCTTCCATACCTTCGGGTATTGCCGATGAATCGCTTCTCCGAATCCATATATGTCTACTCCATGTTTCTTGGCATTGGCAATGGCTTTTGTCGCCAATGCTTCCAGTGATTTTTCTGCCTCTTTTTCCAGCTCCTTGATCGTATCCTCCTCTGTCAGATCGAGCTTGCATTGCACTTCGCCAATATCATTTTCCAAAGCGATGTGAACGATGACTTCAGGCGTGCCATTTTTCATGGTAGCCTCGATTTTCGCGTCGGCGTGCATGACTTCCAGCGTCAAGAGTCCTCCCCCCTTGCAGGGCATACTTCCGACCGTGCTTTTTACTTTGCCTGTAATGTAACTATAGGCTTTGCTGTCCGCTTCACTCAGCCAGTTAATCATCTTGTCTCCCCGGAAAGTAGCCAATGTCGTATATTGAAGAAGCACGGGGGTATCTATTTGCTCGACGTTATTTCGTTGGTCCCCCTCCCTTGCAGGTCCGGTTAGTCGCACGCCTGTCAAAACCGCTTCTTTCCCTTTGCTGGTAAAGTCAGTAATCAATTGATCCATCGTAACGGCTGCGGTAGGCGCCCATACTTTGGAGGATGTCTCTAAAGAAGCAAACATTTCTGTAGAAGGGATTTGTTCAAGCGGTGTGATCACTCTCAGGATGTTGCGTGCGGTCGTTCCTCTAGCGATGGCAATATAAAAGTCAGTCCGAAACTCATGGTCGCGCGAGACAAAGTCGATGACAGGAGCGATCCCTTCTCTCGCAACCTCCTCGCCAAATATGAGCATCCGCGTGTGGGACATATAAATTTTACGTGGAGAGATCGTGGTCATTTTCCGCACAGCCTCAAAAATCGTCGGAGCGTTCATGGTAAAGAGAGTAACAGGTGAACGTCCTGGCTTCCCCTTGTTGGCCGCTACCTCTGCAGGATCTACTACTTGAACCGAAACTTGATAGCCTCCTTGCACTTTATCAATACCAATCCCGACCCCAATCGCCAAATCGTTCAGTTCTTTTCGATCCCAACAACCAGCTAGGATAATAACGAGCATGATGCAGAGAAGAACTTTTATCCCTTTCACTGGTGCCCACTCCTTTACATGCTGTGGAAAGTTTCTTACTTTCGCGGTGGTAATGGCTTTATCCCTTTAGATTGGCGTCGCAAATTGTTTTTGGTAATCGATTCAGGACGTTTGTCCAAGGCCCAGCGTGGCAAGCGAAAAATCGTGTCTCTTTGCTCTTTCAAAGAAAACGGAGCAAATGATTCCATGTACGGTACGCCAAACGAGCGCAGACTACATAAATGCAGCACCAAGGCTAGCATCCCTACAATAATTCCGTATATGCCAAAAGAAGCAGCCAGCACCATCAGGGGAAAACGAAGAATCCTCACGGTAATCGACATATTGCTCGCTGGGAAAATAAAGCTGGAGATCGCGGTAATCGAGACCACAATGACCATCGCTGCCGAAACAATCCCGGCTTCCACCGCTGCTTGTCCGATGACCAGTGTTCCCACGATGGAAATGGCTTGACCTACTGCACGCGGCATGCGGATTCCAGCCTCTCGCAATATCTCAAAAGCCACTTCCATCATGATCGCCTCAATAAAGGCCGGAAAGGGCACTCCTTCTCGCTGTGCTGCCAAGCTGATCAGAAGCTGTGTCGGGAGCATCTCTTGGTGGAAGGTCGTAATGGCGATATAGAGAGAGGGGGCCAGCAACGCTATGAAAAAACAGGCGAAGCGCAGCATGCGAATCAACGTACTAAAATCAAAGCGCTGATAGTAGTCTTCCGCTGAATGGAAAAACTCAACAAAAAGAGAGGGCACGGTCAAAACAAAAGGAGTCCCATCTACAAGAATCGCTACGCGTCCCTCTAATAGATTCGCGGCCACTACATCCGGGCGCTCCGAGTTAGAAATGGTGGGGAAAGGTGTGTAGGCTTCGTCCTGGATCAGCTCTTCAATCATTCCACTTTCCATGATGCCATCGATGCTGATTCGATCCAGTCTATTACGTACTTCTTCTACCACATCTTCTTCTACAATCCCTTTCATATACACAACCGCGACTTCTGTCTTGGTTTCCTCGCCGATTCTGTTAATTTCAATCCATAGCTTTTCACTGGAAATCCGTCTCCGCAGCAGCGTAATATTCGTGCGAAGTGTCTCCGTGAAGCTCTCCCGTGGACCACGAATGACAGTTTGTGATGACGGCTCGGTGACTCCTCTATCCTTCCACTCCTGCAAACCAATATGAATTCCTTGCGAGCAGCCATCCACGAGAATGATGACACAGCCAGACAGCAATGCTGTAAACAAGGTGGGAAAATCGTATAAATCCCCCATATCCCCTACGGTCAAGATCGATTCTTTTAAAAAGGGAACGAACTCGTCCTCGCGTATCCCTTCCCATTCCTTCAAGCGCATTTTGTATAAGAGACTGTCGATTAAGACGGCTTGTACCAGATACGAATCAACCATGCCATCCGCATACATGACTGCTGCCCGAACGGGTTCTAGGTTATGTAGGACTACCTCTCGAATCACAATGTCATTGCTGTATCCGAGCGATTCTTTTATATAGTGAACGTTGTCGTCTAGGCTGCAACCAATCTGAGCCATTCGGATTGCTCCTCACATCGGCAATTATGAACACAGTTTCTCCGATTGCCCCCATTGCTAAACAAAACGTTCATGACCGTTTTCACAGAAAAAGACCTCGCACTCATGGAAGAGGACAAGGTCTTTGGGTATAAGTTCTACTTATGGAGCAGGTATTTGTTCTTCACCTGGCACTGATGGATCGTCAAAGGAAGGGTCGTTCCATTCTACTTTGTGTTTATCCTGAAGCGTATTTAACCAGGTACCGTAGTTCTGACTGCGATTTTGGTCAGTCAGCATCATCTTGATCTGATCTTTGACTTTATCAAACTCAGGTGCTGGTGAACCCAGCTGTGCTTTATTTGTATCATAGTAGGTTTTGATTTGCTCCTCGGTAACCGGGAATGCTTTATCCAACAACTTATCCCGTGTCATGAGCACGTTCAACTTATCCCGCAGTTGGGCCTCAGTCATTCCCATACTCTTCAAGTAGTTTTGGAATGCCTCAGGTGAACCTACCTGTTTTTTCATCGAATCAATCTCTTTATTCATATCTTCTTGCGTCACCGCGACGTTTTGCGCCTTGGCTTCCTGCTTGATTAACGCTTCCGCAACAAGTTCATGTATCGTTTGTTTTCCGTACGTTTTCTTCATTTCACCGTAAAGCTGATTTTGTGTAATCGAGGTATCGCCAGCTGTTACCAATACAGGGTCATTGCCTTTTGCCCATGATTGATAAAAACCTAAAACAGCTAACCCCGTTACTAATATGGCAACCGTAAGCATGGAAATATCAAACTTCTTCACTTGGATATCCTCTCTTTCTATAATCTGCCCTCCAAGTATAGAAAGAAGTTATGGTAGAAAAATGGAAAGCGTATTACACAACTTTTCCACATTTTAAACATATTATGCGCTACATAAAAAATCGGGTAAAAAAAGAGGAGAGAACGGAGGCGATGACAGGACCTAAAACTGCCCAAACCTGTAGAAAGCGTTCTTGTTTCCTATCTTTTTCTACTTCCATAAACTGAGCAAGTGCTTCCTTGTCCCGATTTTCATTAGACAGCAATTGCAGGATAATATCTTTGTCTTTTTCCGTCTTCTCTGCTTTCGTTTCTAATTCAGTCTGCAGCTTGTTCAAAACTTGCAGTACATCGTAACGCACATCCTCCATGCGTCCCAATCGATGTTCAATTCGTTCCAACCACTTCGTGACGACTAACATTTGTCCCTCAAGCTGATCGATTCGTTCTTCGAATTTGTCTAATTTCAAATAGATACGTTGGATATGCTGATCTATATCTTTCTGATTTTCATAAGGTCCTGCTGTCATAGATTCCACCTCCCCCGTCCGTCCTTTATACTACTTGTTTATGTATCGGTGAGGAGCATTGCCTGTACGGTTATCCCTCTCTGTTCAGTCTCGTGTAAAAAAGGCGGCAAACAAATGTATTTCCAAATCCTGAATTCAGCTAAAATAGAAGGAAGACTATCTAGCATTTCTCTCAAATAAACGGGGACAAAACCGTTTATTCATAAAGGAGGATACCATGACAACCTTGTTGGAGGTAAAAGGGGTAACGGGTGGGTACTCTTACAACCACGCCGTAATTAAAGATGTCTCCTTTCACATACGCGAAAAAGAAATTGTGGCCCTAATCGGGCTGAATGGCGCAGGCAAAAGCACGACAATCAAGCATATCCTAGGACTCTTGGAACCCATCGTAGGTGAAATCAGCATTGCGGGGAAAACTTTTCAATCTGATCCGGAAAACTATCGCTTGTCTTACGGGTATATTCCTGAGTCTCCCATTTATTACGAAGAGCTTACGCTTTGGGAGCATATCGAGTTAATGGCCATGAGCCACGGGCTGGACCGGGAAGTTTTTTATGAACGGGCACGTCCTCTCTTAAAAGAATTCCGCATGGAGGAAATGAAAGACCGATTTCCTCAGCAGTTTTCCAAAGGGATGCGACAAAAGCTCATGATCATGATGGCGTTGCTCGTACAACCGCCTCTGTACATCGTAGATGAACCGATCCTGGGTCTGGACCCGCTGGGGATTCGTTCTCTTCTCACGTGGTTGAACCGTTGCAAGGAGCAAGGGGCTGGCATTTTGATGTCCACACATATTTTGGCGACTGCCGAAAAGCATTGTGACCGATTCATCATTTTGCACAAAGGCGAGATCAGAGCCCAAGGAACGCTTGAGGAGCTTCGGCGTATGACAGGGCTCCCAGATAGCTCTTTGGACGACATATACTTACATATCGTAGAGGATGACGGCCAGTGAAAATAGACGTTGATCAATTATTTCGCAAACGGTTCCATGCCTTTTCCGTAGAATTCATTCGGTATGCCCAGTACATGGCGAATGGCGGTTTAGCGTTTGTTGGGGTCTTTTTGATGGGGTTGCTCGCTTTCTACTACCGCAGCATCATCGCGATGATTCCAGCCTGGTTCCCTTTGCCGTATGCGATGGCGCTCGTGATTGCAATCGTCGTGGTGAGAAGCCCCCTACGCACGTTTTTGCTGGAAGCGGATTTGCTTTTTTTGACTCCGCATGAAGTAAGACTGGATCGCTATTTCCGAAAGGCGCTCATTTACAATTTTGCCATTCAGGGCATGGTGGTGTTTATCGTCCTGCTCCTGCTCATGCCTATGTATACAGGGGTCGTAGGCGCACAAGGCGTGCAGCTGTGGGTGTACTGGTGCATTCCCCTGCTCTTGAAGGGCTGGAATATTTACAGCAATTGGACCTTCTTACGTTTGCCAGATCAGCAGAAGATCGGATTCTATACACTCGCTCGATTTGTCTTTTCGTACATCCTCCTCGCCTGGGTATTGAGCGAAGGCCAATTCTTGCGCTTGGGTAATGTCCCATTCGGTGTTCTGATCTGCGCTGCGCTCTTGATCTGGCTCCATTCGCAAATGTTGACTTATAAGAAAAAACATTTTCTACAATGGTATCGCCTGCTGGCCATCGAAAGCGGCTTGCGTCACCGCTTTTATCAGTTCGTGAACAACTTCCGGGATGTCCCTGCCATACAGCACCAAGTGAAATCACGCTCGTGGCTCATTACCCTGACGAAGCTGCTGCCTTACCATCAATCAACAGCAGGACGTCATTTGTTTACCAAAAAATTCATTCGCTCTGGTGACTTTGCGGGCACTTATTTCAGACTGCTCCTGTTGTCAGCCTTCGTCGTTCTCATATTGCCCGGCCCATATGCGAAAATCATTGCCGGTCTGCTCTTTCTCTTCATGACTGCCAGCCAGATCAGCAGCCTCTGGCGCCATCAGCAAAAGCGCAACGGATATGCAATCTTTCCGATTCGGGATGGGCAGATGAGACAGGCTTTTAGCTGGCTGCGTATGGTTCTTTTGGGTTTTCAGGGTGTAGTTCTTGTGCTCATTGGAATTTTGTAGTGTAAGCTTGCCGTTACATGAAAAGCCGCGTGGAAGAAGCGCATTTCCAGTCCAAGCGCCTCTGGAGCCCGACAAAGCGGAGGGCTGAATGGAGGGAGTGGTTTTAGCTTCAACTCTGCGAATTCCTCATCGAAACTTCTACTTTTGAAGCGGCTCCCGCCATTAAGCCCGGAGCGGACAGTCTTCACCTCTTGTGGGGCGGAGGCCGAAGCGTAGACTGGAAATGCGCTTCTTCCCCCCACTACAGCCACAAAAAAAGCTCTTCCCCAGTGGAAGAGCTTTTTTATTTATCGATAAAGTAATTTACCTACAGTCGGAACGTATCCACCTTGCTGCGCAGCTCTTGAATGCTGTCTGTCACCTGCTCCGTTTCAGACACGAACTGATCAACGTTTCCACTGACCTCATGCATCGTAGCAGATACCTCTTCGGTGGCTGCTGCTGTTTGTTCTGAGATGGCAGTAACCGTCAACACGGATTCATTCACCTTGTTCTGACCTTGCTTCATCGTCTCTACACTTGCCATAACATTCGCAAGCGACGTCTTCAAGGTATGCGTCATATCAGACAGCGCCGTAATGCCTTGTGTGACGGAATCCAAACGCTCTGTACCCGCATTGTAGCGATCCAGCGTCGCATTTGTCTTTTCCGTAGCCTGTCTCACCTGATCTTGAATATCTTTGATGCTCTCCTGAATAACATGAGTTGCCGCACCTGTCTGTTCAGCAAGCTTGCGAACTTCTCCCGCTACCACAGCGAAGCCTCTGCCCGCCTCGCCAGCACGCGCACTCTCGATGGCTGCATTCAACGCTAACAGATTGGTTTGTCCAGCGATCTGCTGAATCGTTTCAATCACGTCGTTAATTCGGCTCGATTTTTCTTCGAGAATCGCCATTGTATTTTGCACTTCATGAAATTGTTTGTTCGTCTCTGTTCCATCTGCCAAAAACTCTTGCAATACTTTATAGCTGCTCTCTCCGATATCAGACACGCGATTGGATACCGCATCCATCTCGTCAATCGCCGTATTCAATTCAGACAGCTCACTCAAGAATTCTTGCACCGTTTGCACCGTCATCTCCATCGCCGTTGCTGTCTGCTCATTCCCTTGGGCAATCTCTTGACTGGTGACCACGATATTTTTGTTTTGCTCGCGGACAGAGTTGGCACCTTCCCGAATGGAATTCGCCATAGTGTCGATATGCTCCGTAGTCTCTTTTACTCCGCCGATGATTTGACGCAGCTGTGCCGTCATCTCACCAAAAGCAACGACAATTCGGCCAATCTCGTCTTTTTTGTTGGAAACGGAAATCTCGGTAGACGTGAGATCACCAGAAGCAATACGCATAGACGCCTCTTGTACAACCTGCAGTGGACGAAGCAGCTTTTTGATCAAGAAGAATACAGCAACCAAAGCAATAATCGTTACGACGATCATAGCGATGATGATCCGTGGCATGGTTTCATCTAAAACCTGATCATTAATCTGCTCCACTTTGTCTGCCGCAGTATCTACACCTAGCACAGCAATCACTTGACCAGATGGATCTTCAATCGGTGCGAATGCACTTAGGTAGTCTCCGTACACAGGGTCTTTGACAATTGGCGTACTGTTCGATCCGCCTGCCAAAACAGGAGAGATATCGGACATGCCGGTAGAGGACGTCTCTTGACCGATTGTAGCTGCCCCCTCTGCTCCCTTCGCCATTCCATCCACCATAATCTTTACCTTTTCACCGTCAGCATGAAGAATATAAACATAAAGGGCGCCTGTTTTTTGCGTGTACTCAAGCAACATATTTCGGATCGACCAGTAGTCGTCAGATTCTTTTGGCTGAGATATAAATGTCGCTATCTTCTCTGAGTCAAGCCCTTGGGAGATATGCAATGCTGTGTTGATGCTTGAGCGCGAGAGTGTTTTTTCAACAGTAGCTACGCTATTTTCGTAAATCATGATAATATTGATTGCCATCATGACGGCAATGATCACCGCTACAAGAGCAACGACCCGTGTTGCCAAGCTCTTACTCATCCTGTTTCACTTCTCCTTCGCCGGTTGCGATATGTGTAATGCGGACCACCCACCCAGGAGCGGACGCTTTGTTGCGGGAGGGTTTGCCTTTTCGTAAAAGGATCAGCGTTGCTGTTCTCACACGGTGCTACTCGATAAAAAAAGCACCCAAAAAGGGTGCTTTTCCTAAACACTCCCTACCAGTCTTATCGACAATCGGTAGTGATTTAATTAGGACTTTTGTTGGGCGATCACGAGAAAGCGATGGGTAGGAATATCGATATAACCAGCCGCTTCGATTTTCTGGTGCAGATCGAGTAAGGCTTGAGCGTACTTTTCAACAGTAAAGTCGCGAATCTGCCATTCGATAGCCTTCAGGTAGTAAACAATGGCACCTATGTCGTAAAAACGCGAAAAGCTCATTTCCTCTCTTTGCTCTACAATCCTAAGACCAGCTTCCTCCAGTTCGTTCACTGCATAGGCTAGATTCCAGTGCAAGTAATCTGGCGGAATGGGAGCGTCCAGCAATCGATTCAGCTCGAGATTGTCTTGACCGCCTACTTGCTGGGTAACAAATGTGCCCCCTGGCTTCAACAGGCGCTTTATTTCAGAAGGCAAATAAGCTTCATGTCGATTAATAATCAAGTCAAGTGACTGATCCTCAAAAGGCAATATTTCTTCCCCGTCTACCGGAAACACACGAACACCCAGGGGCTCCAGATTGGCTTTTGCCACCGCTACATTCGGCTCATAGCCTTCTGTCGCATACGTTTCCAAAGGGAACGGCGCAAGCGTAGAAAACAGTTCTCCACCACCTGTTCCCATTTCCAGCATAGAGCTGATCCCTTGCATGTTCTTTTTCACGAGGTTTACATAGTTCCAGCCAAGTGGTGCATCCTGCATCCTGCCTGTCGCAGTCAATCTGGCAAAATCCCACCCAGCGAATGGGGCCTCTACTTCCTCTTGAAAGCTTTTGATCCAATCCTTCTTTTCCATGTTTGCTTCTCCTCTCGTTTATACCAGTCTGTTCGCGCCCAATCCAGACGAGGCAGGAGGAGCTCGAGAGCGTTGTTACGTTTGCACAAAATCAAAGGACATGAGTAAAAGTCCCCTCCCCAATATACTTCTCCGACTTAAGGCGGAGTGAAAATACTGCCCCAGTACGTTTGGTCCTCGGCCGTTTCTCTATATCATTAGTATCGAACTAGTAAACAGGAGGAACTGATCATGGCTGATTTTGAAGTGCTTGCCGGGATTCATCAAGGATTGTTTCTGGTCCTTCTCATCGTCATGCTGGTCCCTACAATCATGGCAAACCAGCTCGTTTTCCGTCCGACGAAACGGGCTTTCATAAGCAGTGCTCGCATCACTTTATGTTTTTTATGGTCGGCCCTTTTTGTCTTTGCAGGGCATTTGGTGATGACGTGGGTTTTGTTTGAATCCTTTGGCTGGCTTTACATAAAGGATAAGCTGCTTGGCTTTTTACCTTTTATTTTGGTTCCATTGCTTTTCTGCCTGCTCTCTACTTTTCCACGACTGTGGGAGTTGGCCGGAAAAGGAGGCAGAGATTCGAGACATTCACAAGTAGATACGGATTATACCCGAATTTTGTTACAAGAGAAAAATGTTCGGCCTGTAAAAGCAAACTCCCCTGACCTAGATGACACGTTAGATGCAGAGTGGCGAGGAGACGCATCATGCCCCGAATTGCTCGTTCCGTTGCAAGCCACCGTCTTGGGCTGCCTAATTGCACTCTTCCTTCAAGTCTTTTTTCCTGCTGTTACGTTGGAACCGTCCATTTTATTTCTTGCTTGGGGTGTACTATTAGCTGGGGTCTCCCTGCTTTGGATTCAGCAATCGTGGCAGCATCAATACCACTCCACTGCGGACAACTGGGTAAAACCGCGCCGTCTGCTCCGCTTCATCCGTTTTGCCATGCTTTTCCTGATGACCGCTTTACTTGCAACGATCTGGGGAAATCAAGCGATGATAGCGAGCCGCCTTCCCGACCATCCATCCTTGGGAGCTCAGAATCAGGACGATCACGCTCTCCCCGATTTCGTTTTCCCTGTAAGGGCAAGTGCCTATTCAATGCCTTCCACAGAGAAACCTAGAAGTATCGATGTATCAACAAAATCAAACCAAGAAAACCCTGATCGAACGTTTTCGCTGAACGCACAGAAAACAACCATCCGTCAGGCATCAGGCAAAACCGTAGAAGCATGGACCCTGAACGGACAATATCCAGGACCTGAGATGCGTATGAAGCAAGGTGAGCTCGTCGAAATCACCCTGCTGAACAAGGATATATCCGAAGGGATAGACATCCACTGGCATGGCATGCAGACTCCCGCTAGCAATGATCGCCTTGCAAAAGGAGAAAAATCTGTATTGCGTTTTCGTGCAGAACAAACAGGAACGTATTGGTACCATTCTCATCAGCAAATTCCTGGGCAAGTAGTGAACGGGTTATTCGGTGCCCTTGTGATCGAGGCAGCCGATGCAGCGACTACAGGAAAATCCATCCGCGACATCGCCATGATTCATCACAAGGATGAAAAGGCAGGCGCGACGTTAAACGGCTCAGATACGCAAAAAATCGAAACAGTTACTCCTGGCACAACGGTTCGCCTGCGCTTTATAAACGCAGAAAATGCTCCTGTCACCTATTTGCTGCAAGGAACTCCTTTTCAGGTAGTAGCGATAGACGGAACCGAGGTAAACGAACCGAATTTGATTGCCAATCAAGCCTTGCAACCGGGTGGAGGCGGTCGATACGACATTCAGTTTACGATGCCGAATCGTCCCGTGCTATTTGCTCCAGCTGCCAACCAGCATGACAAGGGGCTGCTCTTAAGTCCAGACGGGTCCAAAGATGCTGTACCCTTCTTAAACGCAGAGCTTTCCGTCTTTGACCCTGCACGTTACGGTAGTCCGACTGCTCTTCCTTTTGATCTCTCTTCCCATTTTGATCGGGAATATCAACTGCTCATTGATAGTCAGTATGGTTTTTATGACGGTAAATTCGAGCGATTATCGACTGTAAATGGCGACTTGCTTCCTGATACCCGGATGATGCTTGAAGAGGGCGATCTCATAAAGCTAACCTTCGTCAACCGCAGCTTTCAGGATCAATCGCTGTATCTGCACGGTCATCACATGCTCATCTTGAGCCGGGACGGCAAAAAGGTTACGGGAAGTCCATGGTGGACGGACACTCTCCAGATAGCGCCGGGTGAAACCTATGAAGTTGCTTTCCGTGCGAATAATCCTGGTGTATCGATGAAAGAGAACCCTCCTAAAGATGAAACTGCTTTTGGTATCGCAGTCCCGCTCGTGTATGAAGAGCATCTCCAAAAAGAAAACAGCAGTCCGTAGCGATTCTTTCGCCAGGCTGCTGTTTTCTTTTTTATCTATTACCGAGACTTTTTCCGGTTCTTGGCCGCCAATAGTCTGTTTAGCGCTTCGTCAGACTGTGTTTGCTTCTCCTGTTTCTCTTTTGCCTGCTCGTTCTTGACTGCCTCTGGCTTCACCCGATTTCCAGCCGTTCCTACCGGATGAATAAGGGGAGCAGATACGACTTTCGGGTCATCTGTCCTCTCTTCGCGTGTCCGTCTTGTTGCAGAGCGCTTCTCGCCGAGGCGAGACAATACTGCCTGTTGTTCAGGATCGGCAGACGGGGACTTGCGCAATCTCCATAGACTGGAAAGCCTTGCCCACCATTGATCCGGCAACTGCAGACGACGAACGGCGATATCGATCGGCAGCAGCAACGCCGCCAACATCAGTAACCACTCACTGATTGACTGTGTGTCCCATTTATCGGGAAGCGTGCCACCAAAAGCTTCTTCCGGCTTGATGATCTGATTCCCTCCACCAGCACTTAGCCACTCTTGAAGTCGCTTCTCACCATCGGCATGTATTCCGTATTCGGGTGAATAGGAAACGGTCAAGCCTGTCGTTTGGCTCGCCATGACTTGGCCTCGATTTTTTTGTGAGATTTGAATCATGTACGTGCCCGGATCAGCCGTCTCGAATTCACCCTCCATAACACCTGGCGCAACCGGCTTAAGCTTGATGACCTCTCGCTTCATCTCTTGATTGAGAACGACTGCCTCCATCTCTTGAGGCATGCTTTTACCAGCTGGCATCGTAACCTTCACATTGCCTTTGGCGCCGTTCAAGCTCGTGGTCGTCTTCCAAGCGCCTTCCGTAATTTGTGGGAAAGTCCATGCCACGATTTCGTTCCACAGACGGCTGTTTCCTCCCCAAGCCACCCAGTCCGGTGACCACTTCCCTTCCAGATCACTCGTCCAGGCGACAGAACGCCCCAGACCGTACTGCCAGCGGGAGAGAATCGGATCATCGTCAGCACTCATCAAGGATGATTCGGCTGTTTGCTTCGGTGTTGTCGCGATATACGCACGCACCGGAGGCAATGCTTGCTTCAGCGTCGGCCAAGCTCCCAAGCCCGTATAGCCTGGTACTTGAGGCTTCTCCACAATAAACGTGCGGCTGGCTAAGGCTGTTTCTTTACTGAAGATTTTCGGGATGGATTCGGCATCATTTGCAAAATAGTATCTGCCTTTTCCTAACTCGGCAATCATCTCCAGCAGCCCCCTATCTGAATCATCCCCCAGCGCCACTGTTGAAACAGTAATATTTTCAGCCGTCATTTGTTGGAGCAGGCCCTCGTAATCGTCGTCGAGTGCAGACTGTCCATCTGTGAGCAAGATAACGTGCTTGCGCTGTGTGTTCATCGCCTTTACACGTTCGTAGCCCAGCTGTAAGGCAGGGAAAATATCGGTCCCGCCATCCGCTTGAATTCTGCTGATCTGCTGTTGGATTTCATCCAGCTTCGTGACAGATTGTGGAGCTACGACATCCCATGGTGTGTCGTCAAATGCGATCACCCCGATGTAGTCCTGTGCATTCATCATGGTTGTCGCTCGTATCGCGGCTTCCCTAGCCAGTGCCATCTTATCCGCACCTCTGGCATCGGAGCTCATACTACCCGACTTGTCGATGACCAGCTGAAGTCCGAGCGAAGGGAGCTGTTCCTTCCCTTTTAAATCCATGTGAACAGGTAATGCCTCTTCGATTGGTGTCTGGAACCAGCCACCCATGCCGAAGCTATCTTTACCGCCTGTCATAATCAAACCAATGCCCAAATCACGTACAGCGGTCCGCATGCGTTCCATATCCGCATCAGTCATGCTGGTAGCGGGCACATCTGCCAGTACGATGGAGGCAAATTGCTTGTAGCCCTCAAGCTCCTTTGGCAGCAGTGCGAGATCGCGCAGCTCCACCTTGATATTGCCCGCTTCCAGCGCTTGAATGAGGTTGCTAGCGGCACCTGGATGCCCTTCGGCTACGAGTACGACTGGTGCCCCGGCTACCTGCGTATAGGCTGTTGCCTGATTGTTCGCCGCTACGGTATCTTGTCGTGGCTCGATTTCCACACGATAGCGATGGAAACCCTGCTGCATCGCTTTTTGCGAAAAAACGAAGCGATTGTTGCCTTTGCCAATCTGTACCGTTTGCTGACCAGCCTCGCGATTGCCTTCATACAGGCGAAGGATAGCCTCGGTCGCTATCGTACTCTCCACATCAACGGTGATGCCGTATTCCTCTCCCGCATACAGTCTTTGTGGCACCTGTACAGATGTAAGGACGACCTCATCCCCGTTTGGTTGCTGCAAGGATACAGCCTCTACAACGATTCCTCGCTCCCTCGCCAGTCTCGTCTGCCGTGCCGCATCTCCGCTTGTTTCCAGACCATCTGTTAGCAAAACGACTTTTCCTCTGGCATTGGTAGGGATCATGGCAGACGCCAATCGGATTCCCTCTGCCAAATTGGTTGCATTCCGGTTGACATCCACGCCCAATGGCTGTACCTCTTCGCGTATCGTCATCGGTTGATCGACCGCCGCCTCTGCACCTATTGCAATGACAGCATACTTATCCGCTGCCTGCTTTTGACCGACCGCCTCCCGCAAAAAGGAAAGAACTCGCGGATCGTCCTTCATGGAAGCCGATCGATCGACAACAAACACAATCGTTTTCGCCTGAACAGGTGTCAGCAGCTGTGTCCCTGCCAACGCCAAAACCAGAAGGAGGAACAAGAGCGAACGAATAGTAGCAATTGTTGCCTTTCTGCCGATTGGCATTTGCTTTTGATGTCGCCACCAGCTGATGATGACATACGCAACAGGAAGCAATAGCAACAGGAATAGCGGCTGTATAAAGTTAATACCCACGCTGATACACCCTCCATTCCACCAATAACACCAAGAGAGCAAAAGCTGCCAACCAATAGGTCAGCTCCTTCGTTCCCAGTGCTCCTGTCGTGTCAGTCGCTGTTGCTTCCTCACTCTCCTTTTGCTCTTCGGCATTCTTCCGGGCAACGCTCAAGGACTTTGGTGTAATGTTCGATTCTTCCTCATTCATTTGGACAGGAAAATACGTACTTTTGGTGCCTGTATCTACCTCTTCATCAAGGCGATACAATCCGGTCAGTTCCGGTAGCTGCATCGTTTTGGACGTGGCGTCCTCCGAAAGAGACTGCTGATGTCCATTCGGATACGTCAAGGTACGTGTTGTCGCTCCCGGTGAGAGTGGGAGGGTCAAGACTTCTCCCGGATGTGCCCTAGGGATTGGGGCTGTCTGACCAGGTGACAGCCAGTTGACGACATTTTGCATGAAAATCGGAAAAGCAGGACGCAGCGGGAAGTCCGATGCATGCAAATCAAATCCGATGATGACCATTCGTCGACCGTCTATGATCCCGGCTCTGACCAGATCGACATCACCTGCGCGTACCAATGGCTTCATACCAGGCATCTCGTCCAATGCGTATCCTTTGGCGATGTGCACATCTCGCCAATCTACGTGCTTGAGCAGAGGGTCATCCGGGGAAACTGGCCTTGGCTGTTGATCTAGCTCTTTTTCTCCGGCAAGCGGCAACCACTCTGTTTTCTTGTTCGGAGCAATCAACAAAAGGTTTCCTTTTGGTAGCTGGTCTGGCACGACTCCGTCAAAAACCCACAAGTCACTCGCATCAGCCGCAGCATCCGGTGCCTGCTGAATCGTTTCCACCTCAAGACTCCCGACTGTCTGCAATACTTGATGGAGGAAGCGGTTCCCCTCTGGCGAATACAATGCTGCTTTTCCCTTCCCGGCAGCGAATGGAACACTCCACATGACATTATCCTGGGAAAGTCCGTCCTGCTCCGGTTCGATGACTGCACGATAGACGCTAGACACTGCCAGCTTCTGAAACGAAAATGTCTGGGAGCTACCCGCCCCAATCGCAAAAGAATCGGTATCCAGCAGCTTATCTTGCTCATCAAAAACCGTGACTTTTCCTTTTGCAGGCATACTGCCGTGATTGTCCACTCGCAGCAGTCCCTCTACCCCTTTTTCCGTAGGTTGGGTCACAAAAACACCGATTGACGTATTCTCCCGGGTGCTTCCCATCTGCATGAACTGAAAGCTTCCGGAAAAGGCAGGGACTGAGCCTCCATCCAGCTTGCGTTCCCCGCTTCCGTCCCCCATCCAAACCACTCCACTACCTGGTTCATTCTCTGCAATGGCTCCTGCCAAAGACAAGGCTGCGGTTTGATCGGTTGTCCCGGAAAAAGGCGCAAGCTTTTCGATGGCTTGCAAGAGCGGCTCTTTGTCTGCACTTTTGGAAACTAAAACATTTGGCTCACGCCCTGCCTCAATGAGGGTCATCGTCTGTCCGCTTCCCAGCTTCTCTACGAGTGCTTTTGCCTGTGAAACGGCTCGTTCCAGCCGCGTCTCGTTTCCTTCCTTCGCCATCATGCTCCCTGATGTATCCACGACCAAAATCGTATGGTCCGATGTGATTCCCTCAGTGGGCACGGCCGGTCGGATCAAAGCCAGCACGAGCAAGCAGGCAGCGAGCAGTTGCAGCAGCAACAACAGGTTGCGCCGTAGCCTTTCCCACGGTTTCACCGCTTCCCAGTTTTGCAACGTGCGCTGCCACAGGAGTGTACTAGGTATGACACGATCCTCTACTTTTCGCTTGAGCAGGTAAAGGACGATGATGGCCGGGATCATCAGCGCAAACCACAAGTTGCCCAAACCCATCCACTGCATGTTGTCTCTCTCCTCTCTAGCGAATCAAGCCGGCCTGACGAAAGACATGGAAGACAATCGATTCCAGAGATTGTTCTGCCTCTACAGACACGAAGGCGATTCCTCTTCCATAAGCAAACGCGGACAGTTCTCGTTGATAATCTTGCAAGCTCTTGTGATACTCTTCCATCAAAAGGCTGGTCAAGGATGCTTCTTTTGCCTGCCCGGTCTCTGAATCGATCAACCGCAGCTCTCCCGCATACTCGGGCGAAAGCTCTTCTTTGGAAAGCACCTGGACCAGCGTGACCTCTTGTCTGGCCGCCTGCAAATACGCGATGCCTTCCGTATAGCCTGACTCAAACAAAAAGTCCGACAGCACGATGGATGTGCCAGCTTTGCCCCTCACAGCCCCGGGCTGGCGCATTGCGGTTTGTATATCACCTGCTCCCCCTTCTTGCAGGGAAGAGAGGAAGCTGAGTAAGCGATGCGCCTGGCTCTTTCCTTGCAGCCCGGTAAGTGCTGCCGTAATGCGGCTGTCAAATGCATAAACTGACACATGATCGAGGTGACACAGGGACAAATAGCCAAGAGCCGCGGCAATCTCGACAGCACGGGTTATTTTGTTCGGTTGCCCGTAGCTCATCGAACGACTGCAATCGATATACAAGTTCACATGAAGCTCGGTCTCATCCAAGTACTTTTTCAAAAACAGCTTGCCTGAACGGGCATACGCATTCCAATCGAGCTGCCGCAAGTCATCGCCGGGAACATACGCCCGAAAGTCTGCGAACTCCATGGAGCTGCCCAGCTGTCTCGCCCTTCGCTTTCCTGCCTGGCTGCCGCTGACCGCTTTGCGACTAGCCATCTGCATTCGCTCCAGTCTGGCGAGCCATGACGGATCAAGCAGGTGTTGATTCATACCTTCTGCGTCCCCAGTTCGTCCAAAATATCCATAATGACGCGGTCTGGTCGGATGCCGTTTGCCTCTCCTTCAAAATTGAGGAAAATGCGGTGGCGCAACGCTGGCATAGCAACTGCTGTCACGTCCTCGTACGCCAGATTGTATCGCCCAGCCAGTAATGCACGTACCTTTGCCAAGGAGACAATCGCCTGCACGCCACGCGGACCTGCACCGTTGCGCACATATTTGTTCACCGAAGCAATTGCCAACTCCCCCGGATGCGTCGCTAAAAGCAGCTTCACGGCGTAATCCAGTACCGCATCTGCAACCAGCACTTCACGCGCTGCCTGCTGAATCTCAGCAATCTGCTCGGCTGAGGCCACTTTTTCCACGGTGATCACCTGGCTCGTCGTCGTTTGCCGCACGATCATTTTCAGTTCTTCTTCCGTCGGATACGGCACGTCGATCTTCAATAAAAAGCGATCCATTTGCGCTTCTGGCAACGGGTATGTCCCTTCCTGCTCCAGTGGGTTCTGGGTCGCGAGAACAAAGAACGGCTCCGGTAGCGGACGAGTCACTCCTCCAGCTGAAACGGTTCGCTCCTGCATGGCCTCCAATAGGGCGCTTTGCGTCTTTGGCGTCGCCCGGTTGATTTCGTCAGCGAGCACAACGTGAGCGAAGATCGGCCCATGTTGGAATTGGAAGGACTGCTGTCCCTTCTCGTCGACCAACAGGATGTTCGTTCCAGTAATGTCTGTCGGCATCAGGTCCGGAGTGAACTGAATCCGCTGAAACGACAGCTCGAAGGCTTGGGATAGTGTCCGAACAAGCAACGTTTTGCCCAATCCGGGTACGCCTTCCAAAAGCGCATGTCCTCCTGCAAACACGGCCCACAGAAGTTGCTCGACCACATCTTTTTGTCCTACCAATACCTTTCCAATTTCCTGCCTGACAAGCTCTACTCGCTGCAAGCAATCCTCAAGCGTTTGCTGCGCCATCGCCGTGTCTCCTTCCTGTTGTTGAATGATCTAAGGCTCTATTTTGCTGAAGTAATCCTTCACGATCTGTTGATAATCGCCGGGAATACTGCCTTTTTCCATACTCTCGCGGGCAAATTGCTCATACTGGCCGTAAACTTCCTCGTACGGCAGCGTTCCACCGGAGGTGACTTGTGTGTTTCCGCTTTGCTGTGACTGGGAAGGTCCTGACCCGAGTGAGCCTCCGACCGTATCAACGGGTCCATTGTCTCCACCTATGCGATTTGCCGGGATGGTGACGAGCTCGTGTTTGCCTTTTCCTAACCCGGCGCCGCCGCCTTGACCGATTCCATTTCCATTTCCATTGCCATTACCGTTGCCATTTCCATTTCCATTTCCATTTCCATTTCCATTGCCATTACCGTTTCCGTTTCCGTTTCCGTTGCCATTCCCAGGCTGGTTTGCCGGGTTCGCCCCTTGATTTGGGTTGGTACCTGCTCCCGGTGTCGCCGCTGATGGCTGATTGCCGGGTGACCCAGATGCTGGAGTCGCCTGTCCTGTTGCTGCCGTTCCTGCCGCAGCTCCACTTGACCCAGCATTTCCTGATTGTGTGCCTGCACTGGCAAGCGTCATTTGCGACTGATTGAGCGAGGCCGCGGCATGTATGGCTGCGAGCATAGCTTGCTGAGATTGCTGGATGCCCGTCATGGCTTGCATCAAGCTGTTCTCGAGTGCGGTCATTGCTTGAGGCACTTGTCCTTGGGCTGTTTGCTGGGCTGCCTCTGCCAGTTGTTTGGCGATATCCTCCAGCTCCTTCGAGTCGGCAGACTCTGCCTCTTTTTTCAATTGCTCTGCTGCACTTGCGAGTTCACGGGCGATCTCTTCCCGCTCTTTTTGCGACATGCTTTCCATGGCCTTTGCCATTTGTGCCAGGGCCTCGGTCATCGCTTGTCGATCTTTCGCTTCCATTGCGCCAGCCAAGGCTTTTGTCCCTTCTTGATTACCCAAGCTGCGCTGGAGTGCCTGCAGCGCTTTTTCTTTGTGCTGCTCTGCATCTCTGACCTTCTCCAATTGTTTTTCCGCAGCGCGCAAGGCATTTTGACGTTCTGCCGGGTCGTCTGCTTTCGCCAAAGCCTTTTTTGCCTGCTCCAGCATTTCCTCCAGTTGCTTTTTCTGCGCGTCCGTTAAGTCTGTATTCTTTTTCACGTCCTGTTTGATTGCCTCTACTTCTTTCTCTACCTGCGCGATGGCTTTCTTCTCCTCTGCCATCTGGGCCAGTCGCAAGTCTTGAGGATTGGGCCAAAGAAACAGCACCAAGCACACCAATAGCAAGCTGCTTGTGACATACACCTTTCTTTGGATCAGCGACCATATGCGGACGCTCTCCACGATTTGCGGCAAATTTTTACGCAGATGTTGCAAGGCGTCTTCCCTCTGCATACCTGCTACCATCGACTGATTCTCTTGATTCTCCCATGCTGTGACGACTCGCTGGGCCAAACCATTACCGTCTGCCACTTGTGCACATTGGAGCCAGGTTGGGCGCATCCAAAGCGCACGCACCAGACCTGTCATGACAACAAGCACTGGCAGCACAACCGCGATCCAATGGTAAAACGGAATCGGCCAGATACGGGCAAGAAGGAGGAGAACCAGACTCGCCCCTATTCCCCACAAACCATAAACAGTTAGCTGCTTGATCCACACTCGTAGGCCCAATTGCTTTCGAACGGGTGCAAGCAGTGACTTCAGCTCGTCGTTCGCTCTAGAGGTAAACATGGCTTATTGCTCCTCTTTTACTTTGCGCAATCTCGGTTTCACTGGCTGAATGAGATAAATGGAGAGTAACAGGCAGAACAATGTAATGGCCCCGAAAAACAGACAGTAAACTGCGTACGGGTCCACATTCCCAATCCTGATCTGCGGCCCTTCTTCAAAAATGTTCAACATCGCAAACAATGGGTTAAAATTATGCATGAGATTGGGCCAGTCTGGCATAGTCGCGGATGGCATGTTACCGGACCGGCGCTGGTACCGAATGAACTCTTTGATAATTTCCGCCAGTATGCTCGACCCGATCGCAGATCCGAACACCACGGCATAAGTAACAACCGTAGAGATACCAGTCCGTTTGATCAGCGTGGACATGAGCACACCAATGCTGCCGATACCGAACATCGTAATGATGTAAAAGCCAAACACCTTGATTACTTGTGCAGGTGAAATTCCCCCATACAAAAAGACGATGGCATAGAGCGGGATGGTCGCAATGACCAGAAAGGTCATGAAGCTGAGCGATGCCAGCCATTTGCCTAAAATCAATCGTGTGGCGCTGACATTCGTGGTCAACAGCACACTCAACGTCTGGCGTTCGCGTTCACCGGAAATCACACCTGCCGTCAGTCCCGGCACGACGAAGCCGATCATCCCGAGCTGAAACACAGATAGCATCATGAACAGCTCCCGTGTATCATTCGGGTTATAATAACTGCCACCGTTTGTCATAAAGAAAATGATCGTGAGCGTCATTGCGCCCAAAACGAGTAAATATAACAGGATGATCCACGGTGACCGATTGGTCCGCATCCGCATTTTCCATTCATTGAACAAGACAGGGTTGTGAAATCGTCTCAAGTCGCTCATGAGCCCACCCCTTTCGTAATTTCCAGGAAGATTTCTTCCAAATCACCTACTGCCTCATTAAACGCGGCAACAGGATAGCCTGACACCGCAAGCTCCCGCAGCAGCTCAACCTGTTCTTCGTCATTGCCTGAAAAGCCTGCAACGACCCAGTTCCCTTCACGTGTCACCCTGGTAATGACGGGCATTTCACGCAGGCGCGTCATTGCTTCCTCAACCCGATCTAAGAGGCGAATGCGCAATACCCGCTGCTCTTGCATTTTCGAGTAAATCTCATCGACTCGTCCAAAGGCAACCAGATTGCCTTCCTCCACAATCCCGATGACGTCGCACATCTCCGCCAGCTCAGGCAATATGTGCGAGCTAATGATAATCGTCTTGCCCATATCACGCAGTTCCTTCAAAATCTCCCGCAGCTCGATGCGTGCACGCGGGTCCAAGCCAGAAGCCGGTTCGTCCAAAATGAGTACCTCCGGATTGTGAACCAGCGAGCGGGCCAGTCCGAGGCGCTGCTTCATCCCCCGCGACAACGAGTCAACGTAGGCATCCCGCTTGTGCGTGAGATTCACCAGCTCTAATAACTGCGGAATGATTTGTTTTCGTTCGGCTGCCGGAATATCGTAGTTCGCAGCGTAAAAATCAAGGTACTCTTCTGCTGTCAAATTGTCGTAGACACCAAAAAAGTCTGGCATGTAGCCGATCAGCTTGCGCACTTCCTTTGGATGCTTGGTCACTTCGTAGCCGCCTACGTATGCTTTCCCACTGGTCGGCTCCAATAAAGTCGCCAAAATGGACATTGTCGTCGATTTTCCTGCCCCGTTCGGACCGACGAAACCAAAAACAGTACCCTTGTCAATTTCGAGCGAAAGTCCTTTTAACGCTTCCATTTTGCCGTAGCGCTTGCGCAAATTTTGGATCTGGATCACTTCTTGCTCACCTTCCCTTCCACACTGACACTTGGAACCCCAATGTGGCGTTCGTCCTCAAACTGGTGGGCAAATTTGATGCGGACAATGCCGTCGCCCGAAACATAAGTAGTGGTCTTGTCGCTTGACATGACGTTGTTCATGAATGCTTTTTCAAATGGTTCGAAAGCTTTTGTCTTCCAGTTGTAAACCTCTTTTTCAAATGTCGTATTGTCCTCTGACCAGGTGTATAGATACAAATTGCTGATGGTAAGCTCCTGGCCTTCCTGATTTAGATTGATATCAAACGTAATATCCCCGGCAGGGAGTCGAAAGCCATCGCCGTAATCATCTACCGGAACAGAGCTCCCCGACATCGTCACATCAAATGATCCCGTCGGATAATAAATGTGTCCGTCCTTGGATGGATTTACTTGCAGCGTCGAAGTGACCATCGCAATGCTGCTGTTCGCCGTATTTTCGTTTGGTACGACAGCCTCAACAACTTGCTCATCGGTCCAGCCCACGAGTTTTACCACTTCAGACGGACCGTTACGTCTGTCCATCATGTCCAGCATTTCCACGATGAGTTGTTCACGCGTTTCTGTTTCATAGCCATTCGATTGCATGTGCTGCGGCAGCGCATTCCCCATATTTATCCGATGTTTGTTCCGCCTTGCTTGATGTTGAGAGGCAAACGGCAAGTTCACTTCGATACTGCTGCCAGCCGCCAACTGCGGAAACTCTTGTACTGTTATACCTGTCGAGATCGTCACATCTCGCAGCGAGTACTTCGTATGGTTCGTCACAGTTCCTTTTAGTGCGCCGTTCTCATACGACAGATTCGATTCTATTTTTCCTACGTCTGATAAGGTTTGCTCTGTCGCAACCTTGCGCATCGACCAGAATTCTACATCTCGGAAATCAATATGAGTCTGATCTGGCTGTATGGAAATCCACGTTTTCGGAACTTGATCGGTATAGTTTCTTTCAATGACGGGCTGGGTCATGCCCTCTCCCTTTAAAGTCAAACGATAGTCGTCATTACTCGGTACGAATAATGCGGTAACACTCACCGTATTCGCCTGTCCGTTGTTTTGCAGCTCAACATAACCTACCTGGTGCAGCTTTACACCCACACCCCGCTGGATGGCACCAATCGAGAAGATTCCGATTCCCGCCACCACCGAAAGGGCAGGGACGATCACCCACATGTAGCTTTGCTTGCGGCCTCTCCGCAAAATATAGAAAAGAACTGGCCCGACAACCAGGGCATAAATTCCGAAAAATACTGCGAACCAGCCAACCTCCGGAATTTTCAAGGATGGGACGCGATCAGCAGCATCCCGAAGCGGCCATACGTCTTCGATCATGCTCCTATTTGAAGCGTTGATGGAAGAACCAAAAGCCTTTACTAATGTATCTGCCCAAAAGCGGCTGTTTCCTGCCCAACTGGCTACTGGTTCCGCCGCCAAATCATAGGCGACGTACAACACTTTTCCGGCTCCCACGTTATGTACAGCCATCAGCGGAATATTTCCTTCGCTATACAGAACTTTCCCTGCCTTCAATGTCCCATTGCTTACAGTAAAGGGGGATGTCAGTGCGATCGGATTGGTCTTATCCACTTTTAAACTAGAAAGTGCCTGTACACTCGTCACTCCTGTCACTTCTACTGGTGACAAATCACCCAAAACGCCTCCGGATTTCTTGTACTGTGCTCCTCCAGCTAAAATCAGCATCCCGCCAGATTTCGTCCAATCCCGAATCGCTTTGATCTGCTGTTCATTCAATGAATCCAATGCAAAATTATTGATGACGAGCATATTCATCATTTGGAGCTGTGTACCTGTCACTGGCATATTGTCTGCCTTCATCGTCAAGAGCTGGACAGGGTTATGACTAGAGCCTTTCGGCAGTACACCAAGGAAATTAGCTGTGTCGGGGTTTTCTGCCAACACACCGATCATCAGCGTATCTTCACTGTATGAGCTCCCTGTTATTGGCGTTTGCGCGATCACTTTGTTATTTTGCATCAAGGCCACAAAAGAACTGCTTTGCAGCTCTGATCCAGGAACGATAATCGTTGCCTGCTTGGTCACTCCGCTTGCAATGGAAACCGGCTGATAATTGGCAACTGCGAAGCGGCTGTCTCCCCGTTCTCCAGTGGCGACAAAAAGCTCCCCTTCGATATCCGCCCCTCCATTTTTCACCGTGACGACAACGGGAATCATCCCCGTTTGCCTGTACTTCCCTTCAATTCCGACTGTTACTCCTAGCTGAATGTTTCCCTCTGCCAAGGCTGTCCTCGTTAATCCTAAAGGAACACCTGCTACCAACAGGAGGAACGCACAGAAGGCCAGGAGCCATCGCTTACACTGTGCCGTTTTCATTCGTTCAAAACCTCCACGGACCATTCTTTTTTCTTCCTATCTTTTCTACTCATACAGTTATTGACGTTATTTCCAGACAAATAGCTACAATTTTTTTCAAAATGAAGTCGATGGATCGACAAGGGCGAAGGGATTTTCACAGCCTGTGGCAAATCATTTCTGTAACATAAAAGCATGAACAAGGAAGAGTGGTGGAATAAAAATGTCTACGTTTTCATGGAATTTGCAAGATGATTTGCATGAATTTGATCTCGGGGACTCACAGGCAAGACATAATGAAAAATAGAAAAAACGTCAGGATCATGCTCTGACGTTTTTTCGTAATCCTTCTATGACATGCCATACCCTACATCCTGAAGTCTCGCCGTATCAAACATATCGGCTATCGCCTGATGCACATGAGGCGGGTGCTCCGCCAGTCGATGACACAAGTACAAGTACCACTCTGTCCCATATGTGAGGTACAAGCGCACTGGAACCCCTTTTTCTCGCAAAACATGAGCCAGCTCAGGGCGAACCCCGTATAATAGCTCTACCTCTACATTCGGTCGATGCAAATAGTCTCGACCGTCTAGCTCGTCCACAATCGTTTGGTCGTGCGTGGCGAATGAGCATTCACGCCCAGCTCGTACACACATATCAGCCAGCTCCAGGTATCGTTCGTTCAACTCCACGGAACGCCCCAATGCGATTTCCTGAGGTTCCTTGAATGCGCCTTTAACCAAACGAATTTTCCCCGGGAGTCCGAGCACCCGTTTCACATCATCCAGCGAGCGGTGCAAATGTGCTTGAATCGTAATGCCCACATTTTCATGTCGCTGTGCCAAGCGCTCATACATGCTAATGATCGCCTCTGTTTTCGTCGATTCCTCCATGCTGATCATCAAATAGTGCCCGTTATGTCTCGCCCGCTCCGCCAACTCTTCTACGTGGGTAAACGCCAGCTCTTTATCCAGTAACAAGCCGAGATGGGACAGATCAAAGGAGATTCCGACTGGTGTATGTAGTTGGGAGCAATCCGCAGTTAGCGCCAGAAATTCCCGCTGCGCTTCATGTACAATCTGCGAATCCAGCGTATTTTCGCCAATGTGTTCCATTGATAGACGGTAGCCCAATTTTTCCAAGCGTTGGGCTATTTTTATTGCATCCGCTCGCGTTTCGCCTGTCACATAACGTTTCGCAGCAGTCAAAAGCAACGGATATAGCAAGGGCGATGTTCTGACCGCTTCCTTGATTCGTTCATCACGGGCGATTGTACGCAAAATGTCTGCGGTTCTTCTCTCTTCTGGTGTCATCCTTCTCTCTCCTTTGGCAATGGCATACCTCTTCTCTTCTATCACCCTACCATGGTACGCTTGTATGAATTAGGTCCAGTTTCCCACAATTTCGAGAGGACCAGTTGCGTAAGGAGGCTCACACGGCTTGCTCTGGATAACCATTGACCGAGAGAAACCGATTCCGTTAATCAGACAAATTTATTCTGAATTGCGCACAAGGATTTTGAGCGGAGAGCTTACAGCCGGCTTCAAGCTTCCATCTACCCGAAAAGTAGCAAGCGAACTGCACCTCTCTCGCAATGTGGTACTAGAGGCGTACGAGCAGCTACTGGCGGAGGGCTACATCGAGAGCAGACGTGGCTCCGGGTATTTCATTGCCTCGGGCATTTATTTGGAACAGCACGCCCGGATGACAGAAGCTGGGGCTGGGTTGCCGAAAGTGGATCAGCATTTCAACGAAGCCGAGAGCAAGCTAATCGATTTTCGTTCTGGTGTTCCTGCTCTGGAGCACTTTCCTCGCAACCTCTGGGGCAAAACTGTCCAGCGTGTCTGTCAGGAAGCACCGCTGTCAGTCTTTGGCTATAATCGTCCCGAGGGACGTACGGAGCTGCGCACGATTTTGTGTCGCTATTTGTATCGAACGCGCGGCGTGCAATGCGACCCCGAACAAATCATTATGACATCCGGGGCTACTCAGGCGCTCACCCTGATTGCCAATGTGCTTCTGCGTCCTGATAGTCACGTAGTCATCGAGGACCCGATCACGCACGATATCCAGAATATTTTCACCAGGACAGGCGCTCGTTTACTGCCTGTTCCGACAGATGGCTACGGGATGGATATGGAACAGCTACCGTCATTATCTGCCCATCGCCCCCGCTTCGTATTTGTCACGCCTTCCCATCAGTTCCCGCTCGGCGGCACCATGCCCATCCAGCGAAGACTTCAACTCATTCGTTATGCACGGGAAGCTGACTGCTACATTGTCGAGGATGATTACGACAGCGAGTTTCGTTACGAGACTGCTCCTATCAGCTCCATTCAGGGACTTGCCTCGGAGCGTGTTATCTACATCGGTTCCTTTAGCAAAATCCTTTCTCCCGGACTGCGCCAAGGATACCTCGTCCTTCCAAAAGCATTGGTAGCTTCCTATCAACAGGCAAAATGGCTATCCGATTTGCACGCCCCTTCGATTGATCAGCTTGCCCTCGGGGTTTTTATCGAGGAGGGGCATCTAGAGAAATACGTAAATCGCGTAAAAAAGCTGTACAAAAAACGCCGTCAATGCTTGATTGATGCTCTTAAACTGGCTTTTGGTGATAGTATTCGCATTTGGGGGGAGGCCGCTGGACTGCACATCGTAGCTGCTTTTCCCACAATTCACTTCACACCTGACGTCCTTGCTGCGCTGGAGCAAGCCGGAGTGCGTGTCTACCCGGTCGAGGAACACGCCATTGTCAAAGGCAATCATACAGATAAAATCATTCTCGGATACGGCAATACCAATGAGGCACAGATCGAAGAAGGGGTTGAGAGGATCAGGGCTGTTTTAACGAGAATGCTGGCATCTCTTGATTCTCCATGATTTCCGCCCTCTTTCCTTCTCAATTGCCCAAAAGAAGAGCCAAATCTCTCGAATCCATCTCAAGATTTGGCTCTCATTCTTCTACTTATCTGTTAGCGAAAGCGTCCGCAGCAGCCAGGAGGGCACCAACGACAGTGATCCGGGCATCTCCTTCTGTGGTCAAACTCCCAACTCCGGTAAGGTCTCTGCCATTCTCCTCCACGATCCCATCCTGGTGGCCGTTCCCGATCTCTTTGCCAAGGGTAATAAGAAGAATGTCCTTCCCGCGAAGAATACGAGGATTGCCATTGAGAGCTTTGAAAATTCACGCAACCGCCTTCTTTCCTCTTATTTTTGCTGACTATATGTGTATATGCACGGTGACGTTCATCCGCATAGACTTCTGACCGTTATCCAAATAAAAGGGTATCTACCTACCTCCTCTATCATCGTCATCTACCTATTTTCTTATAGGACAAACACAAAAAAGCCGGTATTCCTACGAACAGGAATGACCGGCTTTTGACTACCCTACTATGCTCTTATGATTTCGTCCACAGCTCTTTGCGAGAAGTGGTTACAGATGTCGCACCTGCAAGAATAGCGCGATCGACATCTTCCATTGTACGAATAAATCCTCCAGCGATAACCGGAATCTTGGTTCGTACAGTGATTTCTTCGATCAGATGGGGAATGATTCCTGGCAAAACCTCGACGTAATCCGGCTTGGTTCTCTCCAGCTGGGTAAGGCTGCTATCTAATGCCATCGTATCAATGAGAAAAAGTCGTTGGATCGAAATGAGTCCTTTTTTCTTGGCGGCAAGGACGGCACTGTTCCGTGTGGTGATGATTCCTTCGGGCTGTGCTTCTTGCGCAAGAAACTCCATCGCATATTCATCAGACTTCAAGCCGTCTATGAGATCAGCATGGATCAGCAGTTTTTTCCCAAACGCTCTGGCCCGTTTCCCCAGTGGCTTTACTTGCGCTACATGAGCATTCAGCAAAATAATGCGCTCGTAGCTGCTTTCCATGAGTTCATCAAATTCTTTTAATGTCCGGGCTGCAGGAAGTATGACTTGATTGATCTGGTTTGCCAATCACGAATCACCCCTATTGAAATGTTTTCGCAAGATGATATTCCTCTTCAAACGCTTTTATTTCATGTTCTTTCCTTTCATCCGACCATTGCAGCTCATGAGCGAGCTCTTCTCCCACCATTCGATACACAGGCTCCAGTGTATCCCTCTCGAAGAATAGTCTGCCACTGCGACGAATGAGAAAATCGCTCATGGTCATGACCATTTCTTCTTCAACAGCGTAGCGCAGTTCTGCTTTCAACAGTGCTTCGATTGGAGACACATTTTGAGCATTTTGTGTCAAAATCTCCTGGCACATGGTTACGATTTGCTCACTGTTGCTTCCATATTTCCCAACCAGAACGCGGATTTGTTCCTCGGTGATTCCCCATTGGCGAAGTCGTTCTGCCTGTGCTTTCACAAATACAGGAATCTTGGCTGCGGATTCAAATTTTCCACCTGCGAGGACGATTTTGTCTGTCTGACAAGCTTTAAATGCTCTGCCTTCTTCTTCGGTCAACTGCTTGACCACCACATCGACAATGCGCTCGGCCATCTTGCGGAAGCCCGTCAATTTTCCACCTGCGATCGTAATCAGCCCGCTCTTGGAATAAAAAATCTCGTCCTTGCGTGACAATTCGGATGGGGACTTGCCATCTTCGTGGATCAGCGGTCTGAGTCCTGCCCAGCTCGAGCTGACATCCTGTTCCGTCAGCTTCACAGAAGGGAACATCTCGTTCGCGGCATTCAACACATACTCCATGTCTTCTCTCGTCACCGTTGGCCGCTCCAGCACACCTTTGTAATTCGTGTCAGTGGTACCGATATACGTACTGTTATTGCGCGGAATGGCAAACAGCATGCGCCCATCGGATACATCGAAATAAACGGCCTGCTTCAATGGAAGTCTGTTATATGGCACGACCAGATGGACACCTTTTGTCAGGTGGAGGCGCTTGCCGTACAGGGAGTGGTCTTTTTCTCGAAGCTGATCCACCCAAGGTCCTGCTGCGTTGACGATTTTTTTGGCATGAAGATTGTACTCCGTACCCGTAAGCAAATCCTTCACGCGAATCCCGATGACTTTGCCGTTTTCATAAATAAAGCCAATGGCTTCCGTATAGTTCACGCAAAGCGCTCCGTGCGCGCTTGCTGTTTTCATGACCTCAACGGTAAGTCTAGCATCATCTGTCCGATATTCGAAATAGAGCCCGCCGCCCTTGAGAATATCGCGGCGCAAAAGCGGTTCTGCCTCTACGGTTTTCTGTTTGTTCAGCATGATGCGTCGTTCTTTTCTTTCGACTCCAGCCAGCACATCGTACACATACAAACCAACAGAGGTTGCCAGCTTGCCATAGGTACCATTTTTCACGATGGGCAAAATCATTTTTTCCGGGATGACGATATGTGGCGCATTGCGATACAAAATAGCTCGCTCCCGGCCTACTTCCCGCACCAGCTGCACATCGCCCTGCTTCAAATAGCGCAATCCTCCATGAACGAGCTTGGTAGAGCGACTGCTGGTGCCCGCAGCGAAGTCCTGTTTTTCCACGAGTCCAACGCTCAGACCTCTCGCGGCTGCGTCGAGGGCAATACCTGCTCCCGTCACCCCACCGCCAATTACCAAAAGATCGAGTTGTTTGTTTGCCATTTTATCCAGACAAGCCTGGCGTTGACTTGATGATAGTGCATGTTGATCGTTCATCGTTCTTCTCATCCTTTCTAAAAGAAAAAGACAGCCAATATCCAAAAGAAGCAATGCAATGTCATTGCTCTTCTGATACTGGCTGTCTCCGTAGTCTCCACAGCATGATTAACTTATCTCTAACTTTAGACCTCTTTTACGCAAAAATCAATGCCTAATCTTGTAACCCATCGTTGCCGTAACTGCTTGCTTCCAACCTGCGTACAGCTCCTGGCGCACTTCGTCTGCCATATCTGGTGAGAAGGAGCGCTCCACCACTTTATTATTCACAATATCTTCCTTGCTGCCCCAATACCCGACGGCAAGCCCTGCCAGGTAAGCTGCTCCCAATGCGGTCGTTTCATTCACACGCGGACGCTCTACCTCTGTATTCAGGATGTCGGACTGGAACTGCATCAAAAAGTTATTCGCCACGGCTCCACCGTCTACCGCCAGCTTTTGCAGCCGGATGCCGGAATCAGCCTCCATCGCTTCAAGTACATCCCGTGTCTGATAAGCCAAAGACTCCAAAGCTGCCCGAATTAAATGGTCTTCCGTCGTTCCACGGGTCAAGCCAAAGATCGCTCCTCTTGCTTCCATGTCCCAATACGGTGCTCCCAGTCCAACAAAGGCTGGAACCATATAAACACCATCTGTGGTGTCAACAGCGAGTGCGTGTTTTTCTGAATCCGAGGATTTTTCGATCAGCTTGAGTCCGTCACGCAGCCATTGAATCGCCGCACCAGCCACAAAAATACTGCCTTCCAGGGCGTACTCTACCTTGCCATCCACGCCCCAAGCAATGGTTGTCAACAGCCCATTTTTGGATGCAACTGCCTTTTCTCCGGTATTCATCAGCATGAAGCAACCTGTTCCGTATGTGTTTTTGGCCTGCCCTTCCGCAAAGCACGCCTGCCCAAACAAAGCCGCCTGCTGGTCTCCGGCAATCCCGGCAATCGGAATCTGGAATTCGAAGAGCTTCTCGTCTGTGTAGCCGTACATTTCGCTGGAAGGACGGACAGCTGGCAGCATGCTTTTCGGAATTTGCAGCATGTTCAACAGCTCGTCGTCCCACTCCAGGGAATGAATATTAAACATCAACGTGCGCGAAGCATTGGAATAGTCGGTCACATGCACAAGACCATTGGTCAGCTTCCAAATCAGCCACGTATCAATGGTTCCAAACAAGAGGTCGCCTTTCTCGGCTCGCTCCCGTGCTCCCTCCACATGATCGAGCAGCCATTTTACCTTTGTGCCAGAAAAGTAAGCGTCAATCAACAAGCCTGTCTTTTCACGAACGGTTTGCTCATGGCCTTGCTCTTTCAACTGGTTGCAAATATCGATGGACTGTCTGCTTTGCCATACAATCGCATGGTGGATCGGCTTTCCTGTGTGCTTATCCCATACCACGGTTGTTTCCCGCTGATTGGTAATCCCGATTCCTGCGATTTCTTCCGGTTTCACATGATTCTCCAGTAAAACCGCTTTCAAAACCTCCAGCTGTGATTCCCAGATTTCCTCGGCATTGTGCTCCACCCAACCCGGCTTCGGATAGATTTGTGTGAATTCCTTCTGGGCAACCCCGATAATGGCACCTGATTTATCGAATAAAATAGCGCGAGAGCTCGTGGTTCCTTGATCGAGGGAAAGCATATATTTATTTTCCATGATAACTGTTCCTCCTTCACTCATTTAGAATCGTCTTCATTCTTACCTTTATGTCTAGGAACGCGCACTTTCGGATGCGATTCGCTCCTTGCTGCTGATTGATTTTTTGGTTGTCATGCCGACCACGATGGCAATCACCATGAAAGCCGCTAATGCTATTACACCTGTCAGCGAATGGTCTGTAAACGTCCATTTGTAAAAAAATGCTCCACTTACAGCTCCAATGATAGGTCCAACAACAGGAATCCATGCGTAGCGCCAGTTGGACTTTCCTTTGCCGTGGATGGGCAAGAGAGCATGGGCGAGGCGAGGGCCAAGGTCACGGGCTGGATTGATTGCATAGCCGGTAGTACCACCAAGAGACAAACCGATTGCGACAATCAGGAAGCCAACGATAAACGGATTGAGTCCTTCTGCAAATTTATTCGCTCCGATCGCCAGTAGACCGAGCACTAAGAAAAACGTACCTAAAATTTCGCTGATGAGATTGGCTACTGTATGAGGAATCGCGGGACCTGTTGCAAATACCCCCAATTTGGCTCCTGCATCATTCGTCTCACGCCAATGCGGGTAATAAAAGATCCAGACAAACGTCGCGCCCATAAATGCCCCAATCAGTTGAGCCGCTATATAGCCCGGCACATGCTCCCACGGAAATTGACCGATGCTGGCCAGTGCAATGGTAAGTGCCGGATTCAAATGCGCTCCGCTAATACTTCCTACCGCATACGCTCCGCACGCAACTGCCAACCCCCAGCCAAACGTAATCACAATCCAACCACCGTTTTGGGAATACGCCTTTTTCAAGTTCTGTCCGGCGCAAACACCTGCCCCCAAAATGATCAAGATCATTGTCCCGATCAATTCCCCTACATAAATAGACATGCCCCATCCTCCCCCTTTTTGGGAAAATTGTAAAACAACTCCCGTAAAGCGCTTACAATTCGCCAACTTCTTTGTGGTTTGACTGGCAAGAAAATAAAAAAGCTAATACTCGCAACTCAAGAGCAAATGCCCTCATTTTGCAAATATTAGCTGATCTCCCAATCTCCACAGCACTATTAACTTAAGACTTACTATATAGCCACGGCTCAAAATTTGTCAAGAATCCCTTTCCTTCACTTTTGCCAGTTCTCGCATCAAGCCCGGCAAAAAGAATAACGGGTAAATCAGCAGGTACAGGTTCGGAATCCACCAGGACCAATCAAAATCTGCCTTGAATGCCCAAAAAGCGATTGCCTGCAAACCCGAGCAGGACGTCAAAACAAGTGACAGCATGGCGAGTGGCTTCCAGATGTGCCGTCCTCTGCGATAGGCGTACAGACTGGCAAAGCCCGTGATGGAAATGAAGATATCCAATGGAAAAAAGGACAGGTTCCATGCGAGCAAATGGGGATCGTAGTAATCCTGATACAGATATTCCACGGGGAGAAGCTCCAAAAATGTAATGAGCCAGTATGCGACAAAAGCAACATCGGTGACCCAAAAGAACACGAGCATTGTCCTCACATTTTTCTCACTCATTTCGCCTCAGCTACCCCTGTATCTTTGGAAGGTTGCGCATGAGAAGTGTCTCCCAGATTCAACAGCACACAACCCACGATGATCAGTCCGACAGCAATTACTTTTTTGACAGTGAAGGCATCCTTAAAGATCACCACACCAATGACCGCGATGATTGCTGTGCCAAGACCCGACCAGATGGCATAGGCAGTCCCGACCTCCATTTCCTTGAGCGCCAGGCTCAGCGACGAGAAGCACAAAATATAAAAGATAAACATCATTACACTGGGGACAGGCTTGCTCAGGCCGTCAGACAGCTTCATCGATGTTGTTCCAGCCACCTCTAGTAAAATGGCCATTAATAGATAGACCCAACTCATTATGTTCCTCCTACTTACTTGTTTGAAGACGAAGAATCTACGATGCCACCTAATAAAATATCGATGACGGCATCCAGCGCTTCGCCAATCGTCACATGATGCTGGTTCGCTAACTGTTGATCAATTAGCTGGTTGAGCGTTCCGGTATACATCTGGATCAAAATCGGGAGCTGGATACGACGAAACACACCTTCCTCTACCCCTTGCTCCAGAATGATTCGAACATGCTCCCACTCCTGTTGATTGAACGCGTCGATCAGCTTCCATTGCTCGGGATAGTAGCGCTTCAGCTCATACCACACGCGCAGGTCCGTTCGTGAGAAGTTGTTCGGCACCAGTGCCAGAAGCTGCCGCATCTTCTCTACCAAATCGAGGTCAGGATCGTGCAAAATCTGATCTTCCGCTTTACGCAAATCCTCGATGTTTTCTTCAATGACCTTGGTAATCAAGGCTTCTTTCGATGGAAAGCTCGCATACAACGTCTTGGTGCTAACGCCTGCTCGCCGAGCTAAATCGGACATCGTAAATCGGACACCCTTGGTCTCAATCTCATGATAGGCGCATTGTAGGATACGCTCCTGCATGCTCTTGCCCCCTTTCGAAAACAAGGAAAATATTTTGTTTTTCATATTTTCCAAAAGGTACTCTTAGCATAACGGCGTACGCTTGGCTTGTCAACAATCACCAAACCACGCTTGGCTCAGTGCCTCCATACCAGGATCGATTTTTTCCAAAGGAATGCCCGCGAAGCCGAGGAAAAACTCTTTTGGCAAGGGATTGGGTGGCACCAGCCATGTAAACGATGAGGAGGAGGCTCTCACACCTGCCTGAATCGCCAGTTTTTTCAACTCCTCCTCGCTTCGCTCGCTGTTTACCCGCAGTAAGACGTGAAAGCCTGCATCCGCTCCAATGACTGTCGCTCTTTCGCCAAAATGCTTGTGCACAGCCAGCAGCAGCGCATCATGCTTTTTGCGGTACAGCTTGCGCATTTTACGGACATGCTTTTCGAAATATCCTTTTTCCATAAAGGCTTCCATCGTCCGCTGATGCAGTCGGGATGAGGATGGTTCCAGCAATGTCTCGCGCAGCAGGTTGTAGTACGTATCCAGCAGAGATTCTGGCAAGACCATGTACCAAATGCCTAGTGCAGGCGCCAATACCTGCGCAAAGCTCCCCATATAAATCACATTCGCATGTGGGAGCAAGCCTTGCATAGACGGAATCGGTCTGCCATGGTAACGAAACTCTCCGTCATAATCGTCTTCGATGATGTACCCTCCCACGCTTTTGGCCCAATCGAGTAATTGCAGTCGCTTGGATATAGGCATGATCATCCCACGTGGGTATTGATGAGCCGAAGAAACGGCAGCCAACCGAACCTCTGAGTTATATAGCTCCCTGACATTAATTCCTTCCTCTGTCAGTGAGATCGGCACCACATCGTAGCCGTGCTGGCGAAACGTATTGGCAAACAGCAAATACCCCGGATTTTCTACGCCGATGCGTTGGAACTGCGGCTTTACCATCAAACAGATCAAGGACAGCAAGCCAAATTGGTCCGCCCCAATCACCACTTGATTCGGTGAACAAGCAACGCCCCTGTACCTGCGCAAGTAGTCAGCGATTTGGCTCCTGAGTCCAGCCTCCCCTTGCGGATCCCCATAAAAAAGATTCTCCTGCTGCTCTATGTGAAGTGTCTCATTGTACAAACGCCGCCAAATCATGGTTGGAAATAACGAAAAATCATTGCGGGAGAGATGAAAGTCATAGACGTATTCCCGCTCGTCACGCAGCATGGGCCGCTGGATGGCGTGTATGCTCGGATCAGCACCTGGCTTCACCTCTGGATCAGGCAATTTCTCCACATAGTACCCACTGCGCGGTTTGCTCTGGATAAAACCTTCTGCCAGCAACTGCTGGTATGCCATTTCCACGGGTGTCGTGCTCAACCCCAGCAGGTCAGCCAGCTTTCGAACGGATGGCAGCTTGCTACTCACCGCCAAGCGTCCTGCGACGATCTCCTTTTTCAAATAGGCATATAGCTGTACGTATTGCGGATCGTTGTCGTTTTCCTGCCAATTTGGGGTCAAGAGCATCTCGATTTCTCCCTCCATCTGTCCTTTTCATTTTTACAAAACTGCACATTTTCAAGTATACACCTGTTCGTTATCCTAAGAAAAAGAAGTTTTGAACGAACAGGAGGACAACGATTATGTCTATGACACCCCACGAGAATGCAAGTGCAGCGGTTCGCTTTTTGGAAGGAGAACGTGTCTTTTTGCGACCGATTGGCACGGAAGATACCGAATTATACTTCCGCTCCTTGTTCAGCAAGGAAACGCGTATGCTGACTGGTACACAAAAACATTTCACGCGCGAGCAAATCCACCAGTACATAGAAAACAAAGGCCAAGACTCCTCCAGTGTCCTGTTATTGATCTGCCTGTCTGAAAATGATCAGGTAATTGGCGACGTCCAGATTGGGGATATCGATCGGAATAATCGCAGCGCCTTTATCCGAATTTCTATTGATCAAAATGCCTATCAAGGCAAAGGCTACGGAAGCGAAGCCCTTCTGCTGATGCTCGATTATGGTTTTGGCATCCTCAATCTGCACCGCATCGAGCTAAACGTATTCGCCTTTAACGAACGTGCCATCCACACGTATGAAAAGCTCGGCTTCCAACGGGAAGGCGTACAGCGACAAGCGCTTTATTACAACCATGCCTATCACGACTCCATTCTCATGTCCATGCTGGCAGATGAGTATCGGGCGAAGTATTTGAAATAGCAAATGGAAAACGCACCGGAGGATCATTCACCCCAGGTGCGTTTTTACATGTTGGCTGGAACTCCACAGAATAGAATTCACTGTAGGTAAATAGGATCAAGAAGCAGTATAATTATGTAAATGGTAAGAAAATCCACTTGTTTCACAGTAATCCCTTCAAGAAAGAGAGATTGATATGAAAAGAAAACTCCTGATCACCCTAAGCTTGTTCATCGTACTGAGTGTATTGACGGGTTTCCAATCTGCATCAGCTAACACCTTGCTGCAGTCCTTGCAATCTACACTTGTCCCTGTTTCAAAAATGGAGCTTCCCGCAAAAACCATCATCGGGTTTGGAGAAGCTACACATGGCAACAAGCAATTCACTACGCTTAAGTTAGATATTTTTAAGCATTTGGTAGAAAAACAAGGTTATCGCGTATTTGCCATCGAAGGTGATTTTGGCGGTGGACAAAAGGTCAATGAATACATCTTAGGAGGCAGCGGAACTGCGAAGGATGCCGCAAAAGCCATTGGATTTACGATTTACCATACAGAAGAAATGGCCGCCCTTCTCTCTTGGATGCGCACCTTTAATGAGCAACGGGATCCCAAAGATCAAATTCATTTCTATGGCTTTGACATGCAACGCTATGACCATAACAAAAGCGGGGTATTCGCCTATTTGAAAAAAGTTGATCCGACACTCGCAACCAAGTATGAGAAGCTGCTTACGAATCTGAATGATCAGACGGTGTATGATCAAAAGATCGCTCTCGTACAGGAGGCGCTCACCCACATAAAAAGCTTGATGGAGCAAATGAAACAAAACCAATCCGCCTACATCGCCAAAAGCTCTGTGAAAGAATATGAGCTGGCTACTGCCTTCGTAGAATCCATCAAGCAAAACGCTACACTGCGCGGAACAAACACAAACTATGGCAACACCCGTGATCGCTATATGGCGGACAAAGTGATGTGGATTCTATCCTTTGAAAAGAAACATTACGGTCGCAATAACCTGTTCATCGCCGGACATAATGGACACATTGAAAAGACCTCCACTTCCGCAGGACTGACAACCTGCATGGGGGCACATCTCGCAAAAGCCTTGGGGGACCACTATTACGCAATCGGAAGTGAATTCTACGAAAGCACCTTCCTCGCAAAGGATGCCACTACCAATGAGCGCAAAGTGTTTACTGTAAAAAATAGTGGCAAAGATCGGCTAGCTGTTCTGTTTGCACAGACAGGCATGGCGGATGGATTCCTTGATTTTGGCAAGGCAAAGCAGCATCAGGATTTTTACACCTATCTGAATAAAGCGCAGTCTATCAGTGCAATTGGTGATGCTTTTAGTGGCTGGTATGGAAAAATGGAGAAGATGTATACGTTGCAGATGGTTCCAGCAAAAGCTTTTGATGCGATCATCTTCGTGCGAACGGCTACTCCTTCGGTTATGATAACGGATTAACGGGTGGATATTTTCCTGGTTAAAAATTACGGCAGCCAATGAAACTGGCTGCCGTTTTTTGAGGGTATGCGATTATTGCTCCAATACCTTTTCAAGCTCGCCGCACCAATTGCTCCAGCCATACTTGGCTCCACCCAGTGCTTGAGCATTTGAGATTCCGGTTTGTTCGAGATGAAGGTTAACCTTTCCGTCCCCTAAATCCTGCAACGTCCAGGTGACCGTGTGCTCCTCTCCTCCACTGCACCAAGTATAGGACAGCCGGTGTGGTTCTTCCACGATTAGCACTTCACCGCTAACAATTCCATCCCAATATTCGGTCGGCTGAGTCCGAAACTGAAAGTGGTGTCCGATGGCGGGCTTAAAATCATTTTCCATCGCCTGTCCGGTGTGGACGTTGACCATCCACTTGGTAAGCTTGTTTGCATCGGTTAAAGCGGACCATAGCTTCTCCATCGACGTTTTGTACTGAAAATCCAGGGATAATGTTAAACTCATTCTTCTTCCTCCTCTAAAAATTGGTTTAAGCGCAACATATTCGTACTCCAGAACTGCGTATAGAAAGCCAACCAATCTTGAATTTCTCTAAGTGGGGCGGCGTTTAGCCTAAATCGCGTTTCTCTGCCTACTTTTCGGTCAAGTACCAGTCCAGCCTCTTTCAGGATTGTCAAATGCTTGGATACCGCTGTACGCCCCATTTGAAACTGTGCCGTTAATTCATGAAGCGGCATCTCCTCTGCCTCTGCTAACAGGCGAATCAATCGCCGCCTGGTTGGATCTGCAATCGCATCAAACACATCCCGTAACGGGTTGTTCTCGCTCACAACACTCCCTCCAAAATCTGATTTTCTGTAGGATAGTGGGGACAACCGTTAATTTCTGCAACCTCCCTAAAGTTTGCGGCTCATCGGACGCAGCGCCCACGAGGCGATATTTAGCGCAGCGTATGAAAGCGGAAGAATCATGTAAAACCCGTACTCTCCATAATCGTTCGCTAGCGCATGAGATAAAGCCGCACCCGTCATTAAAAAGAAGATACCAGCATGAACCCATTCTTTAAGCCGAGGAAAACCTGGGATGACGAGAGCAATGGCTCCAAGCACTTTCCAAATCCCGAGAATGGTCAAGATGTACAGCGGGTAACCAAGATTCGTCACTAACTCGATGTTTCCTCCAAATTGCATCAGCTGTCCAATGCCACTTAACAAAAGAGCTACTGAGAGTAGTAATGTTACTGACCAATATGCAATCATTTTTCCTCGGGGCTTGGTTTCTGCTTTCGCGATTGTTTCTGCACCGTTAATTTGACCCATTTGTTTCCCCCTCATAATGGTTTCAAGTGAAACTTATTCATGTCCGAAACTTTCTAAATGACTAATTCCTAATTGGACACCAATTAGTGTCACTTTGATAATACAACACCTTTTGGTGTCCTGTCAACAACGGCCTTTACTTTAGCACGACTGGAAAAATCATTGTATTGTCCCTTGACTACATGCTAAAAAGCCTCGGCGCGTTCATGCCGAAGCTTGATGATTGTCAGTCGAATCTGAATAACTGCCTGTTAACGTACCCCTTGACTAAGTTCTACGATCCTATCCTTCACATTTCCATTGCTTAGTCCACCGTGGTAACAAACCACAGATGCAATGTCGAGGTCTATATACTTTTTCAACGAAAGTCTAGCTGCATTCATATCTGGTGTGGTCGGGGCATGAATGCCTTCGAGAAACCCGTTTACACTGTACATCGAGTCCCCGGCAATGAGGATCTTGCTTTGCTTTAGATACAGGCTAATATGACCGGGAGTGTGCCCAGGAGTATGGATGACGCGAATCCCACCGCAAAACGGCAGTTCCTGACCGTCACTCACGGTATGATCCACTCTGCCCTTCGGAGGATTCTCAACGTGTCCGTCTTTTAAAAGTGGGATCTCCCCCTGAATATACGGCTTATCCAGTTCGTGTGAATAAACGTGAACCTGATCCCCGCACTCCTGCAAAATCTCTGGGAGACTGCCGATGTGATCCACATCCTGATGCGTCAAAATCACAGCTTTTAGTTTGTCGAGCGGCACCCCTGTCTTTTCCATGGCCACGCGTAAATCTTCCATTTGTCCAGGGAATCCGGTGTCTATTAAAACAGCCATGTCTTGATCCCTCAACAGAATGGGATGAATGATATTCCCATGAAAATCCAGATCAAGCATTTCGACTCCCTTTGAAATTTCCATCAATCAGCCCTCCATAAAACCAAATTTTTACGTAAGGTTATATTATTATGTTGGTTTCATTGTTGTCAACATTGCATAAAAAAAGCCATTCCTTTAAGGAATGGCTTCTTCATTCATTC
>NZ_JAOTNO010000016.1:0-133797 GCF_041644655.1 Brevibacillus sp. BD137 | reverse complement strand
AACCTTCTTGCTGATGATGGCAGGAAGGTTTTTTCGTGTAGATAAAGCAGTGACATGAAATTTAATACGGATCGGAGGGAAAAAAGGGAAGGGGCATCCGGTGATTTTGGTAAAATTGCTTTCGAATAACAGAGGGGAAGGTATCCATGTGATTATCCAAAAAGTGTTCGACCAAATATCGCTCAACAAGTCCGTGAGACATCGTTAGCTCTCCCCACCACTCTGTTTCATATCGGCAAAGCATGCTGAGTAAATATAGCAGCAAGTAATGACTGGCCCATTCAGGAAGAGGTAGAGAAGAGGCAGAACCATTCCAAAAGAACAGGACGTTCTGATGTAAACGAAATAACGGGTGTTGATCCAGTTCAGACAGGGCACACTGAGGAAGGGTCAGTTCCTTTCTGTTTTTGTTATTTGCCCAGGAGGGCTTTTCCAAATTACAAACAGATGGAGCTAGCCTGCAAATGTACTGAATGAAGGTCTCGGTTGAATAGGATAATGGCCCGTCCGTTTTTTCAGGAAAGGTAATGCGAACCAAATCACTCTGACTTATATGCGCAATCTTTAGCGTTAACCAGTTACGTGGTTTATCCGTAGCAATTCCGTAACTATCGCTCACGCTGGGGATAGATGAAAATAGGTCATGGACTGAATAGCGGTCTTGTAACGGCGTAAGCTGGAATACGTGAGCTAATTGTGCAAAAAAACCTTCCTTTTGTGGACGAACCTCATCCTCCATAAGTATATAGGCGTTTCTTTTGAGCTTTCGTGTCGTGACACCATGTTGCAGAACACGACTGTTTTGGGGATAATACGGATCACGAGTCAATAACATCGCCTTTAACAAGTGAGTGCAGCCATAAAACAGCAGCAATGGCTGGATGGACAAGTCAGCAACAGCGGAAGTGGAATAAAAATGTCTGGCTTGTCTCCAGAGATACAGGAAACGCGAGCTTTGTTGAAATGCTAGTCGCTCGGCATGCTCAGCACCCATGTTATGATAGCAGGCAGCCAAGTATTTACGTGCAGTTGGTTCTGTCTCAAAATAGCGTAATGTCTTCCAAGCGTTATCCATGTTACCCACCTTTACCAACTTTCGTAATATGGTTAAGTTTCCCTAATTGTTTTTTGATTTATCTGTCTAATGCATTCTATAACCGAACATTATACTCATTTCTTGACAGTAAATTAAGCAGTTTGTTAAACTGTCTTAAACTATTCGCCGAGAGGAGCTTTCAACTGTGCGGGAAGACAAATTTGTTAAAGAGGGCTTAACGTTTGACGATGTATTGCTCATTCCAGCAAAATCTGAAGTTTTGCCAAGGGATGTTGATTTGCGAGTACAATTGAGTGAGAATGTGAAGCTGAATATTCCTCTGATCAGTGCTGGGATGGACACCGTAACGGAGTCTGGACTTGCAATCGCCATGGCTCGCCAAGGTGGTATCGGGATTGTCCATAAAAACATGACCATCGAGCAACAAGCAAGCGAAGTAGATCGTGTAAAACGCTCTGAAAGTGGCGTTATTACCAATCCATTCTCTTTGACCCAAGAACATACCGTTGAAGAAGCGAATGCTCTCATGGGGAAATATCGTATCTCCGGTGTTCCGATTGTGGATGCGAATCAAAAACTGATTGGAATTCTCACCAACCGCGATCTGCGCTTTGTGCATGACTTCTCCATGAAGATTAAAGAGGTTATGACCAAAGAAAATCTGGTGACGGCTCCTGTTGGTACTACACTGCAACAGGCAGAATTGATTCTGCAACAACATAAGATTGAAAAGCTCCCATTGGTGGATGAGAATAACACCCTGCGTGGACTCATTACGATTAAAGATATTGAAAAAGCAATCCAATACCCAAATGCAGCAAAAGATAACCAAGGCCGCTTGCTGTGTGGTGCTGCTGTTGGGGTATCTGCAGACACGTTTGAACGTGCAGCAGCACTTGTACAAGCTGGCGTGGACGTTTTAGTCATCGATACGGCTCATGGGCATTCCAAAGGCGTAATTGAAACGGTAAAAGCAGTTCGCAAAGAATACCCAACGCTCACCATCGTCGCAGGAAACGTTGCAACCGGACAAGCTACTCGTGATCTGATTGAAGCTGGTGCATCTGTGGTGAAGGTTGGTATCGGTCCTGGTTCCATTTGTACAACTCGTGTTGTAGCGGGTATCGGGGTTCCGCAAATTACAGCGATCCACGATTGTGCACAGGTAGCTCGAGAGTACAATATTCCAATTATTGCCGACGGCGGCATTAAATACTCCGGTGATTTGCCAAAAGCAATTGGTGCAGGTGCTTCAGTGATCATGATCGGAAGTCTGTTCGCTGGTACAGAAGAAAGCCCAGGTGAATTCGAGATTTTCCAAGGGCGTCGTTTCAAGGTATATCGCGGAATGGGATCGATTGGCGCGATGAAAGCCGGTAGTAAGGACCGTTACTTCCAAGAGAACGCACAAAAGCTCGTTCCGGAAGGGATCGAAGGCCGTGTTCCTTACAAAGGCCCGTTGGCGGATGTCACGTATCAGTTGATTGGTGGACTGCGTGCAGGTATGGGATACTGCGGAGCGAAGACCATCGAAGATTTGATTCAAAACTCCCAGTTCGTTCGTATTACCGGCGCTGGCTTGCGTGAAAGCCACCCACACGATGTACAAATTACTAAAGAATCACCTAACTACTCAATTTCCTAAGCGAAAAATGATACGGAAGACCTACGTCCCCTTTCTTTTATAAAGAGAGGGGATTTTTACTAGCTACTAACATATGGAAATAGGGGGAATCTTGCTTCAAGCCACCCTGCAACCTATGGTACACTTACAATTGTGTGCTTGTTTCATAAAAAATGAAATCGACAGAAATAGGAGAGTGAGAGATTACATGAAGCGAAAGACATGGACAAAGCGATTGACGGGTCTGTTCCTTTCTGTCGCTGTTTTTGCTACAGCAATGGGAGGAATGGTTTCAAAGGTGGAAGCTGCCCCTGTAGCATCTCAAGCGAATCTACAACTGGAAGCGAAGTCAGCCATTCTTGTTGAGGCATCGACGGGAAAGGTTCTCTATAGTAAAGATCCTGACGTAGCACTTCCGCCTGCGAGTATGAGTAAAATGATGACCGAATATCTGGTTCATGATGCCATCAAGCAAAAGAAAATGAAATGGGATGATGTCGTCCCTGTAAGTGAATATGCGTTTTATATCGCTAAAATTTCTGATTCGTCTGGTGTGTATTTGAATTTAGGCGAATCCTTTACGGTTAAACAATTGTACGAAGCGATGGCAATTGTATCGGCCAATGACGCTACTGTACTTTTGGCTGAGCATATCGCAGGCAGTGAGGCAGCCTTTGTTGAACTGATGAACAAAAAGGCAGTAGAGCTTGGTATGAAAAATACTTCGTTCGTCACTTCAACTGGTTTGCCAGCCGATGAGTTAGGTCCATACTCAGTTCAGACCGATCAAAAAGAAAACCTGATGTCTGCTCGTGATTCAGCGATTCTTGCCCGTGCGCTGATTCACGATTTTCCGGATGCGTTGGAGACCTCAAAAAAACCAATCTTCACCTTCCGTACAGGTACACCAAATGAGTGGACAAAGAAAAACTATAACTGGATGCTGCCTAGTCTGATCAGTTACTACCCAGGTGTAGACGGATTAAAAACGGGGCACACAGATGCAGCAGGTTTTTGTTTTACAGGTACGGCTGTTCGCGACAACATGCGTTTGATTAGCGTCGTGATGAAAGCAAGCACCGAGTCAAAGCGTTTTGCTGAGACGAGAAAACTGTTTGACTACGGTTTTGGCAATTTCAAACTCACAAAACAAATGGACAAGAATGTACCAGTCAAAGGATTTGAAACAGCTCCTGTGAAAAACGGTGTAGAGGTAACTGTACCAGTCGTTACAGGCAGTGAAGTAAATATGATCACCAAAACCGGTACGGATGCAAAATACACGCCAACGGTTACCTTCCAGGAGCTAACCGCACCGATTCAGCAAGGACAAGTTGTCGGTAAGATCGTTTTGAAAGAAGAAGGTATGAAGGAATCGGATTACTTGCAGCCTGAAGACGCAGCAAAAGCAGGCGTGGATATCGTAGCAGGGCAGGCAGTAGAGGAAGCGAGCTGGATTCGTCTGTTCTTCCGTAGCATCATAGAGTTTTTCAGCAATTTGTTTAGCAGTGGAACCGGAAATTAAATAACTATTGTTTTCCCCTACATCTATCGTTTACAATGACGGTAACAGGAACCATAACACCGCATAACAGTTTCGGTTCTGACTCATGATGTAGGGGGTATTTGTAATGGTACAAGTAGGAACGTCCCGCGTTAAAAGAGGTATGGCTGAAATGCAAAAAGGCGGCGTCATTATGGACGTCGTGAATGCTGAACAAGCGAAAATTGCAGAAGCAGCGGGTGCTGTTGCTGTAATGGCTTTGGAGCGTGTACCGTCTGACATTCGTGCAGCTGGTGGAGTTGCGCGTATGGCTGACCTTGGCATTGTAGAGGAAGTACTGAATGCTGTTTCGATCCCTGTTATGGCAAAAGCTCGTATCGGTCATTTTGTTGAAGCGCGTGTTCTCGAATCTCTGGGTGTAGATTATCTCGATGAGAGTGAAGTGCTCACTCCGGCAGATGACTTGTATCATATCAATAAAAAAGAGTTCACTGTCCCGTTTGTATGTGGCGCCCGTGATCTGGGTGAAGCCCTCCGCCGTATTGGGGAAGGTGCATCCATGATCCGTACAAAAGGTGAGCCAGGTACCGGAAACATTGTAGAGGCTGTTCGTCACATGCGCACGATGATGTCCCAAATCCGCAAAGTGCAAGCCATGTCCTACGATGAACTGATGGCGGAAGCCAAAAACCTGGGTGCCCCATACGAACTGCTTGAAGAGGTACACAAAACAGGTAAGCTGCCAGTCGTAAACTTCGCAGCAGGTGGAGTAGCAACACCAGCAGATGCTGCCCTGATGATGCAACTCGGTTCCGATGGCGTGTTTGTTGGCTCTGGTATCTTTAAATCAGAGAATCCAGAGAAGTTTGCTCGCGCGATTGTGGAAGCGACTACTCATTACACGGATTACGAACTGATTGCTCGCGTATCCAAAGGCTTGGGGACGGCAATGCCAGGAATCGAAATCTCAAAAATTCGTGAAGCTGATCGCATGCAAGAGCGCGGCTGGTAAGGTGAGTAGCATGAAAATCGGCGTACTCGCTCTACAAGGAGCTGTAGCAGAACATCTGCGAATGCTAGAAGAGGTTGGTGCCACAGCTGTCCAGGTCAAACGAGTAGAAGAACTGGATGACCTTGATGGACTGGTCATTCCTGGCGGAGAAAGCACCACGATTAGCAAGCTGATGCACAAGTATGGATTCATGGAGGCGGTTCAAGAGTTCGGTAAGGCGAATAAGCCGATCTTCGGAACTTGCGCAGGAGCGATTCTTCTGGCGAAACGGATTCAAGGACAAGACGATTACCATTTAGGCTTGATGGATATCAAAGTGGAGCGGAATGCTTTTGGTCGCCAAAAGGAGAGCTTTGAAGTCTTGATGCCTGTTTCCGATGTGGGGGCAGATTACCCGGCAGTGTTCATCCGGGCACCGTATATCATGGAAGTGGGAGAGAACGGTAAAGTCTTGGCTAAGCACGAAGACAAAATTGTTGTCGCCCGAAGCGGTCACTATTTGGCAGCAGCCTTTCACCCTGAATTGACCGAAGATACAAGACTGCACAAATACTTTCTCGACATGGTTAAGGAATACAGAAGCTAGTTGTCATACCGGAAGATCGGGCCCTTAAAAAGGCGCCGATCTTCTTTTTTCTGTAAAGATCGAGGTGGGGTGGTCTTTACATACGTATAGAACCTGTAGTACAGTTAACAATAATAGTATTCATGAATGAGAATGCGATGATGAGAACAAGTACTTCACAAGAACCAGGCCTAGAGAGTCGGTGGTAGGTGCGAACCGATCCGGTTATGTGAGGGAATCCATCTCGGAGTGGCAAAGGAACAACAACTTTGTCCGGAACCGTCCCGTTATGACGGAAGAGTGGACATATGCACGAAGGATTACTGCATGTGTCAACGAGGGTGGCAACGCGGGTATACAACACTCGTCCCTTACCAGGGGACGGGTGTTTTTTGTTTTTTTTCAATACGATTCGGAGGGATTTACACATGTTGGACGTAAAAGTATTACGCCAGGATCTAGAAGAAGTAAAACGCCGTTTGGCTCACCGTAATGAAGATATTTCTGCGTTGGATCAATTCGTAGAAGTAGATGAAAAGCGTCGCGAAGTCATCCAAGAAGCAGAAGCGTTGAAAAATAAGCGTAACACGGTATCCGAGCAAGTAGCGGTTATGAAACGCAATAAGGAAAATGCAGACCATCTGATCGCGGAAATGAAAGAAGTAAATGAGCGCATCAAGGCTTTGGATGAAGAGCTGCGCCAACTGGATGAACAGCTGGAGTTCATTTTGCTGAGCCTCCCGAACCTTCCACATGAAAGCACGCCGATCGGTACGACAGAAGACGATAACGTGATTGCCTGGACATGGGGAGAGCCACGTGCGTTTGACTTCGAGATTAAGCCTCACTGGGAGCTGGCTAGCCAAGCAGGCATCCTCGATTTTGAAACCGCGGCAAAAGTAACAGGAAGCCGTTTTGTTTTCTATAAAGGCTTGGGCGCACGTTTGGAGCGCGCACTGATGAACTTCATGATGGATTTGCACTCGAACGAGCATGGCTATGAAGAAGTGATCCCACCTTTTATCGTCAACCGTACGAGCATGACGGGAACGGGTCAATTGCCTAAGTTTGAAGAGGATGCATTCAAAATCGAGGGACCAGATTACTTCCTGATTCCAACGGCAGAGGTGCCAGTCACCAATATGCATCGTGATGAAATCATGGATGGAGCGGATCTCCCTCGCTACTACACTGCTTTCAGCGCATGTTTCCGCTCGGAAGCGGGTTCTGCCGGTCGTGATACGCGTGGGTTGATTCGTCAGCATCAATTCAACAAAGTTGAGCTGGTGAAATTCGTGAAACCAGAAGAGTCTTATGACGAACTCGACAAGCTGGTGAAAAACGCTGAAAAGGTACTTCAACTGCTTGGACTACCATACCGTGTTCTTAGCATGTGCACAGGCGATCTTGGTTTTACGGCTGCGAAGAAATTCGACATCGAGGTTTGGATTCCGAGTGGCGACACGTACCGTGAGATTTCGTCTTGCTCGAACTTTGAAGATTTCCAAGCACGCCGTGCCAATATCCGTTTCCGTCGCGATACGAAATCGAAGCCGGAATTTGTGCATACATTGAATGGTTCTGGTTTGGCGATTGGACGTACAGTAGCAGCGATCTTGGAGAACTACCAAGAGGCAGACGGAGCAATCGTGATTCCAGAAGTTCTTCGTCCATACATGGGCGGAGTAGACAAGATCGCACCGAAGTAATAACCGAGAGATTTAAAAAGCAGCTCTTGATCCATAACGGGTCAAGGGCTGTTTTATATTGTGTACTAATACAGACGAAATTTTTTAAAAAACGTGTTGCACTGTACTAATCTCTGTTATATAATAAAAACAAATTTTAAGAATATTGTTTTAATACAGAAATGGAGGAATGGAGAATGGACTGCTATCGGTGTGAAGGAAACGGAGAACAAAATTGCCCAAGATGTGGAGGCGTTGGTCGTGATGCCAACGGAGCGGCTTGCCATAAGTGCTTGGGAGACGGGCATGTATGCTGCAGTCATTGTAGTGGCAGCGGGTATCAGGAGTAAGGACATTTTTTTTGTCACTACTGTTATATAATAAAAATAATTTTATCAATCTGTACCATAATAACTTTGAATTGAGGGAGGAGGAGCTGTTTTGACTACCGTACCAACGAATCCATATCCGCTGGAGGTGCAGATTTCCGGTGAGATGCACCCTGGTTATCAAGATATCCTGACACCAGAAGCGATTCAATTCGTGATGAAGCTGGAGCAAAGGTTTGGCGACAGACGACAACAATTGTTGGCGAAACGCGTGGAGCGTCAATTGCAAATCGATGCAGGTCAACTGCCGGATTTTCTACAGGAAACAGCGGACATTCGTAAAGGAGATTGGACTGTTGCTCCATTGCCCAAAGATTTGCAGGACAGACGGGTGGAGATTACAGGACCTTCGGGTGACCGAAAAATGGTCATCAATGCACTGAACTCGGGTGCTCGGCTGTTCATGGCTGATTTTGAGGACGCGAACTCACCCACCTGGGAGAACACCATCCAAGGCCAAATCAACATGAAGGATGCAGTACGCCGCAATATCTCTTACATCAGTCCACAAGGCAAATCATACACCCTCAATGAAAAGACAGCGGTTTTGATCGTGCGTCCTCGTGGCTGGCATCTTGAAGAAAAGCACATCCTCCTCGATCAAAAGCCGATCTCCGGCAGCCTGCTTGATTTCGGACTTTACTTTTACCACAACGTAGATGCTCTTATCGCGAATCAGACAGCACCGTATTTCTACTTACCGAAACTGGAGAGCCACTTGGAGGCTCGACTCTGGAACGACGTCTTCCTTTTCGCGCAGGATGAATTAAATATTCCACGCGGTACAATTCGGGCGACAGTACTGATCGAAACAATTCTCGCAGCTTTTGAGATGGATGAGATTCTGTATGAGCTGCGCGAGCATAGTGCAGGACTGAATTGCGGACGTTGGGATTACATTTTCAGCTATATCAAAAAGCTGCGGAATCAGCCTGATGTGATTACGCCGGATCGTGCGCAAGTAACTATGACCGTTCCGTTCATGAAAGCATACACCACGCTGGCCGTGAAGACTTGCCATAAACGGATGGCGCCTTGCATTGGTGGAATGGCGGCACAAATTCCGGTGAAAAATGACCCGGTACAAAATGCTGAAGCCATCGCCAAAGTGCGGGCTGACAAAGAGCGGGAAGCGTACGATGGACATGATGGGACTTGGGTTGCTCACCCTGGGCTAGTACCAGTAGCTATGGAAGTGTTCGATCGCCTGATGAGAGAGCCGAACCAAATTTGGTACAAACGTGAAGACGTAGACGTATCTGCTAGTCACCTGCTGGCAGTCCCAGAGGGCACGATTACAGAAGCGGGCGTCCGTACGAACATAAGCGTAGGCTTGCAGTACATCGAGGCTTGGTTGCGAGGCTCTGGGGCTGTGCCGATCAACAATCTGATGGAGGATGCGGCTACAGCAGAAATTTCGCGGGCACAGGTCTGGCAATGGATGCGCCATCGTCACGGAGTCTTGCAGGATGGTAGAAAGGTGACGGAAGGCTTGGTGAAGCAGTGGCTGAGTGAGGAGCTGCAAGCGATCAAGCAAGTAATTGGTCAGGAGAGGTACGACAACAGCAAGTATACGATTGCAGGTGATCTGTTCTTGCAATTGGTAACGACAGAAGATTTTGAAGACTTCCTAACGGTACCGGGTTATCGCTATTTGTAAAAATAAAAAGAGTGGGGGAAATGAAAATGACGAAAGTAAACAAGCAAGACGCGATTCAACAGGTGGAGCAAAGCTGGCAGGGGGAGCGGTTTCAAGGGATTACACGCCCGTATACGGCAGAAGATGTCGTTCGTCTGCGCGGTTCCGTACAAATCGAGCATACGCTAGCTCGTCTGGGAGCAGAGCGTCTGTGGGAACTATTGCATACCGAGCATCATATTAAAGCGTTGGGGGCTTTGACCGGGAATCAAGCGATTCAGCAGGTAAAGGCAGGATTAAAAGCGATTTATTTGAGTGGCTGGCAGGTAGCGGCCGATGCCAATCTGTCTGGTCAGATGTATCCTGATCAAAGCCTCTACCCGGCAAACAGTGTTCCACAAGTCGTAAAAAGAATTAATCAGGCATTGCAACGGGCGGATCAGATCGATCAATCAGAGGGAGGTACCGACACGCATTGGTTTGCTCCGATCGTAGCAGACGCAGAAGCAGGCTTTGGTGGGCCACTGAACGTCTTCGAATTGATGAAGGGTATGATTGAAGCAGGCGCAGCAGGCGTGCATTTTGAAGACCAGCTCGCTTCTGAGAAAAAATGCGGCCATATGGGCGGAAAGGTACTCATTCCGACGCAGGCAGCCGTACGTAATCTGATTTCCGCCCGATTTGCGGCAGATGTGATGGGAGTCCCGACAATTATCGTAGCGCGTACCGATGCCAATGGCGCTTTCCTAATCACCAGCGACATCGACGAGCAGGATAAACCATTCCTGACGGGTGAACGAACAGCAGAAGGATTCTTCCGTCTACGCGGCGGATTGGATGCAGCAATTGCGCGTGGCCTTGCGTACGCTCCCTATGCAGATTTGATCTGGTGCGAGACTTCTGAGCCGAATCTGGAGGAAGCACGCCGTTTTGCAGAGGCGATTCATGCCAAATACCCGGGTAAGCTGTTAGCCTACAATTGCTCTCCTTCTTTCAACTGGAAAAAGAAGCTGGATGAACAGACCATCGCTCGCTTCCAGGAAGAGATCGGCGAGATGGGCTACAAGTTCCAATTTGTCACGCTCGCTGGCTTCCACTCCCTGAATTACAGCATGTTTGAACTGGCGCGCGGCTATCGTGACCGCGGAATGGCTGCTTACTCTGAATTGCAGCAGTCTGAGTTCGATAGCGAAGTCCATGGCTATACGGCCACTCGTCATCAGCGTGAAGTGGGTACCGGGTATTTCGATGAGATTGCGCAGGTCATCTCTGGCGGCAATTCCTCTACGACTGCCCTCAGCGGGTCAACGGAAGAGGAGCAATTTGCTCACAATTAAAGAGGAAAAACGAAGGCCTAGGTGGTTCTCTGGTATTCAGAGGGCCACTTTTTGCGTTCACTTCTATTTTTCATAGAGTCTTAATAGCTTTTTAACAACGCATTTATATCAGTTTCATTTTGATTGTTTACGATTGGGTTAGAAAAAGCCAAAAGACCAAACACAAATAAAAACGAAAAGGGGCCTTAAAGATGAGAGGGAACCAGTTAAGCTGGAAACGAACCGTTGTTGTCATGACATCTGTTTTTCTGCTTGCGGGATGTGCCACCGAGACGAAATCAGGTACTTCTCTGGATACGTCGCAATTGACCCTGGATCAAATCGTGGAAAAAGCGAAGCGAGAGGGAGAAGTCAACTCCGTGGGTATGCCAGACACGTGGGCAAACTGGGGGGAGACCTGGAGCAATCTCGGAAAAGAATACGGCTTGAAGCATACCGACACAGACATGTCGAGCGCAGAAGAATTGGCTAAGTTTGAAGCAGAAAAAGAAGACGCTACTGCAGATATCGGTGATGTAGGTATCGCTTTTGGACCGTTAGCCAAGCAAAAAGGGCTGACGCTGCCTTACAAAACCTCTTACTGGAACGACATTCCCGACTGGGCAAAAGATGATGAAGGGCATTGGTTGCTAGGCTATACTGGAACGCTGGCCTTTATCACTGACAAGACAAAGGTGCAAAATCCCCCGAAATCCTGGGCAGATTTGAAAAACGGAAGCTACAAGGTCGCGATCGGCGATGTCATGAAAGCGAACCAGGCGCAGTTTGCCGTTTTGGCCGCCGCCTATGCTAATGGGGGAGATGAGAAAAATATTCAGCCCGGCATTGACTTTTTCGCTGAATTGGCCAAAAGCAAACGGCTCAGTACGAGCGATCCGAGCCTTGCCAATCTAGAAAAGGGTGAGGTCGAAGTCGCAATCTTGTGGGACTTCAATGCGCTCGGGTATCGGGACAAAATCGACAAAAACCGCTTTGATGTCCTCATCCCGGAGGAAGCATCAGTCAGCAGCGGGTACGCTACAGTAATCAACAAGTACGCTAAGCACCCACACGCTGCCATGCTGGCTCGTGAATATATTCTCTCCGACGCTGGACAGTCCAATTTGGCTCGCGGCTATGCACGACCGATTCGCGCCAACGCCAAGCTGGATGAATCCGCTAAAGCCATGCTGCTCCCCGATGATATGTATAAAAACGCACGTCCGGTGGGCGATTTGAATGCTTGGGAAGAGACGGCTAAAAAGTTGCCGCAGTTATGGCAAGAGAAGGTGTTAATCCATGTGCGCTAGCAAGCTCGCCATGATTGTGCTCGACGGATTGAGATTTGACACAGCCGTCTCGCACATGGGGTATCTGCATCACCTAGTCGAATACGGCATTGCAGCCCGTTTTCAGGTGAGATCGGAATTGCCCAGTCTGTCTCGTCCTTTGTACGAGGTTCTTTTAACGGGAACTCCTGTGTGGAAGAACGGTATTTCTAGCAATCAGACGGTTCGGCTTTCGCATCAGGAGAGTCTCTTTCACCTGACGCGGAAAAACGGGATGTCCAACGCTGCTGCCGCTTATGGCTGGGTAAGCGAGCTATATAACAAGGCTCCATTCAATCCGTTTCACGACCGAATCCAATTGAACTCCGACAAGCCGATACAAAACGGGATGTTCTACTGGGAAGATCACTATCCGGATACACACTTGTTTGCTGACGCCAACTTTTTGTTGAATGGATACAATCCAGATTTTCTTTACGTCCACTCCATGAATATCGATGATGACGGACATAAGTATACGGCTGATTCCGCACGATATCGAAATCGCGTTCTAGCGGCAGATTCGATACTGGCAAATGTGCTTCCTACGTGGATCGATGCGGGTTATCAAATCATCGTGACAGCCGATCACGGGATGACAGCCGATGGAAATCATGGTGGCACTTCTAGCGCTGACCGGGACGTTCCCTTGTTTGTCATCAGCAACCTGATATCTCCGGGTATTCGCGAGGAGGCAATTCCGCAATTGCAGGTGGCTCCGCTTGCCTGCCATTTGCTCGGCATCTCACCCTCGAAGGAGATGCAGCCATTGAACGTATGAGGGCTGAGCAAGACGTCTCCCTAAGGGGGCGTCTTTTCCTCTAAGAAAGGAGCTTTTGCGATGAAACGATTTGTCAGTATGTTTTGGGTCACGACGATTCCGTTCTTTGCAATGATCGCTCTGTTTCTTCTCGTCCCGTTGCTTTCCATGATTGGAGGGAGCTTTCAGGCCGAGGGGGGCGGCGGTTTTACCATGAGTCACTATCGTGAGATTTTTTCAAATCCGTATTACTTGCAGGCTTTTGAGAACAGTGTGCTCATCTCGTTCCTGTCTGCCCTCATTGGAATCGTCGTTGCTGTTTTTGCCACCTATGCGATTACCCGTTTCCCACAGGCTCTGCAACAGCGAGTGCTTGTCATTACCAATCTAACCTCCAATTTTGCGGGGATTCCGCTCGCTTTTGCCTTCATTGTCCTGTTGGGAAACAGTGGATTGTTTGTTTTGCTAGCGAGGCAACTGGGGATTGATTTTGGTCAGTCCTTTACTCTGTATTCGTGGAGCGGCTTGACGCTTGTGTATATTTATTTTCAACTGCCCCTGGCGGTAATGCTTTTGTATCCCCTGTACAACGCCATTCAGAAGCAATGGATGGAAGCGGCCGAGCTGCTTGGGGCAAGTCCATGGAAGTTTTGGCTGAGAATCGGGTTTCCGGTACTCCTTCCGGGTATCGTCGGCACATTCAGCATTCTGTTTGCCAATGCAATGGGTGCCTATGCTTCTGCCTACGCGCTCACCGGGAGTAACTACAATCTGGTGCCCATTCGGATTGGTGCGCTAGTATCTGGCGACATTTTTGCAAGACCCGAGCTAGGTAGCGCACTCGCAGTACTGCTTGGCCTGACGCTTGCCGCCGCCCTGATCGTGAACGAGTGGCTGACGCGGAAGATTCGGAGGGATTTATCTTGAAGCGGATCAGTTTGCCATCCTTGTCGTTTGCGTTGGTCATGCTGTATTTGTTTTTGCCAGTAGCTGCTACCATCCTTTACTCACTGGCAACAGAGTGGAATAGCACGGTTTTGCCGGAAGGACTCACAGGAAAATGGTTTGCGGAGCTGTATGCAGATCCCCGATTCTTGCAGGCATTCGGGCGTTCCTTTCTGCTCAGCTTTCTGACGACAGTCGTTGCCGTCGTCATTATTGTTCCTGCTGTATTCTCCATTATCGTCTACGCTCCCCGGATGGAGAGGCTGGTTCAGATTTTGGTGATGCTGACCTATGCCGTTCCGGGTGTCATTATGGCGGTCGGGTTAATCCGGACTTATTCAGGAAACGGAATTCCCATGGTGATCATCACAGCGGGAGCGTATTTGGTCGGTTTGCTTCCGTATCTTTATCAGGGAACGCGCAATAGCCTGCTTGCCATGCAGGCGCGTTCGTTGATGGAGGCAGCCGAGCTATTGGGCGCGAGCCACTGGCAGGCGTTCGTACGGATTATCGTTCCGAATATCATGTCTGGAATTTTCGTGTCCTCACTCTTGTCGTTCTCCATTTTGTTCGGTGAATTCGTATTGATTAACATCCTGGTGGGGGGAAGGTATGAAACCCTACAGATGTATCTGTACGCCAAGCTATCGTCAAGTGGACATGTCGCCAGCGCGATTACGGTCACTTATTTTGTCCTGATGGCTATTATCACTGGCCTGGTTGTAAAATTCACGCGCCGAAGCTTCGCACGCAAGGAGGTCCCCTGATGAGTTACGTCCAAATCGAACACTTGTCCAAAACCTTTCACGGTCAACACGTGCTGCAGCAACTCGATCTTGCGATTGAAAAAGGCGAGCTGGTTACCTTGCTTGGCCCTAGCGGGTGTGGCAAAAGTACGCTGTTACGCATCCTCAGTGGTTTGACGGCTCCTGATACAGGCATGATCTACATTGACGGCAAAGATGTGACGGACGTGTCGCCAAAAAACAGGCAGATCGGCATGGTGTTTCAATCGTATGCGCTCTTTCCCAATCTTACGGTCAGTCAAAACATTGCCTTTGGCCTTGAAATGAACAAAATCTCGAAAACGGAGATTCGTCTGCGTGTCCAGGAAATGATTGAGCTGGTGGGATTGGTGGGAAAGGAGCAGGCTTACCCACGTGAATTGTCTGGTGGTCAGCAGCAGCGTGTCGCACTCGCCCGTTCTCTGGTCACCCGGCCAAAAGTGCTTTTGCTGGATGAGCCGCTTAGTGCGCTCGATGCCCAGATTCGTAAAAATTTGCAAAAGCAGCTACGCACCATCCAACGTGAGTTAAACATGACGACTGTGCTGGTTACTCACGATCAGGAAGAAGCCATGGCTGTCAGTGATCGCATCTACATCATGAATGGCGGACGAATCGTTCAGCACGGCAGTCCTCAAGAGATTTACACGCAACCTCGTTCTGAATTTGTCGCTCGCTTCATTGGCAATTACAACGTGCTGACTGCCGAACAGCTTACCCGAATTACGCCTAATTTGCCTAAGCCGGCAGTTGAACGTTTTGCAATCCGTCCGGAGACGTTTCGTGAGCAGCCTTTGAATGGGGAGGACATCTGTTTGACCGGGAATATCGCTCAGGTAACCATGCTCGGAAACATTACCCGTTATGAGCTGAATATTGGTGATGTTCCTATACTGGTGGACACTCTTCACTTGTCCTTTGAGCAGGAGCAGATAGGCACAACAAAAACATTGTATGTAAGTCCCAAGGATGTGATTCCGCTTTATGACACTATTGCCTGAAGAACGACAGCAAGTGATTCTCGACGAATTGAACCGTCACGGTAAAATTCAGGTGATGAGTCTAGCTAAAACCCTGGCAGTAACACCGGAGACCATACGACGTGATCTGGACCAGTTGGAGCAGCAGCGTTTGTTAAAACGAGTGTACGGAGGAGCGATCCCTTATCATTTGGCGAAACGCGAGCCGCATTTTGAAAAGAAACAGGCGATCCAACAGACGGCAAAAACGAAAATCGGGCAGATCGCGGCAGAACTTTTGTCTGACGGGGATACTATCGCGCTCGATGTCGGGACGACAACACTGGAATTGGCACGTGCTATCAAGGGCCTCAATCAATTAACGATTGTCACGAATTCGCTCCCTGCCGCTTCTTTACTAAACGAGCTGTTGGAAGTCAATCAATTCAATGGTCAGATCATTATGCTGGGGGGGCTGACCCATCCGGCCCAAAAATCGGTTGCTGGGGCGTTTACCTGCGAGCTGCTCTCTCGTTTTCATTTTGATAAAGCGTTCATTTCTTGTGGAGGGATCACGGCTGATGGCTTCACCGATTATGATATGGAAGAAACGCTGTGCTCGACCATGATGGTACAGCGATCAGAGCAAGTCTATGTATTGGGAGACAAATCGAAGATCGGCCAAACGCAGTTTTTCCGTATTTGCGGCTGGCAGGATGTCAGCGCGGTTGTTTGTGACCAGCCGATGCCGGATGAATGGCTATCGTCTGGTATGCAAACTACCTGGATAAGCGAACATCCGGGAAGGAGAGATTTCACATGTTGATCGACTATCATCTTCATCTAGAAGAAGGGCCTTTTTCATTGCGTTGGCTTGACCGTACCAATATGGCCCTCGACCATTTTTATCCGTTAACTGAACCTCGACATACCCGGGCCTGGCTACTGGGTAGTCTTGCGCGATTAAATAACCGCATGTCTTTGGGGGCATACGACCCATCATGGATCGATCTGTATTTACGTGAAGCGTTAAACAAAGGCTTGAAGGAAGTGGGGATCGTCGATCATTTATACCGCTTTCGTGAAGCCCGTCCTTACTTTGAACGGTATATGGAGCTGGGGGACACCGAGTTGGGTCGTTTGCAGCGAACGTGGCTTGATCAAGTATGCACTGAGAGCCTCAGTGACTTTTGTGTCGCTATTGAGGAAGCAAAGCAGCGTTGGTCGGCAAGCGGTGTGGAGTTACGGTTGGGGATCGAAGCGGATTACTTTATTGGCGGGGAGGCAGAATTGGAAAGCTTGCTCGCAGGTGCTTCGTGGGATTATGTGATCGGTTCCGTTCATTTTTTGCAAGGATGGGGCTTTGACAATCCCGATACTCGCCATCTGTTTGAGCAGTATGACCTGAAACAGCTATACGCGGACTTTTTCCACACAGTTGAGTCCATGATCAGGAGCAACTTGTTTGATTTTGTTGCCCATCTGGACAATCTGAAAGTGTTCTCCTATCGTCCAGAGGAATTGGGGCTTGTTCCTTATTACCACCGAATCGCAACTGCTTTGAAGGAAACGGATACAGCGACCGAAATCAATGCGGGCTTGTACTACCGCTATCCTGTTCAGGAAATGTGCCCGAGTCCCGCCTTCCTCGACGTTTTGGTGGCGCATGGTGTTCCACTGACACTTTCGTCCGACGCGCACTTTCCCGATGATATTGGCAGATATGTAGCGGTGAATCTGGAGATCCTCGATTCAATGGGGGTAACGGAGATTGCCACTTTTTCCGGTCGTCAACGGATCATGAAGCCAATCTACTATGCTTGACTGTGAAAAACAGCATGTTTTGAACAAAATAGGATTGAGATGCAAAAGACCTTGGAATGCCAAGGTTTTTTTGTTGTCTTTAGATCCGACTTGTATTTGCCGAAAAATGGATAAACACATATAATAAGAATGTAGGTGCGGCGTCAGAAGAAGTCTCTTTGTCGCAAATCATACTTGTCCCCGTAGCTCAGCAGGATAGAGCAACGGTTTCCTAAACTGTAGGTCGGAGGTTCGAATCCTCTCGGGGACGCCATCGTTATTAAATCAACGTTTATAGCCCGTTAGTCTATCGGTAGGCTACTCCGTTAGCACACAGTTTTATTACCGTAGATGGGCGCGACTGTATGTACGCTTTCTCACGTTCTTGGCATCGAGTCCAACGTGAGGAGGCGTTTTTGTTTTGGCAGATGCTCGGAAAGGCAAAGCAATCGTAAGGCAGCGGCAGCGCGAATCGAGTGAGATGCGCCGATATGACTATACGATCGACCAGGCGTTTGAATTATACTTATCGCTGAAAAAGGCGGAAGGCGTGCGGCCTAGAACGTTCGGGGAATACGAACCGATAATGCGTCAATTTCGCAAGTGGCTGATTCGCGAGTTTCCTAGTACGACGTTGGTGAGCGACGTATCTACCGGAATCATTCGCAGCTATATCGTGTACATACGCGAAGAACACGTTAATGAGCGGACAGGAGAGGTAGGGCTTTCCCCGTACACGGTGAACGTACGAATTCGGTTCCTGAAAGCGTTCTTCAACGCACTTTTTCGCGAGGAAATTGTCGACGCGAACCCAATGAATAACGTTAAGCTGATGAAGGTGGACGAAGATACGTTCGATCCGCTTACTGACGACGAGGTCGAGCGTTTGCTCGCAGTTCCTGACACGAAAGAGTACGCACAGTGGCGCGATTTAGCGGCTATGTACCTGATTTTGGATACCGGAATGCGCGTTACGGAGGTATGCGGGCTAGAGATAACGGAGGTAGATTTCAAGTCGCGGACTATAACGCTACCCGCATCGAAAAACAAGAATAGGCGACCGAGAGTCCTTCCACTATCGAACACTGTTGCGAAAATGCTGTACGAGCTTGTTACGGAGAGTAAAGCGTACTTCAATTCGGAGTATGTGTTCCTCACTAACGCAGGACTACAGTACCAACCGGACACTTTCCGGCGACGATTGCACATGTATAAGGAAAAGGCGGGCATCGACAAGAAGGTCACACCTCACGGACTGCGCCACCTATGGACGCGCAATTTCCTAATGAACGGCGGAAATGTGTATATTGCGCAGCGCATCCTCGGCCACCAATGCCTGTCTACCACGCGTAAATACTTTCAGATGACAGAAGACGATCTAAAGGAGCAACACGCACAGTATTCACCAATAATGAGACTTCGCACAGGTAAACGACGCTAGTCTTAGGTGGCTGTGACCCTAGCCAAATGCCTAAGAGGATACGCGGACGACTAAATGATGATAGTGAGCACAATAACAACAATCGGAGGGAATGCTATGGGAAAACGTAAGGAGTGGCAGATTGAGTTCAAGACTGTGAAGGACCCTAATCGGGACTATTCGCATGAAGAGATATTTGACGCGATTTCATTTGCTATAGACCTACTATGGGAGGATGTTCTTTACGTAACCAGCTTACCAGACAATAAGACCGGTACAGATCGGAAATCGGAGTCTATCGCGGAAAATGACCGCAAAACGATGTCGTGACGCGGTTTTAACGATTTATACATTGCTTTACGATCATGCGGTTTCGTGCCGCTAAACGACGCTAGTCTATGGACTGGCGTTTTTTTGATTGTGCGCTTTAGTCCGGTGAAGCAAATGCCGGTCGCGAGCCGGGGAATCCGCGCCACTATCGTGTTTTAACGTGATAAAGCGATGGCGCACGGTTGAACAATTCCGCACAAAATGGCCGTTTTCATCCGCTGGAGGCTCGGGATGGACGTACGCCTTCGCACCTCGGGTATCAACGAAAAAGACGCCATTTCTGACGTCTAACGTTCGATACCTCGCGCAGCCAACTCGCGATATAGCGATGATCGGCCGATTTTGGTTACGTCGCATATGTAACTTACGGTGTCTCCACGCTTGTACATTTCGATTGCCTCGTTTAAGCCCGCATGCTTATCCGTATACTTCTTGACGCGTCCGGTGTACTTACCCGCCTGTTTCGCGAGCTCTACGCCATTACGCTGTTTCTCCTTTATGTACGCGCGATCCAGTTCGGAGAATCCGGCCATGACCGTTAGGATGAACTTTCCGGTCGGCGTCCGTGTATCTATGTTCAGATCGAGGACTACGAAGTTTATGTCGCGTTCCTGGAACTCTTCGACGAGCTGTAGCATCTGTAACGCATTCCGTCCGAAACGATCCATACGGGTGACTACGAGTGTATCACCGGGCTCCATACGTTCTATAAGGGCGTCCAGTACGTTCTTTTTCTTCGCGACTCCTATTACCTTCTCCTGTACGATCTCGTCGACTCCTGCTCGTTGTAGTTGGTCTAGTTGTGTGTCGAGGTTTTGGTCCTTGTCTGATACACGCGCATATCCATAGATCACGGCAATTCGCCTCCCACATCATTTGCTTATAGTGTACCGTATATTTTGGGATATGTAAATGGGACGGTACGAACCATTGATACTACGTTATGCCGCGAGTGTACCGTTTGGGTGTACCCTATTGGGACGATTTGCCCCAAGGCGGGGGTCCGATACCTGTCGGTCAGAGCCATATAGGTCGCGCGGCACCAAAAATGACTCGGGGTGCAAAAATTCGCGCACAAAAATTTTATCTCTTGGGTCAGTTGTCTGGTTGCACAAAAGACGAGTGTTCACCTTAAACACGCGTTATTATGGTATAATTAGGAAATTAATGCAAGTGGGGGTTCGTCATGAAGCGGTCATTGTACATACTCGCAGTTCTCGTGATACTAACGGGATGTAGCGAGTTTAAGGACACGAACGGAAATTTGGAATCGTTACCGGAGAGTCTCAAGCAGAGCATAGAATTGGGAAGCACAGACGAGCCCGCCAAGCCTGTGGAAGCTCCGCCCAAGACCGCATCCGGATCAGAGTTTACAGTCAAGTCCATCGCAGGTAAATCGGAAGCAGACATAACTGCGATGTTCCGCGTACCCTATGCGACAGAAACCGGTGAATGGACGTCGTTATCTACGGAAGAGAAGACGCCTTTTGTGCGCAATTCATACGAAACACCGGTAGGCGCCTTGTCCGTTATGTTTATCGAAGGGGTCGCGGCCAGGATCGAAGTACGCCCGTCTGAGGCATTCAAGTATCCGGATGACGCGATAAAGGCGATGCGTGCGGTTGGGTTAACGGTAGAGGACGGGTTGAAGCCGGAAAGGGAAAATCCGCTGTATCTCGACTTCGGTCGCGTGGACGACTTCTATAACGTTCGTGCGGTAAAGGACGTTGGGGGGAACCCGGAGAATGTCGGTTACGTGAAGATCGTTACCGAAGATCGATTCAAATAAACAAACAAAAACCGCTGTCCTTCATTACGAGGGAGAGCGGTTCTTTTTATTCCTCCGGGGACCCCGGCACATATTCGAGTACATCCTGGATCGCTATTTCTCGACCAGTCATTTTGCCAATAGTATCGAGAATCTTATTAAACGTTCTTAGGTCGATCCTCTTTGTTTCGTTATCAAACATCTCGTAGACGGCGTTAGGCCGTACTTTAGCCTCGCGTGCAATTGCGCCTCGAGTTAACTTCTCATTATCGGGCCTGCCATCGTTGTATTCCTCTAATAAAGCATCGATTTTTATCTTAATCATCTGCTTCCACCTCTCTTTAATTATACGAAATATCAGCCGACGAAAACAAGCGTTAAATTTTTTGCGAAAAACATTTGACGCTTAACGTTAAACGATATAAACTATGGTCATAAAGTGATTAACGAAAAACGATAATCAAATTACGGTAAGGTGGGATCGAGCATGAGATTGAAGGCAGGGACATACCAGCGCTTGTCACTCCGTACGCGGTTGCGATTGTTAATAGCGCTCGTGGCCGAGCAAGAACAGCGGAGGAAACGCGGATGAGAGCCATCACACTACGGTTTTACGATGACGAGGCTGAGGATTACTTTACGGCGACAGGGTGGCTTATCGACGACTGGCATTGTCTTTACGTAGCCAGCGAGGACTATCTGCCGAACCAGACACTGTACTGGTGCCGCGTTAAGAAGGCGGGAGATTATTACGAGTCAGACCTGCGCGAGCGACCGCTATTCGAAGGGCCGGAGATTACTGAGCATATAGTACAAGCCTTCGTAGATAAACTCGCCAGCATCAGCGGACTCGACATGATGCGCGAGTACCTCAACTATTCGATATACGGTCATTACTTCAAATACCACGAGATGTTGCCGGAACAGTTCCGGAGCCAAATCCAAGGAGGAATTTAATCATGAAGAATGTGAAGATTTTGGTGTCCTACGATGATACAGATCAATCAATTGTCGCGGATATCTTCGATGGGATACTAATCTCCGACCGATACGCAATTACCTACGATAAAATGTCACTTGCCTTCGCAACGGTAACGCCGGTTTATGGGCACAAGGGGGTTTACTCTACGGACGCGGAGCTATTCGAGATAGAGGTCGGAGATGATTTTGATATATCGTCTCTTTACCACTTCGGCCTCACGGAGTTTTTAATGTGCATTGCGGAACATAACGTGATCGTGAAAGACATGAACGCATAAATACCGCTTGCCAATGAAGTTGTCGGCGATAGGCGGGCCGATAACGGAGGGGTCTCGTTTCGCGCCAACGGAATGGGATCGAATAGTCAACGAAAGCGCCGCGCCAACGGCGTTTATTTTTTTTTGTCCGGAGAGTGTGCGAAATGGATTTACGTACGGATAACTACGTAGAGGGTGTGCAGAAACAAAACTCGAGCGTCTTGTTAAGTAGAGGGTGCGCGAAATAGGCGATCGCATCCGGTAATCTCTATGACGGCGAAATAATTTTTGTGGAGAGTGTGCGAGATTTAAATTCGCCCGTTTATCTAAGTAGAGGCGTAAATTAGGTAACCGCTCCCGTCAAACTTGGTGAGGGAGGAAAAAGATTTTAACAAAACGTGTGCGAAATCATTTTACGTACGAATAACGGAGTAGAAGGACAAGCGGCACGAACCGATCGGGCCAAAACTAACACTATGGGAGAGATGATGAATGGGTAAAACACGTTATTTTGCTGCGGGGGAAATTTGCGGGTGCGGAAGTGAACACATTTATCGCGTTGATATTGTTTCTGCCGAAAATGACAGAACGTTTGACCAACTGAAGGAGTCGATTCCCGATCTCTTACACGAACTAAATTCACAAGAGGACCTCATTGAAGCATTACTTGATGTCCAGTTCGCTATGATGGAGAACATCGAGGACCTTGAACGTGAAGCGGGCGCAAATCTTAGGCAACTCCATATAGAGCGTGGAATAGGGGCAATAAACGATCCAGAGTCAGGTTGGACATTGTACGGAGCGCTTGAAAAAATAGCGGGCGAAGGTATTGTTCCGATTTTTGTATGGGCAGACGACCTCGAAGAGGCTGCGGAGTTACTGACGGAAGAGACGGAGGACTGGGATTGGCTAGCTCCTGTAGACAGCAACGGTCACTTCGTTCAATTCTAAAAAACCACGCCGTTAAGCTGGCGGGCTCGCGGCGTGTTCCTACGGTAAATAAACGATTGTACTACGATTATAACACCGCTGGTTCCGTTTGTGAGCTGGCGGTTTATTATTGCGCGTCCTATCGACCGCGGCTCCGCCTTGTCGAGCGCTTTCCTTCGCGTTCCGCTCAGTCAATCGCAGTCATCATCTTATCGCGATGGTAGTTACATGTACATTATTCGCGAGTAAATAGAAGGGGGCCGGAGCGGTAGTGACGGCAGCTAGGAGGGCGTGGTTCCCGACGACGCTTGCACTTAGTTACGCAATTGACCTGCGTAAAAATCGTAAAAAAACCAGTAATGGCGCGGTTTCTACGCGTTATTCCTTAAAGAGAAAAACGGGAAAACGTTGTGGAGTATGACGCGTTAATCCTACGAAAAAACTCGGATATGGAGGCGGTTTCGTGCGTAAGATTATGGTTGTCGATGCGATCATGGGAAGCGGTAAAACGTCGTGGGCGGTTCAGCACATGAACGATGCGCCCGCACACAAGCGGTTCATCTACATTACTCCGTTCAATGACGAAGTAACTCGAATCAAAGAATCGGTAACAGGTCGGACTTTTCGCAGTACACATAACGACGATTACGAAGGGCGGAAGATGCACGTACTCAAGCAGTGGATTACGGACGGGGCCGATATCGTATCTACTCACGCGCTATTTCAGAAGGCGGACGACGAACTCGTCGAGCTCCTGACTGACGCAGGATATACGCTCATTCTGGACGAGGTCATGGACGTTATTGACGTTGCGAATATCAGCCAGCAGGATATCCGGATTCTCCTGGACGCTAAAAAGATCGAAGTCAACGAAGAAAAGCGTGTAGTGTGGGCGAGCGACGAGTACGTGGAGGGGCGGTTCTCGGACATTAAGCTATTCGCGAAGGCTGGCACACTGTTCTATCATCGCGGACAGTTCCTTATTTGGACGTTCCCACCGCGCATTTTTGGCGTATTCGACGAGGTAATCAACCTGACGTACCTGTTCGACGCGCAGATACAGCGGTACTATTACGAACTCCATTCGTTGGAGTACGAACTTAGGTCCGTTGTAAGGAACTATGACCGCTACGAACTGACTCCGTATGATCGGACAAGCGAGGGACGCGCCGAGATATTCCAGTTGATTGACCTGTACGAAGGGCCGCTAAACGACGTCGCCAAACAGAGGAATGCATTGAGCTCTAGGTGGCTGGATAATGCGAAACCGGATCAAATCAAAGCCCTTGCGAACAACACGTACAACTTCCTGTACAACAAGTGCAACGCAAAGGGGGCGAAAACGCTCTGGACGATCAAGAAGGACAGAAAGACAGGCCGACCAAAGATTCGCGTGAAAAGCTACTCAGACTCATTCCTCCACCTTAACGCTAGAGCGACGAACGACTACGCGGATAGGTGGGCGCTGGCTTACGTTTACAACCGATACGCCCATCCGTTCGAGCGCGTGTTCTTCGAGGATCGCGGAATATCCGTCAATCAGGACCTTCTCGCCGTCTCCGACCTGCTCCAATGGGTATGGCGATCACGAATCCGAAAAGGCGAGCCGATCAATCTATACCTACCGTCGAGTCGGATGCGCTCGTTGTTGAAAGCGTGGGCGAATTATGAGATTTAAAGCTGACAAGCCGTACAAGATTATCCATTCGCAGAAACTCGCTGGCTACCTGATGGCGCGAGGATTCGTCCTTGTAAGAACCGAGGCCGATCGCAGAGGGAACGGACGTAACGTGTTCCTATTCCGGAAATCTGACGAAATCGAACGCGCGATAACCGAGTACAGTAATAGCCCATCCCAATAAGAACGGAGCGATTATCCCAATGCAAACCAAACAATACGGATGGCCCGGCGAGGGCGCTGTTGAGTATGCACGTCAACATATCGTTGGTCTATCGCGTGACAAAGCGCTGTCTGCCATTCAGCGTTTGCTCAAGGAGACGCCCGATGATAAGCGTATAAAACGGTGCGACTATTGCGGCTATCCGTGGAGAGACGACAGTATGCGGAATACTAAACGAACGTGTAGCAACGAGTGCAAAACCGCCGTCAAAACACTCCAAAGGCGTCAACAACGAGCTGACAAAGCACTATTGACAGGAAAGACCAAAAAGAGAACAAAGCGCGATGAATACTACATTTGGTGGCTGGAGTACCCGTTTTGGATCAATGAATATGAAATGTTGAAACATTCCTGGAAGTACGAAAAGTCGATGGATGAGGAGGGGTTGGCCTACATCAGAGGCAAACAACAACTGTACGGTAAAGGGAATCGAAAGAGAAAGACCTACGAGCCAGGAAAAGAAGACGATGACGCAGCTCGCGACTTCAACAAATGGACAATCCGGAAGATGCGTAGAGGGTGAGTTTTAAATGGCGACAAAAAAGTATAGGTGAGAGGGACTAGCAGTCGTGCTTAGTCCTTTTTTGTTTTGAAAAAATTAGCGATAAAAAACACAAAAAGGAGATGAGCGAATGTGGTTGTGAATCTGACGAGCGGCGATGTCATTGCTATTCGTTTGGCGACCGAGATGAACCAGAAACAGTTTGCGGAACATGTCGGTATTTCACAAAGTTTTCTGTCGGACCTCGAAAACGGCAGGCGTAAAGTGTCGCCGTATTTCGTTGGCAAGTTGACGCGGAAGGTCGATACGAACGATCCCGACTTACAAGAACGAATCCGTCGTCTATCAGCAGTCGCAGACTTCTAGTGCGAACGGGCGACGGGAGCCTTCAATCCCGGATCAACGCGCAGGAAAAATCCAACGGCAAAACTGCTAGGCCGAATCAAGGAAGACGGAATGGAAACGAAGACTTGTCGCAAATGTGGCGAAACCAAGCCGCTAAATAAGATGACCCGCGACTCTCGTTACAAAGGCGGTGTGAGTACGATATGTAAGTCTTGCGTTAGTGCCCGAGATCGCGCCAGTTATGATCCTAATTACCATTCGTATAAGTGGCACCGCCGACGAGCGGCAAATCTCGGAGTGGGAACCTACCTCACATGCACGGAGTTCACCTCTATTCGTAAGGCACCCGACCAATCATGTGTTTACTGTGGGAGTAGAGAGAAACTAGAGGTTGAGCATGTCCGACCAATTCAGCACTATGGGCCTACCTCGCGCTGGAACATCGTGGCTGCGTGCCATTCATGCAATAGTCGAAAACAGAACCGGACAGTGATCGAGTTCTATGAAAAGGAGCCCGCATTCACAACCGAGCGGTTCGACGCACTAATCGCGCACATGGCGAAGCATAACGGATGCACGCCGGAGGAAATGCGATGGCTGATCGAGGGATATCATGCAGGCGAAATGTGGTCGAAGGAACAACGTGAAAAGAGAAAAAGAGGGGGAAAAACGCATGATGCAACAGGTAGCCGAACGTGCGCCGTCGTTTAATAATCGCGTAGGTAAAAAGATTCGAGTATCAACTTGGGACCAGCCGGACTATTTTGAGTGGATCGCATCCACCGGATTCGTAAGTCCGCGCCACGAACCAAAGCCGCAGCCAACGGATGGACAACGTTGTGGAGGAATGAAGTGGTATTCCGATACAAAGGGATTTGGTTTTTCGGATTGTGGAATTTTCGTTCATGCCCGCAACGTAGTCAGCGGAGAGCTCCGGTTAGGCTCGCGTATCTGTTTCGACGTAGTCGAGGATCCTAAAGGACAGCATGCTACGAATGTGCGAGTGATCGGATGAGGCCGCTCGTCATCGCAAACATCGAACTTGTCGAAAGGCAACCGTTCCTTGTTGCGCTCCTTCACGGTGAGGACGGTTATCTGCTCGATGAAATCACGCTACCATACGAAGGACCGGACGCCGCTTGCGAACTTATCGCGGAGATTATGCGGAAATATCGCCTGGAAACGGTTGAGTGTTGGACGTCTGAACTCGCGCTATATGTAGCCGCGCTGCGTACAGTAGGGATCGCTGTGACGTTCAAGCACCGATCGGATACGGCCGGTACGCGTGAGGCTATCGAACATAGTCGGGATATTCTCGCGGAAATTTACGAGATCAAACCGAAGATTCCGAAGCGGAAGCCCCCGAAATGGAGGCTCCTTTTTATTGGATTGGTCGAAAAAATACTCAACAAACTAAGAGGAGATGGAAAATATGATGAAATTTGAACTGGCTGACAAACAATTGGAGCAGCGTGAAAGTAAGCAACAAAAAGTTATGGCAATGGCAGAGCTTGAGCAAAAGGCGCAGGAGGAAATTGTCGCGCTGAAACAACAATATGAGCAAGCGATGGTTGCGAGTGTGAGCGCTGGAAAGGGAATTACTGACGAGGTAGAGGCGCTTGGGACAAAGGTAGAGGAAGCAGAGAAAGTGTTAAAGCGCCGACAACAAGAGAGGCAAGTTTATAGTGCGTTAAGAAACCCTGACGATATTACGGCCGAAGAGATTGTCCGCGAGTGGAATGAAGTTTTTGCGCCGCACATCAAACAAACACAGATGGAACCGATCCTAAAGCGTCTCCTCCGTGCCAAGAAAGAGATCATTGACGCGACCTTGGCTTATACGGCTCTTAATGATGCTTTCGAGTTCGAGAAACGACGTGTTATTGGAATTGCCGGAGATGGCGTTCGTTATAAATTAAACAGTATAGACTTCCACTTAAGAAGTGATGTCGAGAAACATTTTGTGACAGACACGGACCTTTACTTCCTTGGTAGAGGAGAAATGCCAAAGAGCTTTCAACATGTGCAACCAAAAGAGTACGAAGAAACAGGAGGTAATGCATAATGAACTATTTTATAAAAGCTGGCGAGATGAGACAAAAACTTGAGGACGGACATACAATCACAGCCGAGGATATTTCGGTAATGTTCGAGGTTGCGAAGAAGACGGGGAGAATGGAAGATAAGGTTCTTTATTCAAAGCTAAAGCAAAAACAAAGCGAACAGGCGTCGGAGTAATCCGGCGTCTTTGCTTTTAGCAGGAGGAAACAAGATGAAATACAATACTCGTTTCTACTGACGAACTACGAGGGCGTGGTCGATGAGGACGTATTCATTGCGGCAGGTGAACGAAGGCGCTTTTATTTCTTATACAGGAGGAGAGAAATGGACGATCTTAGTGCGCGTTTAGAGCAACTACGAGAACGTACGAGAAATGCACGGAGGGAACGGGGACTGCCGGACGATCCGCCAGAGCCGTTTATTGACCTGCCTTTATCGTATGTCCTTTTGGATGAGTTGGAGAAATTTTATAAGATCACGGCTCAGTATGCAGCCGTTCTTGTTAGTGGTGGTATGGTTCCGGTTGATACCTCTAAATTCGACCAGTATGCGGAGATTGCGGGCTTACTCCGTGGCTCCAAGTCGCCAAGTTTAAGTTCGATAGGATACAGTACCCTTCACATTATTACAACAATGGAACAGCTAAATATGGGCAACTGCGACGATTTATCGTTGGCAATCCGAGTATTAAACCTTCGACTTAGAAGTTACCACAGGAAAAACTTCGAGGATGAGTCGTGTCGTGACAGTGCTAAACGATTCAAAGACGATCGCGTGGCGCTCGATCATGCGCTGAAAGAAGCGCGCGAGCATTACGAAACCATAAAACATTTGTACTAAGGAGTGGTGAGGGTGTCAAAAAGAGATTACTACAAGGCAAAACTGACTCCACAGCAGCAAAGGGCAGCGGAATTGTTGATCGACAACGAGTTCGGGCTACTTTCCGAGGACGGTAAAAAACTCCCAATGGAAAAAATCGCCGATATGTGCGGGATATCTAGGACAACGCTCTATGAGTTCAAGAAGATCCCAAATTTCATCGGCTATAAGAATTACCTGTCTGACGACCTCCTCGAAACACACCGCGAACAGATTTACAAGGCGCTGCTTGATTTAGCATTAGGTCGCGTCGGAAACAAGGTTCCAAGCGTGAAAGCACTGGATTTATACCTCCGGCGTTTTGGCCTTCTTACAGATCGTGTAGAACATGTAGACACTACATCTACGTTCACACCGAAGTCACCGGACGAAATTCAAGCAGAGATTCTAAAATTCAGTCGAATGGTGAACGGGGAGGAATAACAATGGACCCATACAAAATCTGTGAAATCGCAGGGGACGGACTGCACCGTCTCACCGAAGTCCTGGCACAATCTCGACCGTTTGACGCGGCAGACTACGTACAATTCCGCCTTGTTATCGCGGAGTTAGAGCGCGATGAAAACGCGGACGTTGCGCTTCTCGGGCGCAGATTAAGCGAAATACACGCGCTTACCAAACGAATCGACACTCTACGCAAAACGATGCCGGAAGGGGCGCGACCGATTCGGAAAGGCGCGGTAGATGTCCTGCGATTAATTTCGACCTGCAATCGGGCTCTCAAGCGCATCTTGAGGGAGGTCGAGATGGATGGCGTTTGATCTTGTCGCACGCCTCGTGATGCGAGACGGGGTTTCGCCGGTACTAAAGAAGATAACGGGCGGCCTCTCAGCCGCAGCCGCACTCGCAGGAACTACCGCACTTGCGCTCTCGTCCGTTAACAAGGCGATGGATTACGAAGCGCAAATGTCCACGATTCAAGCGTTGACCGGCTCAAGCAACGAAGAAATGAAGCGGATGAGCGATCTCGCGATGAAAATGGGCGCAAATACGAAATATTCCGCGCTCGAAGCCGCGCAAGGTATCGAAGAGTTACTGAAAGCCGGTCTGACTCCGGCATCCGTCGAAGCGGGCGGACTGGAAGCGGCGCTGAACCTCGCAACAGCGGGCGGACTCGAATTGGCGGACGCATCCGAGATCATGTCGACCGCACTGAACGCATACAAACGCGACGCACTGACGGCAGCGGACGCTTCGAATATACTCGCGGGAACGGCGAATGCTTCCGCAACGGGCGTGATGGACTTGCGCTACTCACTCTCCGCGGTATCCGCGGTTGCTGCAGGCGTGGGGCAATCGTTCATGGATACGAATACGGCGCTCGGATTGTTTGCGAATAACGGACTCAAAGGTTCCGACGCAGGTACGTCGTTGAAAACGATGTTGTCGAACCTTTCGCCGAAAACGGATAAGGCCGCCACGTTGATGAAAAAACTCGGAATTATCACGAAGAACGGTAACAACCAGTTCTTTAACGCGAAAGGCGAACTCCGCAGCCTTGCGGAAGTGACCGATGTTCTCCGGAAGTCACTCGTAGACTTGAATCCGAAAGAGCGTGGCGATGCGCTATACGAGATGTTCGGATCGGACGCGATTCGCGGGGCAACGATCTTGTTTAACGAAGGTGCCGACGGTGTCCGGAAATTCCAAGCGGAAATGTCGAAGGTGACTGCGCTGGATGTCGCGAAGAAAAAGATGGATAACGCGAAGGGCGCGATGGAACAACTTAGCGGCGCGTTCGAAACGATCCAGATTTCCGCGATGCAACCGTTGCTTCCGGTGATTAAGGACCTCGCGCTATACTTCGCGGACATTGCGGAGATATACGGCCCGGCGATTACGGCTACTTTCGAGGACATGGGCAGGAGTATCCACGAGTTTATCGACCCGTACGTCAATAATCCGCAAAAATGGGAAGTCACGGGACAGGCAGAATTTAAATTCAAGCAGGCGGAGATGTTGGACCGTCAGATGATGAAACCTACACCTTTCTGGAGTGCTCTGGTGGGGCGATTCGACGAGTGGTATGAGGATAGCGGAAAGCAGATGATGAAGGACGGAGCTGCGAGGGTAGCGAAAGACTTCGGCACGTTCCTTGAGGAGAACGCGCTAGATATCGCAAAAGCCGGACTGACAATCGGAGCTCGAATTGCTACGAGCGTTTCGCAAGGCATCCGAAGTGAGATGGAAAATAGCGCATTGGGCAAAGCGATCCTCAACGCCAATCCTGCGCTCAACTTAGGTGATAAAGCCGGTAATCAGATATGGGAATGGCTCTCACCGCAGCCGAAGAAACCGGATGAAAAGGCCTATCATGGCCTTTCGTATGTGCCTCGTGACGGAATGACCGTCCAGATGCATAAAGGCGAAAGAGTACTAACAGCGAAGGAAAATCGCGAGTATTCCGGTGGTTCTGGCGGGAGCGTCAGTGTCTCCGGGAATACGTTCGTGGTAAATGCGGCTGGTGGCGACGTTGATGATCCGAAAGTAATCGATAAGATCGCGTACGCTCTTGCCCGTCAAATGAAGGCAGCACTTTCGTAGAATGACGAATGCCCTTCCATTAAAATATGGAGGGGCACTTTTCTTTTAATATCTATCCATGTAATCCGCAGTATAAACGAAATGTCTTCCGCCAGCGATCATGTACCGTTTCAGCCTTTCACGGAATTGCCCGTCCGCCAGCGCGAGTTCAACAACGAATGCCTGCGCACTCCCCAACGATCGATTCCGTTTCGCTCTCCCGTTAAAAAGTGGACTCCGAAAATCGAGATTATCCGCAATCTGAATGAGATTCCCGTACATCACTCGCGAATGAGTCGATGACACTCGCGGTAATTCTTCGTGTGTCTCCCCGATATCCATACCCCGTTCCCCTTCCGTTATCAAATCGAAATCGTCCGAAAAATCCATTGATACGAAAATATCATTCCGCACACTACGCACTAGGCGGACTCTCCTGCGCGGTGGAGGAGAGGTTACGCAGCACAACGCTATTACCGGTAGATGACGTCACCTCGTTTAATTTTCCCTTTGAGAGCCGCGTCCACGAGTGTACGGTCCGGAAAGCTTACGGACTTCCCCGTACCGACCTCTTCCGTATGTACACGCCCACGACTTACAGAAACAACGCGATATCCACTATTGTCGACAGCCTGCGGACTATAGAGCGTATGCGCGAACGAGAGCAGTGAGCCGATTGCGAGAACGCCTAATATCGTCCATAGCGCACCATTTACGAGCCGTTCGGACATTGCCAGCTCCTCATCGTCTTCATCGCATTCGTCATCGTCATAATCGTCGTAATAGCGCGGCTCTCTCCGTTCTTCGCGATAATATCTACGCTTTCGGGGCATCGACATTAGCCACCTTTCGTACTGGCACCGGGGTACCAACGCCTTTTTTGACACGTTGCGCGATTCGAGCGAGGGCGAGCGGCTTGAGCTGCGTCTTCACCCATCCGCTGAAATTGAGTTCGTGCGCCACCTCCCACATTTCGCGTTCGACCGGATCGTTAACGTTGAAGCATACCGGCTTTCTTTCGGTTGCCATGCGTATCCCTCCCGTTATGTAGTGCAGCGCTGCGATATGCTAGGCGGTGCTTTGATAACAGTAGATGTGGGACTGTTTGTCCAATATTCCCAAGGTTGGGATTAAATTTGTGACAGCTTGACCATGCTGGTTACTGAGGTGATGGTCATGGAAGAGAGTTGGAAGAAGAGGAGGACTAAGCTCGGAACGTTTTTGGACTCACATAAAATTAGTCAGCGATGGGTGCAGAGCGAGACGAAGTTGTCGAAGAATACACTGACTCGACTATGTACATATGATGAGGACAAGGACTATAAGACGGGTCCATACGAGGCAATTAAGCAGACAATTTACCGCGCGATCAAAAAGAAGAGGCCGGACACAAAGATATCCGACCTGTTCGATATTTGACGGTAATGGGATGACGGTGGGTGTTTTTGGCTAAACTAAAATCGATGAACGGAACCCTTAATCCCGAAAACAGAATTATTAATACTGAAAAAGGAACAAAATGTTGTGTCCAGCAATACAACGACTTATAATGGGATTGAGGTTAGCGAATAGCAAACTTCTATACTAATCTATTTATTTGGTAAGACTCAAGACTTATATACAAAAAAAATCCGCAGATGCGCCAACATCCACGGATTTTTATACAATTGTGACTGTGGGGATACTCACGGCGCGCGATTAAGCTCTAATCCACCTTACGCCTGCGAAGCTATTGGGTGGATTTTTGCATTTTTCTATATCTCCGTCGGAGCCATCTATACAACTTTACTGTTGCCAAAATCGAAGCTGGCAAACTTGCTATTTTTAAAAGCAAGGTAAGAGTTGTTAGCATTAGGCGTCACCCCCTTCACTGGAGGCTACCCCGTGCGACTCCCTGTCCCAATTGGTCGTTCTATATACTAGTATACTGCTTTTATATGGAAACAGAAATAGCAACGTGCATAAATGGTAGGTTTAGTGAGACATTCGGATGATAGGGTGAGTTGTGGTATAATATTTGTTTTGCACATGCGATTTAGTCAGTTGACCAGCGGTAGTCTTAGAATTTGCTTGTCCGCGAAACTTCGGGTATATTAATTCCGACGAGAACGTGAGACGGTTTTGAGACTGTCGGATGTCTCCGGTTAGGCTAACGGATAGCACAACGTTGATGGAACGTAACATAAGAGGGTAACGGGAAGGTTACGGGTGTCTCCGAACGGTTTCCTAAACTGTAGGTCGGAGGTTCGAATCCTCTCGGGGACGCCATTGAAGGGAAAACCTTGGTGTATCAAGGTTTTTTCTTTTTTATGCATCCCCCCTCATCGTTTATTTGGAAAATACTGAGACGTAGATCTCGTCTCACACGTATAACTTGTAGCAAAAAACGATGGAGATAAGGGGTGTTTCCTTTGAAAAAAGTGATCGTAAGCATGGTCTTGGCTATTTTCTTTAGCGGCTGTAGCTCAGATGCGGTCGTACAAAATCAGAATGCAGCGCCACCTGCAAAAGAGGTAGCGAACACTGGCACAGAACAGAAACAATCGGTGGACAACACTACAGGCTTTGACAAAATTGCGGGCTATTTGCAAGAAGAGAGCAACAAAGCTTTCTCCCCTTACTATGAGCTGCTCGAGTTTACCTTGTCGGATTATGAAGAGAAGACAGTTGACGGAAAAGTAGAAGCGACATTCGGATATCAAGTGAAATACAAAAACTTTGAGAAAGACCCTGACACCGTGGACTACATCAAGGCTGCAAAAGAAAAGAACGACCCCAACTACCAACAGCTGTATGATGAGTATTTGCAGCCCAAGGACATGAATTTTCATTTGAAAGCGGTAATGGAAGATGCGGGCCCCATAACGCTTTACACCAATGTGAGTCCAAAAGGAGTCCAATGGGAAAAGGCAGTTATGTCTGATTTCATCCTGAAGAAATAAAATAGCGACTTGATTGTAGACCGCGTAGTCACGCGGTCTTATTTATTTTTCTCGCACCAGTACTCGTACTCATTGTCGATCCAATCTTTAATATGGTTGTAATTCTCCCAAGTATCTTCCACGTGATACACACTTGGCTCGCAATCAAACGCTTCTAGATAATGATAGCGATACTCCCCAGTTTCGAAATCGAAGTAAAACATCGCGAACTGGTTTCCTTCTTCATTCAGCATATCTTTTGCAAATACTCCACCCGTCTTCTCATAGACCTCAGGACCAGTCATCTTCCTTTGTTTAAATTCAGCGATTAGGTTTTCGTAACTCTTTTGGAAATCCTCGCTAACCATATTATTTTCGATCAACCAGCCAATGAAAAAGCCTGTATGTACATATGCCTGTTTTCGAGGAAGATCCTCCTCAAAGTTTTCGTAATGATATTTCGCTTTATCGTATACCGTTGTCACTGGCAAAACCTCTCTTTCTATTTTCCTATTTCCCAAAAATTATACAGGATAGATTTTTTGGTAAAAAGTCATAAGAGGGTGAAGGAGGAAGCGTAGGAATTTTGTAGCATTTCCATCATATGAGGTGGTAGTATTTAACTGTTATCTAGAGAGAACCACGGGCTGGTTCATAGAGGGGTCATATTTCATGCGGAACTTGCTTGCCTATTTTCTTAGCGCTGTAATGATTAGTCTAGTAATCCTTCCTGTAGAACCCGCGTCATCTAGAGGCTCAAGTTCATCTAGCTCCAGTAGTTCAGGCAGAAGCTCGGGTTCGTCTAGTAGCAGCTCCTATTCGTCCGGCAAAAGTTCAGGGTCATCGAGTAGCAGCTCCTATTCGTCCGGCAAAAGTTCAGGGTCATCGAGTACAGGCTCCTATTCGTCGGGCAGAAGCTCGGGATCATCTAGTACAGGCTCATCCTCCTCAAGCAAAAGCTCATATTCTTCAGGAAAAAGCTCAGGCTCAACCAGCAAAAGTTCAAGCTCGTCGATAAAAAACGCAAAACCGTCAAGTGGTTTCAAAACATCCAAGCCGGTTAAAATCAAAAAGCATGACGATGACGACGATGATGAAGAGCAATTCGAGGAAGAAGAGGCTAGCCAAGAAGAGGAGACGAGCGAAGAAGCCGCTGCGGAAGAGGAAAGAATCAAGCGGTCCGAACTCTTAATCGAAATCGATGGCGGTATTGGACCATACCATTTACAACCGAATCAATATTATCAAACGACCATTTGGGGTGACCCAACTCATAATGGCCCCCTATACTTTACCGTACATAATAACGGACAGTTAGAAGAGATAGATGAGAGTGAGATAAATGGGGCAACAGTCTTTAACATCCCATACAATTTCGATCCAACACCATTTGAAAAAGAGTTTTATCTTAATAGCCTGCCAACCAATCAAATCTATGTGGCATCCTTTCAATATCAGGATATTTACATGTTTTTAGACCCGGATGGTATCATTCATTGGCTCCCTAAATATGAAGCCTTAGAGAAAAACCTCCCCATTATAGAAGCAGAAGAGGTACTGCTGTCAGAGCAGACACTGGAAATGCATAGCAACGAAATGGCCTTGCATAATTTCCCGAAAAACAAAGTCTATCGGAAGAATATAAATAAGATTCCGAGATATTTTTTGTTTAACAATGAAGAAAATATTCAGTTAGTAGGAAAAAAAGAACTTAAGAGCTATGAAGTTTTGGAATATGACCAAATGATTGATCCGACCTCTGCTGATCTTCTAGGTGAGATAGAAGAAAAAATCCAAAATTCAGGGGTCCCCACAGGATACATATATCAGCTCACAGTAAATAACACTCCGCGAAATTTTATTTACGATAGAAGCCGTTCCGTTGGGTTTGTTAAGGATCTGTCGTCTGTTAAAGAAGACTACAAGGTTCGCGATTTCGAGCAGGTTGTCCAAAAGATACGAAAAGAAAAACAAGAGGATGAGAAAAGGCAATCGATCTGGAAGCTGTATTTGATTACAGCCGGTGCGATTATGCTCGGTATTTTTCCTTTATCCTATTGGTATATGACTAGAAAAAGAAAGAAGAAGAAACCTCCTAACAATGTTATTAAGAAAAATACAACCATACGAGAAAGAAAAAGAATGTAAAGCCTATAAAGCCTGAAAGAACACCGATTCAACGGACTGTTTCAGCAATTTGAAGCCGCAAACAAAAAAGAACAGCCGAAAGAAAAGCTCTGGAAGCGGGCTGTTTGATCAATTTAAAAACAACCATTGATAAGCAAAAACCCGTCCTCAGCCCCGCCTAGCTGGAGACGGGTTTTTCATTCCATTCTATAACGTATACTCACTTAAAATAAACTGCGGAGCTAACAAGTACTCGACGGGATATAAATCATTTCTTCTTGTTAGTAACGCCTTCACTAACCCAATTTGATATTCCCCCATAACTTCAATGATCACGAACGCATCCTGCTCATCGTCAACCGCCTTCTCGTACGTTTTCGTGGATAAACGCATGTCATCCAACAGCTTTCCCCTGTTGAAATCAACGACTAACGGGATGTGCAACAAGGAAGGATCGACATAACGGCTAACCTTGTTATCCTTCTCCTTTTGATAATCTATCATTTCCTTATCGGGTTGCTGCAAATAAATATAGCCCATGTTGCAGTAAGCATCTCATGTAATAATCATGAGGCTTTCCTCTCTTTCTTTAAGAACTCGAAGAATGGTCAGAATTTTTCGGGTATGATAAAATGTTTACCAACAAATGTGAATCGGAGGAGCATGTCGGATGCAAAATGATAAGCGAATCAAATTCATTAACCCTGAAACAATGCCACCTTCATTTGGCTACACCCATGCGGTGGAGGTTCGCAACGCACGGACGATTTATGTATCGGGTCAGGTGGCTCTCAACAAGGAGGGCCAAGTGGTCGGCATAGGTGATTTAGCTGCACAGACAAAACAAGTTTTCGAAAATATCCAATTCGCGTTAGAAGCGGCAGGTGTCAGCTTTGATCATGTAGTGAAATTAACCTTTTTCGTGACGGACATCTCCAAGATGCACATTGTCCGTGAGGTTCGAGATCAGTACGTGAATACAGAAACCCCGCCAGCGAGCTCTGCTGTTGAAGTGAGCAAGCTCATTAGGGAAGAGCTGTTGATCGAGATTGAGGCCATTGCCGTGGCAGATGTGTAGTTGTCTCATCCCCCTTCTGTTCGATTATTCATCGTTCAGAAGGGTTTTTTTATGCTCATTTGGGAAGATTATGGAGCGAGATAAGCGGATCGGAGTTGGTTGCATGAATTATATCATCGCAGGAATAGGCTTGATTACAGTATTTTTGCTTGCTTGGCTGGCAAGTAGTGATAAAAAGCACATTCGGTATCGCCCTATCCTCATTATGATTCTGATTCAGATCGTACTTGGCTTGCTGCTGTTGCGAACCAGTATTGGACTCATTTTCATATCAGGCATTGCCAACAGTTTTTCCACACTCCTGAAGTATGCCTACGAAGGGATTAATTTTGTCTTCGGTGGCATTGCGAATCCGGATGCGACGCCGTTTTTCTTGCAAGTTTTGCTGCCCATTGTGTTCATATCGGCACTGATCGGCATTTTGCAGTACACGAGGATCCTCCCCCTTTTCATTCAGTACGTAGGGCTCGTATTGAGCAAAGTGAATGGCATGGGAAAATTGGAGTCTTATAATGCGATTGCTTCGGCGATTGTTGGGCAGTCCGAAGTGTTTATTACCGTGAAAAAACAGCTCGGTGCCATTCCCGAAAACAGGTTGTACACGCTGTGCGCCTCTGCGATGTCCACCGTATCTATGTCGATTGTGGGTTCCTTCATGACCATGGTCAAACCGGAGTATGTGGTAGCTGCATTGGTACTCAACTTATTTGGTGGTTTTATCATTGCTTCCATTATTACGCCGTATGAAGTGGAGCCGGAAGATGACTTATTGGATCAAGAGAGGGGAGAGAAACAGGCCTTCTTTGAAATGCTCGGGGAGTACATTCTCGATGGATTTAAAGTAGCCGTGGTCGTTGCCGCGATGTTGCTCGGGTTTATTGCACTCATTGCGATGGTGAACGGGTTATTCAGTGCAGTATTCGGTATCTCGTTTCAAGCTTTGTTAGGGTACGTCTTTGCCCCGCTCGCCTTTCTTATGGGGGTTCCCTGGCACGAAGCTGTACAAGCGGGTAGTATCATGGCCACCAAAATAGTGGCGAACGAGTTTGTCGCCATCCTCGAATTTACGAAGATTCAAAGCCAGTTAAGCGAAAGAACGATCGCCATCGTGTCTGTGTTTTTGATCTCATTTGCGAACTTTGGCTCCATCGGGACAATTGTTGGCGCGGTAAAAGGCTTGAATGAAAGACAAGGAAATGTCGTCGCCCGGTTTGGATTGAGGCTGTTATACGGGGCAACACTCGTCAGCATTTTATCAGGAATTATCATCAGCATTGTGGTGTGAGCGGACCCTTTCCGGGGTCTTTTTTTGTTAGGGACAGTTTCGTAACCAAATGATGGGGAGTAGCGTCTATCAATTGAGATATTCGTCTTTATTTCTCGGATCGTATCCTTCATCAAAGGAATGGGAATCACGGTTGTTACGCTCTATGAGGACTCTCTGCTTCCGGCGCTTGGTAATCCAATCGATGATAGCTCCAATCAGCAAGAGACCTCCGAAAATAAGTACGACGAGTAACCAGAGTGGCATTCATCCAACACCTCACTTTTTACTAAAAGATACGTCATACCAGTGGGGAAGTTGCGATGAGACCATTCAAAAGGAGATAAAGGAGCGAATTCGGATGAGAAAATGGGTGTGTATGACCGTAATGGCAGGTTTGATTGTGGGAGGCTGTTCATCTGAAACGAGCGTACCAACAGATTCTAAACAACAGCCTGTAGCGGAGCAGAAGCAAGAGACGGGAAGTGCCAGTGGTGAGCAAAAGCAAGAAAATCAATCCACTACTGAGGGCCAAATCATTCTGGATGATCAATTTTTAAAACTGCTCGCCAAAAACGAAATCAGTGGCTTCGATATCCACATCGGGATGAAACGGGATGAGGTTTCTGCGAAATACGGCAAGGTAACGAAACAGGATTATTGGGATGGCGGGCGCTATGAAGTCTTTGAGAAGCTAGAGACTGCGCTCATTTATTTTGATGGGCAAGATCGCGTGTATGGAATTGATTTGGCCGGTCTTCATCTCAATGAAACGAATCTGGACACAATTCGTAAAAATCTGGGAGCACCCGTTAGTGAAGAGAAGAGCATGTCCGATCAGGATTATGTTATGTTTTTTGAAGCGGGAGACAACTCCGTATTTATTAGTGCAAAGGACGAGCAATCACCAGCAGACAAAATAAGGGTCATCAATAAAAAAATGATCGAGGAATCACCGCAAAAGGAATAAAAAAAGCCAAGTCAGAGGGCTCCCAAATGTGCCCTTCGACTTGGCTTTTCTATGTTTCACAATGGTATTACTCAACCGATCTTTTTCCAAACAGAATAGCGTCGAGTGCGAACTTGGTGCTGCCGCTGATACCAAGAGCAACCAATATCGCAAGCAAAGCCAGATCCAATTCATAACCAGCTCCACCTTCACCGCCCATGAAGCCGACAGCGAGCTTGGCCTTAAAGATCGCACCAAGCATGACAACAGACAACGCACCTGCGAACACGCGAGTACCCAGACCCAGAATCAAGGCAATACCACCTACTACCTCCAAGAAGGCTACCAGATAAGCAATGAATGCAGGGAGTCCCATGGTCCCGAAGAAACCAGCGACATTCTCCAGCCCCATTTGGAATTTAGCCACTCCGTGAATGGCAAAAGTCAGACCAGCAATCACACGTAGAATAAGTGTGCTCCATTCAAAACGATTAGACATGTATGAATCCCTCCGAAAATTTAAATGCGTAATGAAGTTACTTTTCGTTAGTAAGTATACAATAATAATTTTCTAAGTCAAGTGGTTCAATAAAATCCCAGTAGTTGGCAAGTGCGGTTTTCAAGGTTGATTCACATCATTGGTTTTGATGGATGGAACAAAGAGCGGTATACTGAAAGGAGAATGAGGTGATACCTATGAAGCAGTCTACCCTCTGTCCAAAGTTCGAAAAAGGTATGCAGTTGTTGGGGAAGCGATGGACAGGTCTAATTCTATTCCAGTTGTTGTCGGGACCACAGCGATTTTGTGCATTGGAAGGGGCCCTGCCAGTAAGCGGAAGGCTACTTTCTGAGCGTTTGAAGGATTTGGAGAAGGAAGGACTCGTGCATCGGCAGGTGTTTACTGATTCTGCTCCTGTCCGCGTAGAGTATTCCTTAACGGAAATGGGGAAAGCTTTGACTCCAGTGCTCAAAGGAATTGAGTCTTGGTCGCAGAGCTGGATCGAGTTGAATGCAGACGAAATGGCGAACGACAGCGAAGAATAACACAGCCTATATAAAAAAGCATCAGGAGAGTATGCCTGACGCTTGCCACGATGAAAACCCCTGGAGACAGGGGTTTTTCTGTTATCCGTTAGTTAATCTTTAAGAAGGATTTTCGTTCTTTTCTTGCAAAGCCTTCCACTTTAAAAATTCAATATGGCGCTTGACCTCAACTAGATCCTTCTCTGTCAGGCCATCGACATCCAAAAAGGTCGCCGGTGTTTCCCGGACAGAACCGCGTTGCCAAGATGGTTCCTCCGTGCGACCGTGGAGAAAATCGGTGGATACTTCAAATAAATCTGCGACTTTGGAAATCAGATGAACATCGACGCCCTTCTTTTCACCTGACTCGATCCGCGAAAGTACTGTATTATGTATGCCCAGCTTTTCAGCTAATTGAAGTTGTGACCATTGTTTTTGTTCGCGCAGCCATTTTATGCGTTGACCAACTATGGACATCGTGAGACCACCTTTATCGTTTTGGCAATTCCATTCTAACAATTTTCCAAAACGGAAAAAACAAGATTGCTAATATGACAAAATCTGTATTGACTTTGCTAAAATTGAAAGGCTATGATGTAACTATAAATATTTGCCATTTTTGCAAATCAGGAGGGGATAACTGGTGGAACGGCTCAACCTCCCGTTTATCGCGCAACGACGTAATGAGTGCAAGCTAACCTTGCAAGAAATGGCGGAAGCACTCGGGTTTCGAAATGCTTCGACATACTTGAAGTACGAGAAGGGAGAATATGACTTCAAGGCTAATCATTTGCCAGTGTTGGCGAAAAAGCTACGATGCAGCATGCTTGATCTTTTTATCAGAATGGTTTGCTGATTTAGCAAAAGGGGTGGGATGGATTGAACGCTTGGGAGGCAAATAAAAGGCAGCTGGAAATATGGAGAAAGACCGTCGCTTACGAAATTGAAATGATGGCGCCACAGAGTATGCTGGCTTGCGAGGGATTTCTCGAGCGCTTAGTCATGTTTGAAAAGGAGTTGGAAAATAACGCGCGATGCCCATATAGTACGACACATGGTGGGAATGATGCCGGGTCGCGTCCGTTACCCATTCAGGAAACAGAAAAAAGCCCGGTACGGATTTCACCGTGACCGGGCATTCTTTGTCTTTTACAGCTTGCTAATCTCTTCTTTTAGCAGCTCGGAATGGGTTCCGAAGACGACTTGTACGCTTCCTTGACCCAGTCGCATAACACCTGCTGCACCGAGGTCCTTCAAAGCTTTGTCATTGACCTTCTTGTCGTCCTTTAAGATGAGACGCAAACGAGTGATGCAAGCGTCTACGCTAACGACGTTTTCTTTTCCACCAATGTGAGAGAGCACTTGGATCGCTTTATCCTGCATCGAATTGTTCCTTCCCGTAGCTGTAGTTGTCATTTCTTCGTCGTCCTCACGTCCCGGTGTCTTGAGGTTCAGCTTCACGATTAGGAAACGGAACAGGGCGTAGTAGACCACGGCGAATGCCAGACCAATCGGGATGATCATCCAAGCATTCGTAGAGAGGTGGTAGTTGATACCGTAGTCGATCAGACCCGCTGAGAATCCGAAGCCGTGCTTGATACCCAAAGAGGTCACGATATACCCGGACACACCCGTCAATATTGCGTGAACAAAATACAAGAGTGGAGCAGCAAACATAAACGCAAACTCAACTACCTCGGTAATACCAGTCAGGAACGAAGCGAGAGCTGCACCAATAAACATAGAAGCAACTACTTTGCGTTTTTCTGGACGCGCTGAGTGAATAATAGCGAAAGCCGCTCCAGGAAGTGCGAACATCATGATCGGATAGAAGCCAGTCATAAACATTCCTGCTGATGGGTCTCCCGCAAAGAAACGATGCAAGTCACCGTGTACCACTTTTCCTGTCGCATCGGTAAAGTCACCGATTTGGAACCAGGCAATCGCATTGAGTACGTGGTGCAGACCAAATGGAACGAGCAATCGGTTGAAGAATCCGAAGAAGAAGGAACCTGTTGCGCCGAGACCTACGATCCAAGAACCCAATGAGTCAAGGGCAATCTGGATCGGCCCCCAAATGATTCCGAAAATCAAGCCGACGACAACCATGGAAAGGGAAGTCACGATCGGGACGAAGCGTTTTCCACCAAAGAAGCCTAGCCATTCAGGCAGCTTGATCGAATGGTAGCGGTTGTAGAAGAACGCTGCAATAGCACCCGCCAAAATACCGCCAATGACACCCATGTTTAGTTTTACATCATCCGCAATGAAAGGCATGGCAGCAGGAACGGCTGCAAGTACTTTCGTCAATACGACGTAGGCAATGACGGCGGCCAAAGCAGCAACAGCATCTCCAGCCAAGCCAATCGCAACACCGATAGCAAAGATTAATGCCAGGTTGTCAAAAATGGCTGAACCGCCAGCAGCCAAAAGCGGAGCGATGTACGTGTCCATAAATGCACCAAAGGCGCCGAGATTGAGATCCTTCTCGAATTTGAGAAGACCAAAGCTTTGCAAAATCGCTGCGGCTGGCAACGTTGCGACTGGGAGCATGAGGGCTCTCCCAATCTTTTGCAGAAAAGCGAGCATAGGATAAAACCTCCTTGGAATGGGATGAATTTATCAGGGAAGCCGCTCTCCGGATGAATGGCAAAATGATGAGGGCACAAGGAATAAGCCGGAGAGAGACCATTCTGATCGATATATTGGAAGCGCTTTCACTACTCGGGCGACAAAACCTTTTATAAGGCTTTGTCTTTCAGATACTGAACGACCTCGTCTACAGTAGAGAGTGTAAGGACGTGTTCAGCAAATCTTTTCGCTTCCTCTAAACTGGTGGAGCGGATACGTTCTTTGACTTTTGGCATGACTGAAGCGGCACCGCTGAACTCATCGAGCCCCAATCCGAGCAAGAGCTTGGTTGCCAACGGATCTCCCGCCATTTCCCCACACAGCCCGGTCCAAATACCTGCCCGATGGGAAGCCTCAATGACTTGGGAAATCAGTCGTAATACGGCTGGATGGTAGTAGCTGTACAGCTCGGCGATATTGGCATTCATCCGGTCTACTGCCAGCGTATATTGAACGAGATCATTCGTGCCGATGCTAAAAAAATCTACCTCTTTCGCAAACGCATCTGCTTGCAGGCAGGCACCCGGAATCTCCATCATCATGCCTACTGCGATATTCTCGTCAAAAGCGGTCCCTTCTGCCCGTAGCTCTGCTTTTGCCTGCTCCAGCAATCGTTTGGCTTCACGCAACTGCTCCATATGGGAAATCATCGGGAACATGATCAGCAGGCGACCGAATGCACTGGCACGCAAGAGCGCGCGTAATTGCACCAGGAACAATTCCGGTCTGGCTAACGAGATGCGCATGGCGCGGAAGCCAAGGAACGGGTTTTCCTCCTGTGGTAGCGCGAGTGCTGGCAAATGCTTGTCGCCGCCAACATCCAAGGTGCGAATGATGACTGACTTGTCGCCAAAAGCAGCGGCTACATGCTTGTATGCAGCAAATTGCTCGGCCTCATCAGGAAGGGTGCTTCGATCCATGAACAAAAACTCGGAGCGGAACAAACCGATTCCTTCTACACCCGATGCGATCAATGCATCAGATTCTTCTGGCACAGCCATGTTTGCCATCAGGTGAACACGGTGGCCATCGGTGGTTTCGGCAGGCAGTTCCTTAATGGCTTCGTACAATTGGCGTTCCTTTTCTTCCTGCGCGGCTTTTTCCTGATAGGCAGCCAGTGTATCCGTATCAGGCGAAACAATCAGTTGTCCAGAGGTTCCATCGATGATCAGCAAGCTTCCAGAGTCTACTTTTTCCATCAAGGCATCGCCTGCACCCATGACAGCGGGAATTCCGAGAGAGCGTGCCAAGATGGCTGCATGAGAGGTAGCGCCGCCTTTTGCCGTGACAATTCCTCGTACATGCTGGAGTGGAAGCTGAAGCGTCTCGGATGGGGTGACGTCCCATGCAACCAGGATAAAAGGCTCCTCCGGGTAGGAGATGACGGTGTCACCGCCCGAAATATTTCGAATTAGACGGCGGCTCACATCACGAATATCATCCGCGCGCTCTTTCATGTAGGCATCGTCCATACTCTCAAAGAGAGCGATGAACTGATCGGCTACTTGCGAAACGGCGGTAGATGCCGCGAGTTGTTGATTTTCGATGAGCGCACTCATCTCCCCGACAAATGCCGGGTCATCCAGAAAGGCGATATGAGCAGAGAGGATGGCTGCCTTTTCCGAGCCTAATTGTTCCTCTGTCTGTTCTTTTAGCTTTTCTAGTTGTTCGCGTGCTTGCTCTACACTCTTGCTAAGTAGTCCTAGCTCCTGAGTCGTATCTACTGGAGTGATGGACTCTGCCTGCGTGATGGCTGTTTCGTGTGTGAGGCGTAAAACAGGGGCAATCGAAATGCCAGCGGAAACCGCGATTCCTTTTAACATACATCCTTCACCTTCCTGTCCGTCGTTTACACTATATGTTTGACGAGGATTGCTCCAATAGCTGTTGAATTGCAGTTGCTACGTTTTGTTCATCCGCTCCGTCGATCTGAACGGTCAGGGTATCGCCTTGGGAGACACCCAACGTCATGATGCCAAGAATGCTTTTGCCATCTGCGTGTTTTGTCCCTTTGCTCAGCGTAATCTTTGACTGAGATTGCGACGAACAATTCACGAGTAGAGCAGCTGGTCTCGCGTGGAGCCCACCCTCTACATTGACGGTTACTTCAAATTGAACCATGTTGTACCTCCCCAAACCATGCACTTCGTTTATTTTAAGACGACAGTCATGAGTGGCTCTTGACCTGCTTGCACAGTTGCTTTTGCCACTACATTTTTTTCAGCAACCCGATCACCGTTTGTAATGACGATGGGTGTCACAATCGGACAGCCCGCATCCTCCAGTACGCTCTTGTCGAATTGGATGAGCTTGTCGCCAGCTTTCACTTGATCGCCAACGGAGACAAACGGTGTAAAGCCCTTCCCGTTTAATTTCACGGTATCAATTCCAATATGCATCAATATCTCAAGACCACTTTCAGTCGACAGCCCGATAGCATGGTGAGTAGGGAAAAGATGCGTTACCTTTCCATCGACAGGGGAGACGAGAGTGTCTGCACTTGGCAGAATTGCTACACCATCACCGACGACTTTACCTGCGAATACAGGATCAGGAACTTCGGACAGAGGGAGTACGGTACCTGTTAATGGTGCTAGAAAGGTTACCTCTTGTTGTTGTTTTTTCCGGGAAAAAAGACCGCGTAGCATAATATCCTCCTTTTGCGTCTGAACCAAAAAAGGCATGAGACGGTTGAATTCATACGACGACATAACTTACTATGTCCGTATGATCTCACCGCTCATGCCTAGTCGAGCTAGTAACACGCAGGATTATGGTTTAATTTTGTTGTAATAAGCGATAAAGGTGCAGAGCCATGTAACCAACCTCGTCTTCTGGTACAGCGATCTCAAGACGGGTGGAGATGTATTGAGCCAGCTCTGTTGCCAATTGATAGGCTTCTGGCATGGTGGTTTTGACTCGGTCCAGAAGCGGGTTCTTGATGAATTTTTGTTGACGGATGCGCTCAACGGCAAAGCGCAAATGGGTAATGAGGCGAACGTAATCAATCGTACTGCGTTCAATCGTAATGGCTGTTCGCTCTTCAATCAGGCTTACCAACTCCGTGATGATGTTGGTGAATTGGACAGCCTTTTTTACTGGGACGTAGCTGATCGCGGAATGAATGTGCAAGGCCAGAAATCCGATTTCACTGTCGGGAATGTCCAGGTCGAATGCGTTTTTGATCATATCCGCTGCCCGGTTCGCCAGTGCGTACTCCTTCGTGTACAGCGTCTGGATTTCGAACAAGAAGGGATTCACGATCTCCATGCCGTTATTGAGCCGATAGATGGCAAACTGGATATGGTCAGGCAAGGCAACGTGGACGTGTTCGTTCAATTCTGGCGTGATCTCACTCGCAATGAGAGCGATGATTTCTTCCGCAATTCCTACGACAGCAGGATCTACTTGGCTCAGAATGTTCTGATACTGCTTCTGATGACTTTCATTTTCGAGCCTGAAGCGCTTTTCCACTCGCAAGTCATGGGCGGGGATGGTATTCCCGGGTTTTGCGCCAAATCCGATTCCTTTTCCGAACAGGACAATTTCTTGTCCGGATCCGGGTTCTTCCACGAGTACGACATTATGGTTCAACACACGCGTAATTGCGTATGTTTTTTCCTTTTCACGGGACAATCCATTCCACCACCTTTAGATAGACAAAAACGGTCCATGACCGTATTTGCTTACCGCAAGCGGTCACATCCAATTTAATGAAAAACGCCGATGAACCATGACGTTAATCAGAAAAAAGAGCCGAAAAAACCTTTTTAACAAGAAAAAGATCTTCTCGGCTCATGCCTGCATTACCAGTAACACGCCTTGTGAAAACGCTTCAATTAAAGCTTATGATAGCTCACGTCTCGTACATTGTCAATCACTCTGTGAGCGGGAAAAACACGGTGGGCAGGAGATGCAGCAGCCTGTCCCGAATTGTTTGAACCAACAGGATAAGGGCAAAACAAAGCCAGGCGGACGCCCCATTAGCAATCCGCCTGTTTTGTTACTTGGTGTACTTGTCGGCAATCGTAGATGCACAGAAGGAGTTTGGTTTGATCTCGGCACGAAAGTGATTGGTTTCTGCTAAGCTCAACAAAGACTGGATAAACTTACGGGTAGGACCATTCGTGCCGATATCAAAATGCAGGCGGATGGGAGTATCAAAGTGGCGGTCCCGCAAATATTGGCGTACTTCTGTGGCAAGTCCGACTGCGTACATCGCTTCCTGGAATATACGCTGCTGCAAGGATGAGTACCGGCGTTCCTGAAATTTGTGATAAAAGAAGGTACCCCCATGGCCGGGACGGATCACTGTGATAACAAGAGCAAAAAAAGTCCCGCGGCTTTTTAATTGAGAGTCGGCCCCCACAATAATTTCAAATGGACCACCTATTGATGAGATGGTATGTTCGATGTGGGAAAACACTTCTTCTTTTGCCAGTAGACCTCTAGTCGGACTGTGAAAGCGATCAAATAACGTATTTGCAGAGGTTAAGCCCACTCACATCCCTCCAGAAAGAGGCTAACAATGATTTGCATACTTCTCCTTACATCATTAATGTATGTAATCTCGCAGATAGTATGTGAACGGGTAGGGACAAAAACTTCTTGAATCAACTTTTTTTGGGTAAAAGGGTCCGTTTGTTCGGGACGAAAGAATGTTTTTTGAAGGAGCTTTAGGGAAACGTGATACAAGCAAATGAACATGATTATTATATGAAACAAGCCATGGAAGAGGCCCGGAAAGCCGCTGCGATTGGTGAGGTTCCAATCGGTGCGGTCATCGTGCGCGACGGGGAAATCGTAGGTCGCGGCTACAACTTGCGGGAAACACAAAAAGACCCTACCTTGCACGCGGAATTGATCGCGATACGGGAGGCGAGTGAACGCTTGGGTGGATGGCGCTTGATCGGGTGTACGCTGTACGTGACGTTGGAGCCGTGTCCAATGTGTGCGGGTGCAATCGTTCAAAGTCGCATCGAAAAGGTCGTGTATGGCGCTCGCGATCCAAAGGCAGGATGTGCCGGGACATTAATGAACCTGCTCGCGGAGCCGCGCTTCAATCATCAGGTGCCAGTTATCGAGGGTGTGCTTGCAGAGGAATGCGGGCAGATGCTCAAGGACTTCTTTCGTGGATTGCGCAAAAAAAGACAGCCGGTACAGGAATGACCAGGCTGTCCGGAAAACCGTCTGTTTGCAGGCGGTTTTTATTTGTTTACGTTTTGCAGCATGTGCAGCTCTTCTTCGGTTAGTTCGCGATACTCACCAGGGGCGAGTGACGGGTCAAGGTGAAGCGGGCCCATACGAATCCGTTGGAGATAGGCGACATGCAGGTCGAAAGCAGCAAACATCCGCTTTACCTGATGGAACTTTCCTTCCATGATGGTGACACGAATCTCTGACGTTTCTCCCGAAGAGATAATCTCCAGCTTGGCTGGCAGTGTAGTGAAGTCTTCTAATTCCACGCCTTTGGCAAACTCCTGAACATGATGCTCAGTGACCCGGCCCTCGATACGTGCAAAGTACTCCTTGTCCACTTTCTTTTTCGGGGACAAGAGGCTATGGGAGAGATGACCGTCGTTGGTCAAGAGCAAGAGACCCTCTGTATCAATATCCAGTCGGCCTACAGGGTGCACTTTGATTGCCCACTCGTACGGGAGCAGGTCCACTACGGTTTCATGGACATTGTCCTCTGTAGCTGAAACCACCCCCGGCGGTTTGTTCAGCAAAACATATACCCAGCGCTTAAAGTTAAGCGGTTCTCCATCCACAAGGATTTCTTGCTCCTCGGCAATGACATGCATTCCTGGGTCTGTTGCGACAACGCCGTCTACGACGATCAGTCGCTGTTTTACTAATGCTTTCACTTCCTTGCGCGTGCCGATTGCCATATTGGCCAGCACCTTGTCCAAACGTTCACGTTTCATATATGTTCCTCGCTTTTCTTCTGATCGGATACCAATCGTGTGTGCTGTTATTAGTTTGGCCTAATGAGCCGCGCAAATCAAGGGGCATACAGAGGAATGAGTCTTGCATTTTTGACTGTATTTTGCTATAGTAAGTAATGTTTCTGACAAACTAAATATGGAGAGATACCCAAGTGGTCATAAGGGGACGCACTCGAAATGCGTTAGGCGTCGTGAGGCGTGCGTGGGTTCGAATCCCACTCTCTCCGCTTAGATTTTTCGGTTCGAAGAGAATGAAGCATATTTTTGCCAGTGCGGCAGCGATATGCTTCATTTTTTTGTATCAGTTGCCGCCACTTGTGAATGCAGCTGCATCCGCTATTGCGATGGGATTATGGACCCTGGAGAATCGATTTCCCTCACTCTACATTTCGTTACGTTATATGTCGATATATTTATTGGTTTCATATATTTGCATCTGAGGAGTGGGAAACATGAGTGGCAAGTTGGGAAATACAATGGGGAGAACAGGGCTTTCACTTCGCACCAAATTACTTGCGGGGTTTCTTACAGTTGTTGCGTTGCTGGCATTTGTCAGCGTTTTTGCATTAAGCCAGATCAAAGGAGTAACCACGATATCCGGGGATATCAATAAGTCATGGATGCCAGCAGTTACCCTGCTTGGCACGATGAATGGAGACATTTCCGATGTGGAGCGTCTTGCGCTCGATATTATCGTTGAACAGAACGAGGAGGAGCTCACGAAGCAGAAGAAGGTTCTGGATCAACTGCTCGTCAAAATCGAGGATGAACGGAAGCAACTTAAGACGCTTGTGTATGCCAGTAATAAGGAAGGCAGTGAGGCTGCCAATCTGTTCGAAGAGTTTAACAGCAAATACGATGCATACTTGGAAAAAATGCCTGAGTTCGTGAAGTTGGGCAGAGAAAACAAATATGATGAGGCAAGCAAGTTACATAGCGTGGCCTACCCATTGTGGTACGAGGCCAATGATAATATCAAGAACTTGATCGATATATACAATGAGGGGGCCGGACAGGTTAGTCAAAGCGCTTCAGAGCTTTCTCAGCAAGCGTTTGTTATCATTATGGTGTCTACGTTCGCTGCGGCGGCCATTGCGCTGCTCATCGCCTTCTTCATGTCACACATCATCTCAAAACCTGTCCAGAAAATGAATCAGGCCGCTATCCTGATCGCGAGTGGCGATCTAACGGGCGAGACGATTGTGCTGCGGAATAAAGACGAGTTGGGCACGCTGGCGGCTTCCTTCAACACGATGACAGCGAATCTCCGTGCCATGATTGAATCGGTTGCTACGACTTCTGAGCAAGTAGCAGCTTCGTCAGAGGAGCTACTAGCCAGCGCCGAGCAAAATGCGAAGGCATCCGAGCAAATTTCCCAAACGGTCGAGGAGCTAGCTGTGGGTACCTCCGAGCAGGTCAATATTGTCAAGAACTCCTCGCAGGCTATGGGTGAAATGGCTTTGAGTTCGGAACAGATCGCACAGCTGGCACAGAGCGTATCGGTATCGGCCGTTGACGCAGCAAAACAATCTGAGGAAGGTAATATGACCATTAAGGCAGCGGTTGAACAGATGAATGCTGTCCGTAATTCCATCACGTCCCTTTCCGAGCTGGTTATGGGTCTGGGGGAACGTTCGGCAGAGATCGGAACGATCACCGAGGTTATTAACAATATGGCGAGTCAGACGAATCTGCTGGCGCTGAATGCGGCGATTGAGGCCGCGAGAGCTGGAGAGCATGGCCGCGGCTTCGCTGTCGTTGCCGAAGAGGTTCGGAAGCTGGCCGAAGAATCCTCTTTGTCTGCGCAACGAATTACTGACCTAGTGCAGCTGATCCAGAATGATACAAACAAGGCGGTTGAAGCGGTCAAAATGAACAGCGACGAGACGCGAAGTGGCATGGAGATTGTCACAGCAGCCGGACAGGCATTCGAGAATATTTCGAATGCGGTCAATAAGGTAGCGGGTGAGATTCAGGAAGTATCTGCAGGCGCGGAACAGATGGCGGCAAGCGCGGACGAGGTCGTCAATTACGTAGAGCAGATTTCGGCGATTGCGGAGGAAGCATCGGGCGGCGTGCACAACGTATCTGCCGCTACGGAGCAGCAGCAGGCTTCCACAGAGGAGATCGCTTCGTCAGCGGATTCCCTCTCGAAGATGGCTGAGGAGCTTCAGGAACAGATCAACAAGTTCAAAGTATAGAAACATCAGACTGCTTCTTCTGCTGCCCTGGGCGGCAGGAGAAGCGTTTTTTGTGCTGGAGTCACACACTTAGAATTTTTTTATAAAATTTTTTGATCCTTTGTGAATACATAGCCACGTTTTTCATAGAGCTTATGAGCATGTATGCGACTCGGATGAGATAACAGTTTCAAGAGTCGGAAAAAAGTAATTTCTCTTCAAGAAATAGATTCGGATTCGGGTTAAAATCTATATTCATGACCCTAATAGGTGCTGTCCTCCTAGCTAATGACGCAGGTGGGAGAGCATTTTCTTTTTTCTATCACAAAAACTGTAAGCAAATTTTAATTTTGCGTCTAATAAGATACAAACTTCACAAAGGAGTGTACGAATGGATTCCGATGACCGAATAGAGCGATGGTTCCAGCAATACGGGCATGATATTTACAATTACCTCGCGTATTTTACCGGACGGAGAGATGTCGAGGATTTAGTCCAGGAAGTTTTTACGAAGGCGCTAAGAGCCTTATCAAGCTACGAAGGAAGGGCACAGCCCAAGACATGGCTTCTGACCATCGCACGCCATACAGCGATTGATAATAGGCGAAAGCAAAAAATGATGGACTGGTTCCCCGAAAACGTCCTCCGACTCCTCACTTCCAAAGAGCGTACACCTGAGAAGGCATTGGTGTTAAAGGAACAATTGCAAGAAGTATATGAAGCGATGAATCACTTGAAAGGAACGTATCGGGAAGTTCTCATCCTGCGGTTGATCGAGGGCGTATCTACAGCAGAGACAGCAGAAATCTTGGGCTGGAGTGAAGCAAAAGTCAGCACGACGCTCCATCGAGCGATCAAGGAATTGCAAAAACAAATGGGCAATAGCGGCAGGGAGGTCAATCTACATGACGCCATCTTTTGAAGAAAAAGAGCTAAGCACAGTGCTGCAAGCATTTCCGTCGCTTCAGATGGACGAGGACAAACGACGTGAAATCGCGAGTCATATCCGTCGAGAAAGGGAGCTGCTCGTACAAATGAAAAAGCGCAAAAAATATGCCAAGATAATCGGAGGCGCAGTTGCTTCCTTTGCTTTATTGTTTATCGCTTATCAGTGGATGCCTTCGGAGGCCGTGCCGAGCGCACAACAGATGAATACAGAGGGGAATCAAAAGGCACAAGCCGCAGGAAAGACATCCCAAACAGATAAGGTTCTGACCCTCGATTCACAAATTCAGGAGTATATAGAAGAAGCGATACATAAGACCAACAAAGCCTATCAGCCCGAAAATATGACGGTAATCGTTACCGATCCAAATAACGGAGAAATTCTTGGGGTGGGGAATCTGAAAAGACCAACTGACCGGGTTCCGCACATAGTCAGGGCGATGCCAGATCCTGTGGTCGCATTTCCGATCGTGACGTTGGCGGCTGCTATTGAAGAGGGGAAGTATAAAGATAACGAAACTTACGAGTCCGGAACCTACGAGATTAGCCCGGGTAAGTTTATAAAAGACCATAATGGTGGTTTTGGCTGGGGACAGATTACGTATTCAGAAGGTATCCAACGTTCTTCCCAAGTGGCTTTTGCCAAGCTCAGTGAACGGATACCAGAGGACTCTTTACAGCAATATTTTGAACGATTCGGTTTTGGAGTGAAAACTGGTACCGAACAAATAAATGAACAGCCTGGAAAGATACCAAACATGGATACTCCCTATGATAAGGCAATGGCAGCTTATGGACTTGCTGGTTCTGCCTCGGCAATTCAACAAGTGGCTGCTGTCGGGGCTATTGCTAACGGTGGTGAGTTAATGAAACCACATATGACGAAGGAGGAAAGGAATCACGTTGACAAAGGGCGTCGAGTCATATCAGAAGAAACAGCCAAACAGGTTCGAGAAGTTTTAGAAGTGTTAGTAAAAAACAAACCTGGCTCAGATACAGCCTTTTCTATAAAAGAACATACAGTCGCTGGGCGCACAGGATTAGTGGGGAAACGCGACCCGCAAGGAAACTTCATCGAAGGAAAATACTCGTATTCATTTATCGGATTTGCACCAAGTAATGATCCAAAGCTATTGGTTTACATAGCTGTTGATGACCCGAAGACAGACCTCTGGACAGGATTATGGGGACAAAAAATTGTTGCTCCCCCTTTCAAAGAAATCATGGAAAATAGTTTGCAGTATCTCCAAAAACGATAATCAACCCATCAATCAAAAAAGGAAGCATAGCGGTATACCCCTAAAGGTATCCGAATGCTTCCTCTTTTTGTTTTCCCCATTTTACTTCCTACAAAAATAAGGCCCACACCACTTGGTTTCATGGGTCTTCACATACGTCCACGTAAAATCCTTATCCACGACGTACACATCGTATTCCTTTTCCAAGTCCGCGACAGAAAACCTCGCCGCATTCTCCAAGATTAACACCTCGTTGGATAGCTGGTAAAACAAATAGTACGACTCATGGGCAACTTGCTGAAAGGCTTCATCCGCTTCCTCGCGTTCAAGACAATCCCTCAGTTTATAGCTGAATAAATGCCACAGATACCCCTGGTAGCCGTCTTTATTTTTGAGAAAAATCCTCTCTTTATCCTCTTCGGTCAGATGGCTCGCAAAATGCTTCTCCCATTCTTCCCGTAAGTATGGTCCCCAAATAGACAGCTCTGTTGTCTTCGTGTTCTTTTCCTTCATCCGGTCAGCTAGTTTCATTGGGCGCCTCCATGTTGGTACAAGTTCATTTCTAAGAAAATACGTATGAATGAGTGGGTCGGTCACGTTTCGACTATTGACAAAGAAAAACGAGGGGCATATTATAATACCCATAGGGGTATATGTATAAAGTTGATTGATCACATTTCCATTCAAAAACGTAGGAGGTAGACAACATGTCCGTACAATCGAATTTTTCTGCTGATAAAACCTTAGATTGCAAAGGCTTGGCATGTCCAATGCCTGTCGTACGCACAAAAAAAGCAATGAAAGAGATGTTACCGGGTCAAGTGATGGAGGTACAGGCGACGGATAAAGGGTCATTGGCTGACCTGAAGAGCTGGGCAAACAATACGGGGCATGAATATTTGGGCTCGATTCAGGAGGGGGAAGTCTTGAAGCATTTCCTACGAAAAGCGAGTACCCATGAGGTGAAGGAGGAGACGAATTTCTTGCGGACGATTTCTAATGAAGAACTGCAAAAAAAGCTGGAAGCCAACGAGAAGCTGACGCTCATTGATGTGCGAGAACCGGCGGAATACGCTTTTCACCGCATTTCTGTAGCCGTTTCAATACCCCTGGGAGTATTGGAGCAGCGTTTGGATGAATTACAGCCCGATGACGACATCTATATCATCTGTCGATCCGGCAAACGCAGCGACATGGCGTGTCAGTTGTTGGCCAAAAAAGGTTTTACCAAAATCACCAATGTGCTACCGGGTATGTCCGGCTGGAATGGCCCGGCAGAAAAACAATAAGGGGGAGAGAAAGATGATGGAACAACAAACAAACGTAAAAGCGATGGCAGCAAACGAATTAACGCATCTTCTCTTTGCGCAGGAGGAATTGTTTCTTCTCGACGTTCGCAATATGAGCGATTACGAGAATTGGCGAATCGAAGGGCATCGAGTCGTGAGCATGAACATCCCTTACTTTGATTTGCTGGATGGGGTGGAGGCTGTTCTTGAGAAAATTCCTGTGAATCAAAAGGTGTTGGTCGTCTGTGCAAAAGAGGGCTCGTCCATTTTTGTCGCAGAGATGCTAGTAGAAGCGGGCTTTACGGATGTTTCTTACCTGCAAGGTGGCATGAAAGCGTGGAGTGAGCATCTGGAGCCAGTGAAGGTAGGGGACATCCGTGATGGCGGTGCGATTTATCAGTTTGTCCGTATTGGAAAAGGCTGCTTGTCTTACATGATCGTATCAGGAGGAGAAGCGGCTGTCGTCGATACATTGCGAATGACGGATGTGTACGAAGCATTTGCAGCCAAGCATCAATGGACGATCAATCACACCATCGATACCCATCTCCATGCCGACCATATTTCCGGTGGAAAGAAGCTGGCAGATCAGCTCGATGCATCGTATTGGCTTCCAGAAAAAGATGCGGAAGAAGTTACGTATTCCTATCGTAAGCTAGAGGAAGGGCAGGAAATCCAGGTGGGGGCAACCAAAATCGCGATCCTGCCGATCTACTCCCCCGGGCATACCATCGGGAGTACATCACTGCTTGTCGATGATACGTATTTTCTCACGGGAGACAGTCTGTTTGTCGCTTCGATCGGACGTCCCGATTTGGCTGGGAAAGCAGAAGATTGGGTGGGAGACCTGCACAACACCTTGTATAATCGATATAAAGAGCTTCCCGAGCATTTAGTCGTGCTGCCTGCTCATTTTGGCAGCTACACGGAGCTTGGTCCAATGGGTGTCGTATCTGCCCGGTTGGGTGACTTGTATCGCAACAATCCAGGGCTAACGATTGCGGATGAAAGTGAATTCCGGCATATCGTTACGCATCATTTGCCGCCGCAGCCGAATGCGTACCAAGAAATTCGTCAAGTGAACATGGGGAAATTAAAACCGAGCGAAGAGGAACAACAAGAGATGGAAGTAGGGCCAAATCGCTGCGCCATTCACGATAAATAACCAAGAGGTAGTTCAAAAAATCGTCTTTTGATCACGCATTTATATAACAGGAGGAATAAAAAATGGCGGATATGGTGGTAGATACAAAAGGCCTGGCTTGCCCGATGCCAATCGTCAAAGCAAAAAAAGCAATGGACGGAATGCAATCCGGTCAAACCATGGAGGTACTCTCGACGGACAAAGGCTCTCTGAACGACTTCACCGCTTGGGTCAAGCAAACCGGGAATGAGCTGGTTTCCCATGAGGTTGAGAACGGTGTGTACAAATTTTTAGTGAAAAAGCTGTAGGGAGACAGAAGCGAGCACTTTTGGATGAAGCCGCTAACGGTTCATATAGTGCTCGCTTACTCCTGATTTTCATAAACGATCCGTACGCCAAGGTGCGTATAGATTTCTTCTTTGTAATGGCCATTTGGGCACTGCTTTTCACTGAACAAGGCATTATTGTGTGAGCGCAAAGGTTCTTGGCAGGTGGGGCACCGATGCTGAAAAATGGATTTGAAAAAGGGAATCATTGAAATCACCTTATTCACAGTTATTTACTTGGGATTAATTTTACTTGAATATGGTTCATTTGAAAAGAGGGTTGAGCATTCCGATGTGTTAGGTAGGAATGCAAGGAGGATATATGGACGTTTTGCTGCTTCTGCTTATGGTCTCTATCGGTTTTGTCGGCTCCTTTTTTTCCGGGTTGCTTGGGATTGGCGGAGCGATCATCAGCTATCCGATGCTCCTGTTTATACCACCGGCACTAGGGGTAGCGCAGTTTTCCGCCCAGGAAGTTTCGGTGATATCGATGTTTCAAGTATTCTTCGCGTCGCTGTCTGGCGTACTGGCTTTCCGCAAAAGAAACGGGAAAAACTCGCCCCTGATTCATAAAGGACTCGTCAGAGATATGGGGGTAAGCATCTTGGCGGGAAGCCTGATTGGTGCAGCTCTCTCCCGATACTTGTCGAATGAAAGCATTAATTTGGTGTACGGGATACTGGCAATCATCGCTGTGATTTTGATGCTCGTGAAAAATAGAGGGACAGAAGCGGCAGCAGGCGAGGTCGCATATAACCGCTTCATTTCTGCTGGTGCTGCATTTGTTGTGGGAATCGTATCCGGGATTGTCGGTGCAGGGGGAGCGTTCATCCTCATTCCGATCATGCTGACCGTGCTGAAGATACCTACGCGGGTGACGATTGCTTCATCTTTGGCTATTGTATTCATCTCCGCAATAGGTGGTGTGATCGGGAAGCTGTCGGGTGGGCAAATTCCGCTCTTGCCCGTTTTGTATACGGTCATCGGAAGTGTTATGGGGGCACCGATTGGCAGTATGGTCAGCGCCAAGAGCGATGTGAAATATTTGCGTTATGGCCTGATTGTGCTGATCTGTGCAACGGCGATCAAGATTTGGAGTGACATTCTATAAGGAAAGATGCTTTTCATTGCAAAAGCTTCTTTCGCTTATTTTTATACCTATACAAGTATGAGTATTATGAAGGAGTGTTCTTACATGGAAAAACAAAAAGAAAAAACGACGATTGTGTTGTTTAGCGGTGACTTGGATAAAGCAATTGCAGCCTTTATTATTGCGAACGGAGCTGCTGCCTATGATCATGATGTCACGATTTTCTTCACCTTCTGGGGACTCAATACGATGCGCAAAGACGAGATCGTGAAGGTAGAAAAGGGATGGCTTGAAAAAGCGTTCGGTTGGATGATGCCAAGGGGCGCCAAGAAGCTCGGACTGTCTAAAATGAACATGATGGGCATGGGTCCAGAAATGATCAAGCATGTCATGAAAAAGCACAATGCCCTGACGCTTCCACAACTCATCGAGCTGGCACAGGAGCAGGGAGTGAAGCTGGTCGCTTGTACGATGACGATGGACTTGCTCGGCCTGAAGCAGGAGGAATTGCTCGACGGAATGGAGTATGCAGGTGTAGCTGCTTATTTGGGGGATGCGACACAGGCAAAAGTAAACCTGTTTATTTAAAACAGCTCGCGTAGGCGCTTCGCTTGACATTGCCTGTATTTCGCATAAGATACCTGTAGGTAAATAAGGTAGTTCCAAGCAGGAGGAATTCATATGGATTACAATTACAGTGACGATATCAAAAGACGTTTAAAACGAATCGAAGGACAAGTCCGCGGTGTGCTGAAAATGATGGACGAGCAGAAAAACTGCAAAGATGTAGTAGCTCAGCTCTCTGCCGTTCGCAACGCTTCAGACAAGGCGGTTGCCCAGATTGTAGCGGAAAACCTGCAACGCTGTTTGCTAGAGGAGCAGGCTGCTGGAGGAGACACGAGCAAGCTGGTGAAAGAAGCCGTAGAGCTTTTGGTCAAGAGCCGTTAAACCGATTTTGGAGAGGAGCTTCCTATGAGTTTCACTACGATTCTTTTGCTGTTCGCCTATGCGGTCATTATTTGGTATCTCATCTCTCGCTTCCTTCCTGTAAAGGGATTGGAAAATCTCAAGTCAGATCAGTTCAAGGAACGGGTTAACCAAAAAAGCAGGGTGCTGCTCATCGATGTACGCGAACCGCACGAATATAAAGCGGGTCACATTCCATCAGCAGTGAATATCCCTTTGTCTCAGCTCGACCAACGTGCAAAAGAAATTTCCAGCAAAAACGATATATTGCTATACTGCCGGAGCGGGATGCGTAGCAAGCGGGCAGCAAAAATTTTAAAGAAACACGGCGTTTCGCAGATGGCTCACCTGCAAGGCGGGTTCATCACCTGGAGTGGTCCGAAAAAAAAGAAGTAACAGCTAGCACCTGGTGTATGTGTGAATACCCCGGTGCTTTTTTATGTGTGAAAAAAACAGGGTTGACATTTCGTTTCGTTGTAACTAAAATGATTACAACAAGGCGATGCGGTAAACGCCTATTCTTTTTGGAAGTGTTGTAACTAATTAAGTTACATCTACAACATACAAAACGGAGGGAATATCATCATGAAGATTGCAATTGTAGCAGCAAGCGGTAAAGCAGGTAAGGTAATTATGAAAGAGGCGTTGGATCGTGGCCATCAAGTGACAGCGATTGTGCGTGATGCATCCAAAATCGAGCAAAAAGATGTAGCTGTGATTCAGAAAGATGTGTTTGACCTGACAGCAGCAGATTTGAATGGATTTGACGTAGTCGTAAACGCTTTTGGCGCACCAGCAGGTCAAGAACATCTGCATGTCGAGTCTGGGAAGGCTCTGATTGAAGCATTGAAGGGTGCTCCTTCTACTCGTTTGCTCGTTGTAGGTGGTGCAGGCAGTTTGTTTGTAGACGAAGCCAAAACACTGCGCCTAGTAGAAACTCCTGATTTCCCTAAGGCTTACTTGGCAACTGCACAAAAGCATGGAGAGTACTTGCGTGTATTGGAAGAGTCAAACGGCATTCAATGGACGTATATCAGTCCATCTGCCTTTTTTGACTCAGCAGGAGAGAGAACAGGCGCGTACCGACTCGGAAAAGATCATCTGTTAGTGAACGCGAGCGGACAGAGCTATGTGAGCTATGCTGACTATGCAGTGGCAATGCTCGATGAAATTGAAAATCCGAAGCATCAAAATGAGCGCTTCACAGTAGGCTCCTAATCGATTGGAATTAGGCTCTACCTGAACACAAAGACCAGCTTCCTACCAAAGGATAGCTGGTCTTTGTCGTGTATCGAGATTATCGGCCAATCCCACCAACGAATGGGTAGGAAAACGGGCGTCCATTTAAGGAGTAAAGGATACCTTTAATCGGGTAGTAGATCGCCATCAGTCCAAACACAATCAGGAACGGAATCCCGATCAACAAGAAAGTGAAGAACCAGGAAATCGCGATGAGCACCGTCATAATGATGTGGAAGAACAAAGCTTGCAGCGCCATATTTTTGGCGTCACGATTTTGTACGAGCAGCCAGACCAGAATGGGCACAAGGATCGGTGCAAAAAATGTGCTAGCGTGCGTTATGACTTTTACACCTCTATAATCCATAAATAAGTCCTCCTTGATTCGATGTAAAACTTGATCTAGTGACATTGTAACGTATAGAAATCCCTCAAAAAACCATCATAAGCGTGATTATTTACTCCGACTATAGACGGAGGAATTTTTATTTACATTCGTTTACTGTTATAGTAGTAAGAAAATCTTTTGTTTTTGGTAGATAATTCGTAATGTTTTTTGGATATGATATATGGATAAGCAAGAACTGAGAAGGGAGTATATAAACATGATGATCGATTGTCATCATCCATCCAGCATGAAGGATCGGATGATGTTCTTCTATAATTTTTTGCGGTCACCTGGCCAAGTAGGCAGTATTACTCCTAGTTCCCGTGCGCTTTGTAAACAAATGGTTGCGCCCATCGACTGGGAGCAAGCACATACAATTGTGGAATTAGGAGCAGGAACGGGGATTTTTACGAAGTGGATCGAGCAAAAGAAAAAACCGGAAGCCGTACTGGTATCCTTTGAAAAGGAGACCAAGATGCGCAATAGGCTGGAACCACAATTTCCCGATGTACGATTCCACGAGGATGCGGTAGATTTGAATCGGGTTCTTACGGAAGCGGGATTGGGGAAAGCCGACTGTATTTTGTCAGGATTGCCATTTGCCAACTTCCCACAAGAGCTACGTGATCAAATTATGGATCAGGTATATCATGCGCTAAAACCAGGCGGAGTATTTGTCGCCTTTCAATATTCGCTGCAAATGAAAAAGCAGCTTTCCTCTGTATTTGAACAAGTATCGGTGAAAATGGTTCCATTGAATCTGCCACCTGCCTTTGTCTACATTTGCCGGAAGGATGATGGCAAGGGTGTCGGCTAGGAGGATTTCAAAATGATTGTCGATATGCTGTCCCAGTCTGTGGGTCAGTTTGGCTATTTTGCGCTTTTCTTTATGTTATGGCTAGGGATTGTTGGTATGCCGATTCCTGACGAGGTGATCGTGCTGTCTGCGGGAGTGCTGACCTCGATGGGACTTCTGCATGTCTTTCCTGCATTTATTGCAACCTATTTGGGTGTTGTGTCTGGGCTGTCATTGGGATATGTGCTCGGGAGATGGCTAGGTGCACCTGCACTGAACTGGATTAGTCGCAAAAAAGGAATGAACAAGTACGTAGAGCAAGCGCAGTCGCTGCTCGATCGTTACGGAAGCTACGCTCTATGTATCAGCTATTTCTTTCCTGTTGTCAGGCATGTGGTTCCTTACTTGGTCGGGATCGGGAAGATGACGTTTCCACGGTACGCTCTGTTTTCGTACACAACCGGTTTTGTATGGACACTGATCTTGTTTTTGCTCGGTCATTTCATGGGAAATAAGGTGGAGCTACTTACTTCTTATGTGGCCTTGTTAAATAATCGAACTGTGATTTTTTCTGTATTAGGCGTACTGGTTCTCATTGCTGCTGCTTATTATGGATTTACAGTTTGGAGAAAACAAAAAAGCATGGCAGCTGCGCCACAGCCACTGATGATCGATCCTGATCGAAAAGAGTAACCCGAATGGAATAATGACGAAGTCAACAACCCCTCTGCGTGGAGCAGAGGTTTTTTTATTTTTATCATAAAAAAACCCGTCCGTATGTGCGGTAGTGGCACAATGGAGGGGCTTTGGACAACGTTTATGAGGTAACCTTGTTTCTTCGAATGTTTCGCTGGCGCAGCCATTCCGGCAAGATAATTCCAAGTAAAATGATCACGACACCGCTCACTTGGAGTATAGAGACAGATTCATTCAGAATGACATAGGAGGAGAGTACAGCCATAGGTAGCTCAGCTGCTCCCAATATGGCTCCCATCCCCGGTCCGATGTGGGGCATACCATAATTGAAAAAAACCGTCGGGATCAAAATCCCGAAAAAGGCGAGTAAAAATACGTATGGAAACAACCCGTCCAACAATGCTCCGTTGAATAGAAAAGCAGGTGGGTAAATCAGGCTGGCCAACAGAAAAGAGCCCGTCGCCATGCTGGAACTACGAAGCCACGGATTAACAGAAATGGCGGTTTTCCCGCTGAACAAAATAAACAACGTAAAAGAAACGGCTGAGAGAAGGCCGAATATGACACCCAGGATATGAAATTGGGCCAAACCACCGCTCTCAAAAATTCCTCCTGCAAAAAGTGTCCCTGTCAGCAGCAACAGGAGGGAAAAAATCGTCTCCTTTCCAGGCATCCGGCGAGTCATCACAGCTTCAATCAGTACGCCCATCCACGTGAACTGGAACAAAAGGACGATGGCGATCGAGGCTGGGATATATTGCAGGGCATTGTAGTACATCATTCCCGTCGAACCGACAGTTAGACCTACTGCGACCAATAGTAGCAACTGGCGAAGGGAAGGCTTGGTCCGCAGGAAAAAAAGGGCGGGTATCCAGGTCAGCACAAAGCCCAAAAACATTTGCCCACCAATTACTTCTGCGGGCGAATAGCCTTGCTTGTAGGCAAGCTTTACGATGGTTGATAGTATGCCGTAACTACATGCTCCGAGAAAAACCAGGAGGATGTATCTCATCTGATGCATCTCCTCACATACGATAATAATTCTTAGCTAGAATATTACGACAGCGTTCGTTTGTCTATGGATGAAAAAGATTCCATTTTTGGTTTGAACAAAGGTTTGAGTTTGATCCCAGCGGGAAATAGTGAAGTGACACTATATAATCGTACCCACTACAAATGGTGTAGCTATAGGATTAGTGAACAGCTTAGAAAAAGGGGGAGGCTTGTGTACCTGAAGTGGAGGGATCGATTATTTTCCACATTTTTATTATTGATTCTAGGCCCTACTATTTTTATTTGCTTCCTTTTTTATGATCAAGCCAAAGAGGCAGTATTTGAGCTATACAAGACGAACATGGATGCGGATATAGGACTCGTCGATGAACGTCTTTTGTCTCTTTTTCAGTCTATCCAAAAGGATACCGATGAATTGGCGATTAGGCTGACTGTGCGTATGACAGAGGGACCATCTTTTGTCGAGGGAAATAAAAATGGCATCCGGCGTGGATGGCCATCGCAGGAACAAGCCGTCCAAAATCTATTCGAGCGTTTCTCCCACAAACAAAATGTGGTAGGCAATATTGTTTTTCTCGGTGAAGATGGGAGAGTGTTCTCCTTACGCGAAGATAAGAGCTGGAGTGCGGATAATCAATTTATGGAACGAGAGCATTGGGGAACCGGAGAAAGCAGGGTAGATTTTCTAACCAAAAGGGAGAAAGAGGAGTATCCAAGATCATTTTTTCTCGAGAAGCGCCTGGAGAGTTCGAATCCAGGAGCTACGGGGCTTTTATTGGTGGAAATCGATCTGGATAAACTGACTGACTGGGTCCGTACCTACGTCGTTCCAAAAGAGTATGGCATGATGGTTCTTTCTCCCTCCCGAACCATTATGATTCACACCGATAAAGCGATGATTGGAAATCACGTTTCGGGGCTTCCCCATTATGAAATGGTACGCAATCAGTGGGAACAATCCAATGAAAAAGGACTTTTTTCTTTGCTCATTCAAGGCAAGGACATTTACGTATACCGTCAAGTATCTGAAAAAAGCGGTGGTGCTTATTTTGAGTGGTTGCCAAGAGACGGGATTAATGAACGATTACAACGATTGAACCTCATCTTTTTTTTCACCCTTTTAATCGTTATTTTATTTGCCTGTTATGTGGCTCATCGTTTATCAAAATGGATTGGTGAGCCGATCTATAGCTTGGTATCCGCCACTGACTCCTTGTTGAAAGGTGACTTTTCTATACGCGTCCCGATACAGGGAATGAAAGAAATAACGCTATTGGAGAATAAGTTCAACACCATGGCAGAACAGATGCATTCGTTAATTACCCGAGAGCGGGAGTATTCGCAACAGAGGCTGGATCAAATCGTTCGCAGCTTTTATTTAGCCGTAGAGATGAAGGATCCTTATACAGCAGGACATTCAAAACGAGTTACACACTACGCCCTTATCATCTATGATTATTTACAGCAACAGGAGCAGCTTGCCGTTTCACGAGATGATTTACGTTATGCTGGATTAATGCATGATATCGGAAAAGTAGCCATTCCGGATCACGTCCTTTTAAAAACTGGGAAGCTCTCACCTGACGAGTATGAATGCATGAAAACTCATTCCATCATCAGTGGAAAAATTGTGGAGCAGATAGAAAACCTGTCTCATATCAGTTCAGGGGTGCGGCATCATCATGAGCGATGGGATGGAAAAGGTTACCCTGATCAGCTTAAAGGGGAAGAAATCCCGCTGATCGGACGTATTCTTGCCGTTGCAGATACGTTTGATGCGATGACTTCTACACGTTCCTATCGCAAAGCTATGTCAGCAAATGAGGCATACGAAGAAATTCTGCGATGCCAAGAAACACAGTTTGATCCCTCCATTGTTTCGATTTTTAAGAAGGCTTTTGAGAATGGAGCTATTCAGATTACACAATCGGCGGATTGCAAGGGAAGAGTTAGTAAGGATAGAGAGATTTCCTAACACTGGATAGGTTTACTCCTTGCTATCGGCTATTAACTTTGGTATTCTAATTCTACCGTGCTAGACGGGGAGGTTGCGGTGCCCTGTAACCTGCAATCCGCAATAGCAGGGTTGAATTCCTATCCTAGGTTTTCTTATGTGAGGCTGCCTTATGGCGGCGGTGTTGAGGAGCGGGTCCTGTGCAACGCGAACCCATGAATCTGGTCAGGTCCGGAAGGAAGCAGCCATAAGTGGATCATCGCGTGTGCCGCAGGGTAGCCTGCTCTGAGCTGCTACCATAAGTAACGCTTGGATAAGAATTATCGAAGATAGGTGCACGGTACTTATCACGCATGTACAGATAGCATGTTTCCAAAGGGAAGCATGCTATTTTTGTTTGTGTTTATTTTACGATCCAATTATTTTTTGTTGGAATTTGACGATAACTAGCGAAACATTTCCATGCTTTTTAAGCGGATAGAATGAAGGTTTTATGAGTATTTTCACGAATTTTCATAATAGGCGGAAAGGATTTCGGTTTCTTTCCTTTCAAAATACGTCATAGGCCAGGAGGGACAAGCAATGAGTGCACTTTCTTCGTTACATCTCGTTGGCTCGTCCGGTCGATTGCAGCGGTTCATGCATCAACTGCCTACTGCCGTTTTATTGGTGAATCAAGCGGGTAGTATCGTGGAGGTCAACGAACAACTGCTTCGTGTAACCGGATATTCACGCGATCAACTAGTCAATCAGCCTATCAGTTCTCTTCTTCCCCATCGAGGTTCCATAGAGCATCTGTATGAGGAATATTTGCGAAGGGAAGAAGAAGTGGGAACCAAAGGCGAGGTCGAACTGGAATGGTGTGATAAACAAGGAAAATGCAGGAACACATCTGTCATGATCATGGCACAGCAAGCGGAAGAACTTCTGTACATGATTCATTTTCCCCAACTCCTAAAAGAAAGCGATCAGCTTTTATCGCAACGATTGCTGACCAAACTGACCTATGATACAAGCATGGGCTTGTTTATCCTCGACGAGAAATCAATCATTATCGAAGCCAGTCAGACGGCGTGTAAGCTACTGGGTATGGAGAGACTGGACGTCATCAATAAGCACGTCGATCAAGTATTTAGCGGCATCCCCGAACCGCATCGGTTCATTAAAAAAGAACTGTTGGAAGGCGTAAAGCTGCAAAATGTCGCGACTTCCTGGACTAATGACAACCAACGCTATGAGCTGATTGTCGACGCAAATACACTCCAAGACGAGTCAGGGAAAATAGTGGGGGCGTTTATTCTTTTCAAAGACATAACAAACCTGCGATCCTTTGCCCAAAAGCTCGAGCGGAATGAGCGCTTGGCGATGATCGGGCAAATTGCTGCTGGTACAGCACACGAGATTCGCAATCCCCTTACCTCGATCAAAGGTTTTCTGCAAATGTTCCTCAAGTTATTTGGTGACAGTGGCATGGAGAGGGAGAAAACGTACACCGAAATCATGCTCACCGAAATCAATCGCATCAATTCTTTAGTCAGTGAATTCCTGCTATTGAGCAAGCCGCGTAATATTCAATATTCCATGGTCGACTTAAATACCGTTTTTGAGGAAATTTTGCCGATCGTCGAGTCGCAGGCGAATCTGTACGGAATTGATGTCCAGTTTGCCTCTTGCGGTAAGCTTCCGATGGTCGTCGGGGATAACGAGCTATTGAAGCAAGTGTTCATTAATATTTGCAAAAATGGAATAGAAGCAATGGGAGAGCAGGGATCGCTTCAGATTTCCCATCATTTGGATCAGGATGGCGACAAAGTGAGTATCGATATTCACGATTCAGGTCCAGGCATCCCGCTTTACATTATTGATAAGATTTTTGATCCGTTTTTTACGACAAAAGAGGAAGGGACAGGGCTCGGATTGTCTGTCTGCCAAAAAATCATTCACGATATTGGCGGTCAAATCCGTGTCTCCTCCAAAGGGTTTGGGACGACCTTCCATATCATGCTGCCGTATTAGGTGTAGAATGCGTCCCGCACAATTGTGAACGGGACGTTTTTTAAATGAGACATGTCCGTTCACTTTGTACGAACGGTGGCAATCGTGTATACTGAATAGGATATAGAAGAGGACTGTGCAGATGGGGAGTGTCACACGAACATGGCTTATACCGCGCTATACCGCGTATACCGACCGCAGACTTTTCAAGACGTAGTCGGACAAGAGCATGTTACGACAACCTTGCGTAATGCTTTACGCGAAAATAGGCTGTCCCATGCCTATTTATTCAACGGTCCCCGAGGTACGGGAAAAACAAGTGCAGCCAAAATTATGGCGAAAGCAGTGAACTGCGAGCAGCCCATAGATGGCGAGCCATGCAATCAATGCGATACGTGTAGAGCCATCTCCAACGGTTCTGTAACGGATGTGCTGGAAATCGACGCGGCATCCAACCGTGGTGTTGAAGAGATCCGCGACATTCGCGACAAAGTGAAATTTGCCCCGAGCGACGTCAGGTATAAAGTGTACATCATCGATGAGGTGCATATGCTGACGACAGAGGCATTTAACGCTTTGTTAAAAACCCTCGAAGAGCCGCCGTCCCACGTCATTTTTATTTTGGCGACGACAGAGCCGCACAAGCTGCCAGCTACGATTATCTCTCGTTGCCAGCGCTTTGATTTTCACCGAATTCCACTGAGAGTGATGGTCGATCTTTTGCAAAGGATTTGTCAGTCACAAGGGGTGCAGGTGGAGGAGCAGGCCCTGCAGCTCGTAGCGAAGATGGCTGAAGGTGGAGCCCGTGATGCTCTTAGCTTGTTGGACCAAGCGATTAGCTATAGCAAGGACGAGGTTCGTGCTAGTGATATTATGCAGATTACGGGCACAGTTGCCCAATCTTACTTTTCTGTGCTTGCGCGACATATTGCCGAAAATGATATTGCGCAGGTTATGGAGCAATTTGATAAAGTCATGGTGCAAGGGAAGGACCCGGAGCAGTTCCTGCACGATTTCCTCTACTATTACCGCGATATGCTGTTATTGAAGACAGCGCCGCAGCTAGAAGAGATTGTCGAGCGGACCATGATTGATGACCAGTTTGCAGAGGTTGCAAAGCTGTACTCGTTTCCGGTGCTTTACGCAGCGATTGAGACCTGCAATCAGGCTTTGTCGCAATTAAAATGGTCGACCTATGCAAGGGTGTTGGTTGAACTGACCCTTGTCAAAATGTGCCAGCCTAATGCGAATGCGACGGAATTTGTGGGAGCCTCACCCGTTAACAGCGAGGAACTGACCGCGATGTCCAATCGTATTCGCGTTTTGGAAGAGCGTTTGGTTCAAGTGATGCAAGGTCAGGTGAGCATTCCCGGCCAGCAAAAGGCCGAAGAAACGCGCAAAAGCGAACCAAGGCGCATAGCTGCGGCTTCTGGTGGTTCACGAACCCCGATGAATAGAGTCAGGGAAGTCGCGAAGGCCATGGATGAGAATTTGACGAGACAAGTGCGTGGGCAGTGGAGTCAAATTTTGACCGAACTGAAAAAGATCAAGATCCAATACCAGGCTTGGCTAGTCAATGGTCAACCGGTAGCTGCCGGCAATGAAGCGGTTGTCGTAACCTTCAACAGTGCTATCCATTGTGATAAGACGATGGAGGCAGAGCTTCGGAGCGTGATTGAGCGCGTTATGTCTACGGTGTTGGGCAGGCCTTTGCAGCTCTTGTCTGTCATGGAGGAAGAGTGGCAAAGTGTAGACCAGCAGGTTGGTCAAAAAGACGCTTCTGATGAGCCAGAAGAGGACCCGTTTTTGGCGGAAGCCATCAAGCTCGTCGGAGAAGGTCTTGTGGAAGTCAAAGACTAAATCATACACTCATAACCATTTAGGGAGGATACCTCAATGAAAAACATGCAGCAAATGCAACAAATGATGAAGCAAGTGAAAAAAATGCAGGAAGAAATGCAAAAAGCGCAAGAAGGCTTGAAAGATAGAATCGTGGAAGGCTCTGCTGGTGGCGGTGCTATCACTGTGAAAATTGATGGACATAAGCAAATCAAAGACATCGTGATCAAGCCAGAAGTAGTAGACCCTGAAGATGTGGAAATGCTGCAAGACCTGGTGCTTACTGCTGTGAACGATGCACTGCGTAAAGCAGATGAAATGGTAGGCAAGGAAATGGGCAAATTTACTGGAGGCATGAACATCCCAGGCCTGTTCTAAAAATTGGGCAGGAAAAGAGGAGTAGGCGATGTTTTATCCAGAACCGGTCTCAAAGCTCATTGATGGTTTTATGAAATTGCCCGGCATTGGTCCCAAAACGGCTGGGCGGCTTGCCTTTTTTGTGCTCAATATGAAAGAGGACGACGTGCTTGATCTGGCAAAAGCATTGGTCAATGCCAAGCGTCAGCTTCATTACTGCTCGGTCTGCAACAATATTACCGATCTCGATCCATGTCATATTTGTCGGGACAAACGCCGTGACGGCTCCATCATCTGTGTAGTGCAAGAGCCGCGAGACGTGGTAGCGATGGAGAAGACGCGAGAGTTTGAAGGGTATTATCACGTTTTGCACGGGGCGATTTCTCCTATGGATGGGATCGGTCCGGAGGATATTCGCATTCCTGACCTGTTGAAGCGCCTCGGTGACGAGCAGGTGAAGGAAGTCATTTTGGCGACCAACCCGAATATCGAAGGGGAAGCAACAGCGATGTACATTTCCCGGCTGATTAAACCTTTTGGCATTCGCGTGACGCGTATCGCCCACGGCTTGCCAGTCGGTGGAGATTTGGAGTACGCCGATGAAGTCACGCTGACCAAAGCATTGGAAGGCAGACGCGACCTATAAAGGAATTTTAAAAAGTCGTCCTTTGATCACGATGTAGTTCTAGATGATCATTCGACATCGAAATTGGCGTTCACCTTCGAAGTCCGGTGCTCATGTAGGTCCCCTACACTCCGCTCCTCCTTCTTCAGGTTCTCGCCACTTTCTCGGTGCTGAAAGGACGACTTTTTAAATATCATCCTAGGAATTTCAATACGTACGACAAAGATAGAAAAGAAGACGGGGGCTGCCTGTCTTTTTTTCATTTCAAGAGGAGGATGCAGGATGCCAGTTATTCGTATGGAGTTTTTGATAGATGCTCCGCGACAGGTCTGCTTTGATGCTGCCAGAAGCATTGATTTGCATATGGAATCAACCGCCAGCACAAAGGAGAGAGCCATTGGAGGAGTAACGAGCGGACTGATAAACCTGGGGGAGACGGTTACCTGGGAAGCCATTCACTTCGGTATCAAACAAAATTTGACGGTGAAAATCACAGAGATGGAGGAACCGTGCTATTTCGTGGATGAGATGGTTTCTGGCGCATTCAAACGGTTTCATCACACGCATGAGTTCATTCCGATAACGGACAACCAGACGAGGATGATCGACATTTTTGATTACACATCTCCGCTGGGTATTTTGGGAAAGCTCGCGGATTGGTTGTTCCTGGAGGCGTATATGACGCGATTTTTACGAACGCGTAATGAATATCTCAAGCAAGTAGCAGAAGATCAGATCAAAGCTTTGCAATCTTGATAGAAATGCCGGACTTTTTTGAATGGACGAGACATACAGTGAAATAGGAGCGTGAGGAGATGCTGACAGGACCAGGACTGTCGCTTGCGAGTGGGATACGGCGACAAAAGTCCACTCCATGGGCGATCATGCTGTTTATTGGGTATTGGCTCATGTTTGCTGCGGAGTTATCCATGATTCGTTTTCACAAGGGGGTAGACGGAAAGTGGGTTGCTACTACCGTCGGGCAACCGGAGGTGTGGTTAGGATTACTTGCATTTGGGGTGACGGTATTTAGCTTCATTGCGACCGTTGGTTTCATTGTGAGCCTGCTAAGAGAAAGACGGCAGCTGACGTCATGGCTGTGGCAATATGACGAGCTTACAGGGAATGATGTACTGCATATTGTAGCTTGGCTGCATGTGTTTCAAACGGGCGTACTGCTGTTGTATGGGTTTTTACTGGAAGGTACCTTCTTTTCCATCGGAACGATCGGAGGGATATTGGAATCAGCTATTTTTCAACTGTTCCTGTTGATTTTGATTCCACTGTGGTTTCGTGGACGACTGGGAGAAATCGGCGTTCGCCGACCTGTACGACTAGGCCGGATGCTGTTGATGCTCGCTGCTCTGTTTCTTTTGATTGCACTAGTGATGGATGCGGTGGTGACTAACCCAATTGCGGACTGGTTTGGATTGTCTCTATCTTCAGAGCGAGAGCAGCAGATCGAAAAAGAGATTGTGCAGGCGAAAGAAACGGATATTTTGGCGGCGCTCACCTCACTCGTGGTCATTGGCATCTTGGTTCCGATTGCGGAGGAGATTTTGTTTCGGGGCGTGATTCAGACTTATCTGGTTCAGAGAATTGGGCCTCTTTTGGGTATTTTCCTGAGCAGTCTCTGGTTTGGGCTCCTACATATGGATCTCGCCCTATTTGCTCCACTTTTTGTCATTGGACTTTTACTCGGATTCGTTCGACATCGGTACCAATCAATCTGGGGAGCCGTTTTGTTGCATGCGTTGAACAACATGACAGGGGTACTTTACTACTTTCACTGAGGGGGAAGCTTGCTGGTGAGTAGGTGGAGAAAAAAAGCACGGTTCGTGGTGGAATGGAATGAAGCGAGCTTGGATGTGGCAGTCAATCAGGCGCGAATGGACTGGCAGCATGCCCGCCATCTTGTGGAGATCAGTGAACCGGATGGCGGTTTGGATGATGTCATTTACTATTTGCATGTGACCGAAAAGCGGTATATGTATTTGCTCGCGCAAGCAAAGCGCGAAAGGAATCGCCAACAGGCATAGGAGGAAAAAGCAGATGACTACAGGGTGGGTTATAGCACTGATTGTAGTTGGAATTTTGCTGGTGATTGCCGTCAGCAAATCTGTCACGGGCCCGATCAGGTGGATTGGATTTGGGATCATGCAAGTCGTGATTGGCGCACTATTGCTGTTTTTCACCAATCTGGTTGGAGAGCTGGCTAACTTCCACATCCCGATCAACCCAGTGACGGCTCTGCTCGTCGGACTACTCCGTTTGCCTGGATTGGCGGCGTTGATTGTCATCAAGCTATGGGTTATGTAAAGGTGTATCGATTCGGTTATCCATCGGTAAGCAAAAAGGCAACGCCGCGATCCTCGTATTTCACACGGCTATGACTTGGCTGACGAAAGGAAGTAAGGAGGGCGAGGAGGCGTGGCAGCGAGACGATCAACGTTCCGGTGATCAAGGTGAGCCCGTATCCTTCCGAAAGCCACACATAAGCCCCGGCTGCAATTGCCATACTCCCCACGTTTACCGTCAGCTCACTTCCCCGATAGACAGGGAGAGGGATGGGAAGTGGATAGCCTGCCCCCCACCATGGAGAGACGAGCATATCGGCAGTGGTCTTTGGCTTATGGCCGCGAAAACGGGCATACAGTCGAAATAAGACCAAATGACAGATCGGTATTACGGGTAGAATCGCTAAAGTCACAATCAGCGTATAAGCGGGGACTTGTAGCATGAATGAGTGCCAAATAAGGGACAAGCCTAATAACAGCAGTTGAAAAAGGTAGCCGACGAATTGCCAGCGAAAACGATAGAGCAGCTTGTAGCTATAGATCGTATGGGCGGCGGTTTCTTTCATGAGAAGTCACTTCCTTTGACAGCGGTCTGGATGAATGAAAGTCTGCGTTTCCATTATCGCACAGTCGCAAATCTTGAGAAAGCTCATACAACGAATGAAACAAGCCGTTTGTCTAGCCTGATTAGACTGACGGCTTTTTGTTATGGAAAGGATAAAAGGAATGATAGGGGTAGGGCGTAAGGAGGGAAGAAGAGCGTGAAGCTTTGGGTCATTTCAGAGGAGGTCGTAGCCAGATTCGGAAATGAGCTAGGAGCATGTGGAATCGAGCTGGTTGTTTGCAGCACAGATGCCATTCAAGAAGGCGCCAATGGATTTTTGCTGACGAAAGAGAGTGATGGCAAGCTTTTGCAGGAAAGGATGCAACAGCTGGGGACGGGGCCATGGCTTGCGCTTGTCTACGGAAGTGATGTGCCATACGACTGGGCGAATACTTTACATACCCAATACGAGCACACCGGGAAGTATGAGGTCATCCGCATGGCGTTATTTACCCACGAGCGTGCTTTGCTTGGAGGGGAACCTGATGGGAGATGGATGCGATTCCTCTGTAGGCAGCTCGCTCGCTACTCACTGGTGACGATGGTATGCGGGATGCGCGAAGTGGATGAAGCGCTTCGGCAATTGCCGCGCTATCTGGCGTGGAAGGAGCAGTTTTATATCGAACTTGGTGCCAGCTGCGATGAGAAGGGAATTTCTCTGCTCCAAGTCAGTCGCGCGCTCGGTATGGACAAACGAATCGGTCACGGCTGGCTCTACCCGTCCCGCCAGGACTCTTCTCTTATCGTTCGATGGCTTGAAAAAGAATGCAGGCTCGTTCTACAAAAAGCCAATATACAGCGGATCGTACTTTGGGGAGAGGATTCGCTATGGGAGCAGATGTCTTCTGACTGGTTGGCTGAAACGGACGTTGCCATTTACACGGGGGAGGACAAGCCAATTCCGAACAAAAGGATGACGCGTTGGACGCTACACGATTCGTGGCAGGATGCTGTAAAGGATGCGGATTTGCTCGTGATCGGGAATGCTGCGGGAACGACCATTGCAGAGCTGCCGTTATCAGAGCTGGTTAGCAGAATGAAGCATTCCTATGTCATTGATGCAGCAGCTTGCTTCCCTGTGCAGGAAGCCCAGTCCTACTTCCAAGCCTACCGAGCTATCGGCGAAAACACGAACGTTTGGGAATGATGCTGACTATAATAGGGTATAATGATTGGTATATTGAGGAAAAGGGCAGGCGTTTTCACTATGGAAAAAGTTGCTCAGCGATGTATCGTCTGTGAACAGGAGCAGAATGACGGAATCGCCATCTGTGAGCAGTTTATCTGTCAACGGTGCGAACAGGAAATGGTCAATACCGATGTACAGGATGAAAAGTATCCATTTTTTATTCATCAGATGAGACGCATTTGGTTGCGAAAAGATGCGTGAAGAAAGAAGGCATCGGTGCATTCCGGTGTCTTTTTTTTGCTGGATTCATGCGTGTCCAAATCATGCTAAAATAGGGGAATAAAAATAAAGGACGTGAGTCGCGCGTGTTGGAGAGAGATGTTGAATTTCGGGAGCGACAAAAGCGTGCGCCCCTTTATGAACAGCTTGAACGGCACGCCAAGCATCGGCCGCATCCGTTTCATGTGCCAGGACATAAAATGGGCCACAGCTTTGACAACCATTCGAAAAATCGCTTTCAAGACATTTTGGAGCTGGACGTAACGGAAATTAGCGGGACAGATGACCTGCATCAGCCACAGGGTGTCATTGCAGAAGCGCAGGATTTGGCGGCGCAAGCCTTTCATGCAGAACAGACCAAGTTTTTGATCGGAGGAAGTACAGTAGGAAATATCGCCCTCATCATGACGGTATGCAGACCGGGCGACAAGATACTGGTACAACGCAATTGCCATAAGTCTGTATTCAACGGCATTATGATGGCGAGAGCAACCCCGATCTTTTTAGTACCTGCCGTCGATCTGGCAACAGGAGTCGCTGCGGGTGTAAGGCGCGAAGATGTAGAGCGTGCGCTGCTTGCACACCCCGATGCGAAGGCAGTTTTTTTGACGAATCCAACCTATTATGGAATGGGTATCGATTTGGCGAAAATGGCGGCTACTGTCCATCGGTTTGACGTACCGCTTTTAATAGACGAAGCTCACGGTGCCCACTACGGGTTCCATCCTGCCTTTCCGCGTTCTGCCATGCAGGAAGGTGCAGATGCTTCGGTCCAATCGACACACAAAATGGGAACAGCGATGACAATGTCCTCGATGCTGCATATTCAGGGGGAGCGGATTGATCGTGAACGGTTGTTCCGCCATCTCGCCATGCTTCAGTCTTCCAGCCCATCCTATGTGCTGATGGCTTCGCTCGATGTAGCCAGACGTCATCTGGTGCTGGAGGCGACTGAGGAGTGGAATAGGTTGTTGCCGCTTTTGGACAAGTTTCGGGAGCGACTCGATCGACTGGACTGGCTGGATTGGCCGCGCCTGTCCACAAACAGCGTGTACGCTACGCTTGACCCGTTGAAGCTGTTTTTCCATTTGCGAACAGCCCAATTCAGTGGATTTGACTTGCAGAAATGGATGGAAAAGCACGGGATTTTCTCGGAGCTGGCGGATGACTCTCATGTACTCCTTGCAGCCTCGACAGGAACAGCCTCCCGTGACCTGGAAGCTTTGTGGAGATTGCTTGAATCGATGGCGCCACAAGTGGAACCGGGGGAGGAGCGCATTCTTTTGGCGGGAGTCGTGTCTTCCCATTATTTGCGCGAGCAGGCATTGCCGATGCATGAAGCCGTTGACTGCCCGAGGGAGTCGATTCTTTTGGAGCAGGCTCTGGGACGCATTGTGGCAGAGATGGTGATTCCATATCCGCCGGGGATTCCGGTGCTGGTGCCAGGTGAGCGGATCGATGAAGAAAGTCTGGCGATGCTAAAGGAATTGGCGAGAGGACAAACGCGATTCCACGGCGTACAGGACGACCAGCTACAAACGATACAGGTTTTACGATAATTTAAGCAACTGGCCTGCTACAACAGGGGTGGAAGGAGTATGGAAGTGGCAACAGGAAAAAAAGGCCGATTTATTACGATAGAAGGCGGAGAAGGGGCTGGGAAATCCACCGTCATCGCCAAGCTGTACGAAGAGCTGAAAACGCGGGGAGTCGATGTGCTTTTGACTCGTGAGCCCGGTGGAATTGATATCGCCGAAAAAATTCGGGAAATTATTTTGAATCCGGCCCACACGCAGATGGATGAAAGAACAGAGGCTCTCTTGTATGCAGCAGCACGTGGTCAGCATTTGGCGGAAAAGGTGTTACCTGCTTTGGCAGAGGGCAAGCTGGTACTGTGCGACCGTTTTATCGACAGTAGTCTCGCCTATCAAGGACATGCGCGGGGATTGGGCATTGATGCTGTCTACCAGATTAACCGATTTGCTGTCGGTGACTGCATGCCGGAATTGACTTTATTCTTTGATGTACAGCCTGAAATCGGATTGGCACGGATTAATGCTTCCCGTGGACGAGAAGTAAATCGTCTCGATCTGGAAGGGATGCGTTTCCATGAGCTTGTTCGGGAAGGGTATCAGCTGGTCATGGAACGCGACCCAGAGCGCTTTGTCGTCATTGATGCCGAGCAGCCGATGGAACAAGTATATCAATCTGCCTTGCAGGCACTGCTAGACAGATTGTAAAGGCTGTAAGGTTCCCTGTACCGCAGGATGATGTACATGCTGTATAATATGTTTAAGCGAAATAACGTACCAAGCCTACGTGTTTTTCATACAATGAAGAAGCCAAATTGGGAATGATCATGGGAGAAAGGGTGATAGCCGATGAAAATGGTAGTTGCGGTCGTCCAAGATAAAGATAGTGGTCGTCTGTCTCAACAACTGGTGAAAAAAGGTTTTCGTGCTACGAAGCTGGCTAGTACGGGTAGCTTTTTACGCGCCGGTAACACAACTTTTTTGATCGGTACGTCTGACGAAAGCGTGCCGGAAGTAATCGACATCATTGCGCATAATTGCAAATCCCGCAAACAAATGGTCACTCCCGTCTCTCCACTCAGCAATGCTGTAGACTCGTTCATGCCCTATCCGCTGGAAGTACAGGTGGGTGGTGCGGCAGTATTCGTATTGGATGTCGGAGAGTTCCACTCATTTTAATGTGGTTCCTTCTCTCTTTTTTCGCAGCTTTCGTATATACTTGATCTCATGGGGACAGACCCTGTATTGGATCGGGCGACGGAGGTGGCGATATGAAAATCAGTGATGGGTTACGGCCTAAACTGGACTTGATTAAAACGACGGATTCACGCAAGAATCCTCAACTGGAAAAGCTGAATTTTGGCACGATGATTCAAGGAGAAGACGAACGTATGTCTCAGGAGAAGCTTACCCGGCTGCTGACAGACATAGACAAGCAGGGACAGATTCTTGCTCGTTCCCGCGCCGTTCGTGACTTCTATGCTTATAAAAATCTCGTCAAGCAGTTCATGGAAGAGGCTGTGAAGTTCGGCATTGCCTTAGATGACAGACGAGGAATGAATCGACGTGGTCGCAGCAGGCTGTACAAGATCGTCAAAGAGGTGGATGCAGAGCTGCTCAAGCTGACAGATGAGCTCTTGAGCGAGCAGGCACCAACGATTGATTTGTTAGCCAGGATTGGCGAGATCCGCGGCATGTTGATCAATTTGTATTTTTAGTGGGTGTGAAACCATCATGACATGGACCCGTTTTTCTCAGCAGCCACGAGCACAGGAACTGCTGTCTCATAGTTTGCGCAACGAACGACTGGCACACGCCTACTTGCTGGCGGGTCCCAAAGGTTCAGGTAAAAAGCAGATGGCCCTGCATCTGGCGAAGTCCCTTTTTTGTTCAGAAAGGGAGGCAGACGCCTGCGGGGCCTGTGTTACATGCAGGCGCATAGAGGGTGGCAACCACCCGGATGTGTTGTTTATTACGCCTGACGGGGCTTCGATTAAGATCGACCAGATCCGTTCGCTGCAAAAAGAAATGGCGATGCGCGCCGTCGAGTCGTCACGCAAGGTATATATCATCGAGCACGTCGATAAAATGACGACACAGGCTGCCAACAGTCTGCTCAAGTTTTTGGAGGAACCGCCCGCTGGTGTACTGGCACTACTTTTGACAGAGCACAGCCATGCGATTCTTCCTACGATTTTATCTCGATGCCAAATCGTTCAATTTTCACCACTTTCTGCAGAATCGATTGCGGAAAAGCTGCGTGCAGAGGGCGTTTTGGCGGGAATGGCGCAGGTTGCCTCCCACATTACGACAAATGTGGAAGAAGCTATGACACTCAGCCAATCAGAATCGTTTGCACAGCTAAGAAATCTAGTGATACAATTGGTGCAGGAGTGCAAACAGCGCAATTCATCTGCACTCTTAACGATCCATGATATGTTGCAAAAGAGCGACAAAAGTAAAGAGGAACTACCCCTCTTTTTAGATTTGCTCATCCTTTGGCTGCGCGATATCCTGTATTTGCAAGTAGGCAGGCATGCCCATCTCATTAACAGCGACCAACAGGATGTGCTGCAAGGACAAGCACTGGTATGGACAAAAGCTGAGCTCTTGCGTGGGATAGATTTGGTCATGGAGACGAAAAATCGGATAGAGCGAAATGCCAACGCACAGTTGGCTCTTGAGCGGTTGGTTCTTCAATTCCAGGAGGGATAACCCTTGTACGAGGTTGTTGGGGTCCGCTTTAAGAAAGCGGGCAAAATATATTACTTCGACCCTGACCGACTGCCGATTGAGCAAGACTGCACCGTCATCGTGGAAACGGCGCGAGGGGTCGAATTTGGCAAGGTCGTCATTGGCAAAAAAGAAGTGGCTGAGTCTGATGTCGTATTGCCGCTGAAAAAGGTCATTCGGATGGCAGACGAGCGAGATGCAAAACAGGTGGATGAAAACAAGCAAGCCGCCAAGAATGCTTTTGCTGTATGTCAGACGAAGATCAAAGAGCACAAGCTCGATATGAAGCTGGTCGATGTGGAATACACGTTCGACCGCAACAAGATTATCTTTTATTTTACTGCTGACGGCAGGGTTGATTTCCGTGAGCTGGTAAAAGACCTCGCCTCCGTATTCCGCACCCGGATTGAGCTTCGCCAGATCGGTGTGCGTGACGAAGCCAAAATGCTCGGCGGGATCGGGCCTTGTGGCAGGTTGCTTTGCTGTTCAACGTTCCTCGGCGATTTCGAGCCAGTCTCGATCAAAATGGCCAAGGACCAAAATCTTTCGTTGAATCCAGCCAAAATCTCCGGTCTATGCGGCCGGTTGATGTGCTGTTTAAAATACGAGAACGACAACTATGAAAGCTCGAAGGATGAGATGCCGGACGTCGGCAAATTGGTCACCACCCCGATGGGGAATGGACGAGTCGTTTCCGTAAATGTGCTTGACCAATCTGTTCAAGTAGAGCTTTCCATTGACAAACGTGTCACCGAATTCGGATTGGATGAGATTGCGATAGGTCTCCCCACCTTTGAATAAAGTGTGGGGGTAGGGGAGAGGTGAGCTAGTGGACAAACGGGAAATCTTCGTCAAGATGGCGAGCATTGAAGAACGTATTGGCGACCTTTATAAGGAAATTGGTGAACTGAAAGACGTCATCGTTGTTTTGATGGAGGAAAACGCCCAATTACTCGTTGAAAACCAGCACCTTCGCAACCGACTAGACAGGAAAAAGACCGGCTCCCAAGCAAAACAAAAGGGAACAAGCCCTGTCGCGAAGGAAAAAGCCAAAAAGGCAGTGGTCGGCGAAGGATATGACAACCTAGCCCGTTTGTACGCGGAAGGATTTCATATCTGTAATGTGCATTTCGGCAGCCTGCGAAAAGAAGGGGATTGCCTGTTCTGTCTCTCATTCCTGAGCGGCGGCCCTCAAAAATAAGCGGTGAGTAACCAGCACCACATGAAAAAGCGACCTGGGCCACGTGTCAGGTCGCTTTTTTCCGGATAGGAATAATAAGACAAGAACAAAAGGGAGTACGAGTCGCAGATGGAACCTGTCACCAACGTGCCGCTTTACGAAACAGAGCGCATCGATGATTTATTGACACATGAAATGAAAATAATCCAGAGTCACGAGGTGTTTTGCTTCTCCATGGACGCGGTTCTTTTGGCGCGATTCGCATCGGTGCCAAAGCGCGGAAAAGTATTGGATATGTGCACGGGCAATGGAGCTATACCGCTCATTATGACGACGCGTACGCCAGAAGCCAGTTTTGATGGAATCGAAATTCAAGAGCGTTTGTTCAGCATGGCGAGCCGCAATGTGACATTGAATGGTTTGAACGAGCGAATTACGATGCATCATGGCGATGTGAAGGATGCGGTGTCGCTGTTTGGGCACGGGAATTTCGATTTGATCACGTGCAATCCGCCATATATGCCTGCGACCAGTGGGGAGAAAAACATCAGCGAGCACTTTGCGATCGCTCGTCATGAGATTATGCTGTCCTTGGAGGATGTCATTCGCGTGGGGAGTCAGTTGCTAAAAAATGGCGGCAAGCTGGCGCTGGTGCATCGATCCACACGTTTGATCGACATCGTTTCGCTTATGCGCCAATATGGCATTGAGCCGAAACGAATGCGTCTGGTTTATCCGCGTAGGGAAGCAGAGCCGAATATGGTTCTGATCGAGGGAATAAGGGGTGGAAAGCCGGAGCTGAGAATTCAGCCGCCGCTGATTGTGTATGAAAATGGAGAGCAATACTGTGAAGAACTACAGGAAATCTATTATGGCAGACGAGATTCCCTCGAGTAAGAGTCACTATGTCTACATCCTCTCTTGTGCGGATGGGACACTCTACACCGGATATACAACAGAGCTGATCCGTCGCTTGGCTGCTCATAATGAAGGAAAGGGTGCCAAGTATACGAGAGGCCGCGGGCCAGTGGAGCTGCTCTATTGGGAAGAAGGAGCAGACCGTTCCTGGGGTCTCAAGCGTGAAGAGAGCATTAAACGATTAACGCGCAAGAAAAAAGAAGAATTGATTGGAGGGGCTTCCGAATGAATGTGCAACGCAGTTTTGCGTCAGAAGAAGCAGGAGTCCTTTATTTGGTGGCTACACCCATCGGTAATCTCGATGATATCACGGTGCGGTGTCTAAATACGTTGCGTGAAGTCGATGTCATCGCGTGTGAAGATACGCGTCAGACGAGAAAGCTGCTGAATCATTTTCAAATCGAAAAACGTACGGTCAGCTATCATGAGCATAATAAGGAAGCAAGTGGAAATGGGTTGTTGCAGTGGCTTGCCGAGGGCAAGAAAATTGCCTTGGTAAGCGACGCTGGCTTGCCGGCTATTTCCGACCCGGGCGCGGAGCTGGTACGAGATGCGACCGCAGCGGGATTTTCTGTCATTCCCGTTCCAGGTGCCAATGCGGCATTGACAGCTCTGATCGCTTCCGGCCTTCCTACTAATGGCTTTGTATTTTGCGGATTTATGGGACGCGAAAACAAAGAAAGACGCGAAGAGCTGGAACGACTGAAGCGATATCCAGAAACGCTGATTTTTTATGAAGCTCCTCATCGGGTGGAAAAGACGCTTGCGGCCATGCGGGAAGCGTGGGGCAATCGGCGAGCTGTCCTGGCAAGAGAGCTGACAAAGCGCTACGAGGAATTTGCGCGCGGGACGTTGGACGAGCTGTTGGAATGGCTCAGAAGCGGCGAGGTGCGCGGTGAGTTTTGTGTCATTGTCGAAGGCAACACCGGTCCGCTGGAAGCGGAAGTCGATGATGCATGGTGGCAAACGCTGAGTATCGTGGAGCACGTGGATCATTACTGCGCACAAGGCATGGGGAAAAAGGAAGCCATCAAGCAAGCAGCTGATGATCGAAACGTATCCAAACGAGATGTTTACAACGAATATCATCGTGAATAAAAGGGAATGAGTGAGCAAAGCTGGCCAATACGGTCGGCTTTTTTCTTTTCGTCATCTCGACGGGTTACGTTTAATACGATGGTAGGGAGAATCAACAGTGAGTATACGTGATTCTCGTTTTATTGTGAATACAGATGAAAAAGACGATCACTTCATATTTACCCTGCCCGTTACATGGAACAGTAGACCGTACGAATATGCTTGGGCCAAACAGTTTGCCAATCCGAATGACGTTGTGCTTGATTCAGCTTGTGGGATCTGCCACCCATTCATATTTGGGAAAAGGGTAGCAGACAGGCTGCCTGTACACTATTTAGATGGTATTCATTATTGTCGAGCCAATTTAACCTACTTGTCGTACTCAAATCAAAAGTTTGATACTATATCTTGCATCTCTGTTCTCGAGCATCTCGAAGACCCGGTTATGGTGCAAGCATTCAGTGAATTTCACAGGGTGTTAAAAGACGATGGGCAGCTCGTGCTCACTTTTGATTACCCGCTAATCAATTTAGCTCGACTACAGCAAGTTTTGGCGGAGGTTGGATTACAGTTTTCTGGCGATGTATCCTTTGAAATGCCGACAGATGTGGTCTATTCTGATTTGTATGCGCCCAGGCTGTTCTTCTTCCGAGCGCTGTTGAAGAAAAAATAGCAAACAAAAAGCCTTTGTAGGCTCGTCCCACAAAGGCATGTTTATGTAATCAAATGATATTAGCGTTTAACAGGCATTTCTGTCAGGCAATCTTGGCACACAATTTTACCTTTAAAGTGAGATACTTTGTCAGCGTTTCCACAGAAGATACATGCAGGCTCATACTTTTTCAGGATGATGCGCTCTCCGTCAACGTAGATTTCCAAAGCATCTTTCTCAGCGATACCCAGAGTGCGGCGCAATTCGATTGGAATAACAACACGACCCAATTCATCTACTTTACGAACGATACCGGTTGATTTCATCATAGTTAAAATCTCCTCCCAAAATACTGTATATGTCGATGCTATTGTTATACACTCATCATTTATCGTCAATATTCGACATTTTCTGTTGGGATAATCATACCAGCCATTCCCAAAGGTGTCAACATGATTTTGACAATTCCTTGAAAAGCAAAATGTTTTTTCAAAACCGAAATGCTGTTAAATAGGTGTTTCTCAAAGTGTTGGAAGGGATATGGAAATTTTTATGGATAAAATTTACTGGGATTATTGGGTGTCGAATGAGTCGACGAATGTCGAAACCCAACAGATGATTCGACAAAAACCCCAAGTTTTCCCCTCTCTGCTTGTAATTTGTAAAGTTGGCATGAAGCGAGCGATAAAATCGCTTAGGAAGATGGGGGTGTCGAGGATGTTTACAAAACAGGTTGGTCGTGTACAATAGAGGATAAATACAGCAAATGATACCAAACGACCATGATGGGAAGAGTAAGCCGATCTCCTTATTTCAGAGAGCCGGGGTAGCTGAAAACCGGTATAAGCGAGCAAGCTGAACATGGACCCTGAGTCTTGCAAATGAACAGTGACGGCATTGACCGTACCAAGTAGTTTGTGACGTATGCCCACGTTACGGGTAGAGTCATGTTTTGACTCACCAAGTCCGTTTTCCGTGAGGGGACGGAGTATTTGGGTGGTACCGCGAGATAGAGCTCGCCCCAATTTTTTTGGGGTGGGCTTTTCCTTATTTTCATTAACGTAAACAGGAGGGGAATAGTTGCAATGAAACCTACTTATTACATTACAACACCGATCTACTATCCAAGTAACAAGCTCCACATCGGTAACGCCTATACCACAATCGCGTGTGATGCTTTGGCACGTTATAAGCGTTTGCGCGGCTATGATGTGTATTACCTGACAGGGACAGATGAGCATGGTCAAAAGCTCCAAGAGCGTGCAGCTGAAGAGGGCAAACAACCGCTCGAATTCATCGACCCGATTGTCGATTGGGTAAAGGACCTGTGGGAAAAGCTAGACATCTCTTATGACGATTTCATCCGTACCACAGAGCCTCGTCATAAAGAAGTCGTACAAAAAGTGTTCCAGCGCCTGCTCGACCAAGGTGATATTTACTTGGGTGAATACGAGGGCTTCTACTGTGTACCTGACGAGGCATTTTGGACAGAGACTCAATGTAAAACCGATAATGGATATATTTGCCCAGACTGTGGACGCGAAGTGAAAAAAGTGAAGGAGAAAAACTACTTCTTCCGCATGTCCAAGTATCAGGACAGACTGCTTGCACACATTGAAGCAAACCCTGAATTTATTCAACCGGAGAGCCGCCGCAACGAAATGATCAATAACTTCCTGAAACCAGGCCTCCAGGATTTGTCCGTATCCCGCAGTACATTTGACTGGGGAATCAAGGTGCCAACCGATCCAGAGCATGTTATTTACGTATGGATTGATGCATTGACGAACTATATTTCTGCTCTCGGGTATTTGTCCGCAGACGACAGCAAATATCGTAACTTCTGGCCAGCCAATGTTCATATGGTTGGAAAAGACATTTTGCGCTTCCATACGATCTACTGGCCAATCCTGTTGATGGCACTGGACATCCCGTTGCCAAAACAAATTTTTGGTCATGGCTGGCTTCTGATGCCGGATGGAAAAATGTCAAAATCCAAGGGCAATGTCATTGACCCGAAGGTTTTGATCGACCGTTACGGTTCTGACGGCGTTCGCTACTTCCTGCTTCGTGAAATCAACTTCGGTCAGGATGGTATCTTCACGCCAGAATCGTTCGTACAGCGCCTGAACTACGACTTGGCTAATGACATCGGAAACCTGCTCAGCCGTACCGCTACGATGATTGAGAAATATTTCGATGGTATCGTTCCAGCACCACAGGATGCAGGAGAGCCGGATGACAGCTTGATCGGCCTTGCGATGAAAACGAAAGCGCTGGTGGAAGAGCACATAGAAGAAATGCGCTTCTCCAATGCACTGGCTCACATCTGGGAGCTGGTGGGACGTACAAACAAATACATCGACGAGACCATGCCTTGGAATTTGGCGAAATCCGAAGAAACCAAAGGTCGTCTGGCAACCGTTATGTACAATTTGGTGGAAAGCATCCGCATTAGCTCCGTGCTGATCCAACCGTTCATGACCAAAGCACCAGCGAAAATTTGGGATCAACTGGGTATTTTGGGCAATGAAGAAGCAACCAACTGGGAATCTGCTAGTGTATGGGGTGGATTGCCTGCTGGAAGCACCGTTAGCCGCAAAGAACTGCTCTTCCCTCGTCTGGATGTTCAAGCGGAACTCGCTTTCATCGACGACTCGACAGCAGAGGCGCGCCGCCAAGCGGAAGAAAACAAGAAAAAGCAAGCAGCTTTGAAAGGGGAAGCACCTGTGAGTGAAACAAACACCAACCAAACAGAAGCAACAACTGACAAGCCAGCTGACGCAAAAGAAGAAATCAGCATCGACGATTTTGGAAAAGTAGAGCTGCGCGTCGCACAGGTAGTGGAATGTGCTAAGCATCCAAATGCAGACAAATTGTTGGTTCTGCAATTGGATCTCGGCTACGAAAAGCGCCAAGTAGTTTCTGGTATCGCGAAATACTACTCCCCAGAAGATATGGTCGGCAAAAAAGTGATCCTCGTAGCTAACCTGAAGCCAGTGAAGCTTCGTGGTGAGCTGTCCCAAGGAATGATCTTGGCAGCATCGGCAGGAGATCAGTTGACACTTGCGACTGTTGACCCAAGTATGCCAAACGGAGCAATCGTGAAGTAACGAGGGCAAGGAAAGGAAGGACCCATCTTGTTATTTGAAACCCATGCTCATCTAAATGCGAATGAATTCGATGAAGATCGTGCAGAAGTCATTGCTCGTGCGCAAGAAAATGGCGTCAGTACGATTGTGAACATCGGATTCAATGCTGAAACAATTCCAAGCTGCATGGATTTGGCTCATGCGTATGACTTTATTTACGCCGTCATCGGTTGGCATCCACAGGACGCCAAGGATATGACGGACGAACACCTGGAATGGATCGAGGAACTCAGTCGTGATCCGAAAGTAGTGGGATTGGGTGAAATGGGCTTGGATTACTACTGGGATACGTCGCCACGTGATGTGCAGGCAGAGGTATTCCGCAAGCAGATTCGTCTGGCTCGCAAGCTCGACATGCCGATCATCATCCACAATCGCGATGCACACCAAGACGTTTTGACGATCCTGAAGGAAGAGAAGGCAGCAGATGTTGGCGGCATCATGCACTGCTTCTCTGGCAGCTGGGAAACAGCGAAGCAGGCACTCGATATGAATTTTTATATTTCGTTCGGTGGTCCGCTTACGTTCAAAAATGCCAAGCAGCCAAAAGAAGTAGCAGCGAAGGTACCGCTAGACAAGCTGTTGATAGAGACAGATTGCCCATATCTCACCCCGCATCCTTTCCGCGGAAAGCGAAATGAGAGTGGATATGTGCGTTACGTCTGTGAGGAAATGGCGAACATTCATGGTTTGTCTTACGAGGAAATGGCGCAAATTACCGCAGACAACGCCAGACGTCTTTTTCGCATGAACGGTTAATAAAAACGGGAAATCACGATTGATCACGTGATTTCCCGTTTTTTTGTGTGAAGTAACCGGGTTCTACTCGATTTTGTCGACGCATACGATGAACAATGTGTCGAACGATTATTGTCCATCCGACATGGCTTCTCGACAGGTTTCTGCTACCATTCGCCAAGCCTATTTTGCTAGTCTGATACCATTATCGTTTCAGCCAAAAGGGAGGGTAAATTTGACAAAGGAGAGAAAGTGAAATACAATCAAAGCCGACCTTGTGAAGTACCGGCCACTTCCAGAATATTAGTGCAATTACATCGACCCTTACCTGGCTAGACAAGAAGAGCCTTGTGCTTTTCTAGGAAAAGGAGTGTGGGAAATGGAGTTACGCGCGATATGGGAAAGGTATAAGAATCGTGGGCTCGTCATGTTTGGCTGCCTTGCTCTTGTGCTCGTTCCCATGATTGGCTATTTCTCTGCCCAGGCTACTCAGCCAAAACAGGTCACTTTTTCGTTGGACGGAGAAAGCAAGACGGTCGCTACAAAAGCCACGACTGTTGAGCAGTTCTTAACCGAGCGAAACATTACGGTAACGGAAAAGGATTCCCTTCAACCGACACCAGAGACGAAGCTAAAAGACGGAGCACTCATTACTTTATATACAACCTGGTCCATACCAATCCAGGTTGACGGGCAGAAAAAAACGATAGAGACACTTAGTCGTGATGTTGCTGGTGCGTTGAAGGACGGCGGCATCGTGCTAGGTGAGAAGGACCGGGTAGAACCGGAATTGACCGCTACACTTACCAAGGACTCCTCGATCAGCGTAAAGCGAATTGTTGAGAAAATGGTAAAAGTCGATGAGCGAGTCACCTTTCAAGAAATACGCAAAAATGATCCAGCGCTGGAAAAAGGTAAGACCCGCGTATTACAGAGCGGGCAAGAAGGTAAGGCAATTGCACACTACAAGCTAGTCATGGAAGATGGGAAAGAAGTCTCCCGTGACCTGGTCAAAAGAGATGTACTTGTACCGAAGAAAGATAATGTTGTAGCCGTGGGTACCGCAATCCCAATGTTGCAGAAAAAGGGTCAACCAGATCGGGTCCTGGTTGCTTCTGCAGCGGGTCCGGTCTCGCGTGGTGGAAAAGTATTTAGGCCGAAAAAAGTACTGAACGGGGTTACCCTGACCGCTTATACTCCTTCGGGAGGTGGCAAACACCCAAGCTCTCCGGGATATGGACGCACATCAACAGGGGCAAAAGCCAAGGTAGGTCACACAATCGCTGTAGATCCTAACGTCATTCCGTATGGATGGTGGGTGTACATTGAAGGTGTTGGGTATCGTCGAGCTGAAGATACGGGTGGTGCCATGAAAGGTGGCAAAATCGACGTATTCGTAGGCACGGAGTCCGAGGCGAGGAATTTCGGTCGCAAGCGCAACAAAACTGTATATATCATTGGACCACAGAAGCCTTAGGACAGGAGCGATTGCTCCTGTTCTTCTGTTTCCTAGATGGTTATTGTGATAAGCTGTTTGTTAGTTAGACGATTCTGTTTACCAAATGTTTCATGTATTTTTTGCTTGAGGTACTGTTTTTTTTGGAACAATAGTATCGTACCGATTTTGTACGAAAGTGGGAGCACATGATGAAGATCAAGGAAGTCATCGTGGTCGAAGGACGAGACGATACCGCAACGATCAAGCGCGCGGTTAATGCCGATACGATTGAAACTGGCGGTTCTGCCATTCATAAAAGAACGATTGAAAAAATCAGGCTGGCGCAACAAAAGCGCGGTGTTATTATTTTCACAGACCCTGATTATCAAGGGGAGCGCATCCGAAAAATTATCAGCAAGTCAGTTCCAGGCTGTAAGCACGCATTTATTACCCAGGAGGATGGGACCAAAAAGGGCGATATCGGTGTCGAAAACGCGACACCTGACGTGATTATTCGTGCGCTCTCAGAAGTGCGTACCGAAATGGCGGAAACGGCTGGGGAAATTACCTCTGACGACTTGTTGGCAAATGGCCTGACGTCCGGTGTAGATGCCAAAGAACGCAGAATCAAGCTGGGAGAAGCATTGGGGATCGGATATGCCAACGCCAAGCAAATGCTGCAGCGGCTCAATGCCTTCCAAATCAGTCGAGCAGAATTCGAAGAGGCTATTGCAGCCATCAACAAAGAGAGGGAGTAAGCCATGACCCAAATAGCGGGCAAGGATATTGCCACACCGACGCGTACAAAAGAGATATTGGAGAAGTACGGCTTTGCTTTTAAGAAGAGTCTGGGCCAGAACTTCCTGATAGACACCAACATTTTACACAACATTGTTTCAGAGGCAGACCTCACCAAGGAAAAGGGAGCGATTGAGATTGGGCCCGGTATCGGTGCTCTAACGGAGCAATTGGGACGAGCAGCCAAAAAAGTGATGGCGATCGAAATCGACCAGCGTCTTTTGCCTATTTTGCAGGACACGTTGTCACCCTATGAAAATATTGAAGTCGTTCATGGGGACGTACTGGGGCTGGATCTGAAGAAGTTAATAGAAGAAAAGATGACAGGAGTGGAAAAGCTGAGCGTAGTGGCAAATTTGCCTTACTATGTGACGACACCGATCCTGATGAAGCTGCTGGAAGAGAGATTGCCCCTCGAGAACATCGTAGTTATGATTCAAAAGGAAGTGGCAGAGAGAATTGCAGCCAAACCAGGAACGAAAGACTATGGCTCTCTGTCAGTCGCAGCTCAATTCTATGCAGATATAGAAGTAGCGATGATTGTGCCTGCAAGTGTGTTTATCCCGCGTCCGAATGTCGACTCGGCAGTGATTCGTTTAAAAGTAAGAGATCGTCCGCCAGTGGAGGTAGATGATCAGGACGTGTTTTTCCGGGTGGTACGCTGCTCGTTTGCACAGCGCCGCAAGACATTGTTGAACAACCTAATGAATGGACTGTTTCCTAAAACCCAAAAGGATGAAGTAATACAGATGCTCACTGACATCGGGATCGATCCGACCCGACGTGGTGAAACACTCAGTTTGGACGAATTTGCCCGCCTAGCGAACGAAGGTATGCGCCGCGGACTAATTACGTAAATCGTGTAGACAACCCCCTTATTTTTGGGCGCGATCCCCAAGAAAGGGGGTTTTTGCGTATTTATGCCCTTTATGCATATCTTTTGACAAATATCTACGTTTTTTATGAAAAAAACCCCGTTGACAAAATATCTGCAGGGTTGCTATAATTTTTTATTTCTTTGACAAAATATAAGTGAGCTGTTATAATAGATGTAAGCGAGGTGGATGGAACAATGGCAAGAAACGCGTTACTTGACATTAAACGTAGTTTGGACGGACACATTGGTGAGCGCATCCTGCTGAAGGCTAATGGCGGTCGCCGCAAAACCGTTGAACGTAGTGGCATCCTCGAAGAAACTTACCCATCTGTGTTTGTGGTAAAGCTGGATGACGACCAACTCTTTGAGCGGGTATCTTACAGCTATGCTGACATCTTGACGGAAACAGTAGAATTGACGGTGTGCCGCGAAAACGAGCACATCCGCATCACATTTGTACAACAGTAGAGCCCTTTTGGGTTCTACTGTTTTGTTTTTTATATCGAAAAGCTCTGAACATTTGGTTCAGGCAATAAAAATAGCGGTATGGAGCACACTAAGCCTGTCAACGAGAAGGAGGGTGCTATGGGTCGCAGACGAGGACTGATGTCAGAGCAGTTTAAGATGGAACTGGCCAAAGAGCTTGGGTTTTACGATACGGTAAAATCCGAGGGTTGGGGAGGCATCACGACACGGGACGCGGGTAACATGGTCAAGCGCGCTGTTCAGCTTGCTGAGGAAGCATTAGCCGCTAAGCGATTGTAACGTTTGGTTTTGAACGTACGGACGTTTCTCACCATAAAAACTCGTTGACAAGGCCGGGGCATCCCGGCTTTTTTTTTTGGAAAGAGAGCTGAATTTTCGAAATACCCATAATGCTCTCGATCCTATTCTTTTTAATTGATCAAGTGGCATGGGAGAGTTTGCCTATGCTACAATAAGAAACTAGGAAATTTAGAAAGTAGGCAGAGGTGAATTACGTGCGTATCTCGGTCAAAGCTCCGGCCAAAATTAATTTGACTCTCGATGTGCTTGCCAAACGGCCGGACGGTTATCACGAAGTAGAAATGGTGATGACAACCGTAGACTTGGCAGATCGTGTGGACATGACTCTACGCGAAGATGGTGAGATTACGCTGGACTGTTCTGCCAGCTTCGTACCAGATGATATCCGTAACCATGCATATAAAGCGGCAACGCTCATGAAAGCAAAATTTCAAGTACGCCAGGGCGTACACTTGTATATCGACAAGCAAATACCTGTTGCAGCTGGACTGGCAGGTGGTAGCAGTGATGCAGCGGCAACACTACGCGGCTTGAACCAATTATGGAATCTTGGGTTGACCAGAGATGAGCTGGCTAAAATCGGAGCGGAGATTGGCTCTGATGTGCCATTTTGCGTTTATGGTGGAACAGCGCTGGCGACGGGGCGTGGCGAACAGATTGCGCATCTGGGAGCTCCTGCACCGTGCTGGGTCATTCTAGCCAAGCCGCCTATCGGAGTATCTACCCCAGATGTATACGGCAACCTGCGTGTGGCCCAGATCGACAATCATCCTGATACCAAACAGATGCTGCAAGCCATCGCGACGCAAGACTTTTCACTCATGTGCCAATCTCTTGGGAATGTGCTGGAGAACGTTACACTCTCGCTCCATCCACAAGTAAGACAGATCAAGGATCTCATGATCGCGTCAGGAGCAGATGGTGTCCTGATGTCTGGCAGCGGCCCTACTGTGTTTGCTCTTGTGCAAAAGGAAGCGAAAGTACATAGGATCTACAACGCGTTGCGAGGTTTTGTCAAAGATGTGTTTGTTGTCCGAATGTTAGGCGCTCAAGAAGGGGAAATACTTGCATAAACCCGTATGGAAATGATACATTATCAGCATAATATTCGGTTTTGGAGGAAGAGCCATGAAGAAATTGCGCAGAAGTGCACGTCTGGTTGACATGACGCAGCACTTGCTCGCCCATCCCCATACGCTGACTCCTCTCACTCTGTTCGCGGAACAATACGGCGCAGCGAAATCATCCATCAGTGAAGACTTGTCTATCATCAAAGAGGCTTTTGAAGTCCAAGGGGTAGGCTTGTTGAAAACGGTGGCGGGAGCGGCAGGCGGAGTGAAGTATATTCCACAGGTCAAAACGGAAGAGGCCCTTCACTTCATGCGCGAACTGATTGGTCAACTCGCTAATCCAGAGAGACTTTTGCCAGGTGGATACTTGTACATGTCAGACATTCTCGGAAATCCACAAACGATGGCGAAGATTGGAAAGCTCTTTGCAACGGCTTATGCGGATAAAAATGTGGATGTCGTCATGACGGTGGAAACAAAGGGGATTCCACTTGCGTATGCGACGGCTATGTTTTTGAATGTACCTGTTGTGATTGTGCGCCGTGACAACAAGGTGACGGAAGGTTCAGTAGTGAGCATTAACTATGTATCGGGTTCCAGTAAACGAATCCAAACCATGTCACTTGCTCGCCGCGGTTTGGCTGAGCAGTCCCGTGTCCTCATTGTGGACGACTTTATGAAAGCTGGCGGGACGCTGCGGGGCATGATTGATTTGTTGCAGGAATTCCGTGCAACCGTTGTGGGATGCGGCGTACTGGTAGAAACGACAGCGGATGTTTCTGAGCGTTTGGTAGATGAATACGTATCGCTTGCAAAACTGCAGGATGTAGACTTCAAGGGCAAGCAAATTGAAATAGAGCTAGGCAGTTTTTTTGAAAAAAGAGGGGAGTAGATAGGTATGGCAATCTCTTTTGTTTCAACTGACAAGGCTCCTGCCGCTATTGGTCCTTACAGCCAAGCTGCAAAGGTAGGTCCATTTCTTTTTGCATCAGGTCAAATTCCGCTGCGTGCAGACGGCACGTTGGTAGAGGGTGACGTCGTGGAGCAAACCCATCAGGTTTTTTCCAACATTCAAGCGGTACTGGCAGAGGCCGGTGGCAGCCTGACGAACGTAGTGAAAGCGACTGTATTCATCAAGGACATGAATGATTTTGGTCAACTGAACGAAGTGTACGGTCAATATTTCGGTGATCACAAGCCAGCTCGCTCTACTGTGGAAGTGGCACGACTGCCGCGTGACGTAAAAGTTGAAATCGAAATTGTAGCTTATATCGAATAGAAAAAAATGGAAAATAGCCTGATGCCACGTGCATTGGGCTGTTTTTTTGTACTTGCAGAAAATGTTTCCAAAAAATGACATATAAACATATTTATATATTTTTTCAAATATTGCATAATGGTAAGCAGGAATATTTACCCAGCGGGTGGAAATAATCCTAAACGCGTTACATAGATAAAGGGAGTGAACTAGATGGAAGTAACAGACGTAAGACTTCGCCGAGTGAATACGGATGGTAGGATGAAAGCGATTGCATCCATTACAATTGACCATGAGTTTGTGGTTCATGATATCCGTGTCATTGACGGAAACAATGGTATGTTTGTAGCAATGCCGAGCAAGCGTACACCAGATGGAGAATTCCGTGATATTGCACATCCGATTTCTTCGACTACCCGTGAAAAAATCCAAGCAGCAGTACTAACAGAATACGACCGCGTAGGTCAAGAGGAAGAGAGCACTATCGAAGCTGGTGCTTAAAAAGTCCTGAACACAAAGCACCCTGTCACTTGCGGCAGGGTGCTTCGGCGTCCGTTAACCATAACATTTTATTAGATCGTTCAAAATAATTTCTCGGTCCATTCCTTCCCCGATGAAGACAGCTACCATTTTCGGCCCGAAATTTTCAAAAGGGAACAGGAGCACCTGATTATCGGTATGTTGAAACGAGATCAGCTCGGGCTTTCCGTGGAACTGGACGTAGCCTTTTGCCCGATAGACATTTTTGGGGAGATCGTACAGAAAGTCCTCGAATTTTTTCGCGTCCACGGGCCCGGTGAATACATAGGAAAACGTTTCGATACTATTGTAGAGAGAGGGGTGGCTTGTTTTTAGGCCAAGGGATTGCTTGAGCCTGTCCATCGTTGACATTCGGCCGATGCTTTTCTGTACGGCAATGGGGCGGCTTGTCTCGTTGCCTGGCGATCGCTCATGAACGGTGCGTTTGACTGACAAAAGCCGGGAGACTTCTATTTCTGCCTGAGCAGTAGCGTGTATGGGTGCAGTCGGATTGATTTCACTGAGCTTTTGACGGACTCGCTCTATGACATCAGGACTAGTCAAATCGGTTTTGTTCAGAAGAAGCAGGTCTGCGTAGCGCACTTGATTTCGAATCGTTTTGACCAGAGTGGCAGTCGAGGAGAATCGTGAGTTGAGGTCGAGAAAACGAGAGGCGTCGACAACACTAATGGTCCCTTTTAACTCCAGTCGATCATACAGCTCAGGATGGGTAATCGTATCGATGACATCGAGTGGATCGGCTACGCCAGTAGTCTCGATGAGGATTCGGTCTGGCGCAATGGTGTTCATAATATCTTTTAAGCCTTCCGTTAGCTCGCCTTTGATTGAGCAGCATATGCAGCCATCGAGCATTTTTTTGACAGGAAAGCCGAAGCCTTGTAATTGTTCCCCGTCGATATCTTCCTCCCCCATTTCATTCATCAAGACGACTACCTTCTGGTCTGTGATGCGCAAATGAGTCAGCCATTTTTGCAAAAGGGTGGTTTTTCCGCTTCCTAAGTACCCAGTCAGCAAGTATACCTCTGCGCTCATCTCATCCTACCTCCTTCAAATAACCCCTTTCGCCCAACAATATATCACATTTCTGTCAGAAAATTAAATGTTGTCTGGCTTGTGTCTAACTACTGGCAATGCAAGGAATCAGGGAGAATCCTGTATCGATTGTCTTGAAATTCACATATGAATTAGGATATAGTCATTGTGGAACTTCTACGATGGAGGGTTGACATGTCTAAGATCCATGCCGTGGTTCTGGCTGCTGGTCAGGGTACACGGATGAAATCGAAGCTGTACAAAGTCCTGCACCCTGTGTGCGGAAAGCCAATGGTTCAGCATGTAGTCGATACGATGGCGTCCATGCAGGTTCAGGATATCGTTGTCGTCGTAGGTCATGGTGCTGACGCTGTCCGTGCCAAGCTAGGCGAGGACGTCACTTATGCACTGCAAGAAGAACAGTTGGGAACGGCCCATGCCGTTTCGCAGGCAGCGCCGTTTTTACAAGATAAAGAAGGCACTACGTTTCTTTTATATGGAGACGTTCCCCTCTTGTCAGCGACTACGTTGTCGGCCTTGCTGACCTATCACGAGGAGCAGCAAGCGGCTGCAACTGTATTAACCGCCGTGTTACCTGACGCAACAGGTTATGGGCGTATCGTGCGCAATGAGGCGGGCGAAGTATTGCGAATCGTGGAACATAAAGACGCTTCGGAAGCGGAACGGGCGATCAGAGAAATTAATACGGGCATATACTGCTATGACAACCGAAAATTATGGAAAGCCTTGGCGGAAGTGAAAAATGACAACGCACAAGGCGAATACTATGTAACAGACGTTGTCGGTATTTTGCGTGATGCAGGTGAAAAGGTAGTGGGGTACGAAGCGATTGACCCAGAGGAAACAATGGGTGTGAACGATCGTGTGCAGCTATCGGAAGCAGAAGCCTACATGAAAAAACGTATTATGACTGGTCACATGCGAAATGGTGTGACAATCATCGACCCAACTTCTACGTACATCGAAACTGATGTGAAGATTGAGGCAGATACCGTGATTCACCCAGGTTCTTTCCTGCGTGGACAAACAACCGTTGGAGCTGATTGTGTAATCGGACCCCAAGCGGATCTGACGAATATGGAAGTAGCGAGTGGCGTGACCATTTCTTACTCGGTGATGGTTGATTCGCGTGTAGAAAGCGATTCTTCTGTCGGGCCATTTGCTTATGTTCGACCAGGATCACAGATTGGAAGCAACGCCAAAATCGGTGATTTCGTGGAATTGAAAAATGCGAAAATTGGTGACGGTACGAAGGTTCCACATCTCAGCTATGTAGGAGATGCGGAAATCGGAGACGGAGTCAATATTGGTTGTGGAACGATTACCGTCAACTACGATGGGGCAGTGAAGCATAAAACAACAGTAAAAGATGGCGCATTCATCGGATGCAACAGCAATCTGGTTGCACCAGTTACAGTTGGACAAAATGCTTATGTAGCTGCAGGATCGACCATTAATCAAGATGTGCCAGATAATGCGCTTGCGATCGCACGTGAGCGTCAAGTAAATAAAATCGATTACGCGAACAAAATGCCTCGCAAGGGCAAAAAGCAATCATAAACGGGAGGTTCTTGAGAAGATCATGGCTAACTACCGCGACCCAAAACTGAAGGTATTTACGTGCAACGCAAACCCGGAACTGGCAAAAGAAATCGCTGAACACATCGGCGTACCACTCGGAAACGCACAAGTAGTGCGCTTTAGTGATGGCGAATGCCAACTCAAACTCAATGAAAGCGTTCGCGGTTGTGACGTATTTGTCATTCAGCCAACATCTGCTCCCGTTAATGAGCATCTGATGGAGCTTTTGGTGATGGTCGATGCATTGAAGCGCGCTTCGGCTAAGAGCATCAACGTGGTCATTCCTTACTACGGTTATGCTCGTCAAGATCGTAAAGCACGTGCACGCGATCCAATCACAGCCAAGCTGGTTGCTAACCTGATCGAGACTGCAGGTGCACAACGTGTGATTACGATGGATCTGCACGCAACACAAATCCAAGGCTTCTTCGATATTCCAGTAGATCATCTGCTGGGTGTGCCTATCCTGGGTAAACACTTCTCTGAAAAAGGTCTGAAAGATATCGTTGTCGTATCTCCAGATCACGGTGGAGTGACCCGTGCTCGTAAATTGGCAGAACGTCTGGAAGCGCCTATTGCCATTATTGACAAACGTCGCCCAGAACCAAACGTAGCCGAAGTAATGAACATCGTGGGTAACATCGAAGGCAAAACAGCGATCATCATCGACGATATTATCGATACTGCTGGAACGATCACACTGGCTGCAAGTGCACTTGTAGAAGCAGGCGCACGTGAAGTATATGCATGCTGCACGCACCCAGTTCTGTCTGGTCCTGCTATTGAGCGTATTGCTAACTCGAAGATCAAGGAACTGATTGTGACTAACTCGATTCCGCTGACAGAAGAACAAATTATCGATAAGATTACCGTTCTTTCCGTAGCGCCAATCATTGGTGAAGCAATCATTCGTGTTCACGAAGAGCTTTCCGTAAGCAAGTTGTTCGATTAATATACAATCCCCTCTTTGGGGGTTGAACTAAACCTCCGATGGACAAGCTAGTGAGGAAACTTTTACTAGCGGTCCGAAGGAGGTTTTTTTGTGGAACAATTACAGGCACAGTCTCGCGAAAAAAAGACAGGCAATGCTGTAAAGGTGCTGCGTAACGAAGGCTGGGTTCCCGGTATTATCTACGGCAGCGAAGTAGGCAATAAGCCGATTCAGGTCAAAGGAAGAGAGCTGGATGCGGCCCTGCGTCAGCAGTCGACGAACAAGCCATTCCGGTTAAGTGTAGACGGGAACACGCATGATGTCATGGTTTATGAGCTGCAACGGCATCCTTTGCAGGGGAACATTTTGCATGCAGATTTTAAGAAGATCAATATGAATGAAAAAATACACACGTCTGTCCCTGTCCTCATGACAGGAGATCCGGAATTGGGTGTAGCTACCCTTGTCCGCCACAGTGTGGAAGTAACTTGCTTGCCAGGCAATATACCAGAATCGTTCCTAGTCGATGTCGACGGGTTCAACATCGGGGATGTCGTGTTGGTAGGGGATTTGACAGTCCCGCCAGGAGTGGAGCTGGGGCTTGATTCCACGGAAGTGTTGATCAGTGTCCTGCCAGTTAAGGCCAAGTCCGAAGAATCGATTGATGCGGAGCAAGAAGCAGAAGCAGTGGCTGAAAAAGCAGGAACCGCGAACGAATAAAATAGAGCATGAAAAAGCAGGGCGAGGTGATTTCATCTCTGCCCTTTTCCTTTTGTTCACGTGACCATTGGAGTACAATGGGAAGAGAGTAGGAGGGAATAAGCGTGAAAGTCATAATTGGATTGGGTAATCCCGGCAAAAAATATGAAGACACCAGACATAATGCTGGCTTTATGGCCATAGATAAGATTAGCGACAAATGGGGAATTCCTGTTACACAAAACAAGTTTCGCGCACTCGTGGGCGAAGGCCGAATCGAGGGCGAGAAGGTGTTGCTGGTGAAGCCACAGACGTACATGAATCTCTCCGGTGAATCGGTTGCGGAAGTCCTGAAGTTTTACAAGCTCATTCCGGACGATCTCGTCGTCATCTACGACGATCTTGATTTGCCGACCGGGCATCTTCGTCTGCGGGAAAAAGGCAGTGCTGGTGGGCACAACGGCATCAAGTCGATGATTCAGCATTTGGGCACACAGGAGTTTAAACGAATCAAGGTCGGAATCAGTCGTCCTGAACCAGGGCGGAGCGTCAGCGACTATGTTTTGAATACGTTTCCAGTGGTGGAAAGAGCCGACATTCAAGAAGCGGTGAGCTTGGCTGCTGATGCATGCGCTATGTGGACAAGAGAGTCGTTTTTAAAGGTCATGAACCATTTCAACAGCTTGAAGAAGTAGTATGATTTCCCACCCATTCGTCCATACTAACCGATAGGAACAGTATGGGGGTGGTATGTGCATGAGCATACGCTATACATGTCGTTGCTGCGGCATGAAGATTGCAGAATTTGACGAATCGCAAGTAACAGAAGCGCAACTCGGGTTTGATTCCTTGACCCCGGAGGAACGTGCTCTTATAATATCGAGAGAACAAAGTGGAGATACGGTCGTCAGCATCACGTGCGACTATTGCCGTGAAGCGCTGATTCAGCATCCAGAGCTTTCGCTAGTCGGAAACCCACTTCAATAAGTGGATACGCATTAGGGAGGCTTGCACTGACAAGGCCTTAGCTTGGGGAGCTAAGGCTTCTTTTCGCATGGCTGACCTGCGGTTGTTGTGAGCGTAAGCGAAGCTCTGATTTTAGTTGACAGAAGAATTAGAGAGGGGATTAGTGAATGCAAGTCATCATTAACCCGATGAAACAGGACACGAACGTCGGGACAATCGTGGCTGGTTTGGAGAAGGGGCTACATGAGCAGCTTGTCTCTGGCTTAGCTGGTTCCGCCCGGCAAGTATTGATGGCGTCATTGCAACAAATGGCAGATCGTCCGGTCTGTGTAGTGACGCATAACATGTACCAAGCACAAAAAGTATACGAAGATTTGATCGAGTTGGTTCCCTCTGATCAGGTGTTGCTTTATCCCGGTAATGAGCTGATTGGCTCTGAGCTTGCTATTGCCAGCCCTGAAATGCTGGCGCAGCGAATTCATGTATTCAACCGTCTGGCCCAAGGCTTTACGGGTTTTTTGGTTGCCCCTTTTGCTGGCTTGCGTCGCTTGGTCGTTCCCCCGCAAGTATGGAAGGAAGCGCAGATTCAGTTATCCGTCGGTAATGAGCTCGATATCGAGTCCTTTTTGCTCCGATGTATTGAGCTTGGCTATGAGCGAGTGGACATGGTTGAGCGCAAGGGAGAAATGAGTATTCGCGGTGGAATTATCGACTTGTATCCGATCGATTCGGAGTGGCCAGTGCGGATTGAGCTTTTTGATGTAGAGATCGACTCGATTCGTACGTTTGACATGCTCTCCCAACGGTCATTGGAATCGGTCCAGACATATATTCTTGGTCCAGCAAAAGAAATGATTGCTTCGACTCCGTTATTGCAGGAATCAGCTGTTCGCTTAGAACAAAAGCTGGGAGAAACCCTCGCCAATTTGAAGGATGGGGCTGCCAAGGAAAAAGTTATGGAGCGAATCGGCTCTGATGCAGAGAGAATGAAGCAGGGACAGCGTTTTGCACAGCTGTATTCGTACATCTCTGTCATTTACCCGACGGGTGATACATTGTTGTCCTATATGCCTTCCGATACCTTGCTGCTCGTTGATGAGCCTTCCCGTGTGCTGGATACGGCAGCGCAACTGCAAAAAGAAGAAGGGGAATGGCTGACGGGACGCATCATCCAGGGCGAATATATGTCCAATCTCAGCCTGTCGCGCACGTACGACGAGATCGTGTCGACGAAAAAGCGTCAGATCGTTTACCTCTCCCTATTTTTGAGACAATCACCAAAGACCCAGCCGCAAAACATCGTAAATCTGACTTGTCGTACCATGCAAAACTTCCATGGACAGATGAACGTACTGAAAACAGAGCTGGCCCGTTGGAAGAAGTCCCAGGATCAGATCGTCTTTGTCGCAGCTGATTTGGAGCGTGCGAAGCGACTGGAGCGTGTCCTGCATGACTACGAAATGGAAGCGGATGTTTTGACAGAAGCAGTCGAGACAGTACCTCCGGGGCGTCCTACGATCATTTTAGGAAACCTCCAGACAGGCTTTGAGCTTCCCCTAAACAAGCTGGTTGTTATTACGGAAGGTGAAGTGTTTACCGCGAAACAGCGCAAGGCGCGCAAAGTTCAGCAGACGATGAACAACGCGGAGCGTATCAAAAACTATCTCGAGCTTAAGCCCGGTGATTTCGTCGTGCACGTGAATCACGGGATTGGAAAATACCTTGGAATTGAAACCAAAGAAATTCTCGGAATTCATAAAGATTACCTTCATATTCAATACGCAGCAGGAGACAGTCTGTTTGTTCCGATTGATCAAATCGACCATGTGCAGAAGTACGTGGCGAGTGAAGAGGCACAGCCGAAGATTTACAGCTTGGGCGGCAGCGAGTGGAAACGCGTCAAAAACAAAGTCCAGTCGTCTGTAAAGGATATCGCCGAAGATTTGATCAAGCTGTACGCAGCCCGCGAATCTGCTGTCGGTCACACATTCTCTCCCGACACGACAGAGCAGCGTGAATTTGAGGCGATGTTCCCGTATCAGGAAACACAAGACCAGCTCCGCGCGATTTCGGAAGTGAAAGCGGACATGGAGCGCAAACGCCCGATGGATCGCCTCGTTTGTGGGGACGTAGGTTACGGGAAGACTGAGGTTGCGATTCGTGCTGCCTTCAAGGCTGTCATGGACGGAAAACAGGTAGCCGTTTTGGTTCCAACTACGATTCTGGCGCAGCAGCATTACGAGACGTTCCGTGAGCGTTTTGCGGAATATCCGATCCGCGTGGAGGTATTGAGTCGATTCCGTTCGCGTAAGGAGCAGAATGCCACACTAAAAGGACTAAAGGAAGGCACAGTCGATGTCGTCATCGGTACGCACCGTCTACTTTCCAAAGACCTGACATTCCGCGAGCTTGGTCTGTTAATCGTGGACGAGGAGCAGCGCTTTGGTGTGAGCCACAAGGAAAAGCTGAAGCAGATCAAAACGAATGTGGATGTTATGACTCTGACCGCTACGCCGATTCCACGTACCTTGCACATGTCGATGCTCGGTGTGCGTGATTTGTCAGTCATCGAAACGCCGCCAGAAAATCGTTTTCCGGTGCAGACGTATGTGATGGATTACAGCCCTGCTCTCGTTCGCGAAGCGATTGAGCGTGAGATGGCTCGTGATGGGCAAGTGTTCTTCCTCTACAATCAAGTACAGGGAATCGAACAGATGGCGGAGCAGATTTCGATGCTCGTTCCTGACGCACGCATCGCTGTAGCGCATGGACAGATGAACGAAAGCGAGCTGGAAGGCGTCATTCTCGACTTTTTGGAAGGGAATTTTGACGTATTGGTCAGCACGACGATCATTGAGACCGGGGTGGACATCCCGAACGTCAATACGCTGATTATTTACAATGCAGATAAAATGGGCTTGTCTCAGCTGTATCAGCTGCGTGGACGTGTAGGTCGTTCCAATCGAATTGCGTACGCATACTTTACGTATCAACGGGACAAGGTGCTGACAGAGGTAGCGGAAAAACGTCTGCAAGCCATCAAGGAATTTACCGAGCTCGGCTCTGGTTTCAAGATCGCGATGCGAGACTTGTCCATTCGTGGAGCGGGTAATTTGCTGGGCGCGGAGCAGCATGGTTTTATTAATACGGTTGGTTTCGACTTGTATAGTCAGATGCTGAAAGAAGCCATTGATGAGCTGAAGGGCGAAGTCAAACAAGAAATTGTCACACCTGTGGAGATCAACCTGCAACTGGATGCCTATATTCCGTCGATGTACATTACGGACAGCCGACAAAAAATCGAGATGTACAAAAAGTTTGTCGCGGTGTCTACCTTGGAAGACGTCGACGATTTGGCAGAGGAGCTGCTAGACCGTTTTGGACCAGTTCCGAAGCCGGTTGATAATCTGTTGACCATTTCCCGTTTGCGTGTGTATGCCTTGAAGCACCACATCACCGAAATTAGCCAGAAGAATCCAGACGAGATTAAATTGTTACTGCACCCTAGTCAGAACAACAATATCGATGGTGGAGCGCTGTTTGCACTTACCAGTAACTGGAGCAAGAGGGTTGGGCTGTCGGGTGGACAACAGATCACGATTGCTGTTAAAGTAAAGGGGTTAAAAGAAGATGAGGGCGTGCAGTTGGTTGAAAAGCTGCTGCGTCAATTTCACCAGGTGCGAAGAGACACCGGTACGGAGAGCCCTGTGTCTTAACTGACAAAGTGGGCTTGCCTGAGAAGGGAGAACCTTATTTATGAAACGTTCTGTAGCGATTCTATCTTCGGCTGTTCTGGTCGTGGCACTCATGACTGGTTGCGGTGGAAAAGCAGAAGAAGCGAAACAAGACTCAAAAACTCCAGCGAATCAGACAGATGGCAGCAATCAAGCTGCTAATGATCCTTTGGTACAATTCCCTAAACTCACTCTGCCTTACGCAGCAGACCAGAAAGCGGTCATTGTGGAGTATCAAGGAGGAACTGTAACAGGAAAAGAGTTCGAAGAGTTCCTGCGTGTCATTAACTTCATGAACCCACAACAAGGTACCATGATTGAAATGGCTGATAGCAAATCACTGAAGGCTTTTGCTCGTGAGTTCACAGCCACCAAGGTTTTGGCTAGCCGTTCCGACGACGCTATGAAAAAAGAGTCTAAAGAACTCGCTGAGAAAACTTTCGAGAAAATCAAAACACAGTACATGAGCTTTTTGGGCAAGGATGAAGCTCAGTTCAACAAGCTCATGGATGGCCAAGGCGTAACCAAAGACATGATCATCAATCAGATGGACTTGATCAACCAGTCCATCAATGTGATGAAAAAGAATATCGACGATGCTACGCTGAAGCAAACCTATGATCAAATGGACAAAGCTTCTCGTACCGTTGCTTCTGTTCGCCACATCCTGATCTCTACCGAAAAGCGCACACCAGAAGAGGCGTTGAAAATCTCCAACGACTTGGAAGCGCGCCTGAAAAAGGGTGAAGACTTCGCGAAGCTGGCAACAGAGTTCACAGATGACCCAGGCAGCAAGCAGTCTGGGGGCTTGTACGAAAATGCGGATGTAACGCAATGGGTACCAGAATTTAAAGAAGCATCCCTGACACAAAAAGTCGGTGAAGTTGGACCGCCAGTAAAAACTAATTTTGGTTACCATATTATTAAGGTCGAGAATCGCAAAGAAAAGACCTTCGATGAGATGAAAGAACAGCTCCGCGCGAGTTCTTTGGAGAAAGCGTACGATACTTTCGCCAAGACCGAGCTGGACAAGCTCATTACGAAATTCAACATCCCGCAGTCCAAAAATGATGCTCCAGCAAAAAAATAAGAAGTCCGAAGAAAACAGGGAATTCGTTTCCCTGTTTTTTCGTTTTCTCGCATATTCTTCAAACGTGGGCAAATACTATTATCACTCGCTACCACCCGGGGGAGAGTAATTGAAGTAACTGGCAAAAATTGATACCATCACCCATAGTTAAAATTAGAATTTGAGGAAAAAATACAACCAACCACCATCTATTCACTACCCACTTCTTACGGGAAAGCGAGGCAACAAGACATGAAAGCAACTGGTATCGTTCGTCGAATTGACGACCTCGGTCGGGTCGTGATTCCTAAGGAGATTCGTCGTACACTGCGCATTCGTGAGGGCGACCCGCTTGAGATTTTTGTGGATCGTGACGGAGAAGTCATTCTCAAAAAGTATTCACCGATTGGAGAATTGGGTGATTTTGCAAAAGAGTACGCCGACTCTTTGTATGAAAGCATGAATCATACCGTACTGATTTCAGACAGGGATACTGTCATTGCTGTGGCAGGGGCCTCCAAAAAGGAATACTTGGAGAAACCAATTGGTAGCATTGTTGAGAAATGCTTGGAGGAAAGAAAGACCAGACTGGAGAAAAACGCAGGCTCTTATGAAATTTGTCGTGATTTGAACGAGACGATGGGCTCGTTCGTCATCGCACCGATTGTTGCAGGAGGCGATCCAATCGGGTCCGTGATCCTCCTCAACAAAAACGAGTCAACGAAGATGAGTGATTTGGAGATCAAAATGTCGGAAACAGCGGCCGGTTTCCTGGCAAAGCAGATGGAGCAGTAAGATCGCTCAGCAAAAACAGCCTCGTACCCCGGGGCTGTTTTTCTTGTGCCCATGGCCTTGTGGTATAATGAACGAAGTTTTAGGTTGGAGAGGAGAAATTTCACTCACATGGGTCAAGAAAAAGCTTCCGTTCAATTTGTGAAAGGCGCGGCGATACTTGGAATTGCCGGTCTTGTCTCCAAGCTTTTAGGCGCTGTATACCGCATCCCATACCAAAACATTGCCGGAGATATCGGCTTGTACGTATATATGCAAGTATACCCGCTGTATACCGCGTTGTTGATTCTAGCGACGGCGGGTTTCCCCATTGCCATTTCTAAGATCGTCTCCGAGCGCGTCGCTGTCGGTGATGCGATCGGGGCACGCAGGGCGTTTCGAGTAGCCAGTATATCGCTGGTCGTTCTCGGGATCTTTTTCTTCTTACTGTTATATGGAGGGGCACCTATTATTGCCAGTATGATGGGTGATGAGCATTTGATTACTCCGCTCCGAGCGGTAGCTTGGTCACTGCCATTGGTACCGATGGCTGCGATCCTGCGCGGCTATTTTCAGGGGCATCAAAACATGATGCCGACTGGCGTCTCTCAGGTTGCTGAGCAGTTCATTCGCGTGATTTTCATTCTGGTTGCTGCATTCTGGGCGATGAACGTGTATCAGGACCCTTACCTGGCAGGTACAGGTGCCGTTTTCGCTGCTTTTCCAGGTGCCATTGCAGCAATTCTCGTCTTGCTTTGGTATTGGAGAGCGGACAAGAAGATGGGGCAGCTGTCCATGGGTAAGGTTCAGCAATCATCCGTGCAACCGTGGACCAATCGTCAAATACTTCGTCATCTCTTGACCTATGCCGTTCCGATTTGTATGGGTGCACTGGTTCTGCCGCTTGTTCCGCTTGTAGACTCGATGACCGTCGTCAATATACTGCAATGGAGCGGGACCCCAGAGGACTTGGCCAAGCTTTTGAAGGGTGCATTTGACCGTGGTCAACCACTCATTCAGTTTGGTACGTTTTTTGCCACGTCCTTGTCGCTGGCGTTAGTGCCTGCGATCAGTGAAGCTGTTGCCCAGCGTCAGCATCAATTGATCTCTCATCGTTCCGAAGTGGCGATTCGACTGACATTCCTGTTGGGATTGCCTGCTTCCTTTGGACTTGCTCTGTTGGCGGAGCCGATCAACGTCATGCTCTACGGAGATAGCAACGGTACCGAGGCCCTCGCTGTACAGTCCTTCACGATTATTTTCGCCACGGTGAGCATTGCTAGCGCGGGAATTTTGCAAGGCTTGGGGCGTGTAATGCGACCTGCCCGCAACCTGTTTATTGGTGTATTGGTGAAGCTCATCCTCAATCTGGCACTCGTCCCGTTCTGGGGTATCTCTGGTGCAGCAGTGTCCACCGTTTTAGCTTATTTGGTTGCCATGGGACTAAACGTTTTAGCGGTAATCAAATACACGGGAGCAAACATTGGATTCCGTCAAACAGTGAAAAAGCCATTTGTGTCTGTCGTTGTGATGTCGATTGTCGTGCTGATTGTGGAGTGGCTCGCTAATACAGTGCTGGCCAGTGCCGGACTTTCCAATCGCTTGTTCTATACGCTGGTAGGCTTGATTGCTGTCGCTCTAGGAGCCTTGTTCTATTTGCTGGCGCTTTTGAAAACGGGTGGACTCACGAGAAGTGATATTCAATTTTTGCCAAAAGGAAAGCGAATTGCTTCGCTGTTAACGAAATACAAGCTCCTCCCAGCGGCGAAGGCGAGAATGAACGAAAAGGAGGCGTGACAAGTGGAAATGAAGAATAAGACCATTACCGTAGTCGGTCTTGGGGCCGGAGATTTGGACCAGCTTCCTTATGGCATCTATCGTACGCTCAAAGCTGCCAAACAGCTGTATTTGCGCACGAAAGAGCATCCGGTCGTAGCCGAGTTGATCGCAGAAGGCATCATGATTGAGTCCTTTGACGATGTATATGAGCAGCATGATACGTTTTCCGATGTGTACACCGATATTGTAGAACGGCTTTTTTCAGGGGTAAACGAAGCGGGCAGCCTTGTCTATGCCGTACCAGGTCATCCTTTGGTGGCGGAACGTACCGTGCAGTTGTTGCTAGCAGAGGGACCAAACCGTGGCGTAGAAATCGAAATTGGCGGTGGACAGAGCTTTATCGATCCGTTGTTTGCCCGCCTACATATCGATCCGATTGAGGGATTCTCTCTGCTGGATGGGACGGCGCTCGCTGCTCATCAAGTATCACCGGGTCTGCACACGATTATCGCGCAAGTGTACGATGCGTTTGTGGCCTCTGATGTGAAGCTGACCTTGATGGAAGTGCTGCCGGATGATTACGAGGTGACGGTAGCGACAGCCGTAGGGGTAGCGGGACAAGAAATCATTGAGACAGTCCCGCTGTATGAACTGGACAGACTCGATCATTTCGGGAATTTGTCCCTGGTGTATGTACCGCCGACGAAAGACGAGAAGGTGTCGTACCGCCAATTCTCCTACTTGAAGGAGATTGTTGCGATCCTGCGCAGTCCGGATGGATGCCCGTGGGATCGCGAGCAAACACATCAAAGCATCCGCAAAAACTTGATTGAAGAGACGTACGAGGTTTTGGAGACGATTGACGACGAGGATCCAGATGCGATGTGTGAGGAGCTGGGGGATTTGTTGATGCAAATCATGCTCCATTCGCAGATGGCAGCCGAAGACGGATATTTTTCGGTAGATGATGTTGTCGCGACGTTGAATGAAAAGCTAGTTCGTCGCCACCCGCACGTATTCGGGGAAAAGAGCGCGAATGATTCCGAGGAAGCGCTGGCGAATTGGCAGGAGATCAAATCACAGGAAAAAGCAGCAAAAGGCATCGATGTAACGGCTCAATCACAGTTGGCGGGAATACCGCGCGACTTGCCAGCACTAATGTATGCGTACAAGCTGCAGAAGAAAGCAGCCCAAGTCGGCTTTGACTGGGACGATATTGCAGACGTGTACAAAAAGGTAGAAGAGGAATACCACGAACTACAAGAAGCATCAGAGGAAGAACGAGCTGGCGAGTTGGGTGATTTACTATTTGCGGTAGTCAATCTGGCGCGTTTCCTCGGGCTCGATCCGGAGGAAGCCCTCGCATTGACCAACAACAAGTTCAAGAAGCGCTTTTCCTATATTGAAGGCAAGCTGCAAGAAGCGGGTCGTACCTTTGAGCAGACGGACCTGCAAGAAATGGACAAATGGTGGGAGGAAGCCAAACATGAGACTTGATAAATACTTGAAAGTGTCTCGACTGATCAAGCGGCGCACGCTCGCAAAAGAAGTGTGCGACAAACAGCGTGTGGAAATCAACGATCGCCCAGCAAAGGCATCCAGTAATGTGAAAATCGGCGACAAGCTGGCGATCCGTTTCGGACAAAAAATCGTTTCGGTAAAAGTAGAGGATATCAAAGAAAACCCACGCAAAGAAGAAGCGGCTTCACTGTATACCGTCATCGGCGAAGTTCCCGTTCCGCGTGATGAAAAAGAAGAAGACGCCTACCTCAAAGGGTAATGTGCATACGAACAGAGACTGCCGGGATGGCAGTCTTTTTTTAGGCTTTTTTTAAACGAAGGGATATAATGGGAGTACTTGAGGGTATTTCCGAAGGGATGTGTGCTGTATGCAACAAAACGGGGTTCGAACGGGTTACTTTTTGTCCATTTCGCTTCTGTTATCATCTATCCTATACTTTTTTGCTTCGAACTGGCCGCTTATGGTCAGGGAACAAAAGATCGGCGTCAGTGTGGCAATCCTCGTTCTTTTTTATTTATTATCCTATGGACTGCGTTTTATCAAACGACATTCGTTTTTGAGCAATTGGCTTCTGGTGGCTGGAGGCTTGGCTTTTGGCACCAGTGTGGCATTGTTGGGGCAAATATACAATTCACATGCCGACAGCTATATGCTGTTCGTCGTATGGCTCATACCGAATTTGCTGTTCGCGATTTTCACGCGCTATCAGCCATTCTATGTCATCAGCTATGTCCTTGCTCATTTGGCGATTTATTTCTTTCTCCATCCATCCGTCATTCATGTAGCGCGTGAAGACGAGTGGTGGTTCATGATTTTTTGGTTGATTGCGTTGGGGAATATGGTTCTGTTCTGGTTAACCTCTACGGGGAAATGGCATTCCAAGCCGATTTACTATTTGTCGTTTCTGACGTTTTCCCTCAGTCTTTTCGGTTCATCCTTCACCGAAGTGTATGGTCCGCTCCCTGAGCTTTTATATGTCCTGACGGGCGGGATTCTGTTTGTCACGTTTTTAAAATGGGTGCCAAGTCGCGGGCTTCTGATTGTGACGGCATCGTTGCTCGCGCTGTTTGTGCTCGCTAATTTCATATCCTATATGGTGCAATATTTCTCAGAAAGCTTCTTTGTTTTCATGCTGCTGCTGACTGTACTCATTGTTTGGGGGGCGGTTGCAGGGATTAATTGGCTGCGCAAGGAATCAGCGCATCAAAAAAGCAAATGGGTTGTGTTTTTTCAAGAGGCATTCACGGTTCTCATCACAACCATTGCCGCATCCATTGGAGCCAGTTCAATAGCAGGTCTGCTTTTTCTGATCATTCAAGACGAAGTGGTTATTGATTTACTGTTTTTCCTTTCATTAATTGGCTTTATTGGCCCTGTGGTGTTTATGAGCAGGATGAATACAACGGTACGATATACGCTGCTCACAATGGGGTATCTATTGGGTGTCGGTTCTATTCTCTTTTTAGAAGGAGCTTATTGGATCGTTTTCCTGTTGGTACTGTTATACGTGTGGAAAGCTGTCTCAGCCATTCCGGCGCGGCTTTTGACACAGTTGACCTTTTTAGTCGTCCTCGCTACGAAGCTGGATGAGTACCTGCCTTCCTTTGAATATGTGCTCGTAATCATCTTTGCTATGCAGATGGCGATGCATTACGTAAAGCAATTGCCAGTCGTTTTGCAAAACAGCTCGTTGGTGTACGCCTTACTCTCGCTTTTGATCCTGACGGAGAAAAGCTTTCAATCAGGCTCCATGGATGTGGTCGTGAATCTGGCTTTTTTCGCAGTCAGCACGTATTTGTTGTACCGGACATTGCATCAGCAAAATAGGGTGAGATTTGGAATCGTGCTCGGTTTCTGGTTTGCCTTTCTCCTCATGAAGTACTACGACATGCTATGGAGCTTGCTGCACAAGTCACTGAGCCTGCTTTTGCTCAGCCTGGTGTTTTTCGTTGCTACCTTGTGGTGGGATCGAAGGGCGAAAATCGAGTGGCCAAAAAGCGAACCGTCCCTTTTTGTGAGAAAAGCGCTTGTATTGCTTCCTGTCATTTTGCTGCAATTTGCTTTGATTGGCTATCAAGTATGGAGCAGTGAGACGATCCTGGCCAACGGAAAAACGGTGAAGCTGGAGCTGGTTCCAATCGATCCGCGTTCGTTGCTGCAAGGGGATTACGTCAGACTTGGCTACACCATATCTGCATTGGACCAAGAACAGGTTGACTCAGGGGATAAGATTCGTGTCGTACTCCGTCAACAAGCAAATGGCTTGCACAGCTACAGTGGCTATTATGAGCTCAATGGTCGATGGAATCGGGCCTACGAACCTCAGCCATCGGATGTGATCATTAATGGAAGCACAATCGGTGGAAATCGAGTGGAATACGGCATAGAAAGCTATTTTGTCCCGGAAGGAACCGGACTTGAAGTGGAGCGGAATGCCAAATACGCTATTGTGAAAATTGGCGAGAGAGGCGATGCCATTTTAGAGAGCCTGTCGAACCAGTAGATATTTCAAAAGAAGCAGCTGCCTGTGTCATCGGGCAGCTGCTTTTGCGTGAGGAAAATCATTCGTTACCAGTCTGTAACCCTTTCCTGCCGAACATTTCCTATCATAGTAGGGAACTTTAGATAAGGAGGCGTTACCGTTGAACAAAAGCGTAAACAAAGGGATCTCAGTGCTGCTAGCCACTGCGGTACTGGCAAGTCCAGTGATGCTCGAGCCAAAAGCGGCTTATGCTCTCTCTATCGAGGATGTTTCTGCAGACAGTACACGTGTGGACGAGGAAACAGAATATACGATTGAGTTTGAAATCAATAAGGACCTATCATCAGGCGACAGTATTTTCGTTAGGTTCCCATCTGACTATTCAGTGGATAAAAAATTAAAAAAATCGGACGTCAAGCTGGAAGATGATGACGATGACAAAATTTCGATCGACAGCGTATCCGTAAGCAAGAATGTGGTCGAGATCGAAGTCGATGAAAAGATCAGAAAAGGCACTGTGCTTACACTAACCATTGATAATATCACCAACCCGGAAGACAAGGGCAGCTACGAGATCGAAGTGAAAACAAGTGCGGAGACCAGCTACAAGGGCGAAAAGATTACGATCAGCAAATCTTCGAGCAGTAGCAGCAGTAGTAGCAAGGGTGACTTCGAGGCTTCTCCTAGCAGTAAAAATGCTGAGGACTCCATCTCCTTAACGCTCGGAAAATTTAATCTCAGCTCAAAAAGCAAGCTGAAAGAGGGAAAATACATTTATGTCAATTTCCCCTCCAAGGACATGCTGCCAAAGAGTATCAGCAAATCTGATGTGAAGGTAAACGGGTACAAACCGGATTACGTCTCGATTCTCGACAGCGACTCGATTCGGATTGAGATCCCTAGCGGTGCAGACGGAGATAGCTACATAAAGCTGGAGTTTACCTCTTCCGCGGGAATTGTAAACCCATCGAAACCAGACAAGTACTATTCGTATGAAATCGAATATGACAGCAAAGAATACAAGTCAAAAGATGTAGAGATTACAAACACAAGCAGTACGCCATTCACCGTTTCTTTGTCGGATAGTGCAGCGGGAGCGCGTACGAGCTATACATTTGACGTGGATCTTTCCAACAAGCTGGGGTCGAACGCAGAAATCGAGGTCGAATTCCCAAATGGAGTAACCGTTCCACCGGTTCTTACCAGTAACAGCGTCACCGTCAATGGCGCACAAGTGACGAATGTAAGCGTGTTGGGGAATAAGGTTTATTTCCGCACACCCTACGGATTCACTAGTACGAATCGCGCGAGCATCAAGTTTGCATTCGAAGGCTACTTGACCACTCCGAGAACAGCGGGAACTTATACCGTTACGGCCAAGATCGACAACAAGACCTATAAGTCGAAGGAATTTCAAGTTTCCGGAGTGACTCCACCAGTCGCGGTGGATAATACATTGGCAACGGTTGGGCTGACGAGAGCCACTGCCTCTACTCCTGCTGGTATTTCAATCGGCATCAAAGCTATGGGTGCTCCGATTGTTCGTAATCAGGGCTTCATTGAAGTCGTACTCCCAGTGGGCTTCCGTGTTCCAGCTTACTTGCCAGCGAACACAGTAACGGTGAACGGTGTGGCCGCTAGCTTTGTTGGTGTACGCGGACAAAATCTGATTATTATTCCTGCCCAGGATATTCCGGCAAAAACAGTAGCTCAGGTCAATATCGCCGAGACAGCTGGCATTGTGAATCCGGCTACTCCTGGTGTGTACAGCATTGGCGTCTACAACTCCGAGGAGAGAGGCCTGCTCTTCTCCCGTCCGGCGACCATCGTGGCTCTGAATGGTGTGAGCTTCAAGCAGAGCGTCGCTTCCTTTACGAAGGCTGGTAAAACAACCGGACTCGCAGTGGCACCGTATACCGTAAATGGCAACACGTTAATGCCAACTACGTTTTTCCGTGATGCCCTCGGGTTTTCGATCAGCTACACCAAAACAACGGCAAAAGTCGTGAGCGGCAATACGGTCATGCAATTCAAGGTCGGTTCAAACGTAGCGACCATCAATGGCAAGAATGTAACGTTGCCTGCAGCGGTTCAGTTGAAAAACAACGTTCCTACCCTGCCTCTGAAAACCATCACGGAGCGTACCGGTTACAAAATCATCTACGTGAACGGGAACTACACCGTTTACAAGTAAAGATAGTGAGACGAAACCCCGTATTTATACGGGGTTTTCTTTTGTGTATGGACCGTTTTTGTTCTAACAGGACATCCCTCCCCATACGATAGTACAAGAAGGGTACGTGAGGAGGGAGTAATCATGAACGATCACACGAGACGGCCACGTCATGAAGTCGTGATGATTAATCGTCGCAGCTTAGCGATTTCGGGAGTAAAAAACGTCGAAAGCTTTGACAGCGAAGAATTCCTCTTGGAGACGGACGGCGGCTTTTTAACCATACGAGGCCAAAACCTGCATATGAAAAATCTGAGTCTGGAAACCGGAGAAGTAGCGATCGAGGGGCTCGTTCACGAGATGGCCTATTTGGAGCAAGGGCAGGCCGGCGATCGGTCGAGAGGATTCTTCGGCAAGTTATTCAAGTGAACATCGTCATCCAGTTGCAGACGGTATTGGCCATGTCGACGTGTGGTGCACTGATGGGTATGGGATTTGATACGTACCATGTATTTAAGGGCAAGGCCAGACTGCCACTCTGGTTGGTCTTTTTCTTTGATATCCTTTTTTGGGTGGGCAGTATGGGCGTTGTCTTCTTAGTTTTGGTGAAAGTGAACGACGGGATCATTCGGTTTCCGATATTTTTTGGAATGATATTTGGCGCGTGGCTATATTTCTTATTAGGTAGTAAGAAGTATATCCTTTTCTTGCACCGCGTGATAAAATTCTGTCAGTGGTTTTACCGTACGGTCGTAAAAATTATAGACATCCTGCTAGTACGTCCTGTGCTCTTTCTTTTCCGAGTGATCATCATGGTGTTGACATTTTTGTATTCCGTGTTGCTCGCGATCCTCGGCTTTTTGTGGAAAGTGACGCGTTTTGTCACCTCTCCTTTTGCCAGATGGGGTCAACATTTGGGGAAAAAAATGTACGGAAAAACAACAGGATTTTGGACCAATTGGAAGAATTGGTTTCACTCAAAGAGAAAGCGGGAGTAGATTCGAGGTGGCGTACTGATGAAGGAATCAAGAACCTCTTCCATTAACCGAAAAGGGCAAAGAAGGAGAATGCGTCTCTTTTTCTTTGTGATCCTGTGCTTTTTCGTCTGGACTAGCTATACCTTGTTTTTGCAAAGTGGTGAGTTGTCCAAGAAGGAGACAGAGCTGGAAGTCTTGAAGCAAGAATCAGCGGTCTTGCAGCAAAAGCAAGACGATCTGACCTATGAAGCAAGTCGGTTAAACGATCAGGAGTACTTGGCAGAGCTGGTACGTAAGAGAATTTTGTTTACCAAGCAAGGCGAAAGCATCTATATGATTCCGGATTGAGTATACAGCTGATCTTCATCTAGAGAGACATTCCGCGTCGGAGTGTTTGTTCATCTTCCAGGCGATGTGACCGGACTGGTGCATATTAGTGAAATTGCTGACGTCTACGTCCGGGACATCCATCCATTTTTAAAAATAAGTCTTCGTGAGGCAAGATCAGCCACCCCGCTATCAGCGGGAACAGTCCCTCTTGAAGAAAAGCGTAGAGAAAAAGGGCCGCAGTCGGCCTTTTTTAATTCGGAAAATTATGACTTTTCTTTCTTTGTGGAAAGTGTATTTTGAAAGTAAAAATAGGAAGGTCATTTCAAAGTCTTGACGAATACAGTATCCTAAGCCCGTTTCGCAAAGCGCGAATCACCTGTCAGCCGACGTTATCCGCCATAACGTCGGTTTTTTTTGTCCATTTGCGTTACTGAATTTGTCGCACGATTCCGTGAATATTCATTGGATTTTTGACAAATTTTACAATGCCCCCTCCGTATAATGGAGAAACACATTGACCAAGAACGGGGTGGAGCGAAATGATTGCGAACAAAAACGTAACACAAGCCGGACATGCTTGGACGCGGCAAGTGTCCGATCGAATGGGTACCACTGCCCAGACGTGGGGAGAAAAAGTAGCAGATATCATAGAGAAGTGGAATGTTCTCCCCATCCTTATGGGCTTCTTATTAGGACGAGCTCTGATCGTGGAGGAGCTAACTCCCTTTGCTATACCGTATTTCATTGTCATGTTTTATATTCGTCGAGATTGTTTGCTTGTCACGGGGATGGCTCTTATTATCGGTGCTTTTACCCAGTCAGTGCCAGTTGGACTGGAAACCTCCTTGAGCGTGATTCTTGCTCTCTTTGCCTGCAAACTGATGAATAAAATGCGTAAGAAAGATTTTTCACGGACGCCTTTGCTGGTTGTTGGGACGATTTTCATCAGCCGTCTGTTGTATGCGGTTCTGACCAATCAAGTAACGACTTACGAGCTCGTGATGGTAGCAGTAGAAGCGATCCTTGGTTTTGTGCTGACGCTCATATTCATTCAGTCCTTATCGATCATTCATTTGGCGAAGCCTTATGAGCCTCTCAAAAATGAAGAGATCGTTTCGTTAGTCATTTTACTGGCTTCCCTGATGACGGGTACTGTGGATTGGATGGTCGAAGGCATTTCGATGGAGCATGTACTTTCACGCTATTTGCTGCTCATCTTTGCTTTTGTCGGTGGTGGCACGATCGGTGCGGCTGTTGGCGTGGTCACAGGTCTCATCCTCAGTCTGGCTAATGTGAGTGCTCTTTTACAAATCAATCTGCTTGCTTTTTCCGGTCTTTTGGCAGGCCTGCTGAAGGAAGGCGGCAAAGTGGGCGTATCCGCAGGCTTATTAATCGGTACGGCTATTCTCGCGATTTACGGTGGAGCAGAAGAGACACTCTACTTCTCCTTGATCGAAACCTCCCTGGCCATTGTGCTCTTCATTCTGACCCCTGCTGCTCTTTGGAAAAAAGTAGCCAGATTTATCCCCGGGACTCCCGAGAATCTACAATCCCATCAAGAATATATGCGCCGAGTTCGCGATGTGACGGCGGGCAAAATCCAGCAATTCTCCGACTTGTTTACGCAACTTTCCCATAGCTTTGCCCAGACAGCCGATCCTGAGGAAATAGAAGAACAGGCTGATGCCTTTCTAAGCCGTGTATCTGAATTCACCTGCCAAAAATGCTGGAAAAAAGAACAATGCTGGGAAAAAGATACACAATCGACCTATGAGGGCATGCGCTTTTTAAGGGAAAAAGTGTACGAGCACGGTACATTGGCTGGCGTTACTCCGCCCCGTGATTGGGAGCGCAAGTGTGTCAAAACAGAGAAGGTCATGACTGTGATGGAGCAGGAATACGATCGCCAGCAATCGTTTGACCAACTGAAAAAGCAGATAAAGGAAAGCCGAATGCTCGTAGCTGACCAGCTATCTGGAGTCTCTCGGGTCATGAGTGATTTTGCCCGGGAAATACAGCGAGAGGGAATGGAGCTGAGCTTTCAGGAAAAGCAGGTCTCACAAGCATTGGAGGGCTTGGGTCTGTCGGTACGCCGCGTAGAAATACACAGCTTGGAAGAAGGGAAGGTCGATATCGAAATCAGTCAGCCGACTTGCTATGGCCGTGATGAATGCGCGAAGATCGTGGCCCCCATGCTCACGGAGATACTGGGAGAAAACATTGTGGTTCGCGAGCGGCATTGTGAAGCACAAAAAGACGGTTCATGCACGATGTGCCTTGCTTCCGCCAAAACGTATGAGATCGATATCGGGATTGCGGGTGCAGCCAAAGACGGCAAGCTACTATCTGGTGACAGCTTCCGAACGATGGATTTGGGGAATGGAAAAATGGCGCTGGCGATCAGCGATGGAATGGGAAATGGCGAGCGAGCATCCATAGAGAGTCAATCCGCCCTTGATATGCTCCAGCAGCTTCTGCGTTCTGGCATGGACGAAAAAATTTCGATCAAAACCGTTAATTCCGTGCTCGCTCTGCGCTCCAAGGAGGAAATGTTCGCGACGGTGGACTTAGCTCTGATCGATTTGCAAACCGCTCATACCCGTTTTGTAAAAATCGGCTCCACCCCGAGCTTTGTCAAAAGAAATAAAGATGTCATCACGATTACCGCCAACAACCTGCCAGTTGGGATTTTGGAAGAAATCGAGGTGGATGTCGTATCTCGTATGCTCAAGCCAGGTGATTTGCTCGTCATGATGTCCGACGGCATCTATGAAGCGCCGCGCCATATTGAAAACAGGCAAGCGTGGATGAAGCGAATCATTAGCGAACTGGAGACGAATGATCCACAGGAGGTCGCTGATTTACTATTGGAAAAAGTCATTCGCCAGCATTCCGGACAAATTGTTGATGACATGACCGTGTTGGTGGCGCGAATTGACCGCTTTGTACCACAGTGGGCTGCCATCGCGGTACATGGCATGGAGAAGCTGGAGCGTCCACGGATTGTGAGTTAGGGGTATGTTTTCTCTATTACCCGTCGATACTGTTGCTAAAAATATCCTGCGAAGTGAAGTGGATGAACGTTCGCTACACGGAGCTGGGACTGACAAAACAGATCGAATGGGGAGATTATTGTGAAAGAAGCGACACTTCGTCAAATACTGGTAGTGACAGACGGCTGCTCCAACTCGGGGATGAGTCCCGTTGCTGCGGCGGCACTGGCAAGGGAGCAAGGAATTACGGTTAATGTGATTGGCGTAATCGACAAGAGTGAGCTGGGTGAGAAAGGGGAGAAGGAAATCAGGGATATTGCGGAAGCAGGAGGTGGACTCTGCGACATCGTGTACCCCCAACAGCTTGCGCAAACGGTACAAATGCTGACGCGAAAAGCAATGACGCGCACTATTCATCAAGTGGTCAATAAAGAATTAAAAGAGATTTTGGGCGATTCCGGAATAGAGGAGCTGGCACCCGATAAAAGAGTGCAGGTTGCCGGAATGGTTGACGAGTTGGGTGAAAAAAGCAGCTTGAACGTCGTGATGCTGGTCGATACCTCAGGAAGTATGAAGCCAAAGCTGTCGGCTGTTCAGCAAGCGATTCACGATTTCAGTATCAGTCTGCATTCACGGAGTGGCCATAGCAGAATGGCGGTCGGTTCATTTCCGGGGAAACAAAAGCATCTCGATATCCGCATTCCGTGGACAGAAAAGGTCGAGCAGGCCCATCAAATTACGAGTGATTTGGCGATGAGTGGAATTACTCCTACAGGCCCCGCCATCGTAGAGGCAATTGCTCTGTTTGAGCAGGACAAGCTCCCACGCTCGCTGCAAGATCGTTACATCGACCAAGACGATGAGGACGACTCGAACGGAATGCTGCGTGACCATGTCTTTTAAGGCAGCCACCCCCGACCTGCCCAAACACTTTACGGGCAAATGGAACAAAAAATCGTACCACGTCCTACGGGAGTTGGGGCGTGGTGCAAACGGGACCGTGTACTTGGTATCCCAAGGTGGCGTACAGCGCGCGGTTAAGGTCGGTGTGGAAGGCATGGATATTTTAATGGAAGTGAATGTGTTGAAAAGCACACAGCAGGGGCGGGATTCCAGAGTGGGACCGCTCCTGTGCGACGTGGATGATCTCGTTGTAAACGGGAAGGCCTGTACGTTTTATGCGATGGAGTATCTTCAAGGCTTGCAACTGGATGAATATATCAAGCAAGAGGGTACGGACTGGGTGGCCGTGATGATGGTTCAATTGCTGGCGCGGCTGGATGTTTTGCATCAGCATGGCTATATTTTTGGCGATTTGAAACCGCAGAATGTGATGGTTACTCAAACGGACAAGCAGGTACGCTTGATTGATTTCGGTGGAGTGACCAAGCTGGGCAATGCGGTTCGGCAGTTTACAGAAGAGTATGATCGAGCTTTTTGGCACGCAGGTGATAGACGGGCTGAAGTAAGTTATGACCTGTTCTCGACAGCCGTGATGATGGTGCGTCTGACGGTTGGACCGGAAACGTGGAAAAACAGCCATGGTGACCCACGTCACACGATATTACTCTGTGATATAATACGAAAAAGTGACAGCCTGTACCCTTACCGGGAGCCTCTATTGAAGGCTTTTCACGGTAAGTTTGCGACCGCGAAGGAAATGCGAGCGGAGCTGTTGGCAGTCTTGCGAGATAGCATGGCCGCCAAACCGCAAAAGTCGCAAAAGAAAGCGCGGGCGAAAGGGAATGTAGGCGCGGGCATTAGCGGTCTTTTTGTCGCCTCGTTACTCCTATTGGCTGGTACTTTGTATTACGCATGGTTTATGTGAAGGATGTGACGGTTCGTGTCCTCAGATTTGGTGATGGATACTTGCTTGTTGGCAGGCTCGATTATTTTGAAAAACGGTGGAGAGACTTACCGGACGGAAGAGACAATGGCATTGATTGCAAAGGCTGCTGGGATGGATGATGTAAACAGCTCGGCAACGCCCACTAGTATCATCCTGTCCTTTCGTTGCAGTGGATTCGATCATACAAGAATGGTTCGTACCCCCAAACGTACGACCAACCTCAATAAAATAACGCTCGTGAATGATGTTTCCCGACAGTTTGTCGGTGGGAAAATTAATTTGGAGCAAGCTTATCGGACGCTGCGTGAGATCGATCAGAAAAAGCAGATCTATCCGAAATGGTTGCAGCATCTAGCAGCCGCTACGGCCAGCGGCTCCTTTGCTATGCTTGCAGGGGGAGATTGGGGCAGTCTGGTTCCCTCTGCGATGGCCGGGTTGATTGTGAACCTGAGCCAGGAATATTTAGAACAGTTTGTACGGATGAAGTTTTTTACGGAATTCTCTGCCGCTTTACTAGGAGGACTTTTCGCGTTGTTGACCGTGACGTTCTTTCCGCAGTTGCATTTAAGCATCATTATTATTGGTGCGATGCTTCCGTTGTTTCCGGGGATCGCCATCACTAACTCACTTCGAGATTTGATGGCTGGTGATTTGGTTGCAGGTGTTTCACGCGGGGTAGAAGCGATGCTGACAGCTGTCTCCGTAGCGGTAGCCACAGCCATTATTCTTTCGTTTACGAGGTGAGTACGATGTTGTTAAAAGGATTGGCGCTTAGCTTCGCCTCCTCAGTAGCGTGGTGTGTGCTATTCAATGTGCCGGTTCGAACAATCGTAGCGGCTGGTTTAGCCGGAGTGGTCGGGTTTCTCGTTTACTCCATTCTTCCTTTCTACGGTGCAGAGGTCTTGCTGTCGACGTTTGTTTCAGCTGCTGTTGTCTCTTTGCTCAGCCAGCTCTTATCTATTATACTGCGAGTTCCTTCTACGAATTTTAGCGTCGCAGGCATTATTCCACTGGTGCCGGGATCGTTGGCTTACAAAGCCATGCTTGCTTTTGTGAACAACGATTATGTCGGAGGGATTACTCAGGCGACCAAGACATTGATGGTGGCCGGCGCGATTGCTTCTGGACTTATATTTGGAATTTCGGTTCTGACGATCTGGAAAGGAGCCCGCTATGCTGGCAAGCGTGCGCAACGAGATTGAGTCCGAGGGGCTTTTGCTTCCAGGTGAGAGCGTTGTTGTCGGAATATCCGGCGGCAACGATTCTACTGCACTGTTGCATATATTGGCTTCTCTCAATAAACAATACCAGTATCATTGGAAGCTGCATGCTGTCCATCTGAATCACGGCTTTCGTGGGGAAGAGGCAAGGCAGGATGCACTCTATGCAGAAGAGCTGTGTCGTGAACTCGGCGTGGTTTTCCACCTATTTGAGTATGACGTCCCCGCTTATATGGAAAAGACGGGATTGGGCGGGCAAGAAGCGAGTCGCGACATTCGCTATCGGCTGTATCGAGAGGTAGGTCTGGCGCAAGGAGCGACCAAGCTGGCATTGGCCCACCATGCTGACGATCAGGTGGAAACGATTCTCTTTCGATTTGTGCGAGGCAGCAGATTGCATGGACTGACAGGGATGCCGAAGCGAAGAATGCTTGCGGATTGCCCGATTGAGCTCGTGCGTCCGCTCTTGCATAAAACGCGTCAAGAACTGGAAGGCTACTGTCGGGAACATCAACTCGTCCCTCGTGAGGATAGTAGTAACCAATCGCGCAAGTATACGCGCAATCTGCTACGTCTGGATGTCATGCCTTTATTAGAAAAAGTGAATGACAAGTATCGGGAGCATATCTTGGCAACTGCAGAGGCAATTCGGCAGGACGAAGCGCTTTTAATGCGGCTGGCGAATGAGCAGTTGAAAAAGGTAATGATTGAGAAAAAACCTGAAGCATTTTTGATGGACAATGACAAGTTTCAAACTTGTGACGTTGCTTTACAAAGGAGAATGATTACTCTAATATTAAGTTATCTCTCAAAACATACCGAATGGTCTTCGCAACATGTGGAGACCGTTTTGCACATGCTAGGGGGAAGTCGCCCTTCTGCGGAATTGCATTTGCCGAATGACCTGGTAGTCGACCGGGTGTACGAGCGAATCAATTTTCGTCGTAGGAAGCGACAGGATCGCATACATACGTATAGTTACGAGCTCGCCGTTCCCGGTGTAACCTGGGTCGACGAGAGCAAGGCCACGGTACATATTACTTACCTGGAAGGTCCCATGGATTGGGAGCGACTCCCGGCGAATGAAGCGGTCTTTGATGCCGATCAGTTGCTAGGATCGCTGTATTTGCGTAACCGAAAACCTGGAGACCGCATCACCCTGTTTGGCTCAGCAGATGGAAAGAAGCTGAAGGATTTATTGATTGATGCCAAAGTTCCGCGAGCATGGCGTGACAAACTTCCGCTTTTGACGGCGGGCGATGAGGTGATTTTGGTACCAGGTGTGCGCCGTTCCGCCGTAGCGCCTGTCAATGGGCAGACCAGGCGTTTTCTACACGTGCGGGTAGAGTTTGGAGAAGATTGGCGGGAGGTTTTTTCATGAATCAAGACATCGAGAAGATTTTGCTATCAGAAGAGGATATTGCGGTAAAAGTTCAAGAATTAGGCAAGACGCTGGCTGCAGAATACAAGGATAAAAATCCGTTGGTCATCTGCGTGCTGAAAGGCGCAGTCGTTTTCATGGCTGACCTGATCCGTCACATGGATATTCCGTGCGAAATGGATTTCATGGCTGTTTCCAGCTACGGAAGTGGAACAGAGTCCTCTGGCATGGTGAAAATCTTGAAGGATCTCGATACATCTGTGGAAAACAGACACGTGCTGGTTGTGGAAGACATCATGGACAGCGGTCTGACGCTGAGCCGCTTGGTAGAGCTGTTGCGCCATCGGGAAGCTGCTTCCGTAAAAGTGGTGACTCTCTTGAACAAACCAGAGCGTCGCAAGGTGGATATTTCACCGGACTATAAGGGATACGATGTTCCAGACGAATTCGTTGTGGGATACGGCTTGGATTACTCCGAGCATTATCGTAACTTGCCTTATATCGGCGTATTGAAACCTGAGGTCTACACAAAGTAGGTTTGTTGTGGAGACCGTGCTTTCTATGATAAAATGTGAAAAGTGTCTGTTCGTGAGAGGAGGTAAGGAATGAATCGCTTTTTTCGTAATACCGGGTTCTACCTACTGATTTTTCTTGTCACGGTCGGGATCGTGAATTTCATCCTCTCCGGTACTGATAAGGTTGGGAAACTTACATATCAGGAATTCCGGGTACAGCTAAAAGCTGACAACATCACCGATTTGTCTATTCGACCTGAAAATGGTACTTACAGAGTAGAGGGTACGTTGGCTAAAGCTATTCCGGGACAGGAAAGCAACAAATTTTTCACCAATGTTTTTTTGTATGACTCAGATATTATTAAGCTAGTCGAAGAGAAAATTGATGCACAAAAGATGAAGAATGTAGTTGTTAATCCTGCCGAGGGTAACAGCATTTGGCTCACGTTCTTGACCTCTATCATTCCTTTTGTCATCATCTTCATCCTGTTTTTCTTTCTTCTGAACAATGCCCAAGGTGGCGGAAGCCGAGTAATGAACTTCGGTAAAAGCCGCGCGAAGCTTTACAACGAAGAAAAGAAACGCGTTACTTTTGACGACGTAGCAGGAGCGGACGAAGAAAAGGCTGAGCTGGAGGAAGTCGTTGACTTCCTGAAAGACAACCGCAAGTTCAATGCAGTTGGTGCTCGTATTCCAAAAGGGGTACTGCTCGTAGGTCCTCCGGGTACAGGTAAAACCTTGCTCGCGCGTGCTGTTGCAGGCGAAGCTGGTGTGCCATTCTTCAGCATCTCCGGTTCTGACTTCGTGGAAATGTTCGTTGGGGTAGGTGCATCCCGCGTACGTGACCTGTTCGAAAATGCGAAGAAAAATGCTCCTTGCATTATCTTTATTGACGAGATTGACGCCGTGGGTCGTCAACGCGGAGCTGGACTCGGCGGCGGACACGACGAACGCGAGCAAACTCTCAACCAGTTGCTCGTAGAGATGGACGGTTTTGGTGGAAACGAAGGGATCATCATGATCGCTGCGACCAACCGACCTGACATTCTCGACCCAGCTCTCTTGCGTCCGGGACGTTTTGACCGTCAAATTACAGTTGATCGTCCTGATATCAAAGGCCGTGAAGCGGTGCTCAAGGTTCATGCCCGTAACAAGCCGATTGGTGAAGACGTGAAGCTGGACGTGATTGCTCGCGGTACATCGGGCTTCACGGGCGCAGATTTGGAGAACTTGTTGAATGAAGCAGCTCTCTTGACTGCCCGCAGAAACAAAAAGCAAATCAACATGACTGAGGTAGATGAAGCGATTGACCGCGTGATTGCGGGTCCAGCGAAGAAGTCTCGCGTAGTGAGCGAAGACGAACGACGCCTGGTTGCCTTCCACGAAGCAGGTCATACGATCATCGGATACCACCTGAGAAATGCAGAAATGGTACATAAGGTAACAATCATTCCGCGCGGCCAAGCTGGCGGATACACAGTGATGCTGCCGAAAGAAGACCGTTTCTTTGCTACCAAAACGGACCTGCTCGACAAAATCGTCGGTCTGTTGGGTGGACGTGTTGCGGAAGAATTGGTGCTCGGGGATATTAGTACCGGGGCGCATAATGACTTCCAACGCGCGACTGCTATCGCTCGCAGCATGATTACCGAATACGGAATGAGCAAGCTCGGTCCTATGCAGTTCGGTAAGAGTCAAGGGCAGGTATTCCTGGGCCGTGACTATGGCAATGAGCGTAACTACTCCGATCAGATTGCATACGAAATCGATCAGGAAATGCAAAATATTATCCACGAGTGCTACGCAAAATGTACAGAATTGCTGACGAAGCACCGTGATCAGCTCGATCTGATTGCAAACACACTGCTCCGAGTAGAGACTCTCGATGCTGAGCAGATCAAGCAATTGATCGAAACAGGTAAAATGGATAACGATCCAGATGTAAATAAAGATGTGGTCGTGAACATTCAACCGAAGCTGGAAGAAGTAAAAGAAGAAGTAAAAGAAGAACCAAAGCAAGAAGATACAAACGAAGAACCGAAACAATAAGGGGCGCCTCAGGTGCCCTTTTTTGCTATAAATACTATGGGTGTTTAGCTCCTAAGATGAACCAATAAAGCTAGTGAGAAGAAAAAGCACAGGGCTCGTAGACCTTGACAACGCCTACCTAGTCGGAACTTAAAAAAGGGGACCACGCTTGTCGAACACTTCTTCCTTGAGAAGCATCCGCCCGTAGGGTGGCTTTGGCTCGACGGTCCCCTTTTTTAAGTGGAGACGGCCAGTGAATCCCCCCTGTTGGCGTGTCAGTGTCGAAGAGAACTGTGCTTTTTCTTCTCCTCCACTATAGTGACTTATGGTAAATCCAAAGCGAATGAGAGGGATTGGATATGTTGCTTACACCAGGCATGGCTGCATTTGACATGGATGGAACCTTACTGACTCACGATTCAAAGCTGACAGAAGGAACGAAAGAAGCACTTCGCCAATTACAACAGCAAGGCTGCAAACTCGTTTTGTCTACGGGTAGGATGTATGGCTCCGCTCAAATTCCGATTGATTCCTTTCCTTTTGACGGCTATGTCTGTAGCAATGGCGGCACTGTTTTCGAGGCGGATGGCACGCTGGTCCGTCAATGGCTCCTTCCCACTAAGATGGTAATCGGTGCGATCCATGCACTGAGACAAGAAACGATTTATTATGAGCTTCATGATACGAATAGCAATCGCTGGATGATCAAAGAAGACCGTGAACGTTTGGAAGCGACCATGAGTGAGGACGCATCTGTAGAAGGGTTCTCGATCTTGAATTTTCCTTACTACAGGCTCGCGCGCGTAGAGCCTTTGGCAGAAGTACTGGAAAAAGTAGAGTCAGGGGAAGTAGAAATCGTCAAGTTCTTCGTCTGGCATCAAGACCCGGATCGTCTGGAGTGGGTGAAAGAGCAGCTAAAGCCTTGGAGCGAGCAAGTGACTATCACTTCATCCGGCAAGCAGAATGTCGAAGTAATTCCTCAAGGGGTTTCCAAATGGGAAGGGCTTCAATACTTTTGTGAGAAATGGGGAATCTCCCCGGAGAAAGTGATGGCATTTGGCGATGCCGAAAACGATCGTGAGGCGTTAACAGGCGCAGGATATTCCGTCGCAATGGAAAACGCTTCTGACGAGATCAAGCAGGTAGCCAAATATATCGCCCCACACCATAATGAGGAAGGCGTAGCCCGCTTTATTCGGGAGCGCGTTCTCGGAGAAAAAGGCGAGTAAGAGAATGAAAAAGCAGAAGCTGCGTCTGTACAGGCCGGTTTGTGCTTTTTTTGTTCAAAATGTACCACGTTGACAAGGGGAGGTTATACGCTTACAATGACCGTAAATTATGACACCACCGTAGGGGGATTTTTTCCATGGACGCTTTAGCGTTAGAAAAAAAAGCCCAGCGCAACGCTGAGTTACGTGAACGACTGCTGCAGCTGAAGAAAGAGCGTAATGCCATCATTCTTGCTCACTTTTACCAACGTCCCGAGATTCAGGAGGTCGCTGACTTCATTGGCGATTCCTTTGGATTGGCACAGAAAGCAAAAGAAACGGATGCCGATGTGATTTTGTTCTGTGGGGTTCATTTTATGGGAGAAAGTGCAAAAATTCTCAATCCCCAGAAGACCGTCATTATTCCCGATGAACGGGCTGGCTGTCCGATGGCGGACATGGTGAACGTAGACGGACTACGCAAGCTCAAAGCACAGCATCCAAATGCAAAGGTAGTGGCTTACATCAATACTTCTGCGGATGTTAAAGCCGAAACCTACATCTGCTGTACGTCGTCCAACGCGAAGCGCGTGATCGAGTCGATCGACGGCGATGAGATCATTTGGGTGCCGGACAAAAACCTCGGCCACTATGTATCCCAATTCACGGACAAAAAAATGATTATTTGGGAAGGATACTGCAATACGCATGACCAACTGTCTGTAGAAGACATCATGACGTTGAAGCAGCAGCACCCAGAGGCTGTGGTTGTCGTTCATCCGGAGTGCCGCCCAGAAGTGGTATCCCTGGCTGACTACGTTGGTTCCACGACCGGAATTTTGAAATACTGCCGTGAGTCTTCGCACAAGGAGTTTATCATTGGAACGGAAGACGGCACACGCTACATGCTGGAAAAGGACAGCCCGGACAAAACGTTCATTTTCGCTTCCAAGTACCTCGTTTGCCCGAATATGAAGGTGAACAACCTGAAGAAGTGCGTGGAGGCGCTGGAGAATATGAAGCCGGAGATTTTTGTGCCAGAGGATGTTGCTGATGCAGCACGTGCTTCCTTGGAGCGTATGCTTGCGGTAGCGCCTGCTTAAGGGGCAGTCTGATTAAATGCAAAAAGGGAGTAGAGCGCAGGGGCTTTACTCCCTTTTTTTATTAGGAAGCTTTGGTTAAGGGCTGGATGTTTTTTCGTCGGTAAATGTTCAGGACGAGTACAATCATATCGGATAACAGCAAGGAGCCGTATACATCTTTTACTCGTCTGATGGCATGGAGCAAACAAGATTTAGCGAACAGGTAAACCATCCCACAGACACACGTGAAAACCATAGCGAGGTAGCTCAGTATAACAAGCTTTTTAGGCTTAGCGGCAATCATTCTATTCCATAAAAGGGAAAAAAGAAAGACCTCCTCGTCGGGAAGTCTTGTTATCTGTGTTTAGGAAGGCATCGGGGTAGGAGTTGGTTTTCCGTAGCCTTGCCCGTAGGTTTGGTCTATGTAGGTACGAATTTCTTTTGTAGATTTGCCTTCTGCTTTCAGCTTGCCGGAAATAACAGCGATTTCCATGCATACACCGCAGCGAGTACCGTGGTCATCCCAGACAATGGAGCCATCAGACTTTTCTTCTTTGATGAAGCAGTTGCCATTATGCCCGTGTCCAGCACTTTCATCACAACCACAATAGCATGGAATGGATTTGAGCAGCTCACGATTTGCGGCGGCAACTTTGTAGGAATCGATAATGACAGGGTCTTGGTTGTCTAAAAATTTTGGTAGCTGATCAGCGGAAGCAGTCAATTCTTGCAAATCTCCATTGGGGGCGTGCTGCGTGTGATCGCTATGATTCTGTTCAGCTTGATCAGTAGAGCCACAGCCAGTAAGCAGAGCTGCGGTGATAAAAGTAATGGCTAACCATGATTTACGTTTCATCGTGGACATACCTCCTGCCAATTATTTTATCATAATGAGATGGAGAAATTGTGAAGCTGGAAGAGAAGATGTGTACGTATGATGTTTAAATCGGAATAAATCCTATTTACTTTTTGGACTCCTCTCCGTATAATGAAAAACGACAAGAACCTAAATCGGAATCATTTTGAATTGGAGTAGGAGGAAGTATAGATGAAAAGAGCGATGTTAGCAGCCCTCAGTTTCATTACGGCAGTGGGGTTGGTTGGATGTGGAGCAGCAAACGAAACGGCTGGGACTCCGCAAGCTGGCAATGACGCGTCAGGGAAGCCAAAAGTATACACGACGATTTATCCATTGGAATATGTAGCGAAGCGAATCGGTGGTGAACACGTGGAGGTAACGAATCTGGTTCCCGCTGGCGTAGAGCCTCACGACTACGAACCAACCGCAAAAGACATAGTCGCTCTTTCCGGAGCAGATATCTTCGCTTATAACGGCAGTGGTTTGGAGCTGTGGGTAGAGAAGGCTGTAACTAACCTCGACAAAAACAGGACAACGATCGTAAATGCGACGGAAGGTCTCGAAATGATTCGTGCAGCTGAGCATGAGCATGAAGGAGAAGGCCACGCAGAAGAGGCAGGTCATGACCACGGGGATCTGGACCCTCATGTATGGCTCGATCCGATGCAACTGAAGGCACAGGCGGAGAAGGTCAAAAATACGCTCGTGCAAAAGGATCAGGCGCACGCTGCTGATTACGAAAAGAACTACACACAATTAGCAACAGACCTGGAACAGCTGGATAAAGATTTTAAAGATATGGTTACGCAAGCCCCGAAGAAAGAATTCATGGTTTCTCATAGCGCATTCAGCTATCTCGCAAAACGATACGGGCTGGAGCAAGTAGCGATCTCTGGGGTCAATCCTTCTGATGAGCCATCCACAACAGAGTTGAAGAGCTTGGTGGAGCATGTAAAGGAACATAACATTTCTTATGTGCTGTTCGAGACATTGGTTTCTCCGAAGGTAGCGGAAGTGATTGCGAAGGAAGCTGGCGTGAAGACGGCTACGCTTAATCCGTTGGAAGGTTTGACGGAAGACGATGTAAAGGCGGGGCGTGATTACTTGTCTATCATGCGCGACAATATGAACACATTGAAGACTGCACTCCAATAAGCTTTCTCTCGAAAAGATGTCGCTTGCCAGGCGGCATTTTTTCGTTAGTAGGATGCTTGTGGTTCGGGCAAAATCGTAGTACGATGAAGGGAATCAAATAAGAACAAATCCGATTTAAGGGATGGATATTTCATGGAACCACATAAACAAGAGGTGCCAGTTATTAAGCTCACAGGCGTCTCCTTTCAATATGAAGACAAACAGGTTCTCGATGAGGTTGAATTCACACTGGAACGCGGAGACTTTGTGGGCATCGTCGGGCCGAACGGATCAGGAAAATCTACGCTGATGAAGCTGATTTTGGGTCTGTTGACGCCAAACAAAGGGACAGTGGAGCTCTTCGGGCAACCACTATCCAAGTTTCGTGAATGGAATCGCATTGGATACGTCGCTCAGCAGGTCGCGCATGGAGCTGGTGGGTTTCCGGCGACAGTCCGAGAAGTCGTGTCTTCTGGATTGGTCGGCAAAGTGGGCCTTTTTCGCAGACTGACGAAACAGCATCATGAGAATGTTCGGGCTGCGGTGGAGCGTGTAGGCTTGCTGGAAAAGCTGGATCAACGAATAGGCAACTTGTCCGGTGGGCAATTGCAGCGCGTATTCATAGCGCGAGCTCTCGTAGCTGAACCGGAGCTGTTGATCCTCGATGAGCCAACAGTCGGGGTCGATCAGGAATCGATCGATCAATTTTACAGCTTGCTTCGTTCGCTGAAGGAAGAGAACGGATTGACGATGATGATCGTCAGCCACGATGTGGGAGTCATGTCTCAATGGGTGACCAAGGTGGCTTGTGTGCAGAAGAAAATTCACTTCCACGGAACAGCGCACGATTTTGAGCACAACCAAGACAAAATCTTGCAAAGTATGTACGGTGATTCGGTCAGACTGCTGTCTCATCATCATTAAGCTTTGTAAATAGGTAAGAAAGAAGGAATATACACATGCTTGCTGATTGGTGGCAGTATGACTTTTTGCGGTATACCCTGTTTTCAGGGATTTTAATTGGTCTGATTTGCCCTATTTTGGGCACGTTTCTCATTGTTCGTCGCTTGTCGATGATGGCAGATGGCTTGTCACACGTCACACTGTCTGGTGTAGCTGCCGGGATGCTCATTTCCAAAAAGGTCGCCTTTTTCTCCCTCGTCAATCCGCTGTTTTTCGGGATGTTGTTTGCGGTGATCGGTTCGTTGTTCATTGAGCGGTTGCGTAAGGTGTACAAAGCGTATCAGGATTTGGCGATTCCGATTATTTTATCTGCGGGGCTTGGGCTGTTTACGGTATTGATCAGTATCGCAGACGGTTTTAATGCAGATTTGTATTCGTACTTGTTCGGAAAAATCGTGACGGTGTCCATCGAAGACCTGTATGCACTGATTGGTGTGGCAGTTGTCGTTTTAGGGACAGTCGTGTTGATTTACAAGGAGCTTTTCGCGGTTTCTTTTGACGAGGAATTCGCTCGCGTCTCCGGCGTGGCAAGGCGTTCGATTAACCTGTTGTTTATGGTGCTTGTCGCTCTGACGATTGCGGCTTCCATGCGTATTGTCGGTGTCCTGTTAATCTCGGCGCTGATTACGCTTCCGGTAGCGGCTAGTCTGCAAATCGCAAAAAGCTTTCGTCAAACGATTTTCTTGTCGATTTTGTTCGCGGAGTTTTCCGTGCTGAGCGGTTTGTATTTTGCCTATCTCCTTGATTGGGCATCTGGTGGTACAATTGTACTGATGGCAGTACTGGTTATGCTGGTTGTATTGGGTGTAAAAAAGCTGCGGGTCGCTTTCCGATAAGAGTTTTCCAGTTATGACAAAAGGAAGGAGTGTTTGTCGATGAAAGTAGAAGAAGCGCTGCAAATATTGAAAGAACATGGTTTCAAGTATACCGGCAAGCGGGAGGAGATGATTCGAATCTGCGCAACCGAGAAGCGATACACCTGTCTGCCAAGGATATTATGGAACGAATCAAGGAGCAGTATCCAACACTCAGCTTCGATACCGTCTATCGCAACATTTCCACTTTTGTTGAGCTGGGGATTCTGGAGGAGACGGAGTTGGATGGGGAAGGCAGATTCCGTTTGGCCTGTTCGACAGATGGACACCATCATCACCATGTGATTTGTACGGAATGTGGAAAGACTTCTTCTTTGCCAGGATGTCCGATGAATATCATTTCCGCGGTACCGGAAGAGTTTCAGGTGACGGGGCACAAGTTCGAGGTATATGGCACGTGTAAAGAATGTGTAACGCATTCGAATTAATCGGATAGAGGGGAGTGCTCGCTTTTGCGGGTGCTCTTTTTTTGCATCTCCTTCAAGCGTGTATTTGCTATAATGGGTGGAAAATCATCAGTTACAAGAGAGAAGGGACACAGTCATGATTCCCCGTTATATTGTGGACTTTGATTTGCACACCTTACCTCGGATGAGGGCAGATGTAGCTGTTATTGGCGCAGGGATTGCTGGGTTGTATACGGCGTTGCAAACGAGTGAGTATGCGGATGTGGTGTTGATCAGCAAGAAGGGACTCGATGATAGTAACACACGCTGGGCTCAGGGAGGAATCGCTGCTGTAACAGCCCAATCTGATTCTCCCGCCCTTCATCGACAGGATACGTTAATCGCTGGAGCAGGTCTTTGCTCGTATAACGCTGTGGAAGTACTGGTGCATGAAGGTCCTGATCGCTTGCATGAACTGATTGCATATGGAACGGAATTTGACCGCGATGAACAAGGGGAGTATGAGCTGACACAGGAAGGCGCGCATAGCAAACGACGAATTTTGCATGCGAACGGAGATGCCACTGGGGCAGAGATCGTCCGCGCTTTGTCCAAGCGTGTGATGGAGCAGCCAAACATTCAGGTTTTGGAATATCATTTTGCAGTGGATGTCATCACGCAGGATGGCGAATGCATGGGTGCCCTCGTACGAAAGCCGGATGGCGAACTGTTTTTCCTGGAAGCCAAAGCAACAGTGCTTGCTACAGGAGGTGCGGGTCAGCTTTACCGTTACACAACGAATCCGCAAATCGCTACCGCAGATGGGATCGGCATCGCATATCGGGCGGGTGCTCGCATAAAAGATGTGGAATTTATTCAGTTTCATCCGACTGCGCTTTACTATCCGGGAGCCCCGCGCTTTTTGATTTCGGAAGCCGTTCGTGGGGAGGGTGCCATTTTGCGTAACAGCAATGGTGATCGCTTCATGGAAAAGTACCATCCGCAAAAAGAGCTCGCGCCGCGTGATATTGTTGCCAGGGCGATTGTCTCTGAGATGGAACAGACGAAGTCTACGTTCGTGTATCTCGACATTACCCACGAATCGGAGGAGCTTATTAAGCGGCGTTTTCCGACGATTTATCATTTTTGCTTACAATACGGGCTCAATATGGTGACAGATTGGATTCCAGTAGCTCCTGCCTGCCATTATATTATGGGTGGGGTCCAGACTGACTTGAACGGGGAGACATCGACGAGCCGGCTTTTTGCATGTGGGGAAGCTTCCTGCACAGGGGTACATGGGGCGAATCGACTGGCCAGCAACTCGTTATCGGAAGCGGTTGTATTCGGTCACCGGATCGCGGAGCGGATCAAGCAGCTGGCTGATTTGCCGAGCATTCATCCCTTCGAGGTTGTTTCCAAGCAAAAACTGCCCCAAACGTTCAATACACGTGAACAACGATTGAAAATGCAAAAGCTCATGCTGCGGCATGTTAGTGTGAAGCGTGACGATAAGGGATTAACGAAAGCACTAGCAGAGCTTGCGCGAATGGAGCAATACTACCAGTACGAGCCTAAGAGCCTGGAAACGTTTGAATTCTTCAATCTGTTGAATGCTGCCGTCCTGACAACGAGAGCGGCACTTTTGCGGGAAGAAAGCAGAGGTGGGCATTATCGTACTGATTTTCCGAATAAAGACGACTTGGTCTGGCGCAAGCATTTGATCCAGTCTGTAGAAGATGGTGTCCAAGAGGAGTGTGAGAAGCATGATGTGGAATAAAAGGGAGCTTCAGCGAAAAATAGAGGAATGGCTACAGGAAGACGTGGGATTTGGTGATGTGACGACGATGAGCACGATTCCTGAATCGGAACAGGGTGTCGGCATTTTATATGCGAAGGAAGCGGGAATCGTGGCAGGCTTGCCGATTGCGGAGCAAGTATTTGCCACGGTTGATTCTACCCTCGTTTTTGAGGCAAAAGTAGAAGAAGGAGCACGAGTGGAGGTTGGTCAGCAGATCGCCGAAGTCAGCGGCTCAGTTCGTTCAATTTTGAGCGGAGAACGACTCGCCCTTAATTTAATGCAACGTTTGTCTGGGATTGCCACGAAAACGAGTGAATACGCAACGGCCGTCGCAGGGACGAAGGCACGAGTTGTCGATACGAGAAAGACTACGCCAGGCCTTAGGGCTTTGGAAAAGTACGCAGTTCGAGTCGGGGGAGGCTACAATCACCGTTTTGCCTTGTATGATGCCGTGATGATCAAGGACAATCATATCAAAGGAGCGGGCGGTATCGCACAAGCTGTTGCAGCGGCACGCGCGGTTATTCCCCATACGATGACAGTAGAGGTAGAGGCCGAATCATTCGAACAGGTTCAGGAAGCATTGGCAGCAGGTGCCGATACGATCATGCTCGACAATATGTCCCTTGATCAAATGGTGGAAGCCGTGCAGTTTATCAATGGACGGGCCGTTGTCGAGGCATCTGGCGGTGTGAGTCTGGAGACGATTGGTGACATTGCAAAAACAGGCGTAGATATTATTTCGGTAGGGGCGCTGACTCATTCTGTCAGAGCGTTTGATATCAGCCTCGATCTGAATACGCGCAAGCGGTAAGGAGCGACCACGATGTTATTGGTGATCGATATAGGCAACTCCAATATTGTGTTGGGCTTGTATGAAGGCGACGAGCTCCAACACCATTGGAGAGTGTCCACGGATCGTAACAAAACGGAAGACGAGTACGGCATGCTCGTCAAAAGCTTGTTTGGTAGCGTGGGGCTTGGCTTTGAACAGGTGAGAGGAGTCATTATCTCGTCTGTCGTGCCACCTTTAAACCTCACGATTGAACGTATGTGCGGGAAGTACATGCAACAAAAAGCACTGATTATCGGACCGGGTATCAAGACGGGACTGAACATCAAGTATGAGTATCCGCGAGAGGTAGGCTCCGATCGAATCGTGAACGCAGTTGCTGCGATTCATCATTATGGCGCACCACTTATTGTTGTCGATTTCGGTACGGCGACGACCTTTTGCTATGTGGATGAGCGGGCGCAGTATTGGGGTGGTGCAATTGCTCCCGGTATTGGGATATCGACCGAGGCACTCTTTACCCGTGCTGCCAAGCTGCCGCGAATCGAAATCACCAAGCCTGCAAGTGTAGTCGGGCGCAATACGATAGCGGCGATGCAGGCCGGCATTTTCTATGGGTTCGTCGGACAGGTCGAAGGCATTGTACGCAGAATTATGGATGAATACGGTACGCAGCCTACCGTAGTTGCTACGGGAGGGCTTGCCTCTCTTTTTGCGAATGAGACCTCTTGTATCCATGTCGTGGATCAGAATCTTACGCTAAAAGGACTACGTCTGATCTACGAGCGGAATCAATCATAGCGACTGGCGCGCACGTATTTGCAGAAAAACATTTCAGGATCATCTGGATCTAGGTGAGTCAGGGTTCCGCAGTGAACGTATCCGAGCTTAAGGCAGAGGCGTTGCATTTTTTCGTTGGAAAGGTTAGTAGAAGTGAACAATTTCTCCGTAGGGGAGATCGTTTCCAAATAGCGCATCATCTCCTTGCCAACACCTCGGTTCTGATAGTGAGGGTGAACAATGAGTAGATGAATAAAGCTGTTCTTAAAAAACGATTGATTAATGATGGCAAAACCGACGATATTCTTGTCGATTAACGCCAAATAGCAATGCCCTTTTTCGATGGCTTCTTGAAGTTCAGATGAACGACTGGTTGAACCAATAACTATTGCATCAATCGTACAGACAGCAGGAATGTCTTGCGGAGTAGCTAGACGGATCGAGGTCATTCATTTCAAATCCTTTCTACTTGTAAATTATTGCCTATGTTGTATGGAGTGATAAAAGGGTGTTAAACTACTGGTAGAGATATTGATGATCCGACATATAAATAAAGGAGCCAATACCGTTGCAGCGGCAAGGCTCCTGAGACAAGTAGCTGTGGCACACCCACGGCGCGCATGATTACAAAAACAGCGAACCCACCGTCAGGCGGTCAACCTTAGGCGGTGGGTTTTCGCTTGTTACGCCACTTTCTTATCCATCGGTAGAGCTTCCTGCTGCTAAACCAGAGGCTTAGCAAGGTTGCCAGTACTTTTAGGAAAAGGTAAAGCGTGCCGAGCGAGACCATCAGCATCACCTCCTTTACAGGAAGCTGTGCCCTGGTCTTCCACCGCCAGTCTTGTCTCGAGTTAAATTATACCATCTCAGCTTTCTCTATGGTGAGTTCTGTTATTAGTGTAGATACGAGCTGACTCGACAAAAAGAGTGGTATTCGGCGAGTAACATCCCTACTGACAGGTAATGATATATACGTAATTCGCATCTGTGGATGGAGACAGAGAAAAAAGTTGAGATTTTCATTACTTTTCGTTGACAGTACATCCTCCACGCGCTACAATGGCTATTGTGCCTAGCAGAAAAGTTATGTCACATTGAACTTTTTAAATTTCTTTAAAAAAGTTCTTGCGTTTCAGATGAATGCATGATAACATATGAATTCTGAAAGACAAACAAGCGGATCACTTTGATCCACTTCAAATATACGGATGGATGTCCGAGCGGCCGAAGGAGCACGATTGGAAATCGTGTAGGCGGTGTCGAACCGTCTCGTGGGTTCAAATCCCACTCCATCCGCCATCACTTTCTTAGAAATGGCCCGTTGGTGAAGCGGTTTAACACAGCAGCCTTTCACGCTGTCATTCAGGGGTTCGAATCCCCTACGGGTCACCTAGCAAAACGCCCTGCAATCGCAGGGGTTCTGGAGGCTTAGCTCAGCTGGGAGAGCATCTGCCTTACAAGCAGAGGGTCGGCGGTTCGATCCCGTCAGCCTCCACCACTTATATCAAAGGA
>NZ_JAOTNO010000015.1:0-136060 GCF_041644655.1 Brevibacillus sp. BD137 | reverse complement strand
CCAATAAAGTTTGAAGATGAATCTGACTTCAAGTAAAACACAAGCTTATTTTCACAGATTAATTCTATTCCGGTTTTCAAGGAGCATTTCATACCATCTGTGCCTCAAGCAGAGGCGACGTTTTTTAATATAGCATAGACTAAAACCTAATGCAATAGGGAAAACTAAATAAGTTAAAAAAATGACGTCAAAACAAAGGAAGTGAACAAGGGTGCGTGTAGTCAGCTATAACATTCATAGCGGACGTGACCTCTGGTGGCGAAACCGGCTGAACGAAATGACTCTGACCTTAAAGGGCTTGCAACCAGACATCATCGGTCTTCAGGAAGTTCATCAAAACGGGAAGTATGGGTATCAAGCGAGCTACATCGCCGATCAATTACAATATCACCTGGCCTTTTCCCCTTCGATCTCGATAGGAGATGGGTATTACGGCAATGCGCTACTATCGAAGTACGCGCTTGAAAATGTCGAGGCTATCGTTTTACCAGCCAGAAAAGAACAACGAACCCTCCTGTATGCATCCTTCCAAGGATTCGGACGTACGATTACACTTTGTGTTACACACTGCAGCTTAAATCAAGTAAGCAGACTGGCCCAGCTACAACTCATGTCTACATTGATACAGCAACACGCAAAAGCTCCATTACTCCTAATGGGGGATTTCAACGCGAGTAATGTGTCCTTTACTCCACACCTGATGGACTGTGCCCTTGTCTCAGGTCAGGAAAAAAAACCAACGCTTCCTTCCTTCCGCCGACGCCTGGACTATATTTTTGTTTCTCATCACTGGAATATCGAGCACTACGAGCTGTTACCTGTCAATTGGTCCGATCATGTCCCGGTCATTGCGGATTTGAGGCTGACGGAATCCCCAGTTCACGGAGAATAAAGTCTTTGACATCTACCAGTCTTGCTGGGAGTGGAAACAACTTCGATGCCCCTGCAATCACTAACGGAATCAGAGAATCTTGCTTATGCAGGGATCCATGGCTTCCTCCCCCTAAATGCGTGGGTGCACATTCCGATAATAATTCATAGCTCTTGGCGGCGGTAACGACTACCACGTCACCGGTCTGCGAGAACAATGCCCCGTATAGTCGAGAAAAAGCATCCGGATATGTATCAAAAGAAAGACACTCTCCATCATATTGCACATCCAGCACGGTAACATCTCCTTCAACGGACCAAGAAGAACCGTAGGCATCTTGATACTCCCCGTTTCGCCAAAAACAAATTTCCTGTTGCTTTCCGCCCCGACGCACCTTTACCTTCGCGCCCTCTTTCCAAGCAATCAAATCAATTCTTTCTTCCACACTAACCGCTTCTACAATAGAAAGTGGATCCGTTCCATTCACTGGATATAAATAGGCCATGCGCTCATTATTGCAAATGACTACTTCCACTTCTGATGTCACATCCGTACCAAGCGCATGGACCGAAAAATTCGCCAAAAGATGATTCAGCGGAATATTGTGGTCCTCACTTTCTCCGATGACGGTCTGCCCATGATCACTAATCAAAATGCATACATTTCTCTCCAGCATTTGCTCCCATGATGCGAAGCTATCCAGCAAACGAGCCAATTGCTTGTCCACATCTGCCAAGTGCTGTACGGCATCCTCCGGGGACTTGTGGAGTTTATGATCATTCTCTGGTAGATAGACCAGCGTAAAATGTGGCTGATGACCACTGCGAATCACCTCAATCATCACATCGATTGCATAAGTATCATTAATTCCGTAGCCTTCCAAAGCGGATTGAGAGAAGCCCCAGGGGACGGTACGAAATAACGCCGGGCTCACCAGTGTCCCCATACTCATGATCGTTGGACCACTCACCTTTTCGCGCAGGGAAAAAGATGTAATTGTATCAAGCAAGGTTGGCATTTTCACTTTATGCTGCTTATGTCCGCGATGGGCGATCACATTGATGGAACCAGATACAAGTTTGTTTTCTTCCAGTACCTCATGAATGGTTTTGACATCCTTGCTCAGATGACGTTCATTCAAATCAAAAAGGACGTTTTCGGCACAGCTTGAGATGCCTATTTTTCGGATAGAAGCGACCCCATTAATATAATTCACCATCTGTTTCTGCTCTGCATCATACCAAACTAAACCCGGTACTTTGTGCTGATCGGGGTAGACTCCCGTAATGAGAGAGCAATCTATCGAAGCCGTCATTGTAGGGAAAACGGTCACACAATCTGGTATGTACTGGCTATGCTCCATGAAAAACCGAAGCGCCGGTGCTTTATTGGCAGCAATGCATCGCTCCAGAACATCAGGCATCATGGAGTCGATCAGGAATAATATGACCTTTTTCATCCGGCTGCCACCCTTCTCTTCGTAATAGTAATAGTCATAGTCGCACCTGATAGTGTTCGATTTTGCATGACCGAGTATACGCCTGAAAAAGAAAAAGCCCCTGCTCGCCAAAAAGCGACAGGGGACCATGCTCACGAAGTAAATGTGAGAGTGTTGATACCATTTTTCGTTTGCTGTTTTAGTGCAGGGTACTTCTTCAAATACGGAGCAAGTACTACGTAATCTTTTTCGCCGATGGACGGATCACCCAGCAAATGCGAAAGTACAGCAGCTCGGATTTGCAGCCCTTGAGGCGTTTGTTTAAAGAGAGGATCTACCGTAGGGAAAGGAATTCCATTGATGACGGTATCGCCTTCTGCGTCACTCAGTTCCCATGTATTGACGTTCAATGAATGGAGAGCTTCTACTACTTGTGCTCCATAATCCTCCACAACCATATCCGGTTGCAGCCCTACGTGATTCACCACAGTATGCTTAGGGGTAAAATATTCATTCAATGTGAGCTTGAGTGCGTCGCCGTCTGACAAAGGAATTACTTGTTGGGCACTCCCTTTTCCAAATGTCTTGGTACCCACAAGTTTGGCGATGCCATGATCACGCAGCGCACCTGACAACAGCTCAGATGCAGAAGCGGTTCCGCCGTTTACCAAAATTCGCACTGGAATGCCGATATCCCGCCCATTTCGTACCCACGTCTCTACCTCTACCCCATTGCGATTCGTGGTATACATGAGCAAGCCTTCTTCCATAAAGAGGCTCGCGATATCCCGCGCTGTGGACAAGTATCCCCCGCCATTATCCCGCAGGTCTAACACCAATCCGGACAACGGCTTTTGCACACGGGATAGTTCAGCAAGCTTATCCCTTACCTGGATGGCTCCTTCTGATCCGAATGTTTCAAGACTGATATAGCCAACCGCGCCCTTCGTAAACATCTGTCCTTCTGCTTCCGGCAAGGTCATCGAGGCACGCTTCAGCTTTATCTGGTGCTCCCGTTTGTCAGATGGACGATATACAGTAAGAACGGCTTCAGTCCCTTCGTTACCCCTCAAATAAGCATATGCTTCTTCAAAAGTCTTTCCGACCAGCGAGGTCTCATTGACTTTGATCAACTGATCGCCTCGTTGCAAAGGAGAAGCTGCTGCTGGAGAATTCGGAACGATTTCACGGATGATAATATGATCATTTTGCCGCCGGAGACGAAAACCAAATCCGACAAATTGATTCTCAACGTCAGATTGGAACAAACGCAATTCATCTTGCGTAAAAAATACGCTGTGCGGGTCGTCGAGTGTAGAGAGCATTCCATCAATCGCCCAAGTGTTCATCGTCGGCGTATCAAACCCGCCTTTTTTCTGCCATTCTACAAGCCTCAATTCCAACTCGTCCCAGGTGTCATCTTCTTCAGAAACTTTGAATTGAAGCTGTTTTTTCTGATTAGCCTGCTCACTGACCACCTCTAGAGCCCCTTTTACCAATTGTTTGGCTACCGGTTTGCTCAAGTGGCTCTGCATGACGTGCTGGAATACTTCTTCTGTTTCTTCGAAAGGATACTCTGCCGCTTGTACAGGAAGAACAGTTGTGAGTAGCAGTACAGCTGCTACTGCCCATTGACTAATTCGTTTCATGGCGCCACCCCTTTTCGAACATCATCAGGTATCGAGAATGCAACATTGCTTGTAAAGTCGTAATTGTCGGTACCCGAATAGGCTACGTATCCGTCGCCCTCATAAATTTCTTCATAACGCCATGTATGTTTGACAATTTGGTCGCTAGCTCGATCAATATAATACTTGTTCATGAACAAGGGAACCTCTTTCACTTTTCCCTGTCCGAGCGTAACCTTCTTTGATTTCTCTACCAGCATGGAGCCCGGAATCCACTCCGTAATGACATCGTACTTCCCGTATGATTGCTTGTAGTAGCGTGCATGAAGCTCCTTGGCACGATCGGGTACCTTGACAGCACCAACCCACTCGTGCAAAAAGTCAACTTTGTCCGTTCTACTCTTATCCCATGCCTGCCGATCCGTATCATACGAGTATTGCGTGTTTGTTTTCCCATCTGTATAGGAGAGCAGCTTGTCTGATATTAGTTTTTGCGGAGATTGATAAAAGCCGGATATTCTGCTTATTTGCTTTTCCTTGTTAACATCCTGCGTGTATGAGAACGTCAATCCACTCAACACCGCTTCACCCTTCACTTGATAGGTGTCGGCATTGTCCAACTGGCGCAAAGAGTACCCCAAATCAGAAATAATAGCTGGCTGATCTTTTAAAGAGGCAAACTCTTGACGCAACATTTTGTGCAGCTGATTCATTCTGCTGTCTGAAGCTTTGGGTTTCATCGCAGCAAGAACCTCTTCAGCTTCCTGCATATGTCCTTCCTGCAAATAATAGTAGGAAGTATTCAACAATGCCTCCGGGCTCCTGTCGGCAAATCGCTTGTAACGAGCCAGCGCCAGGTCTACCTGACCACTCCTGATTTCCAGTGCCCCCAAATACATAGCGAGCGATTCCCACTCTTTGGAATCCTGCTTCACTTTTTGTTCATAAGCACTAAGTCGGTCAAGCACTTTTTTGTATTGGCTTTGATCCTTGTTCCCTAGCTGCAAGGCGATATCGTACACATTGGCACTCAACAGCCCGAGTGTTTCCGGGAGAATGATTTTGTCTTCGAAGTAAGCGTCGATAGAAAGAAAAGCTTCCTCCAGATTGGTTTCAATCGGTGTTTCAGGATTCCAGCTCAGTAAATAGTGAACACCGACTTGATTGGGGAAGGAGGCATCCGCCAGCTTGCGTAACTGTTCAAATGTCTCTTCACTATCATTTCTACTGCGAATAGCGGCAGCCGCATCTACATAAATCTGTTCTTCTGTTGTTTTGGGATCTGCATAGGTTGCGAATAACGGCAATACCTCTTCGAGATCCGGGACCATGGGGAACTTTTTCCCGTCGTAATCCAGCAGAGGCATGATTCCATCCTGAAGGAAATAATTCACCATGCGATCAGCTGCGACCGCAGCATCTCCTCGCTTCACTCGTTCCGTTTTTTCTCCCTCTAGCCATCCCCACGAACGCACTTCTTCCCACGCATTTTTACTATCTGGAGACATGGTAAACATTTGCAATATCTTGGCAGCTTCTTCTTTGGTGATCGGCTGATTCGGCTTCATCATCTCACCAGGAAAAATGTACTGAATCGCATTTGGGCCGTACAGTCTATCCAAGATCGTGGAGATGCGCAGCGTTGGTTTGTACATCCACGTCAGACGGTCAACATCTTTATACGGCAAATACGGTTCCTGAAAGCCTTCTGCCCTCGCCCACTCCGAATGCTCGGATAAGAAAGTAAGCGGATAGATCTGATACTGCCCCCCGTAATAAAGCCGATCGATCATGACGAGAAATTCCGCACGTGTCATGTCACGATTTGGGTAAAACTTCGGAACATTTGGACCAGCCTCAAACAAACCGAGCTGCACGCCTTGAATGATTGCATTTCTCGCCCAGTGCTTGCTGATGTCATTGTATGGCAATAAGCCCCCAGCCGCTGAAGCGACGCCGGGGGTGAGTAAGCTTAATGTCAGTAATCCACAAGAAATTGTCCGGATTAGTTTTTGCACATAAAATCCTCCTACACTTCATCTGGCAGGCAACAAAAGGTTGGTCCTGCTACGTCTTAAACAAACTGGAACGGATCTGTGTGCACACGCGAATGAATAACCTCTGTTTCGTAACCATTTGCTTGCAATTGTTCAAGCAAGATAGTCGCCAGCTTTTCCTTCATGATTTTTTCGATATTGTGACCAGCATCTACGATCGACAAGCCTTCTGCTTGCGCATCGTGTGCGGTGTGATAACCAATGTCTCCTGTTAAATAAACATCCGCGCCTTTAAAAATGGCTTTAGAAACAAAGGAGCTTCCGTCTCCACCTACTACCGCTACTTTTTTGACTGTCGCATCCAGGTCACCAACTACGCGTAGACCGTGGAGGGAAAATCGTTCTTTGACGAGCAAAGCAAACTCTCGGAGCGTCAGTGGTGCAGGCAGAGTACCGATTCGCCCAATTCCGTATACAGTTCCGGACTGCTCCAAAGGAATGATGTCATAGGCGACTTCTTCGTAGGGATGGGCAGCAAGCATTGCTTTGACTACAGCCGATTGCCTGGACGAAGGAACAATCATCTCGATCCGAACTTCCTCTGCTCTTTCCAATTGACCTGTCGAACCGATATAGGGATTCGTTCCTTCCCCTGGTAAAAAGGTTCCGGTGCCTTCTGTCTGAAAAGAACAATGGCTATAGTTGCCTACATGCCCTGCCCCCGCTTCAGCAAGTGCGGAAAACACTACTTCCTTATGAGTAGCGGGCACGAATACGACGAGCTTCTTCCAAGCCTCTCTTGAAAGAACATCCAGTACATCTACATTAGTGAGTCCAACCGCTTCTGCGAGCCAATCGTTCATCCCCCCATACGCAACATCCAAATTGGTATGGGCTGTATATACCGCAATGTCATGCTTGATCAGCTTTTCGAAGACACGTCCTGCGGCGAGATCTGTCCTAAGGTGTTTCAGTGGTCGATATATAACGGCATGGTGAGCCACAATCAGGTCTACACCCTCTGCGATTGCTTCCTCCACCACAGATTCTAGTACGTCTAGTGCGATCATCACTTTTTTTACCTTTTTTTGCAAGCTGCCTACATGAAGGCCAATCTTGTCGCCTTCCATCGCCAACGATTTAGGTGCAAGACGCTCTACATATTGGATTACTGTTTGTCCGTGCGCAAGCATGCGATCACCTCATCGATCCATTTTACTTCTGCTTCGATTTCTTTGATTCGTTCTGCTGCTTCCGGCTTGTCCGAACGCTTTAATTGAACGATGATCTTTTGCCATTTTTCATGCTCATGTAGCCACTTCTCTTGTAATACCTCTGATTTTTCCACCCAAAGAAATGGGCCCATGCGCAGAAGCTCTTGCTGCGTACGATCTTTGCCCTCATAAGGCAAGGTAGGATTGCCCCGTTCTGCGACGAGAATCTCATAAATCACGCCGTCTTCTTGCAATATGGATTCCGCGATTAACTGCCAACCATTCTCTATCATCCACAGGCGAACCGCTTCTTCCCCTACGTTTGGTTGCAGAATTAGGCGTTGCACACCTTCCAGTTTGTCTTTTCCTGCTTCCAAAATGGAAACGATCAATTGTCCGCCCATCCCAGCAATGCAGATCACATCTGCTTCCCCAGGTTGTAATACCGCGAGCCCGTTTCCTTTACGTACCGAAGCGCGATCTTTTACCTGCAATGTATGTATTTGTTTTTTTGCCGCTTGAAAAGGCCCTTCATTCAATTCGCCTGCGATCACGAAAGAAGCAATTCCTTTTACAAGCAAATAAGAAGCCAACAACGCATGATCCGACCCGATGTCGGCGACGCGGGCTCCTTCTGGACAATAGCGGGCAATCGTTTGTAGCCGCTTGGATATTGATACTGATGTCATCTGTATATTCACCTTCCGTTGCCTCTATTCTACCCTATTTGGCAGCAATTGCGAAATGCAAATTCCCTAACAGATAATCAGCAAAGAACGACAAAATCCTCACTGTTGCACCTAGCAGGGACAAGGTCATTAAGGGGGACCCTTGGGTAGTTGTCGAGAGGCTTACAGGTTGCCATTACGTGGATGTAATGTTCGGAATAACAAGCAAAATTTTTAAATACGGCGTTGTTTTATCGTATTTTATGCAATTTGATTTAATTTTCACTGAATTGTGAACTTTATTTTAATAAATAAATATTTACAAAATTTTTACAGATATGTATATTAACGCCATGAACATCATGAACTACACAAACTAAATATGTTTAAGGAGGAGAAAAGTTTGAAAAAAAGAACCGGCAAGTGGTGGGCAATGGGATTACTCTCTTCGGCGCTAGTGATGAGTGTCTTCACAGGTGTGGGGGCAGCAAGTAACGATTCGCTCAATGAATTTGATACTGAACGGGTATTAATTCAGTCAGATTCGGATGTGAGAACCGGTTATTTTGCTGGACCTTTGGAAGTACGCCATGATTTTGGTGAAGATGGCTTTACCCTCGATGTAAATAGTGATCAACTTGACCAACTGAAAAGCGATCCCAATGTAAAAATCACCGTATTGCAAAAATTAAAAATCGCTGAGTATATAGAAGAAGATCAAGCAAGTGCGCTAGAGGTCTCTCCTGCGGCAGTCGTTCCGTGGGGAATTAAAGCAATCTATAAAAACCAATCCCTCTCCGCTACAACTGGCGGTGCAGATGTTCGTGTTGCAGTCCTGGATACTGGCGTGTATACGCAGCACCCGGACCTAACCGCTAACGCAGAGCAGTGCAACGATTTCACGCAATCTTCTTCTCCTGTTGTTACTGGTGCTTGCAATGATGCGCATGGTCATGGAACACACGTCGCCGGAACTGTTCTCGCTGACGGCGGCAATGGCGCAGGTATTTATGGTGTAGCACCAGATTCAAAGCTATGGGCATATAAAGTACTGGATGACTCTGGCTCCGGCTATGAGGATGACATTGCCTATGCTATTCGTTACGCTGCTGACCAATCCGCTCAATTAGGCGTGAAAACGATCATCTCTATGTCTCTTGGCTCCAGCGGTAAGAGTACCCTTATGGAAAGTGCCATCACGTATGCAAACCAAAAAGGTGTATTAGTCGTCGCTGCGGCTGGTAACTCCGGACCGACAGTGAATAGCATTGGCTACCCTGGAGCATTAGTGAATGCAGTAGCCGTAGCAGCGTTGGAGAATGTTCAACAAAACGGAACCTACCGTGTGGCTGACTTCTCTTCTCGTGGCAAGAGCGGGCAAGCGGGAGACTACGTGATTCAAGAACGCGATGTGGAAGTATCAGCACCAGGACGCGCTATTCAGTCTACATGGAATAACGGAGGTTATAATTCCATCAGCGGAACTTCCATGGCAACTCCACACATTTCCGGTTTGGCTGCGAAAATCTGGGCATCCAATCCATCTTGGAGCTCTCAAGATGTTCGTGTAGAATTGCAAAAACGCGCGAAAGGAAATGACATCAAAGGTGGCTCAAACTCTGCTGTAGGGGACGATATCGCGAGTGGATTTGGTTTCCCAACTGTACAATCTGGCGATCAATAAACAGTAATAAACAAAAAAAGAGCCATGGCTGTCAGTTTACACTGGCAGTCATGCTCTTTCGTTGTCAAATACGGAAGGCTAGCACCCGATTTCTCTTGCGATGACATTACGTAAAATCTCTGAAGTCCCCTCGCCGATCTCTAGCAGTCGGGCATCGCGGAAAAATCGTTCTACCTGATACTCCCGCATATAACCATACCCACCGTGAATCTGAATAGCCTGATGTGTAGCAGACATGGCAATCTCCGAAGCATACAATTTTGCCATTGCTGCTTCTTTCGTAAATTTGCGACCGTGATCTTTCAGCCACGCTGCTTTATACACCATCGTTCTCGCCAGCTCTATTTGCATCGCCATATCCGCCAGCTTGTGCTGGATCGCTTGAAAATGACTCAAGGAATTGCCAAAAGCCGTACGCTGCTTGGAGTATTGCAACGCCTTGTCATAGGCAGCCTGTGCAATTCCTACTGCCATAGCTCCGATCCCGATTCGCCCACCATCAAGTGTAATGAGGAACTGCTTGAAGCCTTCTCCCCGCTTCCCCAGGACGTTTTCCTCTGGCACGCGGACATTTTCAAGAACGAGCTCCGTCGTATTGGAGCTGTGCAAGCCGAGCTTTTCATAGTTCGCCAACACCTGAAAGCCAGGTGTATCTGTCGGAACGATAAAAGCAGTAATACCTCGTGAGCCTTGCTCTTTGTCAGTCACAGCTGTCAAGGCGAGAAACGAAGCATAGGAGGCATTGGTAATGAAGCATTTGGAGCCGTTAATCGTCCACTCCCCATCTGCTAAGATCGCATTCGTCCTCGTACCACCTGCGTCAGATCCTGCATTTGGTTCGGTCAATCCAAACGCACCAAAGCTTTCGCCAGAACAAATTTTGCTTAAATAGTTCAGCTTTTGCTCTTCAGTTCCAAACAAAGCCAGTGGAGCGCCACCTAACGAGATATGCGCCGAATACGTGATTCCTGTAGAGCCACAAGCACGACTTAGCTCTTCCACAACGATTGCAAAACTCGTGGAATCGGCCCCTGCACCCCCGTATTTCTCGGAGAAGGGAAGACCCATCAAGTTCAGTTCGCTCATCTGCTTGAATATTCCGACAGGAAATTGTTTAGTTTGATCGCGTTCATCTGCTTCCGGTGCCACTACCTCATCAGCAAATTCGCGTATCATTTTTTTTAACATTTGTTGTTCTGAAGTCAAATCGAAGTTCATAATCGCTGCCCCCTTGAAAACGCTTTAGTAAAGAACCATCAAGAAATACACAATTTTGACTGAGCGTTTGTTCAGAATACTCTTACCATTATACACCACGATTTTGGATTCATGTGGAATTTCTCAAAAAAAACACGCCTATGATCGGCGTGCTCCTAATAAAATCGCTCCCAAAAAAGAGACAGATGCTGCTATGAATCCGATGCTATATGTATGTACACCCATAAATTTGGCTACTGTTTCTCCACCCAGAAAAAAAGCCGCCAGCAAAATACCGATTAAAACTTTCCAATTGTTGTTCATTTATTCACCCCGTTTGCTCTCTTCTGAAATTGTAACAGATAAGCAGGCAGAGGAGAACGAGAAGTCTCGCATAGTCTACAGTCTCAACCACGCATACCAATATCCACGCGTGAAGAAGAACAAAATGGATGCGATGAACACCTTAATGAACAACAGCAATTGAATCATATCTCGCTTCGCCGCTGGAATATACAGAGCCTGTATCTCTGCACCAAAGAAAAAGGCAAGTCCACATACTGCAAATACTCCCGCCCATTTCGAATTGGCCTTATTCATCAAGAAGCCCATACCTGTGAGCAAGCACGCAAGCGGTACCCAGTACAACTCCGATGTCCACCATGTATAGTCCATCCCTACTCGATGAACGGTTGTAATGCCATACAAGATGGCCAAACCCAGTAACCCTGCATAGAGCAAATAAGCGTAGCCGAAAACAATTGCGCTGATGCACAGCAACATGCAAACAAAGCCTAAATGAAACAGGATAAACGGCAAGCCACCATCCATTTTTTGGATACAATAAACGCCTCCCGCGATCAAAATCCCAAAGGACAAAGCCAGGAATAAATGCGTCAATGGCGGGGCCGATCTTCGATAAACGAGTCCCAGAATATAGAAAACGAGTGCGAAACAGGCAAAGATGGTAATTTGCATTGGGGTTTGAAAACGGTTAAAATGAAAAGCAAGTAAGATCAAACCAGCAATGACAAAGGCACCAAGGAGCCATGCCACTACCATTTTCCCCGTCACTGGAGAGACAGTTCTAGGTGCATATGTGTTTGTGACAGATGATGTTGAATTGACTTTTCCTGACAGCACACTCGGTGCCGTTCCCATTCGCTCATTCCCGCCTGCGGACGCCGGTGTATTTGGCCGATCCCCTTCTGTATACAGATTTAACAAGAAGATGCAGTAATGTTCAGGCAGTAAATGGTTGCGCCGCCAGTTTTCAATTTCGGCGATGATCGTGCGCTTGCGCTGGTCGTCCAACGCGGCCCCTCCTAACTACGACAAAAAGTGTATTCCTTCATGAATAAGAAAAGCCTACGTCGGCTAACGTAGGCCACATACTTCTTATATCGGTTATTCTAAGAAATCTTTTAAGCGTTTACTTCTACTCGGATGACGCAATTTGCGAAGAGCTTTTGCTTCGATCTGACGAATCCGTTCACGGGTTACACCAAACACTTTGCCTACTTCTTCTAACGTCCGTGTACGTCCGTCATCTAACCCGAAACGCAGACGCAGTACATTTTCTTCGCGGTCTGTTAATGTATCCAAAACGTCTTCCAACTGTTCTTTCAAAAGTTCATAGGCAGCTGCATCAGATGGCTCCAATGCATCCTGATCCTCAATGAAATCACCTAAGTGGGAATCGTCTTCTTCCCCAATTGGAGTCTCCAGGGATACTGGTTCTTGAGCAATCTTCATGATTTCCCGAACTTTTTCCGGAGTGAGATCCATTTTTTCAGCGATTTCTTCTGGCATAGGTTCACGACCTAGCTCTTGCAGAAGCTGACGGGAAACGCGGATTAATTTATTGATCGTTTCCACCATATGAACCGGAATCCGGATCGTTCTAGCCTGGTCTGCAATGGCACGGGTAATCGCTTGGCGAATCCACCAGGTCGCATACGTACTGAACTTGTAGCCTTTGCGATAGTCAAACTTTTCCACCGCTTTAATCAGACCCATGTTCCCTTCTTGAATCAAGTCGAGGAATAGCATGCCGCGTCCTACATAACGCTTCGCAATCGATACTACCAATCGCAAGTTCGCCTCAGCCAGACGTCTTTTGGCTTCCTCATCACCTTGTTCAATTCGCTGCGCCAGTTTAATCTCCTCTTCTGCGGAGAGCAGAGGAACTCGACCAATTTCCTTCAGATACATCCGTACAGGGTCATTGATCTTAATTCCAGGCGGAACGGAGAGATCGTCAAAATCAAATTCTTCGTTGTCCTCGTCTTTGATGATCATTTGATCGACTTCATCGTCGTCATCTTCATTCTCATTGTTGTTAATCTCAATGCCTTGATCACCTAGATATTCAAAAAACTCATCCATTTGATCAGAATCCTGCTCAAAGCCTGCCAGACGAGCAGTAATCTCCTTATACGACAATGCGCCGCGTTTCTTGCCTAATTCGACCAACTGTTCCTTCACTTGTTCGATGGACGTTGCTTCCATGTCGGAAGTAATATTTTGCTTGTTCATCTACTTTCCCTCCTTCCCCGGGAATGATCTGAAGCTACCCTTCTTTTAAAGCATTTTCCAATTCAAGAATCTTCATCCCTGTAACGGCTGCTTGAAGTTCAAGTTGTTTGCGCGCATCCTCGCTGTCCGCTGCGGCCGCTTGGAGGTGTAAGCTCCGCTGCTCATCGCGCAATCGTTCCAACTCGGCACGCTTCGGGTAGTTATTCACTTGTTTGATGTAGTCACCGATCTCTAATTCAGATACGTCGTTGTTGCACTCCATCATGGCCAATCCCGAGGCTAATTGCTTTAACAAATCGTCTTGCACGTAATGTATAAACTTTCCAGGGTCTTCCGGGTTTCCCTCTGCATAGTAGGCGTACAGGTAGGCAGCCAGCGCATCGTGTTCATCCACCTGAAAGTGGGCACTGCATTCCTGCTGGACGCGGGCGGCTATTTCTTCGTTCCGCATCATGTAGTAAAGCAGCATGCGCTCAGCCGTGTGATAAGCGGGTGGCAGTGTTTTCGCGAGCGTAACTTTGCCATTATTTATACTATTATTCCATGCTGGCGTCACTTTATCCCTTTGGCGCTCACTTTTTTGCTGATTGTAGGCGCGTTTGGACTCCCATTTGAGATCACCGAGAGTAAGGGAGTATTCTTCAGCCAATTGCCGTTGATACATGTCCCGTTCCACCGGGCTGCCCAGTTCATTGATGATCTCGACCGCCTTCGCGATTAAGCGAGCTTTGTCCGTCTCATCTTTTATTACGAACTGACTGCGTAAATGTTTCAGACGGAAAGCCGTAATTGGCATCGCCTGTAACAATACCTGCTGGGAAAATGCTTCAGCCCCATGCTGGCGGATGTAATCATCCGGGTCCACTCCTTGTGGAAGTGGAGCTACTCGAACGATCAAACCGGCTTGCTGCAAAACGTGAATCGCTTTGCTCGTTGCTTCTTGTCCTGCAGCATCTCCGTCATAACAGAGTACGACTGACTCTGTATTGCGACGAAGAATTCTGGCCTGCTGCTCCGTCAAGGCTGTTCCCAAAGTGGCAATACCTTGCGTAAAACCCGCCTGCCATGCCGATATGACATCGACATATCCTTCAAACAACAGCGCCTCTTTTCTCTTTCTAATGATGGGGCGTGCACGATGAAGATTAAACAGCGTAGCACTTTTGTTGAACAAAAGGCTTTCCGGGCTATTCAGATACTTGGGTTGAGACTTTTGATTGGAATTGGGCTTCGATCCTTGCAGTAAGCGCCCACCAAATCCGATGGCGTTACCTTGGGAATCCTGAATCGGAAACATGATACGACCTCGAAAGCGATCAAAGATTTTTCCTGCATCGCTTCTAGCCAATAACCCTGCTTCCACCATCAATTCCTGTGAAAATCCCCGCTTTGTCAACTGCTGCGTCACGAAATCCCAGGAATCCGGGGCAAACCCGATTTGGTATTCGGCGATTGTCGCCTCAGACATTCCGCGCTTTGCGAGATACTTCATCGCTTCTGCGCCATACGGGGTTTTCGTAAGCACGTAGTGGTAGAGGCGTGAAACGAACGTATGCGCTTCTTGCATCACATGCTTCATCCGTTTTTCAGGTGATTCCTCTACTTGCTGCGGCTGGGGCACAGCTATCCCGGCACGCTCCGCCAATTTGTGCAGTGCCTCTGGAAAAGTCAATTGCTCCAGTTTCATTAAAAAGGAAAAGATGTCCCCACCTGCTCCACAGCCAAAGCAATGAAAAAACTGTCGCTCTGCATTTACGTTGAAGGAAGGGCTCTTTTCAGAGTGAAACGGACATAGACCGAGAAAGGCACGACCGCTTTTTCTCAGTTGAACGTACTCTCCTACAACGTCTACGATGTCGACAGCGGCACGCACTTGATTTACAAATTCATCTGAAGTGGGACCAGTCATGTCTTTCCACCTTTATAAGGAGAATCGCACGTGAGAATATTTAGTTCGTCAAAATTCGTCAATTTCCTTCTTTGCATCGAACTTCTTTTCTTCTTTTCTACTTTTCCACATTTCTTCGGGCAATAAACGCTGAGAACTCACGTATGATAAGTACCTCAGCTAATTGAAATTCTACAAAAAACGTCAAAATCCTTCTTTCGGCCTATTTCCTTTCATTCCGGAGATTGTTTTTTCGAATCATCTCCAAAATGATGTTTGCCGTTTCTTCTACTGCCTTGTTGGAAACATCAATAACGGTACATCCGAGGCGCTCAATAATGCGCTTCGAATACGCCAGTTCTTCGGCAATCCGTTCGAGATTGGCGTAATTTGCTTGTGCTGTCAATCCCAGTGCCTTCAGACGCTCTGTCCGAATGCCGTTCAGTTGCTCCGGATTGATGGTAAGCCCAATACACCGTTCGACTGGCAGTTGGAACAATTCTTCCGGTGGCTCTACCTCCGGGACAAGCGGAACATTGGCAACCTTAAGTCGTTTGTTAGCCAAATACATGGAAAGAGGCGTCTTGGAAGTACGCGAAACACCAATCAAAACCACGTCTGCTCGCAACAGACCACGTGGGTCGCGACCATCGTCGTATTTGACAGCAAATTCGATGGCGTCTACTTTGCGGAAATACTCCTCATCCAGTCGGCGTACCAAACCCGGCTTTCCGGTTGGTGGCTCTTTCAACATGCCCTGCAATGTATTCATCAAAGGCCCCATAACATCAAGAGCCGGAATTCCGTGAAGAGCAGCTTTTTGTGTAATATACGCATTCAGCTCCGGAATGACCAGAGTGAAAACGATCATTGCCCGCGATTCTTTTGCCGAAGCAATGATTTCGTCAATCGATTCCTTGTCTTCTATATACGGATACTTTTGTACATCAAACAAAAAACGATCAAACTGACTAGCTCCTGCGCGAACGACAAGTTCGGCCGTTTCGCCGATGGAGTCTGAGACTACATAGATGAGCTGTCCTCGCTGATTACCTTGCATCGCTTCTCCTCCTACACTTTCGGTTCGCTACCCAATTCTACAAATGCTTTCGCGATCGTCGTCTTGGTGACGCGCCCCAACAGCTCCATTTGCTTCGGATCTTCCTCGCTAGGCCTTACGACAGGCAGAGAATCGATCTGAAAATCGATCAGCTTTTTAGCAGCTGCGTACAAGGTCTCATCAGGTGCGCATGTAATGATATTCGGCATCCTAGACATGATAATGCTGACCGGCACATCCTCCAGCGTTTTATTGCCTAAAGAAGCCCGTAGGAGGTCTTTTCGTGAGATCACGCCAGCCAAATAGCCTTTTTGGTTGACGACGAATAACGTGCCAACATCCTCCAAAAAGAGGGTAACAATGGCGTCGTAAGCCGAGGCGGATTCGGATACCACGATCGGTACCGCCTTGTAGTCATTGACGAGAAGCTTGTGAAGCCGTTCACTTATGACTGAGCTTGCGGGTCTGCCGGCATAAAAATACCCGACCCGAGGTCTGGCTTCTAGATATCCTGACATCGTGAGGATGGATAAATCAGGGCGCAGCGTCGCGCGAGTCAAATTCAGTCGCTCCGCGATATGTTCTCCTGTTATCGGTCCGTCATCCTTCACTATCTGTAAGATGTGCTCTTGTCGTTTGGTAAGCTCGATGACCAATCACCCCGGTTCTGTCTTTACCTCTTCCTAGTATTACTCTATTCGACGGGATATTCCTTCTTTCACGCGGAAAAAAGGTGCCCCCGCCTGATTTTCAGACGAAGGCACCAGTGTTATTTGGTTTAGGCGAAAACAATTTTGGAAAAATCTGCGTAGCGATAAAGCACACGAGAAAGCTGCAAGAGAAGTCCAAGACGATTCGCACGAACAGCCTGATCTTCGGCCATGACCATGACTTTATCAAAGAATGCGTTAATCGGCTGGCGCAAGGTTGACAAGGTTGCGAGCACCTTCTCTTGATCCTTCAGACCCTCTACATCCTTCTGAACAGCTTGGAATGCCTGATACAAGGCCCGCTCCACATCTTCTGCGAACAAAGCTTCGCTGACTTGGTCTGCTTCCGCTTTTTGCGCCAGATTGTTCACCCGGTTAAACTGCTCCACAATCAGCTTGAATTCTTCTGTTTGTACCGCCCCCATCAGTGCTTTTGCTTTTGCCAGCACCTCTGGAACCAATGTCAGGTCGGCAGCAAGAACGGCGTCGATGACATCGTAACGAACGCCATGATCCTGCAAGACATTTTTCAGACGGAGTGCGAAGAAGTCTACGAGGTCTTTTTTCACGTCTTCTGCGGCTCTCTTGTTTACGCCTTGGGCTACATAGCCTTCCATCGCGGCATCCCACAGATCGGCAAGAGAAATTTGCCAATCGCGCTCCACCAAAATTGTAACGATCCCCGCTGCCATACGGCGCAGACCATACGGGTCCTGTGAGCCAGTAGGCACAATACCGATCGAGAAGCAGCCTACGATCGTGTCCATCTTGTCAGCCAGACTGACGATCGCACCTTGAGCCGAAGCAGGCATTTTGTCCCCTGCAAACCGCGGGAGGTAATGCTCGAATACGCCACTTGCGACGACGTCGGACTCACCCGCTTTGCGCGCGTAATCTTCACCCATGATCCCTTGCAGTTCAGGGAACTCCCCTACCATGTTGGTCACGAGGTCGAATTTTGCGATTTCTGCAATGCGGTCGACTTGCTTGGTTTCTTCCGCGCTCACGCCTAGCTTGCTTGCTATTTGCGCAGCTGTTTTGCGTACACGGCGAACTTTATCACCGATTGTTCCCAGCTCTTCATGGTAAACGATTGTCTCCAAGCGTTTCAGGCAGCTTTCAATGGACAGTTTTTGGTCCTCCACGTAGAAGAAACGAGCGTCAGACAAACGTGCGCGAAGAACTTTTTCATTCCCTTTCGCTACGTTTTCCAGAGCGCGGCTGTCTCCGTTACGTACTGTCACAAAATGATTCAGCAATTGACCCTGTGCGTTTTCAACAGGGAAATAACGCTGGTGTTCACGCATAGAGGTAACCAAAACCTCACGTGGAATGGAAAGGAACTCTTGCTCGAACGTACCGTAAAGAGCAGTCGGATATTCTACAAGATGAACTACCTCATCCAGAAGCCCTTCGTCCATTGGAATTGTCCAGCCATTTTCTTTCTCCAAGCGATGAATTTGTTCTACAATGGTTGCTCTGCGCTCGTCGGGCTTCACCATGACATATTGCTCAGCCAGCTTGCTCACGTATTCGCTTGGGTGATTCAAGGTAACCTCTGTTCCCAAGAAGCGGTGTCCACGCGAAACACGTCCGCTTTTTACACCTGCAATCTCCAGATCGATCAATTCATCGCCGAACAAAGCAACCAGCCAACGAATCGGACGAACGTATTTCAAATCGCGTGCGCCCCAGCGCATATTTTTCGGGAAGCTCATGCCGGTGATTACTTCAGCCAGTTGCGGCAAAAGCACAGTAGTTGGTTTTCCCGCTTCGGATTTGCGAGCATGAACATACTCGATCCCGTTTACTTCTTTATAATACAGTTGGTCAGGCTCAACATTGTTGCTTCGTGCAAATCCGAGTGCTGCCTTGGACCAGTTGCCCGCTTCATCTTGTGCGATTTTGCGTGCAGGGCCTTTCGCTTCATCATTGCGGTCAGGCTGCTTTTCTGCCAATCCATTGATTAACAGGGCAAAGCGACGAGGTGTCTCTAATGCCGTAATTTGATCAAACGGCACGCGCTCAGCAGTCAGCCACTTTTCTACTTTTTCCTTGAATTGTGCCGCTGCCTGTGCGACAAAACGAGCAGGCATTTCTTCTAAACCAACCTCTACGAGTAGATCGCGCTTACTCATTTGTATCCTCTCCCTTCACCTGATTCACTTGATCCGCAGCGTCTGCGTTGCCTTTTTGCAAAAGCGGGAAACCGAGTCGTTCACGCTCTTTATAGTAGGTTTGTGCTACTTCACGAGACAGATTGCGTACACGAGCGATGTAGCCTGTACGCTCCGTCACACTGATAGCTCCGCGTGCATCCAGCAAGTTGAAGGTGTGGGAGCATTTCAGTACATAGTCATAAGCCGGGTAAACCAGTCGCTCCGCCATCAGTCTCTTTGCTTCCGCCTCATACGTATTGTAGAGAGAAAACAGCATGTCGACATCAGACAGCTCGAATGTGTATTTGGAATGCTCGTATTCTGGTTGCAGGAATACATCTCCGTACGTATACCCGTTGCACCATTCCAGATCGAACACATTTTCTTTTTCCTGAATATAGGAAGCCAAACGCTCCAGTCCGTAAGTCAGCTCGACTGCCACTGGTTTACATTCCAGACCGCCCACTTGCTGGAAGTACGTGAACTGTGTGATCTCCATTCCGTCCAGCCAAACTTCCCAACCTAAGCCCCAAGCGCCAAGACCAGGGTGCTCCCAGTTGTCCTCAACAAATCGAATATCATGCTCCAGTGGCTCGATCCCGAGCTCGCGCAAGCTCTCCAGGTACAGCTCCTGAATGTTGTCCGGCGATGGCTTCATGATTACTTGGAACTGGTGATGCTGATACAAACGGTTTGGGTTTTCCCCATATCGTCCGTCTGCCGGGCGACGGGAAGGCTCCACATATGCTACATTCCACGGCTCAGGTCCAATGGAACGAAGGAAGGTCATTGGGTTTAGCGTACCCGCCCCTTTTTCAACGTCATACGGCTGGACAATGAGACAGTTTTGCTTTGCCCAAAAGTTTTGCAGCGTCAAAATGATGTCTTGAAATGTCATTTTCATGCTTGATCCTCCTCTAAACTTCGTAGAACTTAGAACTTGGCTTTAAGTCGAAACTAAAAAAACCTCCCGCCTCTACACTGCCTGATGCGACAGTGTAGGGACGAGAGGATTCTCGCGGTTCCACCCTACTTGGCGAATGACTTCTTCGCCCACCTTACAATCAAATTGCTCCAGAACGCCCTTCATCAGCATGGTGACCGGGCTCCCACTATCCCCGATTCGCTACTCACAGCCAGTGGCCGACTACTCTTTTCCTTCACGGCAACATTCGGTATACAAGTTTGGTTCTTATCATAACGAAAACAAATTCGTATGTCAATTAGTCCTGATCTGATTGCGTCATTCTTTCCATACGCTCCAGTTGCTCCAGAAATGACCGACTTTTCAGCCTGAGATCCAGATACTCGTCCATGAAGCTCCGCAGTACATGCTTGAGCTGGTTGCGTGTAGCCGGTTTTACCTCAATGTCACCAAGTCGTTCCAAATCAAATACCTGGAACAGCCGTAACAGCTTCCAGGTCGAGGGTGTAACTGCCATCGCATACGGATCGGAAGGCAGGCAAACTGGGCACAACAGGCCGCCCTGCCCCACACTGATCGCATAGGGCTCGCGCTGTTCGCCACAGTTTGCACACGCTGTGAGTTGCGGGGAGATCCCCGCTACAATGAGCATCTTGGTCTCAAAAATCCGACACAGAATCTCAGCATCTCGTCCTTCATCCAAATGGCGGAACGTATGAAGAAGTAGCTGAAACAAATAGGGATTCGGCTCCCTTTCCTGCGTCAGTCGATCCAAAAGTTCTGCTATGTATGCGGCATAAGCCGTAGCAGTCAGGCTTTGCCGCATATCCCGGAACGAATCCAGCATATCTCCCTGAGAGAGATCAGGCATTCCCGTACCGGGTCCTGCCTTGCATAGATAATAACTATGCGAAAACAACTGGGAGACGGCGGCAAGACGGCTTTTGGTCTTTTTGGCACCACGGGCCATCACGCCTAATTTGCCGTTCTCCCGAGTAAACATTGTCACCACTTTACTGGACTCGCCATAGTCCACACTGCGAATGACAATCCCTTCCCATTTTACAAGCATGCCTGTGTGTCACCCAATTCTTCCTGGGCGAGATCAAACGAGGTTTCCTCGCTGGAAACATCCGTTTGATGGTGATCACGGTAGAGAAGGTAAGCATGGATGTCACCGGTTGAAGCGAAAACTCTCCAAGAAAAGTCACGAAGCAAGGAGCATCATCCTTTCCTATATCGGGTCTATCCACTTCCTTCTTAGAATCACCTTTGCCCGTTATTCTATGCCTTGGAAAAATTAACACATCGCGTTGGGAATATTATTGCTCGTCGTAGAAACCGAAGTTACGCAGCATCCGATCTTGGTTGCGCCAATCCTTTTTCACTTTGATCCAGAGCTCCAAAAATACTTGGTCCCCCATCAGTCGCTCGATATCCTTGCGCGCGCGTTGACCAATTTCTTTGAGCATCTGACCTTTTTGCCCGATCAAAATACCACGCTGAGAATCCCGCTCTACATAAATGGCCGCGTAAATGTAAAGTGTCTTGCCATTTTCGCCTCGCTTCATTTCTTCAATGACGACAGCAATGGAGTGAGGTACTTCTTCTCTCGTCAAATGCAGAACTTTTTCCCGAATCAATTCAGCTGCTACAAAGCGTTCCGGATGATCTGTCACCTGGTCAGCAGGATAATACATCGGGCCTTCTTCCATTTCACCCAAAATAGCCTGCTGCAATGATCCTGTATTGTTACCTTCCAGAGCAGAGATCGGAACAATCTGCTTGAAATCATACAATTTGCGGTAATCGTCAATAATTGGCAACAATGCTTCCGGATGTACTTTGTCAATTTTGTTGATGACCAAAAATACTGGCGTTTTGACCTGCTTCAACCGCTCGATGATGTAGTCGTCCCCGGCTCCGCGTTTTTCTGTTGCATCGACAACAAACAAAACGAGGTCTACTTCGTTCAATGTATTTTCGGCAACCGAAACCATGTAGTTTCCGAGTTTGGATTGAGGCTTGTGAATCCCCGGTGTATCCAAGAAAATAATTTGACCCTCTTCGGTCGTATGCACCGCCGTAATTTTGTTACGTGTCGTTTGTGGCTTATTCGACATGATGGCAATTTTATGTCCCACAATATGATTCAACAGTGTTGATTTTCCAACATTTGGGCGTCCCACAATGGAGACAAAGCCCGATTTAAACGATTGCTTGGTCTTGCGATTATCCACGTAAATCCTCCTTGGTGAATGCGCCTGGAAGCAGGGCAGATACTGTCGTTTCCCTAATGTCGCCTTTGAGATTCGTCAAAAATACAGGCATGTCCGGTGGGCACAGCTCAGCGATGACTTGTCGGCAAGCCCCGCACGGTGACACAGCTTGTGGTGTATCGGCAGCGACGGCTAATGCTTTGTAAGTCCGATCACCTTCCGAATACGCTTTAAAAAGAGCTGTACGCTCTGCGCAGTTGCACAGTGAGTACGCTGCATTTTCGATATTGCCTCCCAAATAAACCTTGCCACTCTCAGCTAAAAGAGCTGCTCCGACCTGAAACTTGGAGTACGGTACATAAGCGAGCTTTCTGGCTTCGATTGCTTGTGCTAATAATGCTTGTTTATCCATTTTCATCATTCCTCATATGATTGTTCTTTAACATCATTTCACAACAGAATGTGCCCAAAGAGACACGAAGAAACCAGACTGAAAGGTCAACTGGAATGACCCGTCCGGTATCACTAGTAAAAACTATCCCCATACTTTTTGCAACAGTGGCTGTCCAAATACGATGACTCCGATGATAAAAGACAGGATCGCCGCCACAAGCACAGCTCCTGCTCCCACATCTTTGGCAATCTTCGCCTTGGCGTGCCATTCCGGGGAAGCTAAATCAACGACTGCTTCGATCGAAGTATTTACCAGCTCAAGGGAGAAGACCAGACCGATAGAAAAAAGGACCAGCAAAACATCGCTGCGGGGTATCTGCAGCCACCACGCTGCCGCCAGCACCACTATGGCTGCGGCTACGTGGATTTGCATGTTTCGCTGTGTCCGTACGGTAAAGGAAATTCCTTGCAGAGCGTAGGTGAAGCTGCGAGTCAATCGTCGCCATTCCTTCAACGTAATCTCCTACCTCGTCAAGCCGATTTCTTCCAGTACCTTTTCTTGACGTGAAAACATTTCCTTCTCTTCTTCTGGCGTCCCATGATCATAGCCCAGAAGGTGAAGAAAACCATGAACCGTGAGAAATCCGAGTTCGCGTTCGAATGAATGACCATAGTCTTCGGCCTGCTCATGTGCTTTTGGCACCGAGATGATGATATCTCCAAGCATATTCGGAAACTCGCTGGCCTCATCCTCATCAATGAAGATTTCCATTTCCCCTTCACCTGGCTCGTTCATCGCAAAGGACAGAACATCCGTAGGCCGATCAACGCCACGATAGTCGCGATTTAGCTCGTGGATGCGCTCGTTGTTCACCAGCGTGACAACTACTTCTCCTTGTACCTCTTCCAGCTTTGCCGCTGCTTCCAGACAACGGACAAGCAGGTTTTGCAAATTCTCATCAATCGGTTCGATTTCTTCATGAAGGATTTCTACAGATAACACAGGTAAACGATCTCCTTTTTGTGACGCCATTTATTAATAGCCGTGTTCTACTTCTTCCTTGGCATAAGCAGCGATGATTTTTTGTACTAGACTGTGACGAACGACGTCTCCCTCTTGGAAATGAATAAAGGCAACATCGGAAATCGGATTTAAGATGCGCTGTGCTTCGCGCAATCCGGATTTCTTGCCTTTTGGCAAATCCACCTGGGTCACATCACCCGTAATGACCATTTTGGAACCAAAGCCAAGCCTGGTCAAAAACATTTTCATTTGCTCGGGAGTCGTGTTCTGGGCTTCATCCAAAATAACGAAGGAATCTTCGAGCGTACGACCACGCATGTACGCCAGAGGAGCAACCTCAATAAGTCCTCGTTCCATCATTTTGGCGACTTGTTCATTGCCCAGCATGTCGTACAAGGCATCATAGAGCGGACGCAGGTAAGGGTCTACTTTTTCCTGCAAATCTCCTGGCAAAAACCCAAGGCTCTCCCCCGCTTCTACGGCCGGTCTGGTAAGAACGATCCGTTTGACACGCCCATTTTTCAACGCATTTACTGCTGTGACAACAGCCAAATACGTTTTCCCTGTACCAGCTGGTCCAATTCCAAACACAATGTCATGCTTCTTGATCGCAGACAAATAATGACGCTGGCCCAAAGTCTTTGCCCTGATTACTTTGCCACGTTGGGTACGAGCGACTTCTTCATCATACACATCGAGCAGTTGGGCACCTTCTCCCCGTTCAATCAACGACATCGCATAAGAGATGTCTCTCTCGGACAGGGCAATCCCTCTGCGAATCAACTGTAGCAGAATTTCAATCAACGCTGTCAGTTTGTCCACTTCCGGCTTATCCCCGCTAATAACCAGTTCGCCTTCTCGGGTCATGATTTTGGCGGAATTTCTTTGCTCGATCAGTGTTAGGTACGCGTCATGTGGTCCGAACAACAGCAAGGCCTCAGATGCGTCTGAAAACGGGATTCTTACCTCATCTTGTACGTGCAACAGGCTTCCATCTCCTTGCAACGGTAATCAGCAATGCGTCATTTGCTTGCCATCCCTCACTGCCCAACAAAAGGCTGTTCAATGGCAATATCTTCAATGACGGAAAAATGAATGCTTACGTAAACTTTACCATTCTCTGTTGTGACGTGCAAAACTTTTTCGTCCTGAATGAACGCATCTTTTCCAGCTTTTTTCAAGATATCCTCCCTGGCGAATTTTTTAGCCAGCTCCGTCGCTTCCTCTACGCTCATTTCTGTTTGAACGGGTTCTGTTTGCGCGTACGTTACTGTCTTCCAGCCAAGTGGTGAGGTATATCCCGCATACGAGGGCAGAAACCGTTGTTCTGCCATTTCGGCTTGTGCAAAGGACTGTTTTTCAAAGGGCCACACGTATACCGCATAGGGGCCTACCAGCAAGTATTGATGCTGCAGCTTTTCTCCCGTCAAACGGTGCATCGTTTGTTTTAGCGGGACGGATGTGTTGCTTACATACCACACTTCCCCTTGTACCTTGCCTCGTGCTGATACGGCTTGTTGCCGGTCGTCATTGCCGATGATCCCGGAAATAAGCACTTGGCCTTTTTCTACCAATTGATTGCTCACAACTTGACTGCGACCAACCTCCGGGAGAATTTTATGGACAACAGCCCTCTTTTTCGCTACAAGATGACGGGGACCAGTTGCAAGCGGCTTTACGGGAGCCTCTTTTTCAACCACTTGAAGCATGACCTTGGTTCCTTGAATCTCAATTCCAACCCAGGACGCTTCAGGCAGCAGACTCAACAGCTCTTTTTGCAAAACCAACGGTTCTTTTAGTTTGACCTTCCATGCCCCTTCTTTAATCCCCACTTGTTCAGCGGCTTGAATCACTCGTCGCGGATCAACCATTTTCGTCCCACTCACTTCCACACTCCAAACAAAAGAGGAGAGCATGTACAATCCGATGAAAAAAAGAGCAGCCCCAATTGCCAGTCCAGATCGTCTACGTATACGCAGCAGCCAGAAAGGTAGCCCATCTCTTGCCTCGACGTGACTGCGACAGCCTGTCTCTTTTAAAAGCGGCCGCAAACGAAAATAATCCCGAATCAAAATATCGCAGCGCGTCACCTCTTCTCCTACCCTGCGAATATTCCAGATTCGAATTCCATCCCGTACGGCCATATTCAACATCCGCTCAAACCGTTTTCCCCGAACGGTAATGGTTACATGTCCATCCACCCACTCTTTGATTCCATACCTCATACGTGCCGCCCCCTACCTCAACAAAGATTACGAGCTCTGTGGTCCCGTCTCCAAAAATTTCACGCCACCGATTCTGCCTTCTAACAGAACCTCCTCAGGTAAAATCGCTCGGATGACAAGCTGTTCACCTGAAACAATCATTTGACCGTTCGTCAACAACAGGCGAAGCTCTTTTTCACTAAAATGCAAGACTCCTCGATGATTCTCTATATACATTTGCAAATGACCTATCATCGTAATGCGCGGGACTTCCAGGACTACATCTTGCGGCAGATCCAACACCCCTCCGGCCAACTGGCGCAGACGGCGGCTCCAACGCTTCATGGATTAGCCCCCCTTCTCGTTCTATATATTGGCGAATATGACGATCTCAACTGTTTGCAGGTGCAAAACCATTCTTATCTATGCGTATGCGCGAGTATAAAGTGGCATTCATCAAAAACGGTCACAAAAAAAGAGCCCTCATCGCTCGCAATTTGGCAAGCAGGTGAGAACTCCCTTTTTGAAATACATGTAACAAAATCCATTTATTATTTGCTTTCGTTTGCAACAGAAACCCGTTCTTTTTCTTTTGTAAGCGCCTTCCATTTTTTCATGACTCGTTTTACTTTCTCAGCGGAACAACCGCACGCGACCGCTGTTTCATACACTGATTTCTTTTCGAAGATGGCAAGCCGAATCACTTTTTGGCGAAACCGCCCCATTTGTTCGAAAATTTGTTGATTCATCGCTTGACCTCTACTCCTTCTTCTATTCGGAAGAATTTTCTTTACATTCAGGATAGTCAACCGGGATACGAGAAACAAGACAAGTTGTTCGAGATATTTCGACATGAAAACATTGCGTATCAAGAAAAACAGGCGAACCGAGGTTCACCTGTTTTGACTTGCTGCTATTATCAAATCTTTCTTTGCCTAACCTGCTGGGCGTACGGAGCTTTAGAGCGCGGCTCTCCAAAAATGAGTGCCCATTTCATCCCATCACGCGGATTACCTTGTTTCGCTGTGAGGGTACTCGCTCGTTCCGAATCAGCGACCTTCTTCGTTTCCGATTCCTTCACTGTGATGGTCGGACCCGTTGAAGCACGAGCTGGACTAGAAAATGCCCATTCCTGCTCGACCCCAATCCCTTCCATCGATTCTTGCTGAAGTGGCTCGTATTTAGAGGATGCTCCCACCGTCTCTCTGCCGTACTCTTCCGTTTCCATCGGGATTTCCGACGTGCTTACCGGGGTAAGCGGAGGCATTTTCTTGCCTTGAGACATCTTCTTCTTTCCGGTTTTGCCAAGAGCTTTATATCCTAAGTAACCAAGGATGACAAACCAGAACTTGCCAATGAGCGGGATGATCCACTCGACTAAATCCAGTAAATCTACGACGAGATCCATGAGATCTTCCATGGCAATCGCCCTTATTCTTTCTCGTCCGGCAAAGCAGGATCTTGTTTGTCACCTGCATGCCCAAAAGATTGACGCATTTGTGTATCAGCAGCAATGTTTTGCATGTTGTAATAATCCATTACACCCATTTTGCCGCTTTTCAATGCTTCGGACAAAGCGAGTGGTACTTGTGCCTCTGCTTCTACTACTTTTGCCTTCATTTCTTGTACGCGCGCGATCATTTCTTGCTCTTGGGCTACCGCCATGGCACGACGCTCTTCCGCTTTCGCTTGGGCGATACGTTTATCTGCTTCTGCTTGGTCGGTTTGCAATTGTGCCCCGATGTTCTTCCCTACATCCACGTCCGCAATATCAATCGAGAGAATTTCAAAAGCAGTTCCGGCATCCAGACCTTTGTTCAATACCGTTTTGGAGATCAGATCCGGATTTTCCAATACGTCCTTATGTCCTTTTGACGAACCAATTGTCGATACGATCCCCTCACCAACACGGGCGATGATGGTTTCTTCACCAGCACCACCGACCAATCGATCAATGTTGGCACGAACCGTTACTTTTGCACGAGTGCGCAGCTCGATACCGTCTTTTGCCATAGCTGCAACCACAGGTGTTTCAATCACTTTCGGGTTAACGCTCATTTGTACCGCTTCCAATACATCACGACCAGCCAGATCAATGGCTGCAGCTCGTTCGAAACCAAGTGGAATATCCGCGCGTTGTGCTGCTACGAGCGCATCTACTACACGGTCTACGTTACCGCCAGCGAGATAATGGCTCTCCAATTGGTTTGTATCCAGCTGCAAGCCCGCTTTACGCGCTTTAATCAACGGATTCACGATACGAGATGGTACGACGCGACGCAAGCGCATAGCGACGAGAGTAATAATCCCGATATTCACACCGGAAGCCAGTGCAGAAATCCAGAGCATGACTGGTACGAACGAGAAGAAAACTGAAAGTACAACAATGACTACTGCCACCATAAAAATAAGGGGAATCAAACCGCCTTCAAACATGAAGAGCTCACTCCTTTTGTTCTAGTTCGGCAACGACGATACGCGTGCCTTCTACTTGCACAACCGTGATGGCGGTACCTGCTTCAATGAACCCACCAACCGATACGGCATCCACACGTTTTCCTTCCACCTTGACGACCCCTGCCGGGCGCAATGGCGTTAGCGCGATGCCTGATTTTCCTTCCAGCTCACGCTGATCGCGCGGAGCTACGTAACCTTCCTCACTGCTTTGCGTCTCACCCAAGACAAACTTGTTGAATAGACCTTTGACCCCGTATTTCTTCACTAACATGAATGCTACAATTACCGTGACCAAAGCGGCTACACCCAGGGATGCGAGCCCTTGCTTCGTGTCGTAGGCTGCCATTACGAGACCTGTCACAATGCTCAGGAAGCCAATCGCACCGACAATGCCGCCCGGAAGAAAGATTTCCAGAAGCATCAGTAAGATTCCGACGACAAACAGTCCGATGTGCAACCAGTTGGCAAATCCCGCTACATAATGACCGAAGAAATACAGACTAAAGGCGAAGAGCGAAATCGTCCCCGCAACCCCAAAGCCAGGAGCAAACAGTTCGACTACAATTCCTCCCAATCCAATGATGAGCAAAAGACTCATCACAATGGGACTCGTCACCCATCTAGCTACCAGCTCGCCACCGGTTGGCTCAATGGCCTGAAGGGAATCTGGCTGAATGCCAAGCTTTTTGAGCAATTCTTCCTTATTGGACACCACATCATCCGCATAACCCAACCGCTTCGCTTGTTGAGCATCGAGAGAAAGCACCGTGCCTTTTGGCTTTAATCCCGGGAATTCTGTATCGATTTCCACCATCGCGCGAGCAACGTCAGGATTGCGATTATTCAGCTCAGCTGCCGCCTTCATTTTATTACTCCAACCGGAAATGAACTTGATATCTGCTGCATTCCCTGCCAAGTCAATCGGTGTGGCTGCCCCCATGCTACTACCCGGAGTCATAATAATTTCATTTGCATTCAGGGCGATGTAAGTTCCCGCTGAAAAAGCCTGGTTATCAATGTAGGCTATCACATGCATGGGAGCCTGACGGATCAACTGCCCAATCTGGTCGGCAGCGTTCACTTCTCCACCTGGCGTATTGATATGCAAGATAACAAGATCTGCCTGTTGCTGCTGTGCGTCAGCAAATGCTCTGTGTAAAAAGCTCTCCAACCCTCGCTCGATCGTGCTATCTACTGGAATCCAGACAGCTTTTTGATAGGTCTTGGCTGTTGTGGACGCGGGAGCAAAAAGCATCGTCATACCCATAATCAGGCAAAGAAGTGAAAAAAGCAATCGCACGCGGCTTTTTACTAGCCTTGTTGCACTCATTGCATGTACCTCCTTTCCTTCTATCAGCTTCAACTTGTGTGCAATAAGGTATACGAAAGAGGTTGGCAATCGTTTCATATTTCTTTCACATTTGGAAAAAAAGAAAAACCCAACCTTAATAGGTTGAGTTTTTCTGTTCGTATCTATATGAGGTGTTACTCGCGTCTACGATGGTAGTTCCTCAGATACAATCTTTTGCACGAGGTTTCCGTCTGCTCTGCCTTTCACTTTCGGCATGATCGCACCCATCACTTTGCCCATCTCCTTTTTGGAGGAGGCATTGGTAGCTGCGATACCTTCCCGAACGATATCACGAATTTCGTCTTCGCTAAGCTGAGCGGGTAAGTAAGCGGAGAGCACGTCGATCTCTTCGCGCGTTTTCGAGGCAAGTTCCACGCGGCCTGCCTTCTCAAATTCGTGGAGGGATTCACGGCGTTGTTTTAACTCACGAGTCAAGATGGTCAGCACTTCGTCTTCAGACAAAAGTCTGCCCTTGTTAATCTCTTCGTTCTTTAATGCGGCTTTCACCATGCGAATAACAGAGAGTTTTAGAGCAGCTCTGTCCTTCATTGCCTGCTTCATATCTTGATCGAGTCGCTCCATTACACTCATGATGAGCCCTCCGTCAATTAAAACTTGCGTTTGCGAGCTGCTTCGGATTTCTTCTTGCGCTTAATGCTAGGCTTCTCAAAGTGGCGACGTTTACGCAGTTCCGCCATCACCCCGGATTTTGCGCTTTCACGCTTGAAGCGGCGAAGTGCGCTATCCAAAGACTCGTTTTTCTTGACTCGAATTTCTGCCATTTGTCTTCCCTCCCTCCGCTAAAACCGTGGGACGCCTGAGTCGAACGTACGAACAGACTGTCACACTTCATTATAGGATAATTGACTAAAGAAGGTCAACCTTTAGTTCAATTTTATTCGTAAAAACCGGACAACAGGTGATAATGGATGTGGAAAACCTCTTGCCCACCCTCTTTGCCGCAGTTGTTAATCAAGCGAAATCCTGGCAGCTCCAGCTTTTTCGCCAGAAGTTGTGCTACATGATGGATATGTCCGATCAGCGGCAGGTCCTCGGGGCTTACATCCATTAGCGTCGGAATTGGCTTACGCGGGATGATCAACAAGTGAACGCGTGCTTTTGGTGCAATATCGTGGATGACAATGACGTGCTCGTCCTCATACTCGATACGAGCAGGAATTTCACCATCCATGATTTTGGTAAAAATACTTTTTTCCATGGGAGACTCCTTTCTTCCTCATGTATGTGGATAGTTATGTATGTAAGGATTGATCGTATCATATTCCCTCACTTTTGTCTTGCGGCGCTACCTAACGCATGGTAGCATGACTTCGAGGTTGAAACAGGATAACAAGAAAAAGGAGTTCGTGCAGATGAAACCAATTGCACTGGATCAGGCAGCAATCAAAGCAGAAGGGATTTTGCTTACTGGTTCCCCAGGGCTTGCCTTGTCATCCGTTCACTTTGATACCCGCGAGCTGACTGCGGGATCTTTGTTTGTAGCGCTGACAGGCGGCGCACGGGATGGACATGATTTTTTGTTTCAAGCAGCTGAACAAGGAGCTGTAGCTGCTCTCGTTTCGAATCAGGAGAAGATTCCTGCGGACTTGCCAAACGATTTTGGGTTAATTCTCGTCAATGATACACTGCGTGGCTTTCAAAAGCTGGCTGCCGCTTATCGGAAAAGCTTTTCGTTCCCTCGCATCGCCATTACCGGAAGTATCGGGAAAACAACCGTGAAAGACATCGTGGCACACGTACTTGCGAGCCGTTCGCCTGTATACAAGACATATAAAAACTTCAACAACCACATCGGTGTACCTTTGTCGTTATTGCAGATGGAAGAAAAACATCAAGCTGCTGTACTGGAGCTCGGGATGAACCACGCCGGGGAAATTGATCTGCTCGCTTCGCTGGTCCAGCCAGATATTAGCGTGATTACATTTATTGGAGAGTCCCATATTGAGTATTTTGGCACGCGTGAAAAAATCGCTCTCGCAAAGGCGGAACTGCTTCCTCATACCGCTCTTGACGGGCTTGTGCTGCTCAATAAGGATTCTGAGTATCTACGGTTGATAGCCCATCTGTATCCGGGTGAACTCATGTACTACTCTGTTAATGAGAAAGCGGATATTTGGGCAGAGCAAATCGAAACGGTTGAAGGTGGGACTCGTTTCAAAGTGTGCTTTGCGTCCGGAGAGCATTTCGAGGCATTCCTTCCGCTCCATGGTCGCCACAGTGTCCTGAATGCACTGCCTGCTGTCGCGATTGCCAAGAGGCTCGGAATGGATACGGAGCAAATCGCTTACGCCTTGTCCACCGTTCAGCTCTCCGCCATGCGATTTGAGCAAATTAACGGGAAGCACGGTACTGTGTATATCAGTGATGCGTACAATGCCAGCCCCGTCTCCATGGAGGCTGCCGTACGGACATTTGCTGAGCTGTACCCTGAGCGCGCAAGAGTCGTCGTGTTAGGTGACATGTACGAGCTTGGACCAGATAGCAGGTCTATGCACGCGGGCGTCGGAGCCTCGATTCAAGACATCGCTGAGCGCTTCGAACTGCTCGTGACAATCGGTGAGGATTCACGCCATCTCCATGATGCTTATGCGGGGAACAAGCTGCATTTTGCTACCAAAGCAGAGGCAATGGCTGCTCTACTGCCGCTACGGGATGAAAAACATGCCTTTTTGTTCAAGGCTTCCAAAGGTATGTCATTATGGACGCTTATTACTGATCTCGAAGGTCACGAATAATAGAAAGAGAAAGCCGCCTCTCGTATCATACGGGAGACGGCTTGTTTTTTAGCGCTTGTCATTATCATTCCACAGACGTTCTACCTGGATTAATCGATCTTCCTCAAAGCTTAGTTGATAAATATCGGGCATCGAGGTCTTTTTCCAAAAGGAGAAATCGTACGATGGATCGTAGTGATTCATGATGATCGTCATGATGTTTCCATGGATGCCAATCGCGATTTTTTTGCCTCGATGGTGATCCAAAACTTCCTGAAAGGCAGCGAGTCCTCTTTCCCCCGCTACTGCATTGGATTCTCCCCCTGCGAAAGCGAACTCAAGGTTTGCAAACATATGCTCTATAGCTTGCACAAAATGCTCAAAATGCTCTCCCCAAGCGCCTAATTCCCGCTCGCGAAAACCCGGTTCCTGCTTGATTTCCCGATTCGCTTGCTTCGCCGCCGCTTCAATCGTCTGGATAGCCCTCGCATATGGGCTGGAGACAAATACTTCAATCTGTTCCATTTGCAAAATTTCCGCAACACGCCGCGCATCTTGCCGACCCTTTTCTGACAATCCGCGCGTTTCCTCCTGGTCCTGAATGTACGGCGACTCTGCATGGCGGATCATGTACACATGTGTTCGCACCTCTTACACTTCCTTCGCTTGAAGATTAGCCGAATTTGTTGGTTAGCGCTGCTCATAGATTTCGTTGTACATATCGAGCTTATCAAGTGCGAAAGCCGTATAGTGAGTAGAAGCAAGATCGGCTACGTAGTACGACTTCCCATCCTTTGCCCAGCCAATGATGCGATAGTTATCAGCAGAGCTCAAATACGGGTTTGGTAAGCCTTTCTTCGGATCACTGAATGGATCGTTGCAATTTTTCACCTGCTTGCAAAAGCGGATGGCCCCATACGAGTCTTGTGAATTTGATGGATGTACATATACTTCTGCTGCAAACTGATTCCCTCCCGGTGACCAGAAAATCTGTTTCAAATCGTTATCAGGATAAAAGGACGACTTCAAAATCAACTTTTTCCCCATTGGCAGATCCAGCATGTATTCTTCTTTTTCCGTTCGCATATACCGGTACTTCATATCATTCGAATAAGAAGGGAAGTCGGTCATTTTGTGTTCGTATTTTAACCCTGTTGGCAAATCGAGCTCTTTGAAGGCTGTTTGCGTCTGGTAAAACAGCTTTTTGGAGTTTGGCATCCAATAAAACTTCTCTTGTGGTGCGTATTGATCTACCTTCCATTCATATTGGTCATTCTTTTTCATTTTGAGTGTTGGCAGGTGCTGCAAGTACATGTGGCCGCTTACTTTGGTATTGGAAGAGAGCATGTCCATCCGGGTGAACACCATGTACTGTTCATCCGGTGAAACGGAAAAATCAAGGACAGGATACTGAGCTACTGCCGGGACGAGTACCGTTTTTTTGCCGTCTGGCAGACTGAGCTTTACGATACCGCCATTTTCACGAACGTAGAGTGCGTCTTGCTTCGGCGACCATTTGCCATAGCCGGATAGCTGCGTCATCTTTTTTGTTTGCATATCGTACAAGTACGGTATGGTTCGGTCTGCTTTTCCGTATCCGATTCGCTCCCCGTATACAAACCGCCCAGATGGCGACATGCTCGCCCTGTGAATCAAGGGCATGTTCGTCACTGTTTTTGTCACTTTTCCATCTACTGTTACTTTATAGATGACGACTGGCTCTGGTTTGCGAGGGTCTGCCTTTGCAGGAGCAGAAGCATTGATTTGTCCAGGGACAAGGATGCCCAGCAAGGAAATCAGCAAGCATGAGAGCAATAGGTGTTTTTTCATCAAGGTCCTCCCGAATAAGTAATCAATACGTAGACGCTCACTGGAAGCACTTGGTTTCCTTTTACACGAAAAAAAGATCGGAAGCACCCCTGCGCCCCCGACCTTTTTTCACTTACGCACGGACCATCATTGCCTTCCGCAACCACTCTACCTCTTCCGCTAATACACGCTGCGGACTCTGACCAAACCATTCAATCGATGCAAAATAATCCGTATCCGCAATCTTTTCTAAAATAGGTCCATAATCTACAACACCTTCACCGAGCAGTACCATTCCCTCACGATCGCCGTTAGGAGCATATACATTATGCGGAGCGAATACCGGTAAATGATTCGATGAAGAAATATTTTTCAAATGATAATGAGCTACCCACGGTCTCAATTGCTCGTACGCATCGATCGGATTAGCACCGGATTCCCAGACATGAAGAAAATCAAGATTCACTTTTAGTGCAGGATGATTGACTTCCTGCAACAAGGCAAGTGTAGAACTCAGCGAATCTGTAAGCGTGTTCGGATGTGTTTCGACCAAAAGCTGAATCCCGTGCTCTTGACACATCTTACATAAGATTTGCAGATGATGCACATAGCGTGCACGCTCTTCTGGCCCTACTTCTTGACTTGCCTTCTGTCCAGCAAACGTCCTGATTTGCTTCACATGTAACAGATTCGCCAGTGAAATGAGTCTTTTTGCTTTTTCCAATGTACGCTGAAATCCTGATGTAGTAGCAATATCCAGATAATCGCTAAGCATGGAGATACTCATGCCTTGATCCCTGACCAGCCTTACCTGTTCCTCCATCTCTACTCGATCATGATCGTACAGATGTTGGGCGTGGGTTCCCCATAACTCGATTCCATCAAAATGATGACGATGAGCAAATTGAACAAGCTGTGCAAACGAAATCAACTGGTGGCGAAAAGTAATTGTGCACAATGAGAGTTTCATATGATCTTTACCTCCACCCTTTTTCGTCGACAGTGACGAGACTTTTATCCATTTGGGTCCACAGAACAAACTGACGTTCCAACTCTTTTTTCACTTCAAGCTCGATCAGATCAATCTCTTCAAGCGCCTCGATAATCGGAGGCAACAACGCCATATTCTTGGTCATCGCCATTTTGACAGACAAGTACTGAGCTGTCGTAAACCCTTGGTAGATGTCCTCCACTTTATAGGCAATGCGCAAAAACTCATCACGATGGTATTGCAGGTAATCTTGCAGATAGAGAAATGCATACTCGTAGCTATATTTGCGGATCGCAATCACTTTCACCTGAGTCACTGCCGCAAGCAACATGTCCAAGTTGTATCCATTGCGTCCTTCTGCCATGTCTGTAATCAATTGCTTTAGCTCAAGGGTAAACGGGTTATGGTCACGCTTGAGTGCGTCGTAGAAATAGTCGTGGATCATTTCATAGGTTGGTTCCTTAATTTCACTCGCATCCACCATAAAGCCGCCACCAAACGGATTTTCCAAGAAGGCTTTGATCACCGTCTCCTTCTTCACATTGCCCTCCCAACGAAAATCCGGGTCAAACATAAACCACTCATCCTCATTCTCCGTCTTTGAAATCATCAAAAAATGCGGGAATGGCTTCAACGCAAATTTATTATCTCGTTCTGGAACCAGCGACATGTCTATCTGAACAAGGACAAACTGATCCTCGGTACGCTTATCGATTAGCTCTAAGAACATGTCCAGATTGGAGGCTTTATCTTGGGAATGATCATACCATTCTGTTACTTTCGCTCGGAAAAGTCGCTCATATCCCTTGATAATCTCCTCATGGTTATCAATGTAATAGGTGACCACACCTTGATCTGTAATGGAGTACTCGGCATCCCATATGCCAAAATAATAGGGACGATAATCAATCTTTGTGCGGCGCTTAATCACTTCGCATAGGCAAGAAATGATGCAATGAACCTTAACCATTCTGTATCCCCCACTCGCTGTTTGTATAGACGCTAATTCGATACATGCTGCGGTTCTAGCTGATCAACAAAAGTAAGGAGCGATCCAACCGTTTGGAAGATTCGTGGATCTAACTCATGCGCAGGTACTACCAAGTGCAAATCTTCTTCGATATACACAATCAGTTGCAATAGCATAATCGAATCTATATGTAGATCCTCATTCAATCGCATGGACTCTTCTAGCCTGTGAATATGCGATAATTTTAATTTTTCGGTCATGATCGTATGGATTTGCTCGATTCTTTCTGTTCGTGTCATTTGCTGATCGTCTCCGTTTCTACTAATCGACGGCTGATTTTTCCTGTAGCTGTTTTAGGAATGCTCGTCACGCATTGGATTTCGAATGGGACTTTATAGCCTGGCAAACGATCCTGGCACCATTTCCTGATTTGTTCAGGCGTAGCTCCTTCCTCTGCAATAACCTGCGCCTTCACAATCTCTCCCATGACCGGATGATGTCCACGATACACGACCACTTCTTTTATCCCACTCCTTTTCAAAATGACGTCCTCGACCTCTAAAGGAAATACCTTTAAGCCAGAAACGTTTATCACATCATCCATCCTTGATACAAATTGAATATGTCCTTCTCCTGTCCAGAAACCTATATCCTGCGTGGCTATTTCGTTCTGTCCATTCCAAATCTTAATTTCACCGGGTTGTTCTTCATTTTCTCCTGCTGTCATTGTTACATGTGAAAGAGGAACTCCCAAATCTGTATGGGTTCGCATCTGTTTACTCATACTGACGCATCCCGCCTCGGAGCATCCATATTGTTGCATTAGGATGTCGCTCATGCCTTGCAGCTTGAGAAACAAGCCTTCTGGCATGGGAGCTCCTGATGTCATTAACCGGTGAAAGCGTACCTGCTCTCGCGTAAAGCTAGATAAGATGTGATAAAAGACTGGCAGACCATACACAATATGCTGGGGAGTATCTTGAATCACTTGCAAAGCAAACTTCGGATTTTTGTGCGTCACAATCGAAGGCTTACTCCCCCGCTCCAAAGCTGCCAAAACTCCACATATCAATCCATACGAATGTGTCACAGATGCCAGCACGATCGGGGTTAACGCTTCCTCTCCCTGAAACAACTGGTTGTAGGCATGAATTTCTGTTTGGATATCCTCCCAGCTTCTCCCGATGAGCTTCGCGTCCCCCGTCGTGCCTGAGCTATATTGATAGAGCGATGGTTTTTCGCCCTGTTGTTTATCCGTGATGGACAAGAAGTGCTTCGTCTCCTGATAAACAAGCCCATAACATCTTGCCTTCACTGCCATCTGATAAGCTGTTTCCATTGGGGTTTCCCCATGAATTAACAACACCGAAGCATTATGCTCACGTAAATATTGAACAAGACTAATCACGTCAAGTGGGTCAGCTATGCAGACGGCGTACCTCTTTCCTTCTGGCTGTCGAAAATGATCCATACTTTCGAACCCTTGCTTATGTCTCTCCAATTCATGCACAGAAATCTCATTTTGATTCACAATGAACATGCTAGTAACCTCCCACCGCCATGGAATGAAGCCTTTTCCTTGCCTCGAACAAAGGATTGGGAACTTCATGTAAATGATAGTTCTCGTTCGTTGTATATAGCTTTTTCTTGGTCAATTTCTCTACTTGTACGCTTGGAACAAACAGATCAAATCGCGTAAATCGCTCCGCCAATTCCGGGAATCGTTGTTGGTGCCCCTCCAAAACCTGAGCGGCCATCTCCCAGAAGCGCTCTTCGGCATATCCGTAATGTTCTTCCAATAGCCGTGCGAGTTGCCCCAGATTGATCAGAAATAAGGTCTCTAACGTCAAATCTCTGACTGTTGAAGTTTCATTCATGTGAAACATCACATCATCGGGCTTCGTTGCGTAATATTCATGCACTTCCGCGAAGTTCGGGCATTTGTCCGGCTCACTCAAGAACGGTTGGCAAAAAATCAAATCTTCGTGAAAATCCTTCAATGCTACCCGAGTAGGAACACCATCCCGATGCACCAGGATCATATTCTGTGCGTGGGTTTCCATGGCAATTCCGTGTTTCACTAGAATATGAACGACTGGCAATACACTGCTTTCCAATAATCTCACAAGCCAATTCTCTAGCCCTTGCTCACGAATCCAGCGATCAATGAACGGCACCTTATCCACCTCTACTGCCGCTAATGCGTTATAAGGAACCGCATCTTCTCCTGCTTCGAGATAAGGGATGAGACTTTCTCTCCACATGCACCCAATTACTCCGAATGTAACCATTTCCACAAGCTCAGAAGCAGGGGGAGGATCGTATGCCACTGCCGCAAACTCCTGGAGCATGATCACCTTTTGCACGTCTCGTAAATACGCATCTGCGTCCGTAATCCCCTTGAGCCACCTCGAAACAATGGGTGCACTTGCCAGTGAGTGCGGGGTGAGATGACGTGCCGCTGAGGTATTCACCACGTTGATCGAGAGTTTCAGATACGGTTTATGCGGATTACTTTTGTTAGCAAAGGTGCGAATGGATTGTTGTGGACGATGACTATCAGAGCCTACTCCTAGCACAATGATCTCTTTGCGATGGATATCGTCCAGGAATCCAGGCACGATATGATTACGCCACTGCCAAGGATGGACAGGCACGAAGGCGTACTGATCAGGATCACATCCATGATTGACGATGATTTGTTGAAAGGCTTCTTTTTGGTCTCGACCTAATTCATCCAAAAGAAGGTCATCGAAATTTTTCCCTTGATCAATGGACACTTGAGAATATTGCTTATGTATCGCTAGCCATAGAAAATGAACTTCCTGCTTAAATTCAGGACCATAGGCATAATGATCTACGTAGGTAAATCCAACACGTGATTTATAGCTAGGGTGGTATGGGTGACCGTCCATCAGATCCCCTTCCAGCTCATCGTATGATTTGCCCTGCATCCGAATATCATGTTGCACCCGATAGTATTGAGACAATGTATCCTTTAACAACGTTTGCTCTAGATCATTGGCAAATAGCTTCAGTCTTTGTTCATCTACCGTATTCATTCGGAAGACTTCCACTAAAAAACGAGTGAGGGATATCGCTTCAGATTCTTGCTGTGTGACTCCGCTTTGATCGAAAACAACACGAGTAACGGGGTCCTTCCCTAAACGTACCAGCCCAAAACTAGCACTTTTTCGCCCCCGGCAACGATAGCGAACAGGCATATCTCCCTCATCAAGCCCATGTATGGTATAAATCGTCTCGTCATCCTCTTGGATGGTCTCAGGAATCACAATTCCCTCGTAGAACAATGACTCGATGCATTGTCGAAACACCCTTCTTCTCACCTGCACGTACTGTGTCGAGTGAAGTGCCTCTTCAATCGAGAAATCTTGTATTGTTAACTCCATACCTTATCCTCCAAGTCTCTTCAAGCTATCCAAAAGCATGCAGCCCTGCCTTTTCGGTCTGCTTTACCTTTGCTAAAGGATTATCTATGTAAACAAAAACAGATGATCTCTCTTCCGGTTGGGTTAATTCATCCAAATCATAGAAGCGCGTGAGCAAATTCGCCTTACACGGAAGCTGTTCACGCGTAAGTAGATTCTCTAGAAACTTCGACGCCTCTCGATTCATAGGTAAAAACTCCGTCAAAACCTCATGCATCTCTGCCAATAAGATCCGTTCGTCAATTAAACCTTCCGTTCCAAATCCATTAATAAGTCCAAACATATGGTTAAAAATCATATAATAGGTGATTCGCTCATCGACAAGATGGTCTTTGTAAATGTTCCTACTCGCCTTGCCAACTCCGGGCAATTCTGCCTCTAATACCTCTTGCATCGATTCTGAGAAATAGTAGCCTTGATTATCACGATAAAAGAACTGATCGGGGTATCCGTCTTTGAGCGTGACTACACTATTCTGTTGATGAGCTTCCAAGCCGATTCCGTATTTTAGATAGAGCCATACCATTGGTTTCAATGAAATGTCTACATACCGCTTAAACCATTCCAGACTAACTACTTCCGGTGCCTTGCCTTCCTTTTGTGCCAGATGGTGGATGATCGTTGCCAACCGACTCTTGTAGCCAGGAAGTGGATCTTGCACAAGTGCCGCGATTTGCGTGACTTGTTCTGCATTCCTCCCCATAAAGGGATTATCACGCAGGATTACCTCAAATCCCGTTTCTCCCTCATGCTCCAACATAATCGTGATGTAAGCCGGATCAGAGATAAAGCCAAAGCCCGGATACTTGCGACTTACTTCCCCGATCCCTGTTTCAAAAAGTTGCTTGGCCTCTAAACCGATCTTCATCTCACTTAACTTGTTGACCCGTAAAGAATTCGTAACTTTGATTGGGACGGACAGCTTGAGCATGTATTTCTTCTCAGGATGATAAACCGTTCGAAGAGAAGATGTCGCCATATACTCCTCACCCGCTGGCCCTAGGTATAGAAGCAACCCTTTCCGGATCAAGGATTGTACAGCTACCTTTTCGAGCAACCATTCTGCTTGAAGAGGATGAATCGGGACGATTGAAAATGATGGATCGACATCAGCTATCGAAGGAAACTCATCCTTCAGTAATTGCGTAGCGGACTCTTTTTGCCCAGATTTTTCATGAACAATCGACGGATGGGCTGCAAACAAGTGGAGTTGAAACTTCCCACAACACTCCGGTGCATACAGCGCTTGCTTGGCCTCAGGAATTCCTTGCTGACTCTTCGGCGTTGGATGGAACAAGTGACCGAACAAAAGCGCCTGCTCTGCTTCGATGAAGCTTTGTTCCACGCCATATAACATCTCCGCACTACTTTGGCGCGTCCGAACAAATTTCTCAATGCTTTGGCAGCTTTGAATCATCCGCAAGACTAATTCATCCGGAACTGCATTTTCCCCATGCTGAAGCGTTAGTTCTTTAATCAAAAGAACCGCTAATGTCAAATAGTCCGCTTGAACGAAACGAGTGCAGTCACCACTTCGGTAGCAAGCTGGGTAATGAAACAAATGCCTGCCTGTCACGGAATGATATTTGACACTGACATAGAGGGAAATCCCCTGATGCGGGAGTTCACAATGAAGGTACGTACCCGTTGAACTCGGCTGTATGATTTTCGTTAGCTGCTTCGTAATCTCGTCTTTTCGATTGACCCACTCGCCCCTACCTGTTTCTCGGAGATAACAATTGAGAAAGCTCTGCATCGTTGCATGCTCTGCGATATGCTTGACTACGAACATGTTACCTCTCCTCTTGCTTGATCCAATTTTTTATTCAAGCATTGCGACTGACATAACTGGTAAAACGTCCCATCTATAATGTAAACGATTATCATTCTCATTTCAAGTGATAATATTCTTCGGATACAGTTAAAAGAGATACGCAGGCCGAAATTCGTTCCTCCATCCACACACAAAAAAAAGATGCCGATTCATCAGCATCTTTTTTCTCATGATTAGTCCAACTCTTCCGCATCTACGACGTTGCGACCTTTATCCGCATGTCGCTCGATAGCGAGTTGTACCAGACGATCGATCAACTCGCTGTAGCCCACACCCGCAGCTTGGAAGAGCATTGGATACATGCTAAACGGCGTAAAGCCTGGCATCGTATTCACTTCGTTGATATAGAGTTTGTCGTTTTTCTCATCCCAGAAAAAGTCTACACGGGAAAGGCCAGAACCATCGAGTGCTTGGAATGCCTGCTTGGCTATTTCCGCGATTTGTTCGGATACATGCTCGGGAACGATGGCAGGAATGGAGAGCTCTGTTCCCGCCCCCTTGTACTTGGCTTCATAATCATAAAATTCTTTAGCGGCAATGACTTCCCCAACGACAGATGTCATCAGCTCTTCATTCCCCAAAACGCCAATCTCCAACTCACGGACTTGAACAAACTCTTCTACAATCAATCTGCGGTCGAATTTGGCAGCTACATCTAATGCCTGTTTGAGTTCCTCACGATTTTTCGCTTTATTAATCCCTACGCTGGAGCCCATATTCGCTGGTTTGACGAAACACGGATAGCCGAGTTCGCGCTCGATCCGATCCATGACATCATCCTGGCCTTTTTCCCATTGAGAGCGCAGCAAGCCTACATATTTCACTTGCGGAAGTCCAGCCTGTGCAAAGACCGTCTTCATCATCCATTTATCCATTCCGACAGCGGAAGCCATTACTCCGGTTCCCACGTACGGAATATTCGCCAATTCCAGCAGTCCTTGGATCGTCCCATCTTCTCCAAATGGTCCGTGAACCACAGGGAAAACAACATCCATTTGCTCATTCATGGCAAACAGCGATCCTGACTTGCTTGTTACTGCCAGCTCTTGCCCTGTCTCTGTTGCCTCGTTACTAACTGGTGTTTTTGCCGATAAGCGCAACGCTTCGATCTTATCTGGCAGTTGTCCTGCCAGTGTCTCTCCAGTCACCCAAGAGCCATCCAATTGAACGTACACAGGGGTTACCTCATATTTATTTGCATCTACAGCCTGCATAATGGACATGGCCGTACGCAACGAAACTTCATGCTCTGAGGATTTTCCTCCATAAATAATGCCCAGTCGAATCTTTTGATTTCCCATCTGTGTCATGCTCCTTTCCCCTCCGTACGATACCCGGAGAGTCTACCCAGTTTCTACTCTCTCCTATGCTATGCAAAAGCCCAACATCTGCTCTATTTACCGGGCCGAGCCCGTCATTTAGCATACACAAACCAAACGCCAAAAACAAGAGAAGCAAGTATCACCTGCTCACGTTTTTTCTCATACCATGTAAATAAAATTCCTGTCATGGAGCTATTTTTTGGAGGGATTTCCATGAGAGATTATTTACTGTACTGCACGTACTGCTCTTCTTACACTTTATTGCACAGCTATGATAAGGACAGCGGTTCTTTTTTGGGGGAATATTCCCTGCTGCATAACAACTACACCCGTGACCCAATCGTCTTGAACAAATTTCTCCTCGCCCATCTCGGTCACACCATCCGTACCATTCCCTCTAAGACGGATGACTACCGCCATATCATCTGCAATGCCTCGCATTTTTTGGAGGATGATATTGACAAGTATGTGGAGGAAAGTCAACAGCGGGCTAAATTCAAGGAGCGTGATCGGAAAAGCGAACGGGAAATTGGTCAGGTACAGCTATATCTGGTCGAGCATCTCTTGACCCACGAGCTTCAGAACTTAAGCCAGGCCCGCGCTTCTACCCCCGCCGAAGGACAAGTCTTTTTAGGCAAGGAGCTGGGGTTCAAGGAGGCACTCGATCTCGTCAGGCGTGTTAAAAATGACAAGCAATTGTCATGAGCACTTATTTCTTCATTCGAAATGATTCACATTCTTTGTGCAACTCTTTCCGCTCGTCGCGCGTATAAAAAGAGAGACGATACAAGCGGGGGGAAAGAACATGTTTGAATACAAATTCGTCCGAGTTGAGCTGTCCTCTTTTCGACGCCAACCAAAAGAAGATTATCAGACCGTTGTCCACGAGCACGCCAAGGAAGGCTGGCGTTTGGTGCAAATCTTTGCTCCAAGCATCGGGGGCGATGGTATCGCCAAATACTTCGAATTGATTTTTGAAAAACCAACTTCTTAAATCAGACTAAAAGCCGAAAAGAAAAACAGCGCCGTTTTAATGCGGACGCTGTTTTTCTTTTTCTCTATCGACGATCTCTTACTTCAAAGATGGCAAATTTCAAGTAATGAGCCTCATCAGCCCCACTGATTTGCGGGTGATCCTTACCCGCTCCTCGCCATTCAATCAGGCGCAATATCTTTTTCGCATCGACTGCTGCCTCTTGAATCGTTTGCAAAAACAACTCAGGTGACATATGGTACGAGCAAGACGCGGTAACGAGAAAGCCGCCCTGACGAACGAGCTTCATTCCGTTTAAGTTAATGTCTTTGTAACCGCGGCAAGCGCCTTTCACTGCTCCACGCGATTTCGCGAATGCTGGCGGGTCAAGAATGACTACATCCCAGCTCTTGCCTGCCTCTACATTTTCACGCAAGTAATCAAACGCATTCGCCACCACAAAATCAACACGATGCAAGAAGCCATTGAGTGTAATGTTTCGCTTCGCTGTTTCGATAGCGTGCTCAGAAATATCGAGGGCTGTCACTTTTTTCGCACCGTGCTTGCATGCGTTCAGGGTAAAGGAACCCGTATGTGTAAAGCATTCCAATACCTCAGCGCCATCCCAAAACGGATTTTTGACCACTTTCCCCCGCTTGTCTACAGGCACCTGCTTTGTCTCGCCGTCTACTTCCATGCTCGTCAGGGAAATGCCGTGCTTTTCGCCCCAGCCTTTCATCAATGGCGCGATGGAGGCGCGATTTTCCCGCTGATCATAGAAAAAGCCTGTCTTTTGCCCCTCTACGATATCTACATAGTATTTCAATCCGTTTTCTTCGATCAATACTTCACGCGGACACTCTCCGTACAGGACCTCTTTGCCCTGTGTGAGCCCTTCCAATTCACGGACAGGTACATCATTGCGCAAATAAATACCGGTCGGTGCAAATACCTCTACCAGTGCATCCCGAATCCAATCGATGCGCTTCTCCATCCCCAATGAGAGGACTTGGACAACCAATGTATCCTCGTAGCGATCGACGATGAGTCCAGGCAAAAAGTCAGCTTCCCCGTAAATCACACGGCAAGCCCGTGGGTTGTCCACAAATCTCGTCCGGAATTCTGCCGCTTCCTTGATTTTCCGCAAGAAAAAGTCGTAGTCGATCTCTTCCTTTTGGTCGTAGCTCAAAATGCGTACGATCATTTGTGAAGCTGGATTGATGTAGCCCTTTGCCAAGAAATGTCCTTTGTGATTGGTGACCTCGACGATTTCACCTGGTTCTACATCCCCTTGAATTTCTAATACCTCTGATTGAAAAATCCACGGATGTCCTACTTCTAACCGCTTTTTCCGATGTTGATTCAATAGCACACGTGCCATGCAGCCATTCCTCCTCGTTGTCATGCTTGCCCTAGTACAGGCATAGCGTTATAGTAACTTGCTAAAAATGGACAGGGAGGAACGTATCTTGTGATAGTCTCCATCCTCGCCCCTTTTACCTTTGGGCTCACGTTTTTTCTTTTCGGTATGTATGCCATGCGCTCCGGCTTTCAAAACCTCGCCGGCAAAAAAATGGAAGAATGGATGGGGCGCTTTACTCGCACCCCACTCCATAGCTTCTGGATTGGTCTCTTCGCTACTTTTGTCTTGCAAAGCTCCAGTGCGGTAACCGTCCTGACGATTGGGCTGACGAACGCAGGTATCATCCAGTTCACACAAACCGTTGGCATCATTCTAGGTACCAATCTGGGCACGACCGTGACAACGGAGCTGGTTGCGCTCAAGCTCGAGTCTTTTGCCATCCCCATGCTTCTCATCGGAGTGGCCCTTTGGCTGATGCCGCGCCGAAACATTCGTTGCATTGGTCTTGTCGTCGCCGGCTTCGGGCTGATCTTCCTCGGCATCGATACATTGAAAGTCATGGCGAAGCCTTTGGAGCAGTCTGAGACGTTTCGTTCGCTTTTTCTGGAGAGCAGCCATTCCATCTGGATCGGTTTGATTACCGGGGTCATTTTCACCGCGCTCATTCATAGCGGTTCCGCTACAACCGTGATCACGATGGGCCTGCTCAGTCATCAAATTCTTTCGATGGAAACGGCACTCGCCATCGTATTGGGCGCGAACGTCGGAACTTGCTTTACTGCTGTCATCGCTGCGATTGGCACGAATACGGCATCCAAGCAGGTCGCATGGTGCCATACGCTCTTCAACGTCGCAGGCGCGATTGTTTTTTTACCGTTTCTTTCCCAGCTTGCCCTCGTCAGTGCCTTTTTAACGGATAGTCCTTCTATGCAAATCGCCCATTCACAGACGATCTTCAATCTCGTCTGCTCTCTAGTTGCGCTGCCATTCGTGCCGCAAATAGCCCGGTTTATTCAATGGCTGATCCCTGATAAGCGTCGTCCTACTGACCTCACCTTTAGAAAGAAAATGGTATCAAGTAGATGGAAGTAATGACGCCTGCCACGATCATTGCGACACTGGACGCTGCCGTTTGAACAGGGGAAACGCGGTTCAAGCTAGCCGTACCAATGGCGTGTGCACTCGTACCGATAGCGATCCCGATTGCCCAATCATCAGTGATTTTTCCCCATTTGAGAACAGGACGGGCAATCATGACACCGACCATCCCTGTTAGCGCGGTAAAAAAGGCTGCAAGTGCAGGCTCCCCACCTATGGAACGACTCAGCTCCAACGCAATGGGGGTGGTCACGGATTTGCTGAGCATGCTTTTGTATACGAGCTCATCTGAGCCCAGACACCAATGAACCGCCATAACGACAAAGATCGCAACTGCACAGCCTGCACATACACCAAGCAACACACCGCGCCAAATATGAGCAAATTCCTTGATCTGTTTAGCCAGCGGAATAGCGAGTGCCACCGTTGCAGGACCGAGCCAAAAGGAAATCCACGATCCTCCGGCAGCAAACGTCTCCCAATCTCCGCTAAGTGCCCACCACATGGTCCAGACCAAGATCACAGCCACCAAAAGAGGCTGCAATCGTTGGAATCGAGTGTTGATCATAGTTGCGCCTTTGTACCCTGCTATCGATACCAAAATGGCAAAAAATGGACTAAGCATCCAAAGTCCTCCCCTCTTGCGGCAAGGACGATTCTGATTTTTGTTTATGATGCTTCATATACCATTGCACAACCACGCCAGTCACAAGCATGACCAGCAATGGACCAAGAACCATCGATAGTATGATTGGCAATGGGTTTTGTGTGAATACGTTTAAATAGGAAGCAACCCCAACAATGATCGGTACGAAAAAGAGCAACATGTGTCTAATTAAAAATGTACCCGCTTGTTCCACCCAATCCATTCGTATCCATCCCATACACAGTCCCAGTGTTAATAGCAGCATTCCCACCAGGTTGCCGGGCAGGGGAATATGCAGCCATTTGCTCGCAGCTACGCCTACCCCATAAAAAGCCAACAGGATGACGATTCCTTTAACAAATTTCATTTTGCTAATCTCCTCCCCGCTCCCTATCCTCTCTCTATAGGAACTTCAGCATGCAGGACGGAAAAAGCCCGGCCTTACCTCGGCCAGGCTTTTCTTTCGTATTAGTATCCGCTGCCTGTTGTTTTTGCTCCTGTTACAATGGAAACACCGGAGCTCGTACCGATACGGCTCGCGCCTGCTTCGATCATCGCAACCGCTGTTTCACCGTCACGAACGCCACCAGACGCTTTTACGCCTACATTTGGTCCTACGGTTTTACGCATCAGGGCGATATCTTCAACCGTTGCTCCACCTGTTGAAAATCCTGTGGAGGTTTTTACGTAATCAGCACCAGCCTCGACGGAGAGCTTGCACGCAACTACTTTTTCTTCTTCGGTCAAGAGGCAAGTTTCCAGAATCACTTTCAAGAGAATATCGCCAGCCGCTTGCTTTACAGCAGCGATGTCTTTTTTGACAGTTTCCAGGTCGCCGGATTTCAGGGCACCTACGTTCAGTACCATATCTACCTCAGTCGCACCGTTTGCAATCGCATCGCGGGTTTCGGCTGCTTTGGATTCGATTGTGCTCACTCCCAGAGGGAAACCGATAACCGTGCACACTTTTACATCAGAACCTGCCAAGAGTTCAGCAGAGCGTTTTACCCAATAAGGGTTTACACATACAGACATGAAGTCATGCTCTCTTGCTTCTTGGCACAGCTTGTCAATCATCTCTTGTGTAGCATCAGGCTTCAACAGCGTGTGGTCGATATATTTGTTCATGTTCATAGAACTACACCTCTATCCCTAATTGTTCGAATGCAAGGCGAAAAATGCTGTCATTGTTACGGTATCCCCGTTGCAGTTGCAAATCCCATGCTTCCTTTGCAGAATGCCAATGGACATCATTGATTTCCTCTAGCTGCACGGTGATCTCCGTGTTGTAAGCTTCCACCAAATAATAATGGACTTCTTTGTCGATGGATTCGCCCGTCACTGGATGTGTATACACATAGGTGATCATGTCGAGCTTGGATCCCAATCGTCCGGCTACGCCTGTTTCTTCCAAAACTTCGCGCAGAGCCGTTTCTTCGATGGTCTCGCCCATCTCCTGCTTCCCTTTTGCGAGTGTTACCTTGCCATAGCGGTCTTCAATCAATAGGAGCATGTACTCTGTGTCTTGCTTCTGGTATACAACGCCCCCAGCCGATATCTCCCTCATATAGCTCGCTCCTTCAGGTAAGGCAGCGCCTCTGTTTCCACTACGCGAACAAAAGTCCCTTTGCAGTATTCCGAGCCTGGTTCATCCAGTCTGACCTTGCAAATCTTGCCGATCATGCTCTCATCGCCAGGGAAGACGACGTTCAGGTAGTTGTCCGAATAGCCCATCAGAAGACCGCTATCAGGTGCTTCTTTAAACGGACGCTCTGGAATGACTTCCAGTACATCCCCTACGAATTTCTTGGAGTATGCCAAGGTCAGTTCCTGATTGAGCTCCAGAAGCTTCGCAACGCGCTCGTTCTTTTCCTCTTCAGGAATTTGATCCGTCATACGCGCTGCTGGTGTACCTGTACGCATGGAGTATGGGAATACGTGCATCTCGGCAAAACCGATTTTCTTCATAAACTCGTATCCGTTCCAGAATTGCTCTTCGGTCTCACCCGGGAAGCCTACGATGACGTCTGTCGTAATCGCTGCTCCTGGCAATGCTTCGCGTACTTTGACCATTCTTTCGTAAAACTCAGCAGTCGTATACTTGCGGCGCATGCGCTTCAACACTTCGTCATCGCCCGCTTGCAACGGTACATGCAGATGGCGTACGACACGATCGGAGTTGTTGATAACCTCGATCACTTCATCGGTGATTTGGCTTGCCTCGATCGAACTGATCCGGATGCGCTTGAGGCCTTCCACCTGATGAAGGTCAATCAACAGCTTGGCCAAATTGTAGTCTTCCAAATCTTCGCCGTATCCACCTGTATGAATCCCAGTCAAAACGATTTCCAGGTAGCCCGCTTCCACCAGCTTCTGGGCCTGTTCGACGACGCTCTCTGGTTTGCGGGAACGCATCAGCCCGCGTGCCCAAGGAATAATACAAAACGTACAAAAGTTGTTGCAGCCCTCTTGAATCTTGAGGGAAGCACGTGTGCGATCTGTGAAGTTAGGAACATCCAGCTCTTCGAAGTCGCGAGCTTTCATAATGTTGCCTACTGCATTGATCGGCGTGCGTTCTGCGCGAATTTGATCCACGTACTCGATCAGCTTCTCGCGTCCTTGTGTACCAACTACGATATCTACACCGGGAATTTGCGCAATCTCACTTGGAGAGGTTTGCGCGTAGCAGCCCGTTACGGCTACGATCGCCTCAGGATTCCGGCGAATCGCACGACGAATCACTTGGCGGCTCTTCTTATCTCCCGTATTCGTAACCGTACAAGTATTAATCACGTAAACATCTGCATCTTCTTGTTCAAAGTCGACTCTTTCATAGCCGTCAGCCTTGAACAATTGCCAGATGGCCTCTGTCTCATAGCTGTTTACTTTGCAACCCAATGTATGAAAAGCAACGGTAGACATTGCCATTCCTCCTTTTGTGTGAAAAACGTCTCTCCGTTTTTCATAAAAGTGGATGTGACCGCTTGCGGTCAACGAAATCGGTCATAACCGTTTCGTTCCTGCTCATCCTTTGCGAAGTGATGAAGCCTTTCGTTCAAACTGATAGGAAGCGCAGGCCAAAACGTACTGGCTTGCTGTTTCCGTGCGCAAAATACGCGGGCCGAGGGAAACTGTCAGGAACCCTTTGCTCTCTGCTTGGGCCACTTCCTCAGGAGAGAAGCCTCCCTCCGGTCCAACGAGGACGAGAAGTGAATCACTCGCAGTCATCTCTTCTAACACTTGATGAATCGTGGTACTGCCCTCTTTTTCATAAGCAATTGCGCAATGCGTATACGACTGGCCAGCTTCAAGTATCTCACGAAACGAAACAGGAGATAAAAGTTCTGGCAAAACAGCACGATGAGACTGTTCAGCAGCCTCTTTAACGATTTTGCGCCAACGCTCCAGTTTTTTCGCTTCTTTTTTGGCGTCCAGCTTTACAATGGTTCGCTCAGAAGAAAACGGGAAAAAGGAGTACGCCCCAAGTTCCGTCCCCTTTTGCAAAATCCACTCCAGCTTCTCGCCTTTTGGAAGCCCCTGACCAATTGTGACCCGGATCGGCAGTTCTCGCTCTTCTTGAAGCATTTCCATTACTTCTGCCCGTACTTCCTTGGCAGAAAGATAGACAAGCTTGGCTCGTGCTGACCTGCCCGCTCCATCAGAAACGATGATTTCTTCGCCTTCCCGAGCACGCATTACATTTACGATATGGTGTACGTCGTCTCCGACAATCGTTAGCTCATTCTCAGTAAAGGAATGTGGCTCGACAAAATATCGTTGCATCTCGTCAACCCCACTATTCTATCGTTTTTTTGCTACAATTGCTACCCAGTCATCGATGAAAATGGTTTCCACGATCTCAAGACCTGAAGCCGCCAACGCCGCTTTCACATCCGCTTCACGCGCAGCAATAATACCTGACGAGATAAAGGTCCCACCTGGCTTCAACACGCGGAATACATCGTCGGTGAAACGCACGATGACCTCAGCCAAAATGTTAGCCACGACCACTTCCACCTGCTCCTCGATGCCGTCGAGCAAGTTGTTTTGTCTCACGTTGATATACTCATGCACACCATTCAGTTCGGTATTGGCCTGTGCAGAGCGAACGGCTACTTCATCTAAGTCCATCGCCAGCACATCTTTTGCTCCGAGCTTGATGGCAGCAATACTCAAAATGGCTGTGCCTGTCCCAACATCATACACCTGATCACCTTTTGCCATATACTTCTCGAGTGCACGCAGACAAAGGATGGTCGTCGGATGTGTACCTGTTCCAAATGCCATACCTGGGTCCATTTCGATAATGATCTCATCTGGATGCTTCGGCACGTACTCTTCCCATACTGGCTTGATGGTCATGCGATCGGATACATGAACCGGTTTGTAGTATTTTTTCCAGGCGTGGGCCCATTCATCTTCATGGACATCGTTTACAGCAATCGATGCCTTGCCGATATCCAAACCGTACTCGATCAACTGCGCCAGCTGCTCTTTCAATTCTTCTACAACGTCTAGCAGCTCGCTGCTGTCAACCGGCAGGTATGCTTTAACGAATACGCCCTCGGCCGGAAAATCATCAGGAGAAAGCTGGTAGATTTCGCCAAAGGGGGTATCCCACTCACGATAGAGCACCTCCGGGTCTTCAATTACGACACCATTGGCACCCAATTCATACAAGAGGCTTGACACCGCCTCCGTAGCCTCCGCTGTAGTATGGATACTGATTTCTGACCATTTCACGAATCTACCACTCCCCACATAAGCTCCCAATCGGGCTTTTCATTTAATCGACTTCGCTACATGAAACTTTAGGCAAAAAGCGGACAAAACCGCGACGGATTACTCGCCGCGGAATGCCCGTTTCATTTTTTCGAAAAAGCCTTCGTCTTCTCCTCCGTGCTGTCCTGGCTTTTCTCCAGACAGTTCGGCGAGCTCACGCAACAATTCCTTTTGTTTATCGCTCAGCTTGGTCGGCGTAATAACACGCACTTTCACATGCTGATCACCGCGGCCGTTTCCACGCAAATGCGGAACACCTTTTCCACGCAAGCGGAAGAATGTTTCTGTTTGAGTACCTGCCGGGATCTTCAACTTCACGCGACCGTCGACAGTCGGCACTTCGATCTCATCTCCAAGTGCTGCCTGTGCGTAAGTAAGCGGAACCTCACAGTAAATATCATTTCCTTCACGCTCGAAAAACTCATGGCTCTTCACGCGCAATACGACGTACAAATCCCCAGGAGGTCCACCGTTTGCACCCGGTTCTCCCTCGCCTGTTACGCGCAATTGTGCTCCATCGTCCACACCTGCTGGGATGTTGAGATGAATTTTGCGGCGTACCTTGACACGTCCACTTCCACGGCAAGTTGAACATTTTTCTTTGACAACTTTCCCTTTGCCTTCGCAAGTCGAGCAAACACGACGGTTGACGATTCGGCCGAATGGTGTGTTCGCCACCACTTCTTGCTGTCCTGTACCACTACAAGTCTTACATGTATCGACACCGGAACCAGGCTTCGCGCCAGAACCAAGGCATGTATCGCATTCTGCTTCTTTTGGAATCTCCACGTCGGTTTCTTTTCCAAAAATCGCGTCGATAAAGTCAATGCTGAGGCCAAATTGCAGATCAGATCCTTTGCGAGGCGCATTTGGATTCGCACGTCTGCCGTTGCCACCGAAGAACATATCAAAAATATCTCCGAAGCCGCCCATGCCTGATCCGTCAAAGCCTCCGCCACCGAAGCCCTGATTCGGGTCTTGGTGACCAAAACGGTCATACTGCGCACGCTTTTGTGGCTCGGACAGGATGTCGTACGCATCCTTAACTTCTTTGAACTTTTCTTCCGCGTCAGCCTCTTTATTTACATCCGGATGGTACTGACGTGCTAGTTTGCGATACGCTTTTTTGATTTCATCAGCGTCCGCGTCCTTGGCTACGCCCAGAACCTCGTATAAATCACGTTTCATCTCCTACATCACTCCCATGACAGTCAACTGTTATCATAGCATGTGACAGACTTGAAAAAAAGTCAAAGTCAGCATTCCGTGACTTTGACTTTCATGGGTCACATCGTGGGAAGTGAGGGAAGAAATCTCTCCCCTCACAGTTCCAGCGTGTTACTTTTTATCGTCTACCACTTCGTAGTCAGCATCAACGACATTGTCTTTCTTCGGCTCTGGACCTTCAGCGCCGCCGCCTTGTGCTGCTTGCGCTTGAGCTGCCTGCTCATAGAGCTTCACCGAAATTTGTTGGATGATCTCGGACAGTTCATCTTTCGCTGTCTTGATCTCTTCGAAGTTGCTGCCTTCCAGAGCAGCTTTCACTTTATCTTTCGCAGCGTTAGCGCGATCGATTTCAGCTTGGTCGATCTTGCCTTCTACTTCTTTGAGTGTTTTCTCAGTTGTGAAAACGAGTTGGTCTGCTTCGTTGCGAACTTCTACTTGCTCTTTGCGTTGTTTGTCCGCTTCTGCATTCAACTCAGCATCTTTTACCATGCGATCGATATCATCGTCGGACAGACCAGAGTTAGAAGTGATCGTGATACGTTGCTCTTTCCCTGTACCCAGGTCTTTTGCACGTACGTTTACGATACCGTTCGCGTCAATATCGAAGGATACTTCGATTTGCGGGATGCCGCGTGGCGCTGGCGGGATATCGGACAGGTTGAAGCGTCCGAGCGATTTGTTGTCGCCTGCCATTTGACGCTCCCCTTGGAGAACGTGAATTTCTACAGATGTTTGGTTGTCCGCAGCTGTAGAGAACACTTGGGATTTGCTTGTTGGGATCGTCGTGTTGCGATCAATCAGCTTGGTGAATACGCCACCCAATGTTTCGATACCGAGGGACAGTGGCGTTACGTCGAGAAGAACGACGTCTTTCACGTCACCAGTCAGTACGCCCGCTTGAACAGCCGCGCCCAGTGCTACTACTTCGTCTGGGTTCACACCTTTATGTGGTTCTTTTCCTGTAAATTTCTTGATGGCTTCTTGTACCGCTGGGATACGAGTAGAACCACCAACTAGGATAACGCGATCCAGTTCGCTTGGAGTCAGACCAGCGTCTTTCAGCGCTTGACGAGTTGGGCCCATTGTACGCTCAACCAGCTCAGCAGACAGCTCTTCGAACTTCGCACGAGTCAGGTTCATCTCCAAGTGCTTTGGACCTGTTGCATCTGCTGTAATGAACGGCAGGGAAATGGTCGTAGTCAATACGCCGGAGAGGTCTTTCTTCGCTTTTTCCGCAGCGTCTTTCAAACGTTGTTGAGCCATGCGATCCTTGGACAGGTCGATGCCATGCTCTTTTTTGAATTCGCTCACCAGGTAGTTCATCACAACATCGTCGAAGTCGTCTCCGCCCAGTTTGTTGTCACCGGAAGTTGCTTTTACTTCGAAGAAGCCGTCGGACAATTCGAGAATGGATACGTCAAAGGTACCGCCGCCCAAGTCAAATACGAGAACGGTTTGATCTTCTGTTTTCTCCATACCGTATGCAAGTGCAGCTGCGGTTGGTTCGTTCACGATACGCAGTACTTCCAAGCCAGCAATTTTACCAGCATCTTTTGTCGCTTGGCGTTGGCTGTCATTGAAGTAAGCTGGAACCGTAATCACTGCCTGCGTCACAGATTGACCAAGGTAGGCTTCAGCGTCTGCTTTCAGCTTTTGCAGGATCATAGCAGAGATTTGCTCAGGTGTGTACTGGTTGCCTTCCAGCGTTTCTTTATGGGCGCTACCCATGTGGCGCTTGATGGAGATTACGGTATTGTCTGGATTGGTGATCGCTTGGCGTTTTGCCGCTTCCCCAACGATGCGCTCGCCGTTTTTGAATGCTACTACAGATGGTGTGGTGCGGTTACCTTCCGCATTGGCAATAACGACTGGCTCGCCGCCTTCCATTACTGCTACACAAGAGTTGGTTGTTCCCAAGTCAATTCCGATTACGCGACTCATACAAAATGTCCTCCTAACACTATACGTCTAGTGAATTTTCGTTTTTTGAGATTACTCGTTCACTTGAACCATCGCCGGACGAACGACGCGGTCTTTGAACATATATCCTTTTTGCAGCTCGGCTACCACAACGCCTGATTCAAACTCAGGGTTTTGTGTTTGCATAACCGCCTGGTGGATGTGTGGGTCAAATGGCTTTCCTTGTGCCTCGATTGCAGCCAAGCCTTCTTTATCGAAAACTTGGACCATCTGACGGTATACCATGTTGACACCCTCCAAAAGGGATTCTACTGTCATGGATTCCTTGTCAGCGGCGAGTGCTCGCTCGAAGTTATCGAGGACTGGCAGAAGCTCTTCCACGATTTTCAGTGAAGCGTACTTAGCCAGATCTTCCTGCTCTTTGCGAACACGGCGGCGAAGGTTATCCATGTCAGCCATGGCACGCAGCATGCGGTTTTGGTGATCCTCAGCCTGAGCCTTCCAGTGAGCAGCCTCTTGCTCCCAGTTCATCTCAGTTGCTTCTGCTTGGTCTGCATCCTTTGCTACTTGTTCTTCCTCGAGAGTCGGGTCTTGCGTTACTTTTTCCTCGCTCAACGTCACTACCTCCTGGCGGCTTTTCCAGTCAAAAGACTGTGTTGCCATTCACTCCATTTATTTCTCAAACTGCGAAGTCAGCATGCGCGATAGGCCTTCCGCCAAATGATTGAGTACAGTAATGACCTTGCCGTATTCCATTCGCGTCGGCCCAAGTATCCCCACCATTCCAACTGGCTTGCCTCCAAGCGAATAAGAAGTGGTAATAATACTGCATTGCTTAATCGCGTCTAGCTGGTTTTCCTGTCCGATGCGTACCGTGAGACCATCACCCTGCATGCCGATCACATTCATTAATTGATCGTGCTGCTCTAATAGCTCGAGAATATCCTTGACTTTATCTACGTCCCGGAATTCCGGCTGGTTCATGATCTTGGTCGCACCGCGTAAGTATACTCGTTCTTCTTCTTGTGTCAGCGAATTGTTGAGGAGCTTAAGAATTTCTTCATACTGCTCCGTATGACGTTGCATTTCACCGGAAATCTCTTGATAAAGACGTTGCCGAAGCTGCCATAGTGGCACGTCGGTCAGCTTTGCATTCAACAGATTGACGAGTTTCTCGATTTCCCCGGCTCCTATGCCTTCTGGAAGATCGATCAGCTTGTTCTCCACTCGTCCGGTATGTGTCACAACAATTGCGACAGCCTGTTCAGCATTGAGAGGAACGATTTGAATATGTTTTAACCGATGCTCAAAAATCTCTGGTCCCAAGACAATCGCCGTGTAGTTTGTCAGCTGAGAGAGAATTTGGGCAGTGTACTCTACCACTTGTTCTGCGTGGAGAATACGTTCGGCAAACAACTGTTTTAGTTTACCCAACTCCGTTTCCTCCAAAAGATGAGGCTGAATCAGGTTATCGACGTAGAAGCGGTATCCTTTTGTAGAAGGAACACGTCCCGCCGATGTGTGGGGCTGTTCTAAGTATCCCAGCTCCTCCAAGTCAGACATCTCGTTGCGTATCGTTGCCGAAGAGAATCCGATGTCGTCCCGTTTGGAAATGGTTCGGGAGCCAACAGGTTCGGCAGAATGAATGTAATTATCGACAATCGCATTTAAAATCATTTGTTGACGGTCTGATAACATGGATGTCGCTCGCCTCCTGTTGGATTGTTAGCACTCATGCTTATCGAGTGCTAAATCTATATACTAAGGTATCAATAGTAGAAGGATTTGTCAACGAACTTGAGCTAGTTCTATAGACAAAAAATCTCATTTTTCGCGAGTTTTACTTTTTCCTTAACGAAGAAAGCGTGCAAATACCTCATTTCCTAGCGGAAGCCCCTGTTTCGTTAGCTTCAAAAAGCCGCCCTTTTCTTCCAGCATCCCTTTGGCTACCTCTTCTTCTATTATTGTCCCAAAAACATCATGAACAGTTTCGCCAAAACGGGACGCAAACGCCGAAAGGTCAACTCCTTCTTTCAAACGAAGTCCCAAAATCATTTGTTCCTCCATGGCATCCTCGCGCGGTACCTCGAATTGTTCTACACGCGGCAGCCCTTCCTTGCACTTCTGCAAGTAAATCGCAAGTGGGCCAGCATTCACGTGTCGGTGGCCGCACACATAACCGTGGGCACCTGCACCCAACCCATAATATTCACGATTGAGCCAATAGGTTTTATTATGTTTGCTCTCAAAGCCCGGTTTTGCAAAATTGCTGATTTCATACTGCTTGTACCCATGCCGCTCCATCTCTTCTATTAATACCATGTACATCTCAAGCTCCGTCTCTTCAGACGGCAGTGGCAGCTGATCCTTTTGGTAAAGCGTGTGGAACAGCGTGTTCTCCTCCACCTTGAGACTGTACGCAGAGAAATGAGTGGTACCTAGCCCAAATGCCTTGTCCAATGTCTGACGGAAAATGTCGAGTGTCTGATCCGGCAATCCAAACATCAGGTCGATGCTGAAGTTGTCGAAGCCTACTTTTTTCGCATTATCGATACTGCGGTACACGGCTTCCTGGTCGTGGATTCGTCCCAGTCGTTTTAAGAGCGCGTCGTCAAAGGACTGTACACCAAAGCTCAGCCGATTGACACCCAGCTCACGCATGATCCGCAGCTTTTCCACGTCTGTCGTTCCCGGATTCGCTTCCATCGAGAACTCGATATCATCCGTCCAGTACTTGCCCAATTGCTTTTGTACCATTTCCAAAAACGCGCGCATTTGGGCATGATCGAGAAACGTAGGCGTCCCTCCGCCGACAAAAATCGTTTTCACCTGCTCGATCGGCTGCTGGCTAAAGGTGATCTCCATTTCGCTTTTCAATGCGTCCAAATAATCCCAAATGAGCTGCGGATTGTTCGTCACAAATGAGTTGAAGTCACAGTAGTAACATTTATTCGTACAAAAGGGAATGTGAATGTAAACCGATTGTGGCATCATGTCCCTTTCCCTCCTTATAATGACGACTTTTGGATTACCTTTTTCAATAAAAGTCAAAAAGTCGGCTTTTCAGCACCGAGAAAGTGGGGAGAACCTGAAGAAGGAGGAGCGGAGTGTAGGGGACCTACATGAGCACCGGACTTCGAAGGTGAACGCCACTTTCGACGCCGAATCAACTTTCATTACTACTTCGTGTTCAAAAGCCGACTTTTTGACAACCTCTTTAATGGAAAAGACCTGACACAAGGTCAGGCCTACTTCTTATCATCCATGCGCAATACAGCCATAAATGCTTCTTGTGGTACCTCTACGGAACCGACAGACTTCATGCGCTTCTTTCCTTCTTTTTGCTTTTCGAGCAGTTTACGCTTACGCGAGATGTCCCCGCCGTAACATTTAGCAAGAACGTTTTTACGCAACGCACTGATCGTTTCACGAGCCACAACCTTGTGTCCGATGGTCGCTTGAATCGGCACCTCGAATTGCTGACGTGGAATCAATTCCTTCAGCTTTTCGCAAATGACTTTACCGCGAGCATAGGCCGTATCTTTGTGTACGATAAACGACAGAGCATCCACCACTTCGCTGTTGAGGAGAATATCCATTTTCACCAACTTAGAAGCTTTGTAGCCACCCAGCTCGTAGTCAAAAGATGCATATCCTTTTGTTCCGGACTTCAGCATGTCAAAGAAATCGTAGACGATCTCGGACAATGGCATGTCGTACTTCAGCTGCACGCGGTTCTCACCCAGGTACTGCATGTCAAGAAACTCACCGCGTTTACCTTGGCACAACTGCATAACATCACCGACGTATTCTTTCGGCACCATCACTGTCGCCGTAACGTAAGGCTCCTCGACCATTTCGATCTTTTGTGCTTCCGGCATTTTGGACGGGTTGTCGATTTCGAATACTTCGCCGTTCGTTTTGGTAATGCGATAAATAACGCTCGGCGCGGTCGTAATCAAGTTAATGTTGAATTCCCGTTCGATCCGCTCCTGGATGATCTCCATGTGCAGAAGTCCCAAGAAACCACAACGGAAACCAAAGCCAAGTGCTTGGGAAGTCTCCGGCTCAAACTGCAGGGACGCATCGTTTAGCTGGAGCTTTTCCAATGCATCGCGCAGATCGTTGTACTCGTTCGTTTCGATTGGGTACAAGCCGCAGAAAACCATTGGGTTGATCTTGCGGTAACCAGGTAGCGGTTCAGCTGCAGGGCGATTCGCATCTGTAATGGTATCCCCCACACTGGTGTCTCCCACTGTTTTAATGGAAGCAGCTACGTAGCCTACATCTCCAACCGTTAATTCTTCTACTTGTGTTTGGCGTGGTGTCGATGTACCGATTTCGGTTACTTCGAACGACTTGCCTGTCGCCATCATTTTGATTTTCATACCCTTTTTCAAGGTTCCGTTAATGACACGGATGGAGGCAATAACGCCACGATACGCATCAAAATAGGAGTCGAAAATCAAAGCCTGGAGAGGTGCATCCGGGTCTCCCTCTGGAGCAGGTACTTTTTGCACAACAGCTTCCAGTACTTCTTTAATCCCGATACCTGCTTTGGCAGAAGTCAGAACCGCATCGCTGGCATCCAGACCGATCACGTCTTCCACTTCTTGCTTCACGCGCTCAGGCTCTGCGCTCGGCAGGTCGATTTTGTTGATGACTGGGATGATCTCCAGGTTGCTGTCCAACGCTAAATACACGTTAGCCAATGTCTGGGCTTCGATCCCTTGTGCCGCATCCACGACGAGGATAGCTCCTTCACAGGCAGCCAAACTGCGGGATACTTCATACGTAAAGTCGACGTGTCCAGGGGTGTCAATCAGGTGGAGAATGTACTCCTCACCGTCATCTGCTTTATAGTTCAAACGCACGGCATTGAGCTTAATCGTAATCCCGCGCTCTTTTTCCAGCTCCATCGTGTCAAGAAACTGGGCTTCCATCTCACGTGCAGTCAAAGCACCGGTCAGCTCCAAAATGCGGTCTGCCAGCGTCGACTTTCCATGGTCAATGTGGGCGATGATGGAAAAATTTCGTATCCTTTTTTGTCTTTCACGACGATCCATGTGTTGTTCGTTCCCTCCCACGCGAATCCATTCAAACGTTCAGATTGCGCCTCGCAAAAAATACACTAACAGTAATTATAACAAACCGATGATATAAAGAGCAACCAAAGAGAATCAGGCATTTGCCTCCTTTTTCTCGTATCCAAACTTTTCCTGTGCTAAAGTGGTAAATAGCATGGAGGTGGCTAAGCATGAATCCACAGCAAGCCGACTGTTTGGGCTGTCGGTTGGCCCATAGAATCGTAGAATCACATATTGTCTTGGAAAACGAATGGGTAACGTGCCTTTTGGATATCGATCCTTTTTCGGAAGGTCATGTACTCATTCTTCCGAAACAGCATTTCGTAGAATGGATAGACTTGGATGAATGTACGATGCAAAAGGTATGCGAGGCAGTCACATCTCTGTCCCACGCCCTTAACAAGTTGTACAAGCCCGATGGCATCACCATTTGTCAAAACGGCGGTGCTTTTAACGATCTGAATCATTTTCATATGCATGTCAACCCCCGTTTCCGTCATGACGGGTTTACTTGGAGCGATCCGCTACATGAGCATGGAGCTGTGAACCGCTTGGCCGCTACACGTACAAGAGTGGCGGAAGTATTGATCGCCCTGAGCACAAAGAGAGAAACGGAGAATGATCAAAGTGAATAGCGTTGACTCTTGCTTGCATTCCTTAACGATACCGGATATTCCCGGACTCATTTCCTTATCTGATTCCGTTGGCTGGGATTACGACGAATCGGAAATTCGCACAATTCTGTCTATCGGAACCGTCTTCGGTCACAAAGACGCGAATGGCACCCTCCTTTCATGTGCGGCTATCATTCCGTACGATGACAAGCTTGCGAGCATCGGTATGGTGATTGTCCATCCCTCGTCGCAAGGCAAAGGGTATGGTCGCCAGCTCATGAAGGCGTGCATGGCGTCTGTTTCTACGGATACATCGATCATGCTCATTGCAACTCCAGAAGGAGAGCCATTGTACAAAAATCTCGGGTTCCAAACAGTGGATCGTATTCGAAAGTTTATAGCTGAACGCTTTGTGCCTGAAGCACCTCCGCAAAACGAAGCGAATGACGAATTTGAAATTGCACCAATGGAGTTGGACGATTTCTCGAGCGTGGTTGAATTAGACAAAGCAGCATTGGGTAGCAGACGCACTCATTTTCTCGAGACACGCATGAGACAAGCAAGCACCTGTCTGGTAGCCAAAAATCCCTCCGGCAAGGTCATCGGATATGGCTTCGCCGTACAAGGCCCGGTCAATCTTATCGCAGGGCCGATCGTCGCAGAGAATGCTGGTATGGCTGAAAACCTCCTGTACAAGCTGACACAGCATCATACCGGACGTGTGCGAATAGACGTGGATGAACAAGCAGCGTTTCACACTTATTTGGAGCAAAACGGCTTCACACAGGCTTCCCATCCCCCAGTGATGGTTGCGAATGCGAATAGCCTACCTCGCCGTAATGGAACGTACTGGGCGATAGGTGCTCAAATATACGGATAGACATGAAAAGCGAAAAACGGACCTTCTTTTCGGCAAAGGTCCGTTTTGTCATTCTCACTTTGTTTTTGATCGATTTTGAACTTGTTCCAGCACTTTTGGTGGAAACAGTTTTTGCAGGCTGCTCTGGTAGTTGTTGCCGTCCTCGGGCATTTGGAAGTCAGTAACCCGATAAGCATTTCCAATGTAGACAATTTGAAAGACCATCGGTGCACTGAGCGCGGAAGAATGGCTACCCGTTATTTTCACCCAAGCGTATACGGTTCGCTTCGCAGCATCTGGCGCTTCCACTCCAAGCAGCTCAACGTTTATCTCTCGATATTTTCCCAGCCACCCCAGCTTGACGCTTTCCGTCTCTAAATACTGCTGAATGATAGGCCCAACCAACTGACGGTTCGCAGGTGCTATCCCTTTTTTCACCTCGACAAAAACTTGTCCGAAATGTTTGCCTCCTGATCTTGCTTCCAGCTTCCATTTCCCCGGTTCAGGCAACACAATCCCTGATGGAAAATGACCATCTGCATCGTATAAGGGGTCCATAACCTCGTAGCTGCCCAATGACAGACGGGTCCCATCGGTGTTGTAAGCAGTAATCTCTACTTCTTGGGCGTAGTCCCCATTCAACAGCCATATCACTCGCTGCGTCTGCCCTTCGTAGAAACCGTCCTGATCTGTCATGATGCGTACAGGCTTTTCTCCCAAATAAGAAAAGGACTGATTTTCGTAAGTGGAAGATAAAAAAGGTGACAGCTTCCACAAATCGGCTTCGACGATTTGGCCACCTGGCAACAAGGAAGGTATTTGTGTCTCTTGTTGTGGTGGTATTATCACATGCTGTGCAGATTGTCTCTCCTCCTGAATGGGAAGCCCAAACCACAAGAGCAAGCCCATCGTCAGCACAACGCCCGGCAAGGCTAACTTCCTCCAGCCAGTCATCCACCCAGTCCCAGACCTCACCCGCTGCCGCACTCGCTCTTCCATCGATGCAGTGAACTGTACATCACGAAAAATGGTCTGATCTGCCCGTTCCTTTAAATCCGTGAGCCATCGGTTTTCGTCCATTCCCAGTCCCTCCCCTCTCCCATACTCTGTCGTAGTTGCTGTCTTGCCCTATGCAACCGAGTTCTGACTGTTCCCTCCGTTACTCCTAGCACCTCAGCCACCTCTTCGATGGATAAATCCGCATAGTAATGAAGGGCAATCACTTGACGATAGAGCGGAGAAAGCTGCAACACTTCCGCAACGAGCTGGTCCTTCTCGGCTTGATCGAGCACAAGACTTTCTGTAGAAAGCTCCCCATCCTGTCTCATCCACGAGCGGGGAAGGATATGGCGGAACGACCAAGAACGCAAATAACCATTGCACTCATTAACCGCGATTCGATATAACCACGTGTGCACACTGCTCTCCTGCCGAAAGCGTGGAAGATGCCGATACACCTTAACAAAGACATCTTGGGCAATATCCTCTGCCAAGCTGCGATCTTTGACCAGAAAAGTGACGAGTCGAAGCACGCGGGTCCCATATTCCCTCATGATTTGTTCAAAAGCAGCATCTGTCGTTGGCTGCAATTTTTCCAAGGGCGTGACCTCCTTCACTCGCATTCACTGGTTAGATGCAGCAGCGGACGTTTTGTTACAAAGTCGAGGAAGAAATTTTTTTCGCCAAAATTGTCCAGCGGGTAGCTCCACCCGGTGTCCCGACAGGCTCAGCGACCGGATACCCACCATGCTGCCAACGATCCATATCATAGCCCTCGTCCGCTTGACTCGGCTCGAAGTCTTGCTTATGGAATACATTCTCTCTGCTATAGATGACGCGAAAGCCTGATCCTTCCAATAACAGCTCAAGCTCTGTAGGCAAAAGCAATGCCATCTCGCGTTCTACGCGATACCTCGGCTGCTCAATCTGATCAAGAAAAGTCTCATAAGTAAGCGTGTAGCGGAACTTTTGATCCAAGAGTGAGGTTTCCCCCTCCACCTTTTGATACACCATGCGATCCGGGAAAACGAATTTGCGTTGCATCGTTGCCCATTGATTTTTTACTGGCGGCAAGAGTAAGTCAATTGCCACTGTTCCGTCCTCCGTTATGTAATCGTGGATGACCGAAAGCAATTGACGTTGCTTGTCTCTACAGGTGGCCTGCTGAAATATCCCTTCTGGAAGAAGCACATGCGTAAATTGCTGACCTAGCTCCAGCTCCCACATATTCTGTTCTACCAGCTCCAGCAGTTCTTCGTTCCCTTTTAATATGCGCCGTTTCTTTTTGGTGGCCAGCTCCAGCATATCTGGGCTCCAATCGACCCCGCAGACGGGCAAGCCATTCCGTGCCAGCTCAATGGCAATTCTCCCTGTTCCAACACCCATCTCCAGCACAGAAACCGGTGATTGCTCCGCTTCTCGCAGCAACCAGTTTCGATAAAAAGCGATGCTAGCCTTTCCGGCAAACTGATCGTAATACGTAGCTTCTACGTTCGTGTACTTCGTTTCAGGAAGCGGCAAGTGCCGTCCTTCCTCATTCATCTCACATTCCGTACACACGGAACCTGCTAAATGAGGAAAAGGCACTCCAGGCGGGACGCCATTTTTCGTATCACCTAGCCACTCGTCGTAACGGAACTTGCATTTTCTGCAACTATAAATAGTCATAATGCTTTAATTACCTCCTGAAGATTCCTTACTTCCCCCAGACCGTAAGAGAGGGAGCTTGATATGACTCGGATACTGGCTGTCATGATAGACACGTTGCGAGGCGATGACCGTCTCGGTTTCCGTTGCCAGATCATTGCCTGTATTTGGATTTGGGAACGAGAAGTTCTCGGCACCTGAAGTAACCGAGACGCGAATGCGGTGCCCCCTCCGGAAGACGTTAGCGATCTTGGTCATTCGAATCTCATAGCATTCGATTTGTCCTGGGACAAGTAGCTCGGGCTCCGTAAACGAGTGACGGTAGCGCGCGCATATAATCCCGTCCGATAAACGAATCGAATTGCCTTCCACATCTACATCACACAGCCGCACCAGCCAATCTGTATCCCGCTCTGAGCTGGATGCATAGATAACAGCCGAGATCTCTCCCGCGATGACGACCTCCTCTTCCAATGGCTCCGATGTGTAGACAAGGACATCTGAGCGTTTTTCCACATCACGATAGTTTTCCGGAACGCTGTTTTCATTCTCGGACAAATCCAGCAGATAAGGTGCTGCGTCTAGCGGATCATAGCTGTACGTATCCACCGCCTGTTCATCTGGGATGGACAGGGTCAGTGTTCCATCTCCGCCGCTCGTATTGGCGTTTCCCCGACTGCTCAGATACAGATTCGTCAGTGTCGTCTCCGCTGGCGGCCAAGTCTGCGAGGTCTTCCATTCGTTTTCTCCCACCATGTAGTACTCGACACGCGGCTCTTGATCGACGCCATTTTCCACTCCTTTTAAATAACGGTCAAACCAGCGGAGCTGTGTTACGTCCAGATCGTAACGGATGGCGTTGTTTCCGAAGGGCACATGATGGATTTCTCGCGTCGTATTCGCCTTGTGATACCACGGCCCCAAGATGAGTCTGGCGTGCTCTGGTACATTTCGTGAGACAACCTCCCACGATTCGCTCGTCCCCATCCCATTGTCGTCATACCAACCTGATACGAGGAAAGCAGGCACCTTTACCTGATCCGCATGCCGTTTCCAGTCTGACATGGCCCAGAACTCGTCTCCGTCCGGATGCTCCATCCATTTTGTCCAAAACGGGATTTCTTTCCCTAGCACTTTCTGCGGGATTTCCTTGATCGGACGCACCCTGATGACCTCACTCCAGTCATCCCGGGAAAGAGCTGCAACATTTCGCCGTTTCTCTGCCATCATGAAAATCCATGACAGACCACCAAGGATCGTTCCCCCTTTGCGCGGGATGTCCACATAAGGCGTTCCTACTGTCACGTAGCTAAAAATCGCCTTCAAATGTGGATTTCCGCTTGCAGCCGCAGCCCATTGCACATACCCCACATACGATCCGCCGAGCATCCCGATGCTGCCATCCGACCACTCCTGACTCGCGATCCAGTTGAGGCTGTCGTCTCCATCATTGCGCTCATGAACGAGTGGAATCCACTCTCCCTCGGAATCCTCTCGTCCGCGTGTATCCTGAACAACCAGCGCATATCCGCGAGCTACAAAGGGTAAACGGCGAAAAATGCCATCCATCCGTCCATAGGGAGTGCGGATGAAAATCGTTGGAACTCGCTGTCCTTCCGCCAAGCCCGCAGGCAACCAAACCTCGGTCGCCAAACGAATGCCATCTCTCATCTCTACATCATGCCTACCCAAATGATGTACGCCATAGTTAACCTCGGACAGCAGAGGGTCCTGCCACATCGTAAGTGGCGTCAAATTCTCCCACCCTGTTTTCGCCAATACGACACTATCACCGCGACCTGTCAACACAAATGCGATGACTTCGTTTTCACAAATGATCAGGTCAATTGGCTGCGCCGTTTCGCGTACTGCCCAGATCCACGCTTGCTTTTGCCCTGCGGGACCCGTTCCTTCGATGGATAGATGGCGTTGGTAGTGCCCTCCGTTTTCCAAAAATACGACTTGTTCGCTCTCCCAGTCGATTCGCTCACATTCCAGCAGCTTTTGTGCCAGGATGAGGAGAGGTAACTCGTAGGCTGCTTCCCCTTCAATCAGTTGTGCAAATAGCCCCTCAGCCGCACCACCCTCATCCCAACCTGTGCTTCGATGCCAAACTTCCCCATCCTCAAAACGTATATCAGCTACCTTGATACCAGATTGATAATAACCAAAAGAAACTAGTGTAAAACCAGTTTGTGCCATCCGGCATTCCTCCTGTTATCTAATCTACTTCCACACTTGCTGATACACTCTGAGGAAATTGCCACCCAAGATTCCTTCGATTTCTGTATCCGTGTACCTACGCTTCATCAGTTCACGCGTAATTTCAGGAAGAGACGCATGACCTTTTACTACGTCAAATGGCATTTCTTCGGTTTTGGCAATCTTGTCCAAGGGCAAATATTTCGTCAAATCATCGCACAGGTCTAGGCCTATACCGATGTACCTTGCTCCAACAAGCTTTTTCATATAGTCAACATGATCAATCAGTCTCTCGATAGTTGCGTCGGCGCTGTTAGCCGCTGTGAACATGCTAAACGCATTCAACCCGACAAGTCCGTCCTTTTCTGCAATCGCTTTAATCTGCTCATCTGTCAAATTGCGCATCGTCGGTACGACTGTCCGGCTGTTGGAATGAGAAGCAATCACTGGCTTTTCAGCGATTTCCATTACGTCCCAGAACCCTTCGTCATTCAAATGGCTCACATCGATGACGATCCCCAGCTTTTCCGCTTCTTCGATAAGACGCACACCGAAATCGGTAATGCCTCCTTTTTTCCCTTCGCGCACCGTTGCAAAAAAACTGCCGTCCCCAACGAAATTGCGCCCACTCCAAACCAGCCCCATCATCCGTACCCCGAGCTCATAAAAGACACGCAAGAGACTCAAATCGTTATGCAGCGGCTCTGCCCCTTCCAACGACAGAATGAACGATACTTTTTGCTCCGCTCTTGCCCGTTGCAAGTCATCCAAATTTTTGGCGATGACGATGTGCGCGGGTGACTCTGACGCCTCTGCATGCATAGCGCTGATCTGGCTGAGCGCCTTGCGCAGACTCATCTCCGGTACAAAAGCATCCTCGACGAACACGGCTGCCACGATGGAATGCACGCCCCCCTGCTGAAACCGTGGCAAATACTCCGTCTCGATCATTTTGGTTCGACCGTATCCACGCTGAATCTCCACATCCATCAGCAGATCAAAATGCCCATCCAGAACGTGAACACCGTCATGAAATTTGCGCGCCTGTTCTCTCGTTACTTCCGTCATACGAGTCATCTCCCATCTTGTTCTATGGATTTTTCTTATCGAGATAGTTGTAAACCGTGAATTTGGATATATCCAACAAATTCGCGACGTATCGCACGGCTCCTTTGATCAATAAGAGAACCTTTGCATCTAACAGGTAAAGCCCCGACAGTTGGAGCGAAGTTCTTTCCGCTTTTACTGCCGTCGACTTAACAAAAAAGGACGCCGACTAGGCATCCCCTCTTATGAAAATCAAAGAAACTCAACTTGTCCCCCGTCAGTTGGCTCCACTTATTACCTTCTGGATAGATGGCTTCACACGGATCGCTTCCGAGTAGAAATATACATGCTTTTTCCCAGTAATAGGATGGGTCGTCACTTCTGTCTCTACTCCGAAAACATCCCGAATCAGAGTGGGTGTCAAGACCTCCTCTGGCGTCCCTGATGTAACGATTTCCCCGTCACAGATCACGTACAGACGATCACAGTACATCGCTGCAATATTGAGATCATGCAACGAGGACAACACCGTAATCCCAAGATTTTTAACCAGATCCATCACCTGCAACTGGTATCGAACATCCAAATGGTTCGTCGGTTCGTCAAGGACAAGGAACTGGGCTTGCTGCACCAAAGCTCTGGCAATTAACACCCGCTGCTTCTCCCCACCCGATAAACTGAAAAAGCTGCGATCGGCATATGTATGCATCCCTACCCGCTGTAGTGCTTCCTCACAAATCTGAAGGTCTTCTGCGTTATCAGACTGAAACAGTCGTTTATGCGGAGCACGTCCCATGTTCACGATTTCTGTTACCGAAAAATCAAATTCAACAGAGGACTCCTGCCGTACTGCCGCCATTCGCTGAGCATTTTGACGCGAGGTTAGCTTGTATACGTCGTCGCCATCCAGTGAGATCCATCCCGAACGCGGCTTCAGTACCCGATAAATACTTTTTAGCAATGTGGACTTCCCACTACCATTCGGCCCGATTAGTCCCACAAACTCTCCGGAGCACACCTCCAGACTGACGTTGCGCAGGATTCCCTTTTTCTCCAGTTCGACCGATATATTCTCAACCTGCAAATTCATCGTCCGCTACCTCCAAAGGAATAAGAACTCCGCAACATCAACCAGATAAAGAATGGACCACCACACAGCGCTGTCAAAATACCGATCGGCAGCTCTTCCGGTGCAAATGCAAGCCTGGCGACTACATCAACCCAGATGAGAAATATCGCGCCAAACAAAGCGCTGACAGGCAGGACACGTCTGTGATCTGATCCGACCATCACACGGACAATATGGGGCATCATTAATCCGACAAAACCGATTGATCCCGCGATGGACACGATCACCCCGGTGAGTAGTGCCGTGATCACCAGGAGAAGCTTGCGGAATTGTACGGTATTAACCCCCAATGTCCCCGCTGACTCCTCGCCCATCAGCATCGCATTGAGCGAGCGGTATTGGGCCATTAAGACGATGAGACAGATGACGACAATCAACGTAGGGATCGTCAGGTACTCCCATTTGCCGCCAGCCAGACTGCCACTTAACCAAAACAGCACCGTCCCAATTCCATGCTCATTCGGCGCTGAAAACACAAGGAGACTGGTAATGGCCGACAAGATCGCAGATATCGCAATTCCAGCCATGAGCAGGCGTACCGTCGAGTTTTGTCCTCCAATACGGGATAGCGTAAAAATGAGAATGATAGACACGAGGGAGCCTGTAAAAGCGCCAAAGGTTAACGCATACTGCCCGTACATGCTGAATGCTCCGAAAATAATTACGGAAGTAGCTCCAACGGAAGCACCTGATGATACGCCTAACACATATGGGTCAGCCAGGGAGTTGCGAACCAACGATTGGATCGCTACTCCCACGACAGACAGACCTGCTCCGACGATCGCCCCCAAGAGTACACGCGGGAAGCGAATATCCCAAATAATTGTTTGCTCCCCTTTGGACCAGTCCACCTCAATCCATTGGGTCAACATCGGAATTTTTGATAAGGCGATTTTCCATACCGTAGTCGATTTAATCTCCACCGATCCCAGCGTGACTGCGAACGTAATCGAGAGGAAGAGTCCGACCAATAAAGTAATGATGATAGAAGGTAACTTGATCTGTTGCAGTGCTATTCCCTCCCTTAAAAGGGGCGTACTCTATTTGAATTTATCCGGGTAGAGTCCTTCCGCCAAAATTTTCAGTGCAATCGGTGCACGAACGCCTTCAGAAGCCGCAGACAATGGCAATACCATCAGTCGTTGATTTTTAATCGCCGGAATATCCGCCATTTCCTTTTTGGTCAAAAGGAAATGACGTTTTTGCTCAACAGTTCTATCCCCGTAGTCTACGATAATAATCACGTCTGGATTGCGACTCACTACTTGCTCCCAACTGACCTCTGCCCAACCCTTTTGAATGTCATCAAAAATGTTCTTGCCGCCAGCAGTCTTGATTAAGGACGTCATGTAGTTGTTGGCTGCCGTGAATGGCTTATCTTCCCCGTTGTCGTACACGAACACTTTAAGTGGCTCGTCCACCTTGCCGATTTTGCTAATCGTTTGATCCATTTCACTCTTCATTTTATGGATCAAATCATTGGCTTTGTCCTCCACACGGAAAATGCGTCCGATGTTCGTAATATCCGCGAACACATCGTCGATCGTTGGACCAGGCTTGCTAGACGATTCTTGCAGATAAGATTTGATGCCGACCTTTTCCAAATCCTGCATCGATCCTACGCCCTTTTCGCCGAAACCGCTTTTCCATCCGGCGTACACGAAGTCTGGGTTCGCTGCCAACAGCACTTCTTTCGTAGGATACTTGTCAGACAGTACCGGAATCTTGTCGTAATCTGCTTTTAACGCTGGAAGGATTTCATCGTCCAGGTAAGCGGTTCCGACCATTTTATCAGCCAGGCCCAATGCCAGCATGATTTCGGTTACGTGTTGGTTCAATGTCACGGCACGCTCAGGTGCTTTTGGATAGGTCATTTCGATACCATTATTGGTGAGTGTTACAGGCTTGCTCTCTGCTGCTGGAGCAGCGGTTTGTTCTGTTTTGGCTGGAGCCTGCGTTGTCGTAGTGGAGCCGCATGCCGAAACCAAAAGCATGGCAGCTGTCATGATACCGAAAGCTAGTCCTTTCATTACTGTATGTGCTTTGATTGCATGAAACATCTGTAATCCCCCTTTTTTTATAAATGTTGTAGTAAACCAATTGCATCCACAAAAAAGCACCTCCCATTTCAATCGGGAGGTGCATGACAAACGTAGATATAGCCATAACAGGCGCAAAGGCGCCCTTTCATAGACTGTTTCCACATCTGCCCCATCCTCGTGGGTCGATTGTAAATGATCGCATGGCAGGTCTCCTGGCTTACGGATCAACACACCCAGCTACCTTCCCATTTTTTGTCTCGCAAAAAACAGTGGCTATTCGCTAGGCGCTCCTCGTTACAGTGGCGGGACCGCGCCGGTTTCTCACCGGACTTCCCTTTTAAGCTGACGGCATATGCCATCCAGCACCATTCGATACGTATTCAATTTTTCCAACTTCTTTATTGGTTGATAGAAGTCAGTTTTTTCGGGAACTGCGTGAGTATTTCAACGCCTGTTTCCGTAACCAATACATCGTCTTCAATCCGAACGCCGCCTACTCCTGGCAAATAGATACCCGGCTCGATGGTAAAGACCATTCCTGGACGAAGCACTTCTTGGTTCTGGCTGTGAACAGACGGATATTCATGTACATCCATCCCTAGTCCATGCCCAAGGCGGTGCATGAAGTATTCTCCGTAGCCTTTTGCGGTGATAACATCGCGAGCGGTTTTATCCAAATGCGCAAAAGTCACACCCGGACGAATCTCAGCAATTGCCGCTTCGTTGGCAGCCAATACTGTCTCGTAAATTTCTTGTAGCTGGGGACTGATCTCGCCTACAGCAAAGGTACGAGTAATATCGGATACATATCCGTTCGCAGCTACCCCGATATCAAACAAAAGCAAGTCGCCTTCTTGCACCTGGCGCGTTCCTGGCTTCCCATGTGGCAAAGCGGACTTCTCCCCTGCCAATACCATGGACGTAAAGGATGGACCTTCTGCGCCCAAGCGCTTCATCTGGAATTCCAGCTCAGCTACGATTTCTGTCTCGGTCATGCCTGTTTTGACTTTTTTCAGGGTCTCCCGCAAGGAATCCTCGACCAACTGAACAGCGTGCTTCAGACGATCCACTTCATCCGGAGATTTGATCAAACGCATTTCACGCAGTGGCTCTTCCACGTCCACATAGCTCGACGCCAGAACAACTTGTCCAAGTGCTTCATAGCGCTCGACAGTCATATGACTTTTCTCAATGCCGAGCTTCGCGAAGTTCGCTGGCAACACTTGCTTGAGGATTTCATACGGGTTTTGGATATCCGTATGTGTATGGATATCTTGAACGAACGAAGCCTCTGCTGCTGCCTCACGATCAAGAGCAGGTACAATTAAGGAAGGCTTTCCTTCAGCAGGAATAACAAGACCCATAAAACGTTCATGTGGGTCAGTAAAAAATCCGGTCAAATAGTAGACGTGCTTGGGAGAGGTAATCAACACCGCGTTCAGCTCTTGCTCTGTCAAAAACGTGTGGAGCTTCGAAATGCGCTCTTGAAACAACTTCTTCACCCTGCTTTCACCAATTATTCTATTGCGAGAATACCACTTCCCCATCAAAAAAAGAAGAGTTCAATTGCAAAATCTACTTCGGATCGGACAACCTAAGGGTGGGGTGAAAACAAAAATGGAACAAATACTCGTCCATCAGGATGGCAAGCAGTTTGCTTTTCACATATCGGGGAAAGGTCAGCCGTTATTGTGTATCCATGCGCCATGCATCGGCTCTATCAATTTTGTTTATCAGCAAACACTCGCAGATACTTATCAGCTCATTGTCCCTGATTTGCCCGGACATGGTGACAGTTCGCCCATGGAGAAGCCCTATTCTATTGGGGAATTGGCAGAACGACTCCATAAGCTGATCCCGTCTCTCGGCATTGAGCGTCCCTTTATTTTGGGGTACTCCCAAGGTGCTTCTATCGCCCTTGAATATTGCCTTCGCTATCCTGATCATGCGCGAGGCAGTATACTCGTGAGCGGTTTTTCCGAAGTGAATGACCTGTATTTGCATGGACGATTTTGGATGGCCCGGGCGTTGTCGATGCTTCACGGAGTTCCTCTTCTTGCCTGTTCCATTGCTTCCTCACATGTCAATAACCCAGAAATGCGGGAAAAATGGACGGCGCACGCCTCCAAAACAGATCCCACCAGCTTAAAATACCTTTACGCTGCCGGACATCGCTATCAATGTACAGAGAGTCTGGGCAACATCCAGCTTCCGATTTTACTTGCCTATGGCGGACAAGATAAACGTATGCATCATTATGCGCAAATGCTGACACTGAAATTGCCAAAGGCAAGACTTGAAATGATCCCTAACGTAAAGCATCAAGTCATTACGAAAGCTGCTCCTGTACTCAATCAGTTGTGCCGCACCTTCATGGAAGAAGGATAAATAAGAAAAGACAGAAGGACGGTATCTCCATTCCCTTCTGTCTTTTTGCAATTGGACTAGCTCTTCATCCGCGGGTCGAGTGCATCACGCAAGCCGTCCCCGATTAAGTTAAAGCCGAGAACTGTTAGCATGATAGAGAGCCCTGGAAAAATAACGGTCCATGGTGCTTTCTGAATGTACTGACGTGAATCAGCGAGCATTTTTCCCCATTCTGGTTCTGGCGCTTGTGCTCCCAGTCCGAGAAAGCCAAGTGCAGCTGCTTCAATAATTGCTGTTGCGATCCCCATCGTCCCGGTCACAATGATTGGGGCGAGACTGTTTGGCAAAATATGCTGCATGATAATCCGGGAATTTTTCATTCCGATTGCCCGTGCGGCCATGACGAATTCCTCTTCCTTTAAGCTCAATACACGGGCGCGTACTAACCGCCCAAAAGTCGGAATGTTAATAATCGCAATGGCAATCAAGGCGTTTTGCAAAGATGGCCCCAAGATGGCAACCACAGCGATTGCCAAAAGAATACTTGGAAACGCAAGCATAATATCAAAGAGACGCGAAATGATCGTATCGATCCATCTGCCATAGTATCCTGCCAAAAGACCAAGCAAGGTCCCTACGAGAACGGAGCCAATGACAGAGAACGTCCCTACCCACAAGGAGATTTGTGCCCCATAAATAACGCGACTAAATACATCACGACCATTGTAATCTGTTCCAAACCAATGCGCTTCGGAAGGTGGCTTGTTTTTCATCACGAGCTCGCCTTTGTCGTACGGATACGGAGCAATCCATGGAGCTAGTACCGCCACAACAATGAAAAACAAAATGATCCCGAAGCCCACCAACGCCAGCTTGTTTTTTCGTAGCGTCCTCCATGCATCCTTCCAAGGAGAGACTACTTCTTCTTGCTTCATTTTTAAAGGTACTACCTGATCTTGTGGTTGTAATTGTGGTTGTGCCATGTCTCTTCGTCCCTCCTTAGCGATATTTGATGCGCGGATCGATATAGGCGTACAGAAGGTCGACCAAGAGATTGATCAGGACGAAAATCGTCGCGATTACAAGGATACCGGATTGGATAACCGGATAGTCACGGTTTCCAATGGCGGTCACAATATAGCGACCAACTCCTGGCCATCCAAAGATCGTCTCTGTCAAAACGGCTCCACCCAGCAGCAACCCTGTTTGCAAGCCAATTACCGTCAAGACAGGGATCAGGGCATTTTTCAGCGCATGCTTGTACACGACCCAAAACTGTGTCAGCCCTTTTGCGCGAGCGGTTCTGACATAGTCGGCACGCATGACCTCTAGCATGCTCGAACGAGTGATACGTGCAATGATCGCCATCGGGATTGTACCTAACGCGATTCCTGGCAGAATCAAATGCTTGATAACTTCCCATAGCTGATCCCATCGACCAGCCATCATCGTATCCAGTATATAAAAGTGCGTAATAGCCTCTATGGGATTACGCGAATTGTCGCGACCAACTGATGGCAGCCATTTCAGTTCTTGGGCAAACACCCATTGCTCCATCAAACCTAGCCAAAAAATCGGCATGGATACACCAACCAAAGCGATCAACATCGCACAGTAGTCAAACCAGGAGTTTTGCTTCCACGCTGAAAGAATCCCTGCATTTACACCGATAAACACCGCAATCAGCATGCTCACAATTGTAAGTTCAGTCGTCGCCGCCAAATAAGGCATGATTTCATCTGAAATCGGCGCATTCGTTTGCAATGATTCCCCAAGATTTCCACTCAAAATATTTTTCATATAATCGAAATACTGTATGTACCACGGATTATTCAATCCCAATGCTTCTCGTATGTCTGCAATCGCTTGTGGTGTTGCCTTTTCTCCCAAAATCGTCAAAGCCGGATCACCAGGGATGGCACGAATAATGGAAAAAACGATGATTGACATGCCCACTAAGACAGGAATGAGCATCAAAATTCTTCGAATGCTGTAAGCTAGCAATGCCATCTCCTCGCCTTCCTGCATAAAATAATGGCTAAATGAATGAAAGGAGGGTAAGAAGAGGTATGCACTCCTCTTACCCTTTTCCGATGAATCAGCTTACTTGAAGTCTACCTTTTCCAAACTTTCAGATCCTTTCGGATGCGGGTTGTAGTCTACGATATTCGCTTTTCCTGCCAATGCTGGTGTGGAGTGTGCCAGCGGAACCATTGGTACATCTTTGAAAATGATCTCTTGTACTTTTTTGTACATTTTTTCGCGCTCTGCTTGGTCTGGAGTGGACTGCGCTTTCATCATCAATTGATGTGCTTCTTCGTTTGCCCAACGTGTATAGTTGTTGCTTCCGATGTTGTTTTTGTCGAGCAAGACAGCCAAGAAGTTGTCAGGGTCGCCATTGTCACCTGTCCAACCAAGCATGAACATTTCTTGCTCACCCAAACGAGTCTTTTCCAAATACGTTGCCCATTCCATCGTCACGATCTCAGCATCAACCCCGATTTTCTTCAGGTCTTGCTGGATTGCTTCTGCAATCTTCACACCCTCTGGCATGTACGGACGTGGAACTGGCATTGCCCAAAACTTGATTTTAAAGCCGTTTGGATGTCCTGCTTCGGCCAGCAATTGTTTTGCTTTATCGAGGTTGAACTCACGATCTTTAATATCGTTGTTATGTCCCCACATCGTTTTTGGCATTGGGTTGACTGCTGGTTCTCCAACCCCATCGAAGAAGGCTGTTACGATTTCAGGTTTGTTAATTGCATAAGCAATGGCTTCACGAACCTTTGGATTGTCGAGTGGCTTCTTCTCTACGTTGAAGCCGATGTATCCGATGTTATTAGTAGGACGCAGGAAGAGTTGCAGGTCTTTGTTGTCTTTTACTGCTGGGATATCATCTGTGTTCAGACCATCCATCAAGTCAATCTCACCAGATGCCAAAGCAGTCAGACGTGCCGTGTTTTCCGGAATGACCTTAAACACAAGTTTATCGAGCTTCGGATATCCTGGGCTCCAGTAATCAGGGTTTTTCTCAAGTGTGATCGTGTCGTTGCGCTTCCACTCTACAAATTTGAAAGGTCCTGTACCGATTGGATGCTCATTGAATTTCTTAACATCCTTTTTCAATGCCTCAGGCGAGCCAATCGCGAAAGGAGACATTGCCAAGTTCGCAAGGAATGGAGCCAACGGACGATTCAACGTGAATTTTACAGTGGTCGGATCGACTGCTTCTACAGATTTGATAATGTGAGTCGCGTCACCCTTGTACCCACCAAACTGGCTCACGTAGTACTCGAATCCCTCTGGTGAATGCTGTGGATGGCTCTTGTCGCTCCAGCGCTCAAAGTTGTATTTAACCGCCTCTGCATTGAAATCAGTTCCATCGTGGAATTTCACGCCTGATCTCAGTTTCAGCGTATAAACGAGACCATCAGGAGTCACTTCCCATTTCTCGGCCAACGATGGAGCGAGCTCTGTTGAACCATCCGCGAAGCCAATCAATGTATCCATGACGTTCTCCGTTACCTTAAATGTCTCACCATCTGTTTGCGTAATTGGGTCAAGCCCTTTTGTGTCTGCACCGCGACCGATGATTAATTGCTTCGGTCCAGTTTTTGCAGGCTCAGTTGCAGGTGCCGGAGTTTCTGTCTTTGGTTGTTCTGCCGGCGCTTGTGTCGTTGTGCTAGAGCATCCAGCAATCAGCATGGCCAGCGCTACTAGGCTGGTCATGGTTGCGGAGAGAACTCTTCTCTTCATGAAAACATCCCCCTTTTTCAAATAATGTTCGCATGTTCCTTTTTGGTAGATAGTCGGTTGATACAATACCTCCTGCTTTGCATCCCCCCCTTTACAAGACTTCCTATTCGGCAGGCAAGCTCCCTTTTGTCGATTAGGACTTGTATAAGTGACAAGCAACAAAGTGACCATCGCCTGTATCCGCAAATTCTGGGCGCACAGTACGACACTCCTCTGTCACATGGGGACACCTCGTATGGAATGTACAGCCACTTGGAGGTTTTGCAGGGCTCGGTACATCTCCCTGGAGGATCACTCGTTCTCGTACTGCATCAGGGTCTGGCGAAGGTACAGCCGAAAGTAATGCTTTCGTGTACGGATGGAGCGGATTGGAATACAACTGGCTACTCGTCGTCAGCTCGACAATTCTGCCAAGGTACATCACGCCCACCCGATCGCTGATATGACGCACAACGCTTAAATCGTGGGCAATGAACAAATATGTAAGGCCGAATTCGCGTTGCAAATCCTGCATGAGGTTGAGCACCTGAGATTGAATGGACACGTCCAGTGCAGACACAGGCTCATCCGCAACGATCAATTTGGGTTTGAGCATCAGCGCTCTTGCAATTCCGATCCGCTGCCTCTGTCCTCCACTGAATTGATGCGGATAGCGGCTCGCGTGATAGCTGCTCAAACCAACGATCTCCAGCATTTCCTGCACGCGCTTTTTTCGCTCTGCCGAAGAACCCAAGCCATGTACAATCAAAGGTTCTTCCAAAATCTTCTCAATATTATGTCTAGGGTTAAGCGAAGCAAATGGATCCTGAAAGACAATTTGCATGTCACGTCTCATCTTTCTCATTGCATCTGTGGAAAGTGACATGACATTTGTCCCGTCAAAGTTGATTTCACCAGAGGTCGGTTCAATCAGTCGCAGCAAGGAACGCCCCGTCGTGGACTTTCCACAGCCACTCTCACCTACCAACCCCAAGGTTTCACCACTCTTAACGGTAAACGATACGTCATCTACCGCCTTTACGACACCTACTTCCCCTCCAAGAACACCGCCTGTGATTGGATAGTATTTTTTTAAATTTTTTACAACCAGAAGATCTTCAGCCACCTGCATGCTCCTCTCGGGTTATTCGGTCAGCCAGCAGCGGGAAAGGTGATTGTCCCCTACCACTTTTAATTCTGGCATCTCACTGCGGCATCGGTCTGAAACTTTATCGCATCTAGGTGCAAAACGGCATCCGACAGTAAGCGAACCCGGGATCGGGACGTTGCCTGGAATCGAATAGAGACGCTCCAGTGATCCTTCCAGCTTCGGCAACGAATTCAACAAGCCGATCGTATAAGGATGCTTCGGATTTTTTAAGATCGTACGGACATCGCCTTGTTCAATCACGTTGCCTGCGTACATCACCACGACACGGTGACACATTTCCGCAACGACCCCAAGATCGTGGGTAATGAGGAGAATGGATGTGTCAGCTTCCCGGTTGAGTTGGCGCATCAGGTCCAATATCTGCGCTTGAATCGTCACGTCGAGCGCAGTAGTAGGCTCGTCTGCAATCAAAAGCGCTGGATTGCAAGCCATTGCCATCGCAATCATGACACGCTGCCTCATGCCTCCTGAAAGCTGGTGCGGGTATTCATCGACAATCGCGTCCGCTCGAGGAATTCCGACTTTTTTCAACATCTCAATGGCCCGTGCTCTTGCGTCCTTTTTGCTCGCTTTCGTATGTAATCGGACTGATTCTCCTATCTGGTCTCCAATCGTAAACACTGGATTTAAAGACGCCATCGGTTCCTGAAAGATCATCGCAATTTCATTTCCGCGGATGTCTCTCATTCGCTTTTCGTCGACAGATACGAGATCCTCCCCCTTGAATTTAATCGAACCTCCCACGATTCTCCCTGGGGGATTGGGTACTAACTTCATGACGGAAAGGGAGGTAACGCTCTTTCCGCAGCCGGATTCGCCTACGATACCGACTACTTCTCCTTTTTGTACCGTGATCGTCACGCCATCAACGGCAGGGATTTGGCCGCGGTCCGTGAAAAAGTGCGTTTGCAGGTTTTCGATTTGTAGGACAGGATGTGACACGTGGCTCACCTCTCTCACCGAAATATACTTCCAAAATAGACCTATCCATAGACATTATGTCATTTATTCAATTTTTTCGCAACACAATAAATTCTAACTATTACCTTTTTACTGACTAAAAAGAATGTTTGACTCGCGCTTGAAAATTATGTAAAGGAATTTTATGATAACCCTTTCATTGTTGATGTAGCCTCACTTGCACTGTTTAAGCAGATCTCATGAAGCATCAGTGGCCAAATGCAAAAGACCCGCTTGTACGGGTCTTTTGTCACTGGGGCTTTCTGCACCCCTTCTTTTTGCGCGTAAACCATTTTCACGGTTCAAAAAAACTCCCTATCCAATCGACAAAACTCTGCGCTCCACTTTTAATGCTTCCACCCAAAGTCAAACCGATCCGACTGACATAGTTGACCATTTCCTTCGGATTGGCAGTCTGAACCTGCTTGCCCATTACCGCGATCTCTACTTGTCCTTGATCCACTTTTTTGATGGAAAAGGTTTGCGCCTGCCCCTCTGGCACCCCACTCACCTTGGATATTCCACGCTCAGCCGTTTGCAATCCCAAAACTACCCCGACCAGCAAGATGATTAACAGTCCAGTTAGCTTCATCGTCACGTTCATGCCCGTCACCTCTTTGCAGGCTCGTCAGAAACTGGTTTGCCTACTTTTTCAGCTTGCTGATAATAGGCTGCGAAAACATCTGCCAATGCTTCTGCCGTATTCCTGCTTTCCTGCACGCTGTTTTCCGTACCACCTATTTCTATTAACAGGCTTCCCGGGGAGAGTGACTGATTATACTCGCCATGATCCGTTTTTGCGCCTTTTTCCATCACGCCACGCGAAAGCTCTGGGTACATTTTTTCCATCAACTCATGTAGCTCTGTTGCAAACGCCTCATTTTTCTCGTAGCTTTTGTTTCTTTTTCCGATGACGAACAATACTCTCCCATACGTTTTTCCTTTGATCGTGACCGTCGTACGCTCTCGTGGGGCTGTGTCTCGATGCAGATCGAAAAAGTAGTACAGTTCCTTGTTTTTCTCTGTTGCCGCTTTGACCACTTGCAAAGATTCCGCGTAGGAAAAGGAGTAATGCATTTTTTTGTTCAAAAGCTGTTGATAGATGTCGTCGGTGCTCACATCGGAACCAATACCTCTGTCATTCAACGCTTCTGATAAGTACTTGCTGATTAACGATATATTTCTCGTAGGATGATCGACTGAGGTTCCCACTGACTTCGTCTCACTAAACCACGATTCCCGGTTGTGCGAGTTATAGATGTAGACGATTTTTTTACCGTCCGTGATTGAATTGGGCAAAGGAGCTGGCTTTGCTTCACCTGACTTGGTGGTATCCTCCGGCTTTGGCTCTACGATTGGAACTACTTGCGATTGATCTGCTACCTGTTTTGGATGGGCGGGATACTCCAAATAAAAATCTGCGAGAGAAGCTCCCTTTCCCTGTACGACAAATCTGGCATCCTCTGTCGTCACCATCCCAGGTAGCTCCCTGCCTAGCAAGCTGCGCAAGTCTCCCGGTTGTATATTGGTTGCCAAGCGAAAGAGAAAACCCGTTACGCTATTCGTGCGATCATCAGCCTGTGCTTGTACGGTTTCGGACAAAACCGGAATTTCCTGTCCCATCCATCCCAAAATCGCCAGACTGGAAATATGAGAAGCTGCCTGTTGAATGGCGGAGGACGAAATTGCGATTCGGTTCCCGCCGAGCGAAAGCACTCCTGTCATGACAAACAGGAAGGCGGTTATAAATGAAAGAACAACGAATTGGCGTTGAATGAGGGTCGCCATCAGTCTCACTCCTCTAGCTGTAGCATGGTTGCACGTCGGGAGAACTTTCCCTTTCCCTCGTGCTTGTCTATGCTTTAGCTTATGAGGCTCATAGAGACGATAGAACCCTTTTCTAGCTTTTCTCTCTCACTCTAGCTTTTCATGACTTAGTGGGTATACGAGCCGCTATTTTCTTCATTTACGGCACTGTGCAGGGCGCGATTCAGGCCTGTTGCGATCACATTCGCCACTCCTTCAATAAAATCATCAATTTCTTTTGGCGTGACGACCAGATCCTGTCCAAGCGGCCGGAGGACCTCATGAATCAGTTGCCGTTTCTCTTCTTCCGGCAGTGAACCTACCAATCCCATGAATGTCTTACGGGATTCCAAGTCAGGCAAATCCTCTTCGGTATACGGTTCCTTACGCTCCGGCAGCGTACTCAATGCCAGTTTGTTAAACGCCCGCTTGCTCTCCACCATGGATTGTCCAAAATGCCCCAGCAAGTATGTAATCGCATCATTTACAATCGTGGAGGCAAAAACGACCGTAGGGACTCCTATCGCAATCACAGGCACACCAAGTGTCTCCTGATCAATCGCTTTGCGCTTGTTTCCGACTCCTGATCCAGGATGTATTCCTGTATCCGATATTTGAATCGTCGTGTTGACCCGGTGCAGCGCGCGGGACGCAAGTGCATCGATACAGATGACAAAATCGGGTTTGCTTTTTTCCACGACGCCAAAAATAATTTCACTCGTTTCTATACCCGTAATCCCAAGGACGCCCGGTGATAGCGCACTGACTTCCCGATACCCTTCTCCAACGGTTTCAGGCGCCAGCGTGTACAGATGGCGTGTAATCAACAAATTTTCCACAACCATTGGTCCAAGCGCATCGGGGGTCACATTCCAGTTTCCTAGACCAACGACGAGAGCCTTTTTGTCCTCTGTGATCCCCAGTTGCTTGAGAAACATCGCAAATTCAGCGGAAAATCGCTTGGCCACCTGCTCCTCAATCGATGTATCGTTATCCCGCAGCTTGGGCACTTCAATTGTTAGGTAATGCCCCGGGAGCTTGCCGATTTCCTTTCCCGCTTCCTCTGTTTCCACATGCAATCTCGTTACTTTCACATTGGGCTCGCTATCGTCAGCTTGCAGCCAAATGCCTTCAATATCACTCTGGTTTTGCTGCTGAGCAAGCTCGTGGGCCTCCAAGGCCAGATCCGTACGAATGGAATAACCAGACAAGTCAATGTTATGTGCCATGTTCATCAGCTCCTTTGATCCGAAGTGAAAAAAGTACTGACCATTTTGTTCCTGCTACTAGCTTGCTTGAATCCTGCATTTTTATTCCGAATCCTTTCTTGCAAATGGGTTCGCCCCATGCTAGAATTACTTTGTTGTATGACTGTATGTCTATGGTCGTATTAAGGAGGTGACACACATGCCAAACATTAAATCCGCGATTAAACGCACCAAAACAATCGAAAAGCGTCGCGCACACCGCGCTTCTCAAAAGTCTGATCTGCGTACTTCCATCAAGAACTTTGAGAAAGCTGTCGCTGCTTCCGATGTAGCATTGGCGAAATCTACTCTTCTGGTGGCTGTGAAAAAGCTGGACAAGGCCGCTTCGAAAGGTCTCATTCATAAAAACGCAGCAAACCGTCAAAAGTCTCGTTTGATGAAAAAGCTTAACGTTCTGAGCGCTCCTGTAGCGTAAGAGACCAAGCGCCAAAAAACCCCGTGAACATCTTGTTCTAGGGGTTTTTTACTATGAAAAATCGTCACGACTGTTTTGTTCGTTCGTCATGTGCACGTGCAATAAATAATTCGAGGGCGAGGCGCTTGTCCACTTGCCCTGACTTCATCCGGAAATCTTCTTCGGCCAAGATACCTAGCAGTTTTTTTAACGACTCCTCAGAAAAATGACGCGCTTGTTCCATTGCTTTTTTCACTGCGTAGGGATGCATTTTAATCATGCCTGCCACTTGTTGTTGTGAATAACCACGCGGGGCCAATTGCTTGACATGCAACAGCATGCGGAACTGCCTCGCCAAGAGAGCCAGCAGCTTGATCGGCTCCTCTCCTGTTTTCATGCAGTCGTACATCATCCTGAGTGCCTTGTCCAATCTCCCCGAAGCGACCTGTTCAATCAGCCCGAATACATCCTGCTCCAGCGTACGTGCTCCGAGCAGCTCAATGGCGTCATCCGTGATGCTTTCCCCCACCCCGACAAACAAGGCCATCTTTTCGATTTCCTTGTCCAGTAGACGCAGCTCGGCTCCTACTCGCTCCACAAGCTTCATGGTCTGCTGACGATCGATTTTCGCCTGGTATTTACCCGCTTGCCGCTCTACCCATCCGTACAAATCCCCGTCTTTTAGCAACGGAAAAGGGATCACTTTCGCTTTTTGTTGCAACGTTTTAACCAGCTTTTTTCGTTCATCGAGCTTGTCCGCTTCCGTATGTAGAATAAGCGTGGTGTAGGGAGACGGATTTTGCAAATAATCGAGCAGAGCATCTGGGTCACTTTCTACCTTCGTCGAAGGCTTACTTCCTGTTAAAAAGTAGGCTTGTCTGGCAATTACCAATCGATGCTCGCCCATAAACGGCAAGGTTTCCGCATCCTGCAGAATTTCACTCAATCCTGTTTCGGTGCAATCATACACGCTCATATTCAAATCCATAAATTCTGGATCAATCATTTCTTTACGAGCCAACGCCAAAAAATCTTCGGCCAGAAAAGACTCCGGACCGTATAAGACGTAGATCGGCGAGAATTGTTTTTGCCGTATTTCGCGAATAGCCGATAGGAGTGGCATACGTTTTCTCCCCTTCCTTCTTCTTACCTGCGTTATTATAGCACATGTTGATGAGAGCAAAGCAAAAAAAACCGCCACCAGTGAATCGGTAGCGGCTTTTTCATCCGTTGGCACCTCTATGTAAACGTTTAGGGAAAAGCCCCGGGATTCCTCCTCCCCAAACGGTAAGCAGGGGGTGCTTGATAATGTACTATACGCAGAATCCCCGCAAGCGGTGCCGGTCCATACGCGGAAAAAAGTTAGTCATTATCTTTATTTTTTTTCTTCTCTTTATTTTTTCCCTTGTCTTTCTCCTCTTGCTTGTCCCCGTCGTCGTCCTTTTTGTCATTAGCAGGTTCTTTGTCTTCTCTGTCCGGATTCTCATCCAGTCCGATCGGCCAGCCCGATGGTTGATCATCTGTCATTACTGGCGGTGGAGGTACAACTTTCTTCGGTGGCTGTGGCGGATTCGTTTTCTTCGGTGGCGGTGTCTGCTTTTGAACGTTCTTTGCCGGTGGCCTTTTACTCTTCGTCTGAGTAGCCGATTTAGTAGACTTTTTAGTCTTGTCCTCTTCCTCTTTTGAATTCGATGATATTGGATTATTGCTTGGAGGAGTGGGAGCATCTGGCCCGGGGGTTTTAGGTTGTTCCACGGCCGCTGGCGTCATGTCCGTTCCGTTCTGGAACGAATCGACTTCTTGCTTCTTACCATCACCGCCAGAGAAAAGCATGCCAACCATTAAGCTGGCTGCGACGGCTGTACTACCAAGACTAGCCATCCACACTTTCATCCGCTTCCACTTTTTTGATTCCGGCAGCGAAGACGACTCACGCTTAACTTCCAGAGTGGGCAGGATTTCCTCGTTCACCGTAGATTTAACCGCAGCAGGCTTTGCAGCGGCTGACTCCAGCTTGGGTAGGATAGAATCTACGATGCTGATCGGAGGTACGACAGGGGGTAGATGTTCTAATTGTTGTGACACATCTTTCAAACGGTTGTACATAAGCTGCAGGTCAGTATCTTTCTGGATCAAACGATGGAGTAGTTGCTGCTCTGACTCCGACAAATCACCATCCAAATCCCGCTGCATGAGTTCAAAAATCTCTTCGTTGGTCATCAACCGATCCCCCCTTTCTGGTAGTCGTACAACAGCTCCTGTAACTGTTGCCTAGCCCGAAATAAGTACGACTTTACCGTGTTAAGCGGCAAATCTAGTGCCTCCGCTATTTCTTGATAAGACAAATCCTCCAGATAGCGGAGTACTACAACCATTCGATATTGCTTTGGCAATCTTCCGATGGCTTCCTGGATGTCACTCGACAGCCCGGTGAGAAGGATTTCTTCCTCTACGTTGTTACGATCAGGAATGATCAACTCGTGCTCGTCAATTGAGACCGTTTCCTTTTTCGCGCGAAATTTATCCATACAGACGTTGCTAACAATGCGTTGTACCCAGGTAGAGAACTTTGCTTTTTCCTGATAGGTGTCCAACTTTCGATAAATTCGAATGAGGACTTCCTGGGAGGCATCGAGCGCGTCTTGTTCGTTCCCTAGAATATAATAAGCGCTTCGGTAAACGGAGGTCTCAATAGATCGAAGCAGTTCGACTAGCGCGTCATGATCCCCGGATTGCGCCATCCTGATCAACTCTGCTTCATGCATATTCTCTTCTCCCCCCTACAGACGGTTCGCTCATTGAAAAAGTTGCAAACAGATTATGTATCCAATATTTGGGCCTGCCAATATAATCCGGTAGGTGTAATAACCAGCGTAATCGCTCCATGAGCATCAGTCCTGTACACGGCGGAACCCGATTTTTTTAGGCGATGCAGCACTTCGGGCGAAGGATGCCCGTACCGATTTTTCACCCCGGCAGAGATTACAGCGGCTTTTGGTGCTGTGACTGCAAGGAGCTCTTCGGTACTCGAGGTATTGCTTCCATGATGGGCTACTTTCAAAACATCCACAGAAGTCAAACCGTTTTGAACAAGCTGACTTTCCCCGTCCTTTTCAATGTCACCCGTAAACAATACAGTCTTGTTGAAAGCAGTCAGCTGGAGTATTACGGATGCATCATTTCCTGAAAAAGTCGATTCACCCGGGTGCAGCCACTTCCACTCGATTCCTGGTGCATCTGACCATGATTGACCCGGAAGCCCGGTTAGTATCGGAACTCCTTCTTGTTGGAAAAGTTGGACAATCTCACCTTCCAATTTCGAAGGTGCTGTTCCATTCACCAATACCTCTCCAAAAGAAAAATGAGGAACTAGCGATTTGAATCCCCCAATGTGATCCAGATCGCCATGCGTCATGATGACACGATCGATTTTCTCGATTCCTCTGGCCATCAGAAACGGCAGAACGACGTCTTTCCCCACCTCAAATGGGTCACGTTTTTCCATCCATGGTTCAGCAGCTGGGAACTGCATTGTCCCACCCGCATCCATTAAGTATACCTTCTGATCACCAATTTCGACAACGATGGAATCCCCTTGTCCGACATCAAGGAAGGTAATTCGAACTTCTTCGACTCCTGAAAACGGCTGTCTGGCCGCTACAATGAACGAAAGAAATATAACGAAAGTAAGCATTATATCACGCTTTCGATGATAGCCCAACCTCCATGAAATGGGCAGAGCACCCAAAAAACAGGTATACAAAGCAAGCCACCACCACGAAGGATGCGGCCAATAGGTAAAGGGCAGCCTCATTTTTTCAATAGCAAACAGCGGAAGATGAATCCATTTCAGCATTGCCGTCGATAACCAAACAGGAATCACCGCCAAAAACGGGTGGACGAAATCGAGGACAACGGCAATATACCCGAATGGTAGCGCTATGGCCGAGAGAATCGGTGTCACTACCAAATTGACCAGCCAAGACACAGGTGAAAACAAATGAAAATGGTAGATGAGAAACGGAAAAGAAACAAGCTGGGCTGACAATGTAACCGCCAGCAGTGTACGAATCCAGACAGGTACCCGAACAAATACATGCAAGCTGTATGGCACAAAAATGATCAGACCAAGTGTTACCGCAAAAGAAAGCTGAAAACCGACATGCCACAGCTGATACGGATTCATCAGCAGCATTAGGATGAGTGCCCCAGCCCAGACGTCTTTGCCATCCAACTTCTTTCCAACTACCTGGCAGAGAAGCCCCACACTTCCCATCAGTCCAGATCGGATCGCCGACGCGCTGGCTCCCACCAGAAGCACATACCCGATCAAGAACAAAATCGTTACAACAAATGCTAGTCTGCGTCTGATTCCAATCCGCTCCAAACACCACATAAACATAGAGCTGACCAATGTCACATGCAAACCGGAAATCGCGAGGATATGACTTAAGCCCAAATTCGAATACATTGCCGCAAGCTCGGGGTTCACCTCTTGTCCAAGACCAAGCAGGAGCGACTTCATATAACCCGCTGTTTCTGTATCTGTAAATAATGATTCAATTCGCCTTGCACCCGAGTCCTGCCATTCTTGAAAGCTCGCCCAAACAGAAAAAGCAGGTGTCATCTCAACCGCTTGATAGCTTGTTTCCCCTGTGACATGGACACCTTGCCAATACAAATAGCTGGCGTAGTCGAAGGCATGAGGATTGCGCGCAGGAGCTGGTAAGGATAGTCGGATCGGAGCCGCGATAACACTCCCACGTCTCCACTGCTCTATTTGTTTTGCTTCCTGGAAAGAGGCAAGTTTAACACGAAGCGCGATTTTTTCGAGAGACCAATGCTCATTATGATCACGCTCGTTTTCACCCCAGGATGTTATCGTGACAAAAAATCGTGCTGCATCGCCGTCCCGTCTCACAGGAGAATCAATGACACCTTCTATCCAGATGGTCTGCTCCCTTTCTGCTAATGGTTTCACTTCAGAGCTGTGGAGATTCTCGTACCCATAAAAAAAGAGACCTGCTAGAATAGAAATCAGTGAGTAGCACGCAACGCATTTGCGGTATGGTAACGGGATACATGCAACGACTCCCCATAATAAGCCTGTAGCCAACAGCAGCCAAGCAGGATGCAAATAGGCGGACAGAATAAGGCCGATCATCATCGCTAGGCTTGCTATCCATACTGACACTGTAATCCCCCCGTCCTGTTCTTTTATGAACCGTTTTGTCGAACGATTCACGGTCTCCTAAGGGAGTATATCTAACCGAATGGGGACAAAAATAGAAAAGAAGAAAGGCTAATTCCCTTGTAGAATCAGCGTTTTCGAGGTCAATCACTGGCATTCATAAGAGATTGCGTTGATTGTCGATACATGATAGAGTTAGCAGGAGCAATCCAGTGAGAGGAAGAGTCATTTCTTATGTGCGGAATCGTATCACTCTATAACAAGCGGCAAAAGCCTGTTCAACAAGAAGCGATTAGTGCAATGACGGGTGTCATCCTGCACCGTGGTCCAGATGACGATGGTTTTCACCTTGAAGACAACATCGCCCTGGGCTTTCGTCGTTTAAGCATCATTGACGTGGAAGGCGGACATCAACCGCTGTTTAACGAAACACGTGACATCTGGATTATTGGTAACGGCGAAATCTACAATTACAAAGAGTTACAGCAATGGTTAAAGGACATCGGTCACGTTTTCCATACCGATTCTGATATTGAGACCATCCTCCACCTTTATGAAGAGGTAGGAACAGATGCACCTAAGCATTTACGCGGGATGTTTGGCTTTACGATCTACGACTCCCGTAAAAAACGTCTGTTTGGGGCACGCGACCATTTTGGAATCAAGCCTCTCTACTATGTCGAGACGAATGATTCGATCGGGGTTGCCAGTGAGATCAAAAGCTTGCTGGAGCTGCCAGGCTTCAAGCGTGAAGTGAATCCAACCGCTTTTTATCACTATTTGACGTTCCAATATGTACCTGATCCTGAAACGATGTTTGCTGGCATTTACCGTATACCACCTGCACACTCGTTCGTGGTTGAAAACGACCGGATCAAGCTGGAAAGGTACTGGGATGTAGAATTCAAGCCTGATGAAAGCAAGCCGTTCTCTTATTTTGTTGAGGGTACACGCAGTGTCATGCTTGAATCTGTCGACAAACACCGGATTAGCGAAGTTTCTCGTGGAGCCTTCTTGTCTAGTGGAGTTGACTCTAGCAGTATCGTTGGGATGTTGCGTACATTCGAGCCAGTCAAATCTTTTTCTGTCGGGTCGGATATCCCTGGTTATAGCGAGCTCGATTATGCGAAGCGAACCGCAGCATACTTGGGATCGGAGCATTTCGAGCGCGTGATAAACGCCAAGCAGTACATGGACGAATTGCCAAGACTGATCTGGCATCAGGACGAACCGGTAGCAGACCCATCTGCCATCTTGCTCTATTTCGTAGCACAGATGGCGAGTGAACACGTAACCGTTGTATTGTCCGGTGAAGGTGCAGATGAATTTTTTGGCGGATACAATATTTACAGAGAGCCTCATTCTCTCAAAATGTTTTCCGGAATGCCTGGCTGGATGCGCCAATCCATCGGATACATGGCAGAACGCCTCCCTGATCAGGTAAAAGGGAAAAACTTCCTCATTCGCGGGTCGAAAACGGTTGAGCAGCGCTTCTTCGGAAACGCGCTGATTTTCAGCGAAGAGATGAAAAAGCGCGTCGTCATGGAGGATATTACCCGTTCGGAATCGTATGTATCTCCTTTCACCATTACAGAAGAGATTTACAAACGCGCTTCCGAATATGATGATGTGACCAAGATGCAATACTTGGACATTCACACTTGGCTCAGAGGCAACATTTTGATGAAGGCCGACAAGATGACGATGGCCAATTCTTTGGAGTTGCGAGTGCCTTTCATTGATCTGAAGGTATTTGAATTCGCCGCTACCATTCCAACCAAGTACAAAATTGCCAACGGCACGACCAAGCACGTGCTTCGTGAAGCGATGAAAGACTTCTTACCACCTGAGATCCAATCGAGAAAGAAGCTGGGCTTCCCTGTTCCGACTCGTCATTGGCTCAAAAACGAATTTTACAAATGGGCAAAAGAGATCATTTTTGAATCCAAGGTGGATAATTTGATCAATAAGGCCTATGTGCTCTACATGCTCGATGAACACCGTGAAGGCAATGCGGATTACAGCCGCAAAATCTGGACGATCCTGGTCTTCATGCTGTGGCATCAAATCTTCATTGAGCAAAAGCACAATTTTGAGCCTTATGTCAGCCCGAATGTAGACCTTCGCCGCAAGAAAAATTCTTCGTTGCAGCATATCGGCTAACGGCGAAAACAGAGTAAATAGATTTGCAGACCCTCTCTTACTTTTCGTAGCATCGTTCATAGAGAACAAGTTCTCTCTATGAACGTATCGCTACGTGAAGGACGGGAGGTTTTTTTGTTATGGTGTTGGAATGGTGGGAGCGTTATCGCCGTATCCTCTTGCTGACTGCGGCTGTTCTGTTTGTCGGTAGTAGCTATTGGCTTTATCAACACGACCAATCGCATAAGACTGCCGAACTACCGTTGCATACTCCAGCTTATGCAGCATCAGATGTTGAAGCAAAAGAACGAACAGATGATTCAGTTGCTGCTCAACCTGACAAGCCGGTAAAAGCAACGCCGGAAAAAGATAAGAATAAGGAACCACTCCCCTCTCCTCTCTATGTCGATGTGAAAGGGCAAGTGAAAAACCCCGGTTTATACCAATTTGAACCAGGTACGCGTGTCGCAACAGCCATCGAAAAAGCAGGAGGAGCACTTCCTGATGCTGACCTGGTACAGATCAATTTGGCAGCACCGCTTGCAGATGGAGCTGCTCTTGTCATCCCGGCTAAAGGAGCAACCGCGCCAGTCTCCGCATCCATTGGCCTTGTACAATCTGCTGCAAGCGTATCCACCACTGGTGCCTCTTCAGTCATAAACCTCAACACGGCAACTGCCGATGAGCTCATGAGCCTTCCCGGAATTGGAGAAGCTCGTGCAAAGGCAATCGTGGATTACCGGTCAAAACAAGGGCCATTTCGTTCAGCGGATGACCTGAAACAGATTGAGGGAATTGGCGAGAAGATGTTTGCACGGATAAAGGATCGGCTGGTGGTACAATGAGATCCGGTCATGATCATAGGTGCTCCTACATAGAATGGGAGAAGAATATCGGAGGGAGGTATGCCCATGAATAGAATTGGGTTCATTGGTACGGGCAGCATGGGCAGTATCTTGATTGAATCATTGCTGTCAGCCAAGGCGCTGACACCTGGTCATGTCATTATCAGCAACAGAACCCCTGCGAAGGCGCAGCAACTGGCAGAAAAACATCCTGGGCTCATTGTCGCGCACAGCAATGCCGATTTGGTCAAAGAAGCTACAACGATCGTGCTGTGCGTCAAGCCACTGGAATATAGCGTGATGCTTGAACAAATCGCTCCTGCCTTAACGCCAGACCACCTGTTGATTACGATCACCAGTCCGATCAAACTAGCGGATTTGGAGTCTCAAGTTCCTTGTGCCGTTGCCCGAGTCGTTCCTTCTATAACAAATGCCGTGATGAGTGGTGTTAGCTTATGTGAATTCGGATCACGAATCCAAGAGGAACAGCGTCAATTCATACGAAGTCTGTTTGCGCACATTAGCTCCCCTGTTGAGATTTCAGAGCCTTTTTTACGAATTACTTCTGACATTGTCAGTTGTGGGCCAGCGTTTATCAGCTATATTTTGCAGCAAATGATTCAAGAAGCTGTTGAAGAAACAGGTATTTCCGCAGAAGCTGCTACCTACATGACTACGCAAATGCTAATTGGGATCGCAGATCTTTTACGGGAAGAAGCGTTCACCCTCCCTACTCTCCAAAAAAGGGTCTGCGTGCCCGGAGGAATTACTGGGGAAGGACTGATTCCTTTGCAAGACGGTATTCCTGGTCTTTTCGCCCAAGTATTTCGCCGCACACAAGCGAAGTTTGCCGAGGATCAGGAACTGGTTGCACGAAATTTGAACAATCAGCCGCATTAGCGTATGACGACGTAAGCGTGGATTGACGAAAAAAGGAGTGGATACCTGTCACTCTCAGGTTCCACTCCTCTTCTTATTTCTTGTCGTCCTTTTCTTAACGAACGACGATATTCACCAGTTTGCCCGGAACAGCGATGACTTTGACGATCGTTTTTCCTTCGATCAGTTCGTTAATCATCTCGTTGTTTTTCGCCATCTCTTCCATCTGTTCTTTCGTCGAATCAGAAGCGATAAGCAGCTTTTCTTTGTTTTTACCGTTAATTTGCAGGACGATTTCTACCTCGTCTTCAACCAGCTTCGCCTCGTCGTACGTTGGCCATGCTGCGTATGCCACGCTCTCGCTGTGACCGAGTTTTTCCCACAGCTCTTCACCCAAGTGCGGAGCGATTGGAGACAGCATTTTTACAAAGTCCTCCATGAATTTCTTCGGCAAAACTTCTGCTTTGTACGCTTCGTTTACGAATACCATCAACTGAGAGATACCTGTATTGAAACGCAGGCCCTCGTAGTCTTCTGTTACTTTTTTAACAGTTTGGTGGTACACGCGCTCCATGCCAGCTACGTTGGAGGTTTCCACGATTTTTTCGTTCAGCTCACCGTTGTCACCCACAAACAGACGATATACGCGATCTAGGAAGCGGCGTGCGCCATCCAAGCCTTTTGTCGACCAAGCGATCGATGCATCCAGTGGCCCCATGAACATTTCGTACATGCGCAGTGTATCGGCACCATGGCTGTCGATGATATCGTCTGGGTTTACAACGTTGCCTTTGGACTTACTCATTTTCTCGTTGTTTTCACCCAGGATCATCCCTTGGTTAAACAGCTTTTGGAACGGTTCCTTGGTTGGTACGACACCGATATCGTACAGGAACTTGTGCCAGAAACGAGAGTAGAGCAAGTGCAGTACCGCATGCTCTGCACCACCAATGTAAATGTCGATTGGCAGCCATTCTTTCAGTTTGTCTGGATCAGCCAATGCCTTGTCATTGTGTGGATCGATGAAGCGCAGGAAGTACCAGCAGCTACCCGCCCATTGCGGCATCGTGTTTGTCTCACGGCGTGCTTTCATGCCTGTTTCCGGATCGACAGTGTTGACCCACTCCGCGATGTTTGCCAATGGCGATTCACCTGTACCGGATGGTTTGATTTCTTTTGTTTTTGGCAACATGATTGGCAGTTCGGATTCTGGAACGACTTTCATCGTGCCATCTTCCAGGTGGAGAATCGGAATTGGTTCACCCCAGTAACGTTGACGGCTGAACAGCCAGTCGCGCAGACGGTACGTTACCTTGCGATTTCCTTTGCCTTCTGCTTCCAGCCACTCAATCATTTTGCTGATCGCCTGTTCTTTGTTCAAACCATCGAGCATGCCGGAGTTAATGTGCTCTCCGTCGCCTGCATACGCTTCTTTGGTGATATCGCCACCAGCGATGACTTGCTTGATTGGCAGATCGAATGTTTTCGCAAACTCATAGTCGCGTTCATCGTGCGCCGGAACCGCCATGATGGAGCCTGTTCCGTAGCTGATCAGCACGTAATCTGCAATCCAGATTGGCAGACGCTCGCCGTTAACCGGGTTGATCGCATACGCTCCGGTAAATACTCCTGTCTTTTCTTTTGCCAGATCAGTACGCTCCAGATCGCTCTTGCGCTTTGCTTGATCCAGGTACGCTTCTACTGCTTCTTTTTGAGCCGGTACGGTAATTTGTTCAACCAGCTTGTGCTCAGGAGCCAGTACCGCATAGGTTGCCCCGTAAAGAGTGTCTGGACGAGTCGTAAAGACGGTAAAGGATTCATCATGACCTTCGATACCAAAGGCTACTTCTGCCCCTTCAGAACGGCCGATCCAGTTGCGTTGCATTTCCTTGATGCTCTCTGGCCAATCCAGTTCATCCAGGTCAGCGAGCAGTCTTTCCGCATACGCAGTAATTTTCAAGACCCATTGCTTCATTGGGCGGCGTTCTACTGGGTGTCCGCCACGCTCACTTTTTCCATCAATCACTTCTTCGTTCGCCAAAACCGTTCCCAAAGCAGGGCACCAGTTTACAGCTACCTCGTCAATATAAGCCAAGCCGTGCTCATACAGCTTCGTAAAAATCCATTGTGTCCACTTGTAGTAATGCGGATCAGTTGTGTTAATTTCACGATCCCAGTCGTAGGAAAATCCGAGCGACTTAATTTGGCGACGGAAGGTGTTGATATTGTGCTCGGTGAATTCCGCCGGATCGTTTCCTGTATCGAGAGCGTATTGCTCCGCTGGCAAGCCAAACGCATCCCAGCCCATTGGGTGGAGAACGTTATATCCTTGCATCCGCTTCATGCGGGACAAAATATCAGTAGCCGTATAGCCTTCCGGATGTCCTACGTGCAGGCCAGCTCCAGATGGATACGGGAACATGTCGAGTGCGTAAAACTTTTTCTTGCCTTCATCCTCGGAGGTTTTGAAGGTCTTGTTCTGCTCCCAATATTGCTGCCACTTCTTTTCGACATTGCGATGACTGAATACCATGGTAAAGCACTCCCATCTTAAAATAGGTAAAAATAAAGAAAACCTCACATCCCAGATCGCTCTTGCGAAAGGGACGAGAGGTTGTTTACATTCCCGCGGTACCACCCAGATTGGCAAATGACAAGCATTCACCCACTTGTTTCATCCGTATCGGGGATAAGCCGCTCACCCTTACGCAGTCATGACTTGGATGACCTTGGGGGCAAGTGCTGGGAGGTGAGTTCAGATAGATCCGGGTTGACTTGCACCATCCGTCAACTCTCTGTGAATGCTCGAATCCGATTCCTACTATTCCTCTTAAACGCGTCGAAATCTGTAGTTATAACGCCATTATAGTCAATCCGAACCAATCATGTCAAACTTTTCGGCTTGCGGGCTGAGAAAAATAGGCGCTCACTCGCTTCTTGTGGTGGCAAATCCGAGTAATCAGCGGTGATGATGATATCTGTGAAGCCAGCATCTGTCAGCCAGCGCATCAGTTGGACAGGCTGGTAAGCCCTTTGCCAATGCTCCTCTTCCATCCGCTCATACAATCCGTTTGGCTGACGAATGAAAAACGTTAACTGATGCTCTACCTCTAGTCGCAGTGGGTCGCAAAAACATTGCCAAATGTACGAAACTTCATCTTCTACATGTGTGAACGTCTCGTCCCCGAAAATGTGCAGCATCTTGTACGGGCTGTGCACATCAAACAGAAAGCTCCCACCAGGCGCGAGATGGGCGAAAACGCGCTTGAACGTTTCCTGCACATCCGCTTCCTCTGTAAGATAGCTCAATGAATCACACAAGGAGATGACTGCATCCACTTCCGGCAAGGACAGCTCCCGCATATCCTGCTCCACCCACGCTACTTCTACCTGCTCCTGCCTCATTTTGTCATAGGCGATTGCAAGCATTTCTGTTGAGAGATCCACTCCCGTAACTCGGTATCCCCGCTTGGCGAGTGGGATCGCAATCGTGCCAGTCCCACAGCCAAGATCAATGACCCGCACAGGCTTCTCTCCCTTTTTCCAATGACGCTCAACCCAATCGAGCCACTGGTCATAAGGAGTATCCGCCATCAGCCTGTCATATACAGCGGCCATATGTGCGTATGCCATCTGTCCTTACCCTTCCGTGCTGAAGGAAACTTCCTCTGCGTCCTTCCACAGGCGCTCCAGGTTGTAAAACTCGCGATCTTCGCGATGGAAAACGTGAATGACGATATCACCCAGATCAACCAGTACCCAGCGACCTTCATCCGCTCCCTCGATACCGCGGACGTCAAAGCCGTTTTTGTGGGCTTGGTCACGAATTTCGCGAACAATTGCCTGTACTTGACGCTCGTTGTTTCCGTGGCAAATCATGAAATAGTCTGCGATCACAGACAGCTTTCTAATATCGAGCACCTTCAAGTTCTCTGCTTTTTTGTCCTCTGCTGCCTTCACAACCAACTGGGCCAAATCTTCTACTGTTTTAACCATCAAAACCCTCCTTCTCTCCCTTTGCGGGAAACCAAATCGTTATAGGCCGTCAATGTCAACGGGAAAACTGTCTTTTGCTTTTCTATCAAAAATTGAATGGTGCCTCCCAAGGCAAGTGCCAGAGCGGCATCCAAATCATGCATGGCTTTGGCGCGAATAAAATCGACACCGGGGTAAACCCGGTTTGGTTCTATATAGTCTGCCACACAGACGACTTTTTCTAACAGGGACATGCCAGCCCGCCCCGTCGTATGGTAGCGAACAGCTTGTAAAATATCTGCATCCGTTACACCTAGGTCAGTCTGGATCACAATCGCTGCCGCAAAAGCGTGCCACAGCTCTTTTTCCCCTTCCAAAAGCTCTGTAGGCATATCGTGGCGAACGAGAATCTCAAACATTTTTTCCACAGGCCAGCACTTGCAGTAATCGTGCAACAGACCAGCAAGCTCGGCTTTGTCAGGATCAGCCCCGAATCTCTCTGCCAGCTCGCGAGCCGACGCAGCCACCCCTAGCGTGTGATTGTAGCGCTTTTCATGCATCTGTTGCCGTACGCGAACGAGAAGCTCTTCCCGATTATCCAAAAGTCTCATAGATTCGGTTCTCCTTTATATAGCGCTCCACGGCATCAGGCACAAGATAACGGATGCTTTTCCTGGCAGCTGCCTTCTTGCGAATCATCGTGGAGGATATGTCCCAAACAGGCATCTCCACAAATGTGACGTCCTCGCTCGATTTTAGGTCCAGTTCGGTTCCTGGTCTCGCTAGACCTATAAAGCGTACCATATGAATCAGCTCTTGGTACTGGTACCATTTGGGCAAGATTTTTACCATATCTCCCCCCATGATAAAGGAAAAACGGCAATCCGGGAACTGCCTAATGAGCTGAGTCATCGTATCATAGGTGTACGATGGCCCTTTTCTTTCGAACTCCACATCTGTAACACGAAACACCTCGTGATCAGACACGGCCAGCTGAACCATTTGCAAGCGGTGATGCGCCAGCGTCAGACTCTCTCTTTCTTTGTGTGGTGGAACGTGTGTAGGCATAAACCAGATTTCATCCAGGCCCGCTTGCTCTCTGGCTTGTTCGGCCGCCAGCAAGTGCCCACAATGAATCGGGTCAAACGTTCCTCCCATGATCCCTACTTGCTTGATTGGCTGTCTCATTGCATGCAGGTCACTTACGGAAGCTTGATCGTCTTGTTCTCCCGAGACTCTTTATACAAGACAACTGTATGGCCAATCAACTGCACAAGCTCTGCTCCAGCACCTGCAGCGAGATCTTCAGCCACTTGATGTTTATCGTCATTATTGTTTTGCAAAATCGCTACCTTGATCAATTCACGTACTTCCAACGCTTCTTTGATCTGCGTGATCATGTTTTCGTTTACTCCACCTTTTCCAACTTGGAAAATAGGGGTGAGATGATGTGCTTCTGCGCGCAAAAAGCGCTTTTGCTTGCCGGTCAACATCGGCAATGCCTCCTTTTATATCCTGCCAATCAGGTTGTTTTCTTTAATTGTTGCAAGACGACCTCACGCATAACCCCAGTTGGTGCTTGCTCGCCCGTCCACAGCTCGAATGCCAGTGCACCTTGATTCACAAACATGCCGATTCCGGAATGAACAGTGGCTCCGATGGCACGCGCTTCTTTGAGCAGACGTGTTTCGAGCGGGTTATAAATCAGATCGCTAACGGTTAAACCGGAATGAAGCCACTCTGCTGGCACAGGTGTCTCCTGCACGTTTGGCAGCATTCCGATCGATGTCGTATTGATCAACAGCGAAGAGTCCGCGATAGCTGCTTCCCCTTCGCCTTGTTCTACGATTTTCGTAGGTACAATCGTTCCGACATGCTCAGCCAATACCGCGGCTCTTTCCCGGGAACGATTGATGATGCGAATTTCCTTGACTCCTTGTTCAGCCAAGGTAAACGCCACAGCTCGCGCAGCGCCTCCAGCCCCTACCATGGTTACCACTTGCTTTTCAAGAACGATTCCCGTCTCTTCCACAAGCGAACGAACATAGCCCATACCATCTGTGTTATAGCCGATCAAGCGTCCATCACGAGAAACGACGGTATTAACGGCACCGATTCGTTTGGCAAGCGGATCGATTTCATCCAGCATCGGCATGATAGCGACCTTGTGGGGAATCGTGACGTTAATCCCCTTCAGGCCTAACGCGCGAATACCCGCGACTGCATCTTCCAGATTTTCCGGTTCCACATCGAACGCAGCATAGGCAAATCCCAACCCGGTCTCTAAAAAAGCTGTATTGTGCATCATCGGTGATTGTGAGTGGGAAACTGGATGCCCAAACAGGCCAACCAGTTGTGTTTTGCTTGTAATCATGGAGCTTTTCCTCCCCGGACGTCTCTCTATAGCATATGGCAAGGGGCAAGGCTACCTCGACTTTTCTTGTTTAAGCTAGATCAGCCCTTTGCGCATCCCAACACTTACGCCTTTAGGTGCATGCACGACAACACTCGCTTCGTGTTTTCCTTGGATGCTGACCCAGCCCAAACCGGAAATTACGATGTCAGTGGTCATGGTGGACTTGTTGATTTTAAAGGTGTGCTTCACAAATGGTGGAAGTGCTTTCGCAGCTTCCTCCCCTGTTGGTGGTACCAGCAAGGTTCCATGATGCTTTTGCATCACTTCGTCTGCTTTCTCCAGCTTCGTCCGGTGGATGTACAGATCGTTGTCGACATAGACGATGAACGGCTGTCTCTCTCCGCGTACGAAGTCGATACGGGCTAAACCACCCAAAAAGAGCGATTGCCCATCATCGAGCTGATACACCTTGGAGTTAATCCGGCTGGTCGGGGTAATCTTTCTCAGATCAGTCGGGGATACCATATGTCCGATCTGGTCGCGATTAATGATTCCTGGCGTATCAAAAATGGAGCGGCCATCCTCGAGTGGAATCTCGATTTTGTCCAGTGTCGTACCAGGGAATGGCGAAGTGGTAATCTCCAGCTCAGCCGCACCGTAGTCATGCAAGATGCGGTTGATCATCGTCGACTTTCCTACGTTGGTCACACCGACAATGTACACATCACGGCCTTTGCGCAGCTCTCCAATGCGATTCAACAATTCATCAATATGAAGCCCTTTTTGCGCGCTGATCAGTACGACATCCTCCGGGCGCAGTCCGCGTTCTTTTGCTTCGTGCTGCATCCAGTTGCGTACACGGTTCAGGTTGATGTTTCTCGGCAGCAGATCAACCTTGTTACCCACGAGCAAAATCGGATTCTTCCCGACAAAACGTGGCAAACCCTTGAGCCAGGAGCCTTGGAAGTCAAAGATATCGACTACCATTACGACAAGAGACTCCGTAGAGCCGATGCCATCCAAAATCTTGAGGAAGTCGTCATCGCCCATTCCTACGGGAGCTACTTCATTATAATGCTTGATGCGATAACAGCGCTGGCAAATGATTACCTTTCTGCCAAGCGCGGATTCAGGTGCATAGCCTGGCTTTTTTGCATCCGCTGTCTGAATGGCAATCCCACATCCAGCACAAGAGCCATGCGATTGTTCCGTCATGCTTTTCTCCTCCACGAAACCATTCCTTTCCTCTCCATCCAAATAAGGGCCACACGCTCCATCTGACGATTAAAGCGCGTCCAAAAACCATCCGTCTGGGCTACAGGAACAACCAGGATCGTATGAAATCCTAATCGATTTCCTCCCAGCACATCGGTAAACAATTGATCGCCAATGACAACAGTCTCAGCGATGGTTACATTCATCTGCCGCACTGCCTGCAAAAAGGCACGGTTTGTCGGCTTTTTGGCCGCATAAATAAACCCGAGATTTAATGGGGCACAGAAGCGGTCTACACGCTCCTTGTTGTTGTTGGAGACAACAGTGACCTGTATGCCTGCCTCATGCATGCGAGCAAGCCAGTTGATGACCTCCTCGGTTGCATGTGGCCTGTCCCATTCCACCAAGGTATTATCCAAGTCTGTAATCACCGCACGGATGTTATTTCGTTTCAATTGATCTATGTCAATGTGATGGATTGATTCGACGAACTGACTAGGCATCAGCTTCTCTAAAAACACGGGGCACCTCCAAATGATGTGAAGCAATCAACCGCGATTTCGGCACTTACTATACCATAATCGACCACTTGGTTGCAAAACAAAAAGCATGATCACCACTTGCATTGCACTCTCATCCTGTGTAAAATGGCGTTACCGAGAAAACCATTTTTGTTTTTATGGTTTTCTATTCCGTTGTTTTGGCTGGGGGTCGATTGCAATTAAAAACCGGATCATGAAGGGTTTCATTGAAGAGATTCGCGATAAAGGCATGAAATTCTCCATGGATGATTTGGCGAAGCGGCTCGGGATCAGCAAACGCACGTTATACGAGCACTTCTCATCCAAAGTGGAAATTCTGGAAACAATCATACAGCAGTCCTTTGAAGAGGGCGATGAAAAAACACAGCAAATTCTCGCAGACGACAGTCTCTCTCTTATCGATAAAATCAAAGGCGTCATGATGGTTTTACCGACACACTATGAATTTTATGATTTGCGCATCCTCGAACAGATGAAGCGATATTATCCTGAGCAATATGCCCAAGTCGAGGCTTCTCTATCCGAGGACTGGCAGACGCTTCGCGTCCTTCTTGAGCAAGCGATTCGAGAAGGACTCATCGTCAATATGGACGTCACGCTCATGCTGAAGGTCATTGTCGATGCGCTGAATTCTACACTCGACCAGCGCTTTTACATGAAAAACCAGATTACAGTCTCAGAAGCGCTTTCCGCTATTGTAGATGTCCTCTTATTTGGATTGGTACCAGCCGATAAAAGGTAACAAATGACTCGTGGTCATCCCACTAACATTGGAAGACCACGATATCATTCTTTGCAAGAAAACCAATAAAACAAAAATAGTTTTTATAGTTAAGAGGTGTTCCATCATGTCCATTTTTACACAAATGACCAAACAACAACGAATCGGACTTTTGTTTGTCATCCTGATCCTTTTCATCGATATGCTGCTGTATAGCTTATTGATTCCGATTGTTCCTTATTTTACGGAAAAGCTGCAGCCATCCTCTACAATGATGGGCGTGCTGTTTAGCAGCTATGCGATCGCAATGCTCATTGCCACTCCTATTTTCGGGCCGATATCCGATCGGATCGGCAGACGAACCATGCTTTTGATCGGTTTGCTCGGTCTTGCTGCTTCCACGTTGTTGTTTGCTTTCTCTGAAACAATGGCCCTGTTGATTACCGCGCGTTTTGTTCAAGGTATTGCTGCTGCGGCTACATGGCCAACTGCCCTCGCCCTCTTGGCGGATTTGTTCCCTTCCAAAATGCGCGGAACTGTAATGGGAATTGCATTGACGGCCATTTCGACGGGTACATTGCTCGGAGCGCCGATTGGCGGATGGCTGTTTGAAATCAGTGACCATCGCATGCCTTTCCTGGCAGCAGCAGCCTTTACTGTGATCAACATTGTGCTGGTCTACTTGTTCTTGAAGGAAGACGCAACGAAAACTGTCAGCGAAAAGCTTCATGTCGGTGGATTTATCCGCAATCCGCAAGTCATCTTTATCGCTGGAATCGTCCTGTTGGCTGAAATCTCCCTTTGCTTGCTGGAACCGACGTTACCCGTATTTTTTACAGAGAAACTCAGCATGACGCCGACAACGATTGGTCTTTTGTTTGGGGTCATGACACTCGCGTACGGACTGATCGCCCCAGTTGCCGGCTCACTTTCTGGCCGCATGAATCCGTATAACCTCATGTTTGGCGGAATCATGACGCTGGCTGTGTTTCTGCCATTTTTAGCGTGGGCCGACTCCCTCTGGCAGGCAATGCTCGCAATGGCCCTGATTGGAGCCAGCATTGGTTTCACCTTATCGCCTACCTTGGCTACATTGGGGGCCATCATTGACCAAGGAGGAAGCGGTGCATACGGCACAGCCTACTCTCTCTTTAATATGTTTCACGGGATCGGAATGGTTGCAGGCCCACTGGCAGGGGGAATTTTGACAGATTTACTTCCTGTATCGTCTGCCCTCCTGATCGTGGCGGCATCCATCCTTGGCTTCGGCATTTTACTTTTTGTGCAATTAAAAGCAAGCAAATCTGCCAGTCTTTACACTAAGGAAAGCGAGATGAAATTTTGAGCTTGTCGATTCGTGAAATTACGAAAGAAAATTGGCGCCAAATTGCCAGCTTGACTGTAACGGAAGGTCAACACGCCTTCATCGAAAGTAACTCTTTTTCCATCGCCCAATCAGGGTTTGAACCGGAATGGATATCATGCGGTTTGTATGACAAGGACATCGCTGTCGGTTATGCCATGCACGGGATCGAAGTAGAGAATGGCCGAATTTGGCTGGATCGCTTTATGATTGATGGTCGCCATCAGGGGAAGGGTTACGCCAAAAATTTTCTGCGCATGCTCGTTAAAGAAATGTGCAGACGCTACAGCTGTACGCGCGTTTACTTGAGTATTCATCCTGCAAACGAGTTCGCTCGCAAGCTGTATGAGTCGTTAGGCTTTACCTCCAATGGCGAAATGGATGGACCGGAGGAAGTGATGGTCCTCGACTTGACAATTGAATAGAAAGGCACCTCCTCTGTCGATACGGACGAAGGGGGTGCCTCTTTTTTTGTCGTTATCATTGACTTTTCCGTGCTTCTATCAGTCGCTTGACCTTCTCAGTCGGAGTCCAGCATTGGAATCGATAGTCCGGACGCGTCTCATAGGTCAGACGAGAACATCGATAACTGACTCCTCCCGTACCTTTCTCCACGCGAAAATGAATACAGGTCGCACAGCAATGAAAGGCATTCTCTGTCTCCACTGTTCTCCCTCCCTTACCTCCCCAGCTTCCACGAAAACATCGAGAGCTGTTCGTACCGCTCCCCTTGCTGCTCTGCAAAATTCGAAAAGCCTACACCAACTAATCGAACGCCCGCTGTATAGTCAAAAGCGTCGAGCAAATCGTCCAACAGCTCCTGCCAATTAGCCCCCGCCACAGCCTTGTGCTGCTTGGTCCGCTGGGTAAAGTCCGCGTACTTGATTTTTAGCGTAATCGTCTGGGGCTCGACCCCTTCTTCGCGGATGTCCTCTTCGACTTCACGCAAGAGAGAGGTGGCAATCGGCGCAATCGCTTCCCTGTCAAACAAATCAAAGGGCAGAGTCGTTTCGCGGCTCGATGATTTCGGCGCGCGGTCCATTTCAATTTCGCGATTGTCTTCTCCCCTCGCCCGGTAATAGAGGGAACGACCGAACTTCCCAAATAATGTAGTGGCCTCATCGAGTGAAAGCCGCCAAAAATCCTCTACCGTTTCAATCCCCTTTTTCGCGAGCAGCTCTTGTGACTTTTTTCCAACTCCGTGCAAGGTACCAATTGGCAACGGCCGCAGCACATCCAAAGCCTGCTCTGGTCGGATGATGACAAAAGCATCCGGCTTTTTCAAATCACTGGCAATCTTAGCCAACGACATATTGTAGGAAAGTCCGATGCTGCAAGTAAGTCCGGTCTCTCGTTTGATTCGCCTCTTGATATCGCGGGCGATCGGTACCGCATTCTCATAATGGGACACGTCCAAATAAGCCTCGTCTAGACCCACTGTTTGATAACGCTCTGTATAAGAAGTAAATATCTGTCTGACTTCAGCAGATTTTTCGATATAACGGCTATAGCGGACAGGCAAATAATAGCCTTGCGGACATTTCTTCCTCGCCATGGCGACTGGCATTGCGGAGCGAACACCGTACTTGCGTGCCTCGTAGCTACAGGTCGATACGACACCTCGATTGCCAGTTCCCCCGACAATGACCGGCTTCCCCCGAAGTTCAGGGCGATCTAACTGCTCTACACTCGCGAAAAATGCGTCAATATCCAAGTGAAGAATTTTTTTCATAGGGATACCCACCAAACATACATTCTCATTTCTATTATCCCTGTTTTGTTCCATTGACGCAAGCGAGAACGTCCTAGTCTTGGTTTTCGATTACCTGTAGCAGCTCTGATACTGGAGGATTTCCTTTTTTGGCGTAGATGATCGTTCCGTTTTTGCCTATGATATACACAATACGTTGCTGGAAAAACAATCCGAGAACCTTGCCGACATCATATGCTTTTCGAATGGATTCGTCTTCATCCACAATCAACGGAAATTCATAACGGAACTTATCAGCAAACGAGCGCTTTTTGTCCATGCCACCGGGATTGACACCAAAAACGACGGTATTTGTTTGTTCGATTTTGGTGTAGTGATCCTGAACCGCACATAGCTGCTTCGTGCAAATCGGGGTATCATCGCCCGGATAGAAGATGAGGACAATATTTTCTTTGCCGATGTGATTCCTAAGATCAGTGGTTCCTTTTGTGCTCGTCGCCGTAAAGACGGGAGCCGAGTCTCCGACCTTTAACATTACTCTCACCTCTATGCTCAGTTTACAGGGGCTTCCGGTATGTCAAAATTCATTCGCCCATCCCGATACTTTGTGAACGGATCTTTCTCCTCCCCCATAATCCATACCTTTCCTTCCCATACATGTACGGTTTCTGCATGTTCAAATCTTTGTCCACCCTGCTCAACTTCAAACTTCATTTCAAGAAAGGCAGTATGCCCATCTTCGTATCTAATCTTTGTGATCTCAAAGTCTTTCATTTTATACTGTTGAGCTTGTAAGAAGGCGACCTTTTTCATATAAAATTTTTTCGCTTCCTGGTTACTTAACGTTGTCCCATCAACTGGGTGCCTGCCGTTTGCATCATAAAGATAAAGCATCTCGAAAGCCGTTGCGTAGTCTTCATCGATTAGCGCTTGATAATAATTTGTGGTTATCATTTTCATTTCGCGTTCAGCAAAATACTCTGCGAAGAGAAACCTTGGAAAAACGAGTAGAAAAAGCGAAATAACAACCATTATTTTCTTCAAATACTCACCTCACGAAATCCATTCTCTTACGTGAAGTTCGATTCTGCCTGTCATTTATCCTTGTTTCACTACACTTCTACCATTGGCATGAGCAACCGCACGGGGAAGCCCTCCCGCACGCAAAAAAACCGCTCTGGGCAATCCCAGAACGGTTTCTCTCATTACGACTCTAGTTAGTCGCTTGCAGCTTCAACTGCTTTACCCGAGCAACAAATGCCTCGGCAATCTTCAACATGTCGTCGTCGTGTGCCCACATCCGTTCTGGATGCCACTGTACGCCTACATGTAGCCCGTCGAGGCTTTCCATCGCCTCAATCACACCATCAGCCGCGCATCCTGTGACTTTGAAGCCCGGTGCTATATCTTTGACTGCTTGGTGATGAGAGGTGTTCACGAGCACCTCTGTCTTTCCGAGGGCATCCGCTACAAAGCCAGGTTGCAGCGTAATCTTGTGCGCCCCGTATTGCCGTGAACCCTTCTGCGCATGCTGTAATGCTCCTGGTACTTGACTCGGGATATCTTGAATGAGGGTGCCGCCACACGCCACATTCAAAATTTGCATCCCGCGGCAAATGCCCAGGATTGGCTTTTTTTGCTCCAGCGCAATCTTGATAATCTCAAGCTCCGTGATGTCTCTTTCGTAATTGATATCGCCCAGCCCTTGCAGCGGGTCTTCGCCGTACAAATGCGGCGCAGGATCTTCACCACCGGACAAAATCAAGCCGTCCAGCGATTCGATCATCTCACGAAACGGAGCATCCTGAATCGTCAACAGTGGCAAGATCAGTGGAGTACCACCACTGCGCGCAATTCCGTTCACATAGCCTGAACCTACATAGAAAAACTGGTCGAGATCGTTCTTCGGAAAATACATTTTCGTACATGCCACACCAATGATTGGACGCACGCCAGTCACTCCCTCATAGACTCATGATTACTTTTGATTGGAAGCGTACTTGAAATCGATGAACCCGAGTGCATCTACTACCACATCTTTAACGCTATCCTGCTTCACCCACGCATAGGTGAAATAGTAGATTGGCAACGCAGGCATTTCATCCATGACGATTTGTTCAGCTTTCTTGAGGATTTCCTTGCGCTTCGCTACATCCCCTTCTTTCGCAGATTGCGCGAGCAAATCGAGGAATTCCTTGTTTTCCCATTTGGATGTATTCAGTCCACCCTTGAAGACTTCCAGGAAGTTGATCGGATCGTTGAAATCGCCAATCCAGCTACCACGACCGATGGTGAAGTTCCCTTGCTTCATGTCCTCACGGTGAACCTTGTTCTCTTTGTTAACCAGTTTGACTTCGATGCCAAATGCTTTGCGCCATTGATCCTGAATGACTGTCGCAATACGTGAATTGACCTCTGATGTATTGTATGCAATCGTAATCGGTGGCAACTCTTTGATCCCCGCTTCTTTCATCCCTTCCGCCAAGAGCTTCTTCGCGGTATCTACATCGCCGTCTTTGATGTAGCCCTCTGGCGTGAGTGCCATGGTCGGCGGGAGAATACCCGTCGCTGGTGTACTCTTGTATGGTACGACATTATCGGAGATTTCCTGACGATTCACTGCCGTAGCAAATGCCTGACGAATCTTTTTGTTGTCAAACGGCTTTTGCTTCGTATTAAAAATGTACCAGTACGTACCCGCTGTTGCTTGAGATTGCATCTTTCCAGATGCTTTCAGCGCATCCAGCGCATCCAGTGGCAAATCGCCCAGTGGTGAGCCCGCCCAATCCAGATCACCTTTTTCAAACATCGACAGCTCTGTATTGGCATCCTCGATCATGTTCAACGTCAGCTTGGACAATTTGACAGCGTCCTTATCCCAGTAAGAATCGTTCTTTTCGAATTCGATCTTTGATTTGTGCTCCCAATTTTTCAAGCTGAATGGCCCGTTTGAAATGTACGTCTCTGGCTTCGAAGCCCACTCTTTGTTGCCCTCAACCGCTTTTTTGTTGACCGGGAAATAGGTGACAGACGCAACCAGTCCCGGGAAAAACGGTGCCGGGTTTTCCAGTGTAACCACCAGCGTCTTGTCGTCTGTTGCCTTCACGCCGACATCTTCGGCTTTTCCCTTGTTGGCGTTAAAGGCTTGCCCATTTTTCAAATAGTACATCTGATACGCGTAACCGGAAGCGGTTTTCGGGTCGAGAACCCGTTTCCATGCGTATTCGAAGTCATGAGCCGTAACCGGATCTCCATTGGTCCATTTGGACTCCCGCAGATGGAAGGTGTACGTGAGACCATCAGCGGAAACCTCGTACTTCTCTGCGACCGCCTCTTTTAGCTCGCCTTTTTCATTCAGGCGCAGGAGGCCATCAAATGCTGCACGGGCAACAGACATCGAAGGGATATCTTCTGCCAGTCCAGGGTCGATCGTGCTTGGCTCACCTGAGTTCAGGTTGACCTGCATTGTTTGGGGGGCGCTACTCTGCTCCTGCTTCGCACCTATCGTCTCCCCCGTGTTGCTTGCTTGCGGTGCTCCACAACCAGCGAATGCTAAACTGGTTAACAGAACAGCACAAAATGATAGTTTCTTCCACTTATGCAACAGCAAAACCCCCATCTTCGAATAATTCTTCTTGATTGTTAGGAGCATGACTAAATAATATTATCTTGAGAAAATTTTGTCTACATCGAAACAAAAGGAGATGGGTCTACATGTTATCCAGTCTTTTTGCCCAAATATCCAGTCTGATCAAGGACGCTGGCGGGGAATGGGGAATCTTTTTCGAAGATTTGCAAACCGGCGAAACATTATCCATCAACGAAGATCAGCGCTTCTATGCAGCCAGTGTGATCAAAGTCCCGATCATGACCGCTGTTTTTGCAGAGGCGTATGCAGGCAAGTTTGCCTTCGAGGACAAAATCAAGCTGCGTACAGAGGATCTCGTTGGCGGTGCAGGTGTTCTTCAGCATATGACTCCCGGCACTGAATTTACGATTCGCGACCTGGTTACTCTGATGATCATCCAAAGCGACAATACGGCGACGAACATGATGATTGATCTCGTGGGAACAGAGAGCATCCGCAACGCGATGCAAAAAACCGAAATGACAAACAGTCACTTCTACAACAAGCTTATGGTCGTCCCAGCCGAATTGGAAGGATACAATGAGGTGACGGCAAAAGACATGGGAAGCCACCTCCGCTACTTGGCAACAGGAAAAATCATCTCCTACGACAGCTGTTTAAAAATGGTTGCCATCTTGAAGACACAACAGCACCGTGAGCGCATCCCCTTCCTTTTGCCTGACCCGGACGGTGATGTGATCGGGACGATTCCGAAATGGGAATTCGCCAACAAGACTGGCTCTGTAACCAAAATCACGCATGATGTCGGGATCCTCTACATCGGTTCACACGCTGTCACCTTGTCCATTTTAAACAAGGGACTCGAGCAAAAGGATGCCGCCAACGTCATGGCGCAAATCGGCAATCTTGTTTATCACGCATATAGTCAGAAAGCGTAATCCATGTGGCCTGCCATCTCCATTGGCGGGCTTTCTCTTTATAACGTTGAATGAGAAAAAACAAGCAGGCATTCCTTTCTCCAAGGAACACCCGCTCGTCATCAACTTATTCTTTTTCCAAAATCAGCTTGGCAACATTCATCGCGCTAGAGAAAGACAGCTCAGACAGTTGGCCTTGTCCTTCACACCAGTCACCCGCAAAGAACAGGTTGCGGTAATCCGGCATGAAAATCGGCATTGGCTTCTGATTCATGGTCCATTTGATCTCCTGTACGACTGCACGAGCAGAAACGCGCGGCACAACCAGTTGCTCACGCCAGCCTGGGAAATGCTTGTCATACAGGTTTTCAATCTCTTGTTTGCGGATTTCGGCCGCTTCCTTGTTTCCTACTTCATCCTGACGCATGTAAGCAGTCGCCTGCAGCAACTGCCCGCCTTCAGGTACACAAGTGCGGTCATAATACGAGATATCGGTAATGAAAATATTGTTTGCTTTTTCGTAGATGTAGGAGAACGGTACGTCAATTCGCTCTTTCAAGCCAATGTCATACACCATAACAACCGTTGGCTCGTATTCAGCATGCTGTGCAACGGCATGTTCCAGGCGCGTCTCCGCAAAGACCTTCGCCATCTCCTTCGGCGGAATACAGCAAATAAATTCATCCGCCGTAAATTCGCCCTCCGGTGTCACCACTCCAACCACACGGTCATTCTCTACGTGGAACTTTTCTACCTTGGTTTTGATCAGAATCGTACCCTGATTTGCTTCAATCACACGCACGAATTCATTAATCAGTGCTTGCCAGCCGCCACCGATATACGCTACCGGTTTATTCGTTGTAAACAAACGGCTGTAGTAAGAAAAGAAAACGTCAGAAGGAATCTTTTCAGGCTCACGCGTGAAGAAGTTGGAAGAAGCAAGCGTCAACATCATTTCTCGCACTTCTTCGTTGACTTGCTTTTTCTCCATCCACTTTTGAATCGACATATGTGGATGGCCTTTCTCCATTTTTAGCATCGTTTTCAAAATCTCAAACGTGAACAATACTTTGTCCATACCTTTTAAGAGCTTCGTTTGGAAAAGTCCTTGTACATTCGCCGGAACTGCAGTCAGATCGCTACCAATATCGTACTTGGCTTTTGTCGGATTGAAATCCTGCCAATCGATGTTCAGACCCAATTCTTTTTCAAACGTTCTCAAAACGGAGCTGTCGCGAGCATAAATGGCGTGGGCACCGAAGTTGAAGTTAAATCCTTTAATCTTCAGTGTAACGGCACGTCCACCCAATTGACCGCGTTCCAAAACTGCAACTTTTTTGCCTTTCGACGACAGGTAGGCAGCGCTGGAAAGACCAGCAAGTCCTCCACCTACAATAACAACGTCATAGTGATTGGTTGTCATACACAATCTCCCCTACGCACTAGCGATGTTGAATACATAAACTAAACCCTATCCTAGTCTAAGGGATGGATAAGGTGGAAGTCAACTATTATTGAACTGTGTCTATTTTTATACTGACTTATACCAATATTTACCTAATGAACCAGCTTGTTTACCGCTCTTCTTGAAGCAGTATGCCCCGCTATCCGCTGTATATCCAACCAACGAAAATACCACAAAAAAGCCCTCTCTAGCAGGAATCTGCTTGATATAGGGCTCAAACGCAACGGGAAGGAGCGAACTAATCGTTTCGCCGAGTCATTTGCTGCCAAACGGTACCGCTTGCCGCCTCGCCGCTTTCAATCCGCTGGACCGCCATTTGGACTTGCAAGCTGACCTCGAACTCAGGATCGTTCTGTGCGGCACGCAAAGCATCCAAGACCGTTTCATCCCCCACCTCAAACAAGTAACGTGCAGCACGCCAGCGTACCAGCTTGTTTTTATCCTTCAACGCCTCACACATCGGCAGAATTGCGCGTGTGTCACCTAAGTCAGACAAGGTATCTCCCGCTGTGCGTCGTACAGAGACGGAATCATCGCGGAGCGCTTCAAATAGCAACGGGAAGACATCATCCCCGCCAATCATGCCCAAATACACAACCGCCAGCCTGCGAATCGACGGCTTCCCATCACGAAGCGCTTTTTCCAAAACAGGCAAATCCTCTTCAGTAGGCTCCATTCGATCCAGCGCTTCATATCTTTTTTGCCAATCCGGATCATCGAGCATCTCCAGCGTAACGACTTTCTTTTCACGCACGACTGGCTCTGGGGTTTCCCCGGGACCAAGCGCCATGGCCTGTTCCACGATTTCTTCCACACGGCTCTCCGGATAGGAGGCATCGACTTCCAGTGCGACCTCCTCACCAATCTCGCGCAAATCGCCATAGCGTACGCCATGCTCGACCCATTTTCGCTCCATGATGAGGTTAGGCGACGCAGATCCCGCCCGCACAGCTGCCTGTCCAAAACGTTCTGGCAACGCTGCACGAATCTGCTCCGTCCCCATGGTCACCTTGACCTGCATCGGAACTCCACGGAACATTTGTATGTACACTTGCGCCTCTCCAAATGCCCCCGCCCCCTCGGCAGACAGGTCAGGAACAGCCGCTCCTCCACCTGCATGCAAAACCTCGCGCGCGACCATCAAAATACGTTGCCAATCTGCATTAGACTTTCTCTCCAGCGCGAGAAAATCTGCCGTATGAAAAATGGAGGTAACCCCTTCGATCTCCAAGAGCTTGTTCATGAGTTCTGGTGCTTTACTCGTATCTTTCTTTGTATAGACATGTTGGACCCCATCCGGCAAACGCTCGTCTACATTCAGCTTCATGACGTTTGGACTCGGCGTCGGTTCGATGGACAACAGTTTCATAATGAGTCACTCCTTTTTACAGCACACTTGCTTTCTCTTCTATCGTAGCATGTATCCTGATACGTTTTCCAACCCGAGAAATAGAGAAATGCAGTTTGCCCCTACAACGCCAGCTTGTAGTAATCATTGGCCGACTTTACGAAAAAGCCGCATGATTCATACAGCCCTAAAGCATTGCTGTTTTCACAGGCTACCTCCAGTGATACGTTCTGGTATCCTTCTTTCCCCAACATCTCGATCGTTTGCGCCAAAGCCTGGCGTCCATATCCTTTCCCTTGGTAATCCGGGTGGACACAAAATCCATAAATAAACGCCCTGCCCTCATCCTTGTTCACGCTTATTTTGCCAATGGCCTTATCATCGACAATCATCAAATGCGTAGTGGCCTTTGGATCACCCGCCATGTTTTCTGCCATTTCCCTTGCACGTTCTTCCTCCATTTGAAAGCCATGGACGTTTAGCCATATCAATGTTTCGTAGTCACTGGCGATCTCCGGTCGAAGCAGCACGTTTCCCGAACCCGTTGCTCTTTGCTTCCCTCCCAAATCCATCCAATATTCCGAGAATTGATATTCCCCGCCGATTCGTTCCATAAATGACTTACCGTTTTCCGATTCTCGCTGAACGATAAACAACTGCGCCGGAATACCTCTTCGTCTGCATGCATCTGCGGCTTGTGCTTGCAATGCTGTGAATATGCCTCTTCTTCTGTAGGCTGGGTGGACCATGCCGCTCACTTCTGCCTCACCGCCATGAAACACGTAGAGGCCCAGAAAGCCAACCAGCTTTCCATCCGCATAACAGACAAAGTCCTCTTCATGCTCTCCCGAACGCTTTTCCAGCATCCCGGGGTTTACTTTGAGATCAATCCCATCCTGCTCATTGCAAATCCCAACCAATTCTTTAATTTGTGCCAGTTCCTCTGAGGTGAGTGTTTTTCTTGCCGAGATCGTATACGTCATCGCGTAAGCACCCTTTCTATGATTAGAAGTATCGTCGTTGCAATTGGGCGACCATATCCTCCAAATTATTGGCGACCTGCGGAATCGAATAGCCTACGTAAAGAGGCGAGGTAACAAATCTCGGAACCACTTTGGCGATCAGCTTTTCTCCCCAATGGTAAAAGAAAAAATTGTAGCTTTGATTACGCGGATTGACATGAGTCAGTATCCAATGTGCTAAAATTTGTAAGTAGTCTGCCATTTTCGGCAGTCGATCAAAGTCCGAAAGAATGACATTGTATTCAAAAAAACCTGCACGCGGATGCGTAGACAGATTGCATTCTACCCCCGCCTCTTGATCGATGGTCATGCCAATAAAATCACTGTCTTTTACTTGATCCAGATAGTCGTAGTCGTTTAATCCGACGATTTGCATGTGCGGATGCCGAATGCTCCCTCCGGAATACGGACCGTGGTTCTTGAAAAACAGAACGGAACGATAAGACTTGCTTTGCTCCATTTCAAGCCACTTCTCTACCCCGAATGCCAGCAATGCACGTACATGCTCTTTGGAATAGACAGACCAATCCCCATGGCATTCATCCGTCTCAATCAAAACAGTCTGATGTGTATCCTCCAGAACAGGGAATTTGTTCATGAGCCAAATCATGGAGCCCCGCTGCTCCAAAACATCAGTGAGACTGTTTCGATCACAAAAAGGACAGGCCGTTTCTGTGTTGTTTACACTCACTGGCTTTTTTCTGCCTATTTGCATGTTAAAGTGCAAGTGCGTCTGCTTCATTCCCTTGTCCCTCCAGTTTGTGCTTACTTCCACTTTACACGCATTTTCTGGGAAAATCATGACGTTTTTTGCCTAGACGACACTTTTAAAAACGCAATTAGGCTGCCTATTTTTCAATGACTATGGCGTTTGTTTCTTTTTTTATCTCAAATGTTTTACATACAATGGGAAGCAGTGAAACCTGGAAAGGTGTTGGAATTGGATGGAGAAATCATTTTATTATCCTGTTAGTTGGAGCGAGGCTCAACATTACAAAACGTTGCTTGATCAAGAAGGAGTCCCTTATGAAATTCAATCCCCACTCGATTTGCCTGTCTTGGAAGAAGGTAAGCTCGCCATCGTCTTTCCTTCCATTCCATTACGGATGTACGTCTGGGTGCGAACCTTATTCTATCGTGACGGACTACGCTATCCAGATACGTTTTCATTAGATTTCAAACTACATTAATCATCAGAGAAAAGGTACCGGTTTCGTTGGTTTTCATAAGATGGTATAAGCGGCATTTCGTATCGTTTGTGGGGGAGGTGAAGAAGCTGCCGTCCTACAACATCCGCATCTCGATTGCGAAGCTTCGGCTCGACCTGTTCGATGGGAACCGACTCATCCGTTCTTATCCTGTTGCCCTGGGCAAAATTGCCACATCGACACCACGAGGGGATTTTACCATCATCAGCAAGGTCCCCTATCCGAATTCCTATCCGGGAGGTCGTTTGAGTGCTTTCGGCACCTTATGGATGGGACTAAGTAAGCCACACTATGGCATTCACGGTACGAACGATCCTTCTTCTATTGGCAAGTATGTATCTCACGGCTGTATTCGCATGTTCAATGAGGACGTGAATGCGCTGGCAAAAATCGTGCCCATAGGTACGCCCGTTCGAATCAGACAGCAATAAATAGAAACAAAGACCCGCCCTTTTAAACCAAGGCGGGTCTTCTTCACATAAGATGAGTCTTTTTCGTTCTTTCTGCTTCCGTTCCATCCGATTCCAAGTATACAAGAAATCTTCTCGCTTGCTTGTACATGATCGATAACGTCATTTCCCTGATCTTGTTCATGATCACTTCTTTATCCTCTGGATGCACTTCGGAAGAGAGCTGTTGTTCTTGCAGCTCTAGGTAAGACATCACCCATTCCGGGTCTAACTTATAGGCAGGCAACGACAGCGACTCCTCTACTCTAGTAATCTACTCTAGTCTACAGGTGGATGCGTCGCATTCCCAGCCCTCAATTACTGGCTACGTCACTAATTATTTCCCTTGCTCCAATTCCTCTACCATTGCAGATAATTCCGCCCAACGCTCAATAGTTGCTTCCAGCTCTGCCGCCACTTGCTGTTCTTCTGCATAGAGCTTTTCAATTTTGCCGTAATCGCTGCCAGACGCTGCAATCTCTTGTTTTAGCTTGACGCTACGGTCTTCCAAAGCCGCGATCTTGCCTTCAATCGCATCCCATTCCTTCTGATCCTTGTAGGACAGCTTGCGCGTGCGATTGTTGCCGCGATTAGCCCCGCTGTTGCTTTGCGCCTTTTCTGCCTGTTGATCAGCTTCTTGCACTTGTGTTGCCTTTTCCAGACGTCTTTCTTCCAGGTACTCGGAGTAGTTGCCGTAGTAATGACGAATGTTTCCTTGCCCCTCAAAAGCAAACAAATGGTCTACAGTGCGATCGAGGAAATAGCGGTCATGCGATACCGTGATGACTGCGCCGGGGAACTGCTCGAGATAATCCTCCAAAATACTGAGTGTTTGAATATCCAAATCATTGGTCGGCTCATCTAAAAACAGCACATTCGGCTCTCCCATCAACGTACGAAGCAGATAGAGACGTCTGCGCTCTCCCCCAGACAGGCGGGAAATCGGTGTCCATTGCATATGCGGCGAAAACAGGAACCGCTCCAGCATTTGCGAAGCTGTGATCGATTCTCCGTTGCTCGTCTGAATGACCTCTGCGGCTTCCTTTACATATTCGATGACGCGCAGCTTTTCGTCCATCTCGACACTATCCTGCGTGTAGTAGGCAATTTTTACGGTCGTCCCAATTTCCAATGAACCGCTATCTGGTTGAATTCTTCCTGCAAGCATGTTCAAGAGCGTCGTTTTCCCGCTTCCATTTGGCCCGATAATCCCCACACGATCACCTGGCTGGACAATATAGCTGAAATCGTTAATCAGTTTTCGCTCACCGTACGCTTTATGGATGTTTGTAAGCTCAATCACCTTTTTACCGAGACGACTGGCCCCGAGTGCCATTTCCATCTTAGCAGCCGGTCCATCTACAGCTTTATCTCGTAACTCCTCAGCCCGTTGCACACGCGCCTTTTGTTTGGTTGTCCGTGCTTTTGCTCCACGACGAAGCCATGCCAGCTCGCGTCGAAGCAGATTTTGCCGCTTGCTCTCTACGGCCGCTTCATTTTCTTCACGCTCTGCTTTTTTCTCCAGGAACATCGCGTAGTTGCCTTCGTAGCTATAGAGGTTGCCGCGATCCAGCTCAAACGTGCGGTTCGTCACGCGATCCAGGAAGTACCGATCATGGGTGACGAGCAGCAAAGCGCCCTTGTATCGGGACAAATACTCTTCCAGCCATTCGACTGTCTCGTTGTCAATATGGTTCGTAGGCTCATCCAAAATAAGCAGGTCTGCTGGTTGGATCAAAGCACGTGCCATGGCTACACGCTTTTTTTGCCCACCAGAGAGCTCGCCTACCTTTTGTGAGAAATTGTGCAGGCCAAGCTTCGTCAGGATCATTTTGGCTTGCGTATTGCTCTCCCACGCATCAGCCGCATCCATCCGGTTTTGAACAGCAAACAATCGCGCCTGCTTTTTCTCGTCGTCAGGTGATTCCTGAACAGCCTCTAGCGCTGTTTCATAATCACGCAAAAGCTGAATGAGTGGAGAATCGCCGTAAAATACTTGTTCCAGTATGGAGGAGTTTTCGTCAAAATCAGGATTTTGCGGCAAATACTCCACATGAAAATGATTCGCGTGAACAATTTTTCCGCTATCCGCTGTATCCAAGCCTGCCACGATTTTCAAGAGCGAGGATTTCCCCGTACCATTAACACCGATCAGACCAATGCGCTCTTGCTCGGCAATATGAAAGAAAATGTTATCAAACAATACTTTTTCTCCATAGCCTTTGGAGAGGTTTTCTACTGATAATATTTGCATGAACGTCACCTGTTCTTTTCTATTTGCTTATCGAGAAGCCATATGAATCTTACACTCGATGGTATCATGTTTTTCGCGCAAGCTCTAGGGTGATTCAAATGGATGGACCAAATATTGGAATATCACCTCATTAATGGTAAAATATTGAATAGTAAGTAATAATGACTCATAGACAAAAATACAATAGGAAGCGTCACCAGCAGTAAGGCAGGTTAACGAGCCCAAACAGAAGAGGCGTACTCTTTTCATCGAGCACGCCTGCTTTTATTCTCCTAATGACTGTCCTACTCTTTGTAGCACGTCGCCGATCCGTTCCTTTTGGATAACCTCATCTGCCCACGCATCCAATGGAGTGGGTTCCTGATTGACAATGACCAGTTTGGCTCCTCTTTCTTTTGCATGCTGCGGAAACCAATTAGCTGGACTCACGGTTAGTGAAGAACCTAACACGATGAACAAATCGGCTTGTTCCGTCCACGAGATGGCCTGATCGACTTGGGCTTGCGGCAAAGATTCGCCAAACAGGACAACACCCGGACGCAAAAAGCCTCCGCATGAGCAAGTCGTCCCTTGATCCTCCAGATAACATGTATGGGCATACTCGGTCCCGCAGTCTAGACAGCGGATTTTCGCAAGGGAGCCATGTAGTTCGGCTACTGCCAAGCTTCCCGCCGCTTGATGAAAGCCATCTACATTTTGTGTAATGATCCCATGAACGAAGCCACGGCGCTCCCATTCTGATAACCATTCGTGTCCGGCGTGTGGCTTGCAAGACAGTAGGCCTTGAATGCGCATCTGATAAAATTCCACAAACGCTTCCCGATTCTCCATCATCGCGCGTGTACTCGCGAGTTGCATCGGATCTTTGCCACGCCATAGCCCCGACTGTGAACGAAAGTCAGGCAATCCACTCTCTGTCGACATGCCTGCTCCGGTGAATACGACGGTAAAGGAAGATGTCCGTAACCAGTGTGCCAGATGATCCATCATGGTCTCCCCTCTTCTTTGAAAATGTTCTTCTTCTGATTGTAATAGAAGAATACCAGATTTAGGAGACCTGCCCATCAGAACGCGATTTTTCTTTCTCTTTAATAGGATGGATAAACTCCGGTATGGGAGGAATTCATGCCATTTTGCGGATAACCGGTCTGCTGTTGATAGACTGGGTGCTGTCCATACCCACCCTGCTGCATGTAGTTGGTATCGTAATAACCGTAACTGTCTGGCAAATGACTCGAGTAACCATAGTACGGGTACTGGCTTGAAGCAGCTCTATCTGGCAACGGCCCCTGCTGCTGACACCCTACTGGTGGACCAATCACAACGGTTTGGGTAAGAGGCGCAAATGTTTCTTGTACCTTTGCTTCGTCTAAACAATACGTATGTGCCCACACACTCGCAGGAGTCAAGCGCAATATATCGGAGCCAAAGATCACCTCAGGTACAGGCGCATCAAAAATAGCCAGTAGATGCGTATCGTCTGTCAAGGCCATTTCATAATGCCACCAGCCCTGCGGGATATTGGCAACTTGCCTCGGTTTTATATGGTAGTTGAGCAATTGATTGGTAAAAGGATTGATCAAGGACACAATGGCCTCACCAGCGATGCAATACACCAGTTCCGCTGCATTTTGATGAATGTGTGGCTCGACAACATTTCCGGTTGTCAGGAAAATATCAAGCAGCGAACTGTTGCCCAATGTATTTAATTGGGCGATTCCCAAGGCATCGATGAAATTCCGATCGTCCTTTTTGAAAAACAGATTATTTCTCATATCGTACGTGAACTGCGTATTTGGCGATGTATAGTCGCGATAGGAAGTAGCCATCTGTCGTTTGATCCTCCCACCGTATGGGTATTTGACTCATTATGCATCTCTATTCCCATTCACAAAAGATGTGCACCCATTTATACACCTAGGAAAGAGACACACCCTTTCACCCTCCCCTTTGCACAAACATATCCTACTAATAGGCAAAACGGGCAATCGAGGAGGGTGATCTTGTTTGGCTACTTATTTGGTCTCGGACATACATGGTCAGAATCAGGCTTTTCAAAAGGCGCTACGGGACGTTTCTTTCTCCCCCCAAGCTGGTGATCGTCTGTTCGTATTGGGGGACATGATCGATCGAGGACCTGAATCAAAGGAAGTATTGCTCGATTTACTCGCTCTTCGGCAGACGTATCCGAACCAAATCTATCTCATAAAAGGCAACCACGAGCAAATGCTTGTAGATTGGCTATCCGGCAACGGCAATCCGGAGTTATACCTGCGCTACAACGGCGGCGATGCCACCATTCGTTCTTTCTTGGAGAATCACCCGCTTCGGCGAGCTTTTCTTAATCGGGTGCCTTCTTTGCAGGAACAAGAAGAAGCACGGCAATTTATCCTTTCTCGCTACCCAGCAATTTTGCCAGCCTTGTCGTCTCTTCCTTTGTATATAGAACTACCAGCCGATCCGCGAACAGGGGCTCCAGCTGCACTTTTGGTACACGCAGGCATTCGACCCGGCGTCCCCTTGCAGGAACAAAATCCGCATGATTTACTATGGATTCGCGAGCCTTTCTACCTGAATTATGATGGAGAACTCCCTGTCATCTTTGGCCACACCCCTGTTCCAGGATTGCCTCAATACGATGGCAGCGGTCCTTGGCGCAGAGACAATATGGTCGGCATTGATGGTGGCGCAGGATATTGGCGAGGCGTCATGCTCGTCGAATGGCCTTCGCTACAAACCACTTTCGTACCGATTCGGGAAAGGCAATCCTCTCCACACGTACGGGTCTACTGATTATGGTCGGGAAAACGGAGAGCTTTCGCACTGGTTTCTACCTGCTGCAAGCGCATCGGGTAGTGCAGCCAGTATGATGCAGGAGACAAGCCCATACTTTCAACAAATTATTACTTTTTATAATCTACTTTCGATTTGTAATATGTTAAGATATGGACGAGGTGTTTATATGAAACGTCAGCAAATCGTGGAACAAGCCATGTTTGCCGCATGGGGAATCTCCCTCATCGCAACAGGAGGCAGTTTGTTTTTTTCAGAGGTGTTAAAGTACATACCGTGTGACCTGTGCTGGTACCAGCGAATCTTGATGTACCCGCTCGTCATCTTACTGGGGGTTGCCTCCGCAAAGAAAGACGACAAGATCGCGTCGTACGCCTTGATTCTCTCCATTATCGGAGGACTCACATCGCTGTATCATTACTCGATTCAAAAAATACCTGCCCTTCAAGATCTCGGCAGCGCTTGCGGCATTGTGCCATGCAACACGGACTATATTAACTGGCTAGGGTTTATCACGATTCCGTTCCTTGCTCTCATTGCCTTCACCTTGATCAGCATCCTGCTTGTCATCGTTATAAAAAATGCAAAGGAGAAATGATTCATGAAGAAAGTCATCGCTCTATCCATCCTTGTGGCTGCGCTCCTGATCGGTGCGATTGTGTACGCTGACATTTCGAACCGTCAGCTTGCGGAAGGAAACCCTTATGGTAAAGCCAATTTGCACCCCGCTACTCTCGAACAATTGAGTGACCCACTATATGATAATCTCATTATGCCTAATGAGCTTAAAGGTAAGCTCGATAATCAGGAGGACGCGTTTGTTTACTTTTACAGCCCGGTTTGTGAGCATTGCAAAGCAACTACCCCCGTCCTAGTACCGATCGTGAAAAGCTTGGACATCGATATGAAAAAGCTCAATTTACTGGAATTTAATGCCAGCTATGGTGAATACAACATCGAATTCACTCCGACCCTCGTTCATTACAAGGGCGGCAAGGAAGTGGCGCGACTCGTCGGTGGACGCGAAGCAAGCGAATGGAAAACTTGGTTGGAAGAACAGAAAAAATCATAACGTTTGGTAGCCTCCCTCGATTTGCGGGAGGCTCTTTTCATATTGGACATACGTGACAAATATGTGAAGAATTCCGTTCCCTTGGAAGAAATAGCCCGAACGAGTCATAAGGCTTTTCCAGTTATTTGCCTATAATGGGTACTGGGGATAATCCTTGAAAATGGAGGTAATCGAATGACCCTCACCTATTTCACTGAAACCTTTGGCTTTCGGGCGACATGGAATCCAGAGCTGATTCTATTGACTTTCTTGATTGGTCTGGCTTATTTCTCGCTGACTGGACCATTACGCCAAACGTTTCAAGATTCCACACCTGTCACACGCAAGCAAAAGACCTTTTTCACTCTCGGCTTACTTGGTTTTTATTTTAGTTTGGGGAGTCCCTTGAACGTAGCTGGGCATTTTTTGTTTAGCGCCCACATGCTACAGCAATCATTGCTTTATCTCGTCATGCCCTTGCTGCTCTTGGCAGGTACCCCGTCATGGTTGATTCGCTCCTTGTTCTATCGCCGGGGGCTCAAGCTTTTCATGCGCATAGCGAGTCATCCGATCCCTGCTATTCTCATGTTCAATGCCCTGTTCTCGTTTTACCATATGCCTGTTATTTTAGACTTGGCAATGAACAACCTGGCCCTACATAATTTGATTCATTTACTGCTGCTGGTGACAGCGATATTGATGTGGATGCCTGTTATCGCACCGATACCGGAAATTCACCGTCTGTCAGAACTGCAAAAGCTTGCCTACATCTTTGCTAACGGCGTTTTGATTACGCCTGCTTGTGCACTGATTATTTTTTCAGCAACACCTTTGTATACGACATATGTAGACGGTCCTTCCATGCTCTGCGCTCCATTCTTTTCCGCGCCGATCGACAAATCGATGTTCGCCGTTCCCCTTCTCCCTCTGGATGATCAACGACTCGGCGGAATCGTAATGAAGCTCATGCAGGAGCTGACGTACGGAGTCGTTCTGGCTTACATTTTCTCTACCTGGTACCGCAAAGAAAAGAATCAGGAAGAGGACGGCCTCATAACGCCATAGTCAAAAAGAATGAGAAAGGAGGCGCTACTCACACGTGAATATCGCCCCTGCTACCGCTATCCGAATCAGACGGTTGCTCTTGTTGTTACCCGTCCTCGTCCTTGTTGCTCTTGTGGCTTCTTGGGTTTGGTTCGGGCCCAAGAATGCCCAGGCGAAATTGCCAGATGTAACTCTGCAAACCATCGATGGACAACCCTATTCGCTAGCACCGCAAAAGAAAACCTTTCGCTTGGTGGAGCTAATTTATACCCGTTGCCCGGATATTTGTCCCACCACAACCATCAAAATGGTTCAGCTGCAAAAGCGCTTGCTCGAAGCAAATCTGATGGGGCAAGACGTTGAGTTTTTGACCATCACGATTGATCCACAAAACGACACTCCTGATGTCATGCGCTACTATGGCAAGCAGTTGGGGATTCAAGAGCACGGTTGGACCCTGCTTCGGGGTGATGACGAAACGATCAAAACGGTTACAAATTCGCTTGGCTTTTTTGCCAATAAGATGGATGATGGATTTATCTCTCATACATCGAGTACGTATCTCGTGGATGATAACAATGCTGTCATTCAAAAATTCGGCATGGGTGACGATTTCGATCCCGATCAAATTTATCAGGAACTGTTGAAATTAAAAAAGGAAGGGTAATCCAACATGAAACGTACGATGATTCTGCTCTTATCCATGCTTCTGCTCCTCTTAGCCGCTTGTGGAAAAGAGAACGAGCAACAAGCTTTTCAACCCGGAGCTCCCGTTAAGGCTGCCTTTACTTTGGAACCAAAGGAGCTTGTAGTGGGCGACACCGTTACCTTCTCTGTTAAAGTCACACAAGATGGCCAACCCGTGGATGATGCCAAGGAAGTGAAATTCGAATGGTGGAAAGATGGGCAAGAGAAACATGAAACGATCCCGGCTTCGCTGCAAGGAGACGGTGTCTACACGGCCCAGCAAACCATGAACGAGCCAGGTTCTTATTTTGTCTACTACCATGTAACGGCACGAGATTTCCACAATATGCAGAAGACACCTTTTACCGTAACCAACAAAGCAGGTGAAACTCCTGGGCCTGGGGCGACGCCCGTGCCAGAAGCTGGTGCAAATCCGTCACACGATCATGGAGCGACTGGCCACGCGAATGCCGAAATGGTAGATTATCATTTCTCCCCAGCCGACAACATCAAAGTAGCAACACCAACTGCCCTCACTGTTCATCTCATGAAGGACAACAAAGCGTTGGACAAAGCGACAGTCAAGTTCGAGTTCTGGAGGGGAACTGACCAAAAGCATAGCTTCGTGGATGCAACGGAAACTGCAGCTGGTCAATATGACGGCAACGTACAGTTCCCTACTGCTGGGGATTATACAGTCAAGGTCCATGTGGAAAAGGGAGAAATTCATGATCACAAGGATTTTTCCCTTTCAATAAAATAAGAACACAATATAAAACGGCCATCCTCCCAAGGAATGGCCGTTTTGCTTATAAATTTGGTTAGCAAGTAAAATAAGAGATTCGATGCAAGTCTGTCCCGTAATACTCCCAACGATATCCAGTCCAGCGGTATCCAGATACAGAGTTACGACTGACATAGACGGGGTAAAACCAGAAAGAACGACCATTCCGCAACCATACGTACGTGTAGCGATATAAGCAGGGATAGAATCCGCCAGCATCAATCCGGCGTGTTCCCCCATAGCCTCTTGCTCCTGGTGCACTTGGCGTCCTGCTGGGTGGAGGACCTGGTGGTGGCGGGGGAAAACCTCCTGGTGAACCGGGGGAACCAGGGGAGTCTGGAAAACCTGGGGAACCATCTCGGCCGCCAGGGGGAAATTGATATGACATGACGTGTCACCTCCTACTAGTCTCCCTATAGGAAATGCAGCAAACGCACAGATGGTATGTGCGTTTGCCCGCCGTCATTCACCTATTTTTTCCGCAATAGCCTGTATATAAATCCGCAGGCGCCCCACTCTTTCATCCATTCCGAGCACCTAGATTGGCAGTTACCCTGCACAAAAATTGTACAGTCTCTCCCATTTTCAACCGATTCGATCCTTTTACGAGAAAGGCTGTATCTGGTTTCAGCTGTTTTGCTAGACGCCGATGCAAGCCTGCCTTACTCAAGCAATGCCTCACCCGATTTGCCGGAAATCCGGAGCGAATCGCTGCTCTTGCAATATACCTCGCACTATTTCCCAGCGTATATAAGTAGTCTACATTTTTTTGACTCAAATATATCCCGACATCCTCATGACCTTTGACGTCGTATTTTCCCATTTCTAGCATACTGGCGAGCACGGCGATCTTTGTGGTATGCCCGACCTGGCTTAACACATCAATCGCTGCCTTGGCCGCATCGGGATTTGAGCTGTAGGTATCATCCAGCACCTGAATGTTATTTGCGAGTCGATAACTGGTAAGGCGTTTTCTCTGTCCGCGAAACTGGCTTAACCCGCGACGAATGTCATCGACGGGAATCCCCATCGTATGTGCGACTGCAATAGCAGCTAACGCGTTGTATAAATTATGCTCGCCAGGAATAGGAACAAAAAATGACTCCTTTTCTCCACGTAAAGAGCATTCGAATCGAAACCCATTACCTTCTATTTTCGTTCGCCCCGCCTTATAGTCCGCCTCCTTCTCTTTGCCAAATGTCACGATTTTTCCCGTGAATGAACCCAGGTACGGCTGTTGAACAAACTCGCGAGAATAGGGACAATCTCTATTCAGAAAAACGGTTCCCGTGGGTTTCATATGGCGAATTAACTCCGTTTTTGCTAACGCCAGCTGCTTGGCATCACCGCCAAAATTTCCGATGTGTGCCGTGCCAATATTCGTGATGACTCCCATAGACGGCTGGATGATTTTGCAATGCTGTCGCAAATGACCGCTTCGATAAATTCCATATTCAAGCACTGCGGCTTTGTGCTCGTCCCGAATTCTTTTGGTATGCGCTCTGGTATTTCCCAGGAAGTTCTTGTTATACATCGATTTATATGTGGGCATCCGTAGACTTAAGATGCTGTAGATCATTTCCTTTGTCGTGGTCTTCCCTGCGCTTCCTGTCACAGCGATAACCGGCTTGTCAAGAATCAGCGTCTTTACAGGTGCAGCAGCTCTTCTCTTCTTTTTCACGGGCATCACCCCTTTGCCTCGTTCTTCTTCTCTCGATCAGCTTTCCTATTGTATGAACGGCATAGACAGCCTGTATAGACCAATATCTATGAAAACGTTCCGCTACTATCCAAATCAGAAGGACGACTTCTGGAATAGAGTAGGAGGGGAGGTGAAGCGCATGAAAAAGAAGGCTACGATCGCCGCTGTAGGCGACATCCTGATGTGGAAAGAGCAGGTGGCAACTGCCAGATTGCCTGGTACAGATCAATTCTCTTTTACCGATATGTTTCATCCGGTGGCACCGATTCTCTCAGCGGCGGATCTCACGATTGGCAATTTAGAAACGACTTTTTCCGGGAAAACACAGCCCTATCAAATCGGCTCAGCACGAACCGGTTACCCTCGCTTCAACTGTCCAGATGAATTGGCACGGGACTTGAAAACATCTGGATTTGACGTATTGACTACAGTGAATAACCACTGTCTGGATGGCGGAGTAACCGGACTATGCCGAACCCTTGATGTTTTGGATCGATACAAGCTTGCTCATACTGGAACCTATCGAAGCCCCGACGAGGCAAATACCTACCTGATCAAGGAGGTAAACGGCATTCGCATCGCCATGCTTGCTTATACCTACGGGACAAACAAGCAGGTGATCCCCGCTCATACACCATGGATCGTCCGACTTCTTCATCTTGACACGATATTATCCGACCTGAGAAAAGTTCGTCCTCTCGTCGATGTCGTGATCATCTCCCTTCACTTTGGGATTGAATTCCGCTATACACCGACGACGCGCCAGCGGCAGCTCGTACAAAGCCTGCTCGACAATGGTGCTGATGTCATCCTCGGGGCTCACCCACATGTTCTGCAGCCTGTTGTCACTCCGAGTATCATGACTCCTCACGGGACAAAGAGACAAACATTAGTCGCGTATTCTTTGGGCAATTTTACATCAGAGAAAATGCTCTCGTTTGATCAATCCCAGTGCGGGGCAATCCTGCGATTCACTGTCGAAAAAGATGAGAGGAATCAGATTTCACTCGAGCAAATCTCGGTCATCCCGACCTTTTCGCAACGATATGTAAGTCAAGGACGTATATGCTTTCGTGTCATCCCCATGCGTTCCTATCTGAAAAGTCCTGATCTGTATGTGCGACCCCTGCAGAGAAAAAAGCTCCAGCTGCTGTGGAGTCGGGCCATCCGCATCATAGGCAGGTCGCGGGGCGTATTGATTGAATAACACAGGAGCAAACGAGGGAGCGGGCAGTTTGCTCCTCCCCTTCCTCTTTTCCTACATAGACCACGATTGACGATTTACAGAACATTTTGGTAAAATCAATTGTAACCAACAAAATAACTATCGATAGTTACAAAGGAGAGATGCCTTGCATGATCACCGTTCGCCGTATCGACTCGGAGGATTTACCTGCATTTCTGGCCTTCCCGGATCACCCTGCTTCCGTTCGGGATGATATAGCTGCTTATCTCGATAAAATGTTTGCACAAGGAGCCATGCGTCAAGACTGGTGCTTCGTTCTGGAGGTACAGGGTGAGATCGCTGGTCGTCTTGGCTTCTGGACATTTCCTGGCAGTAAGCAAGCGACTGATTTGGTTTTGTGGGAGCTTCCATGGAAAGAAACAGAATGTACTTCGCTCGGAGCTCATTTTTTACGCGAAGTCTTTACACTCATGGCTGGGAATCTCTCGGAGAAAATCGGCTATGTTCTGGATTCCCCTTCCTCCTCTCCCCAATGGCAAACGGATCACCAAGAGCAAAGAAATGTTCTGGAAGCGCTCGGCTTTCGGATTAGCCGGGAAACAAACCGATTCGAATGGCATGCTTCGAACGAGGCAACTGCTATACCGTCAAAAGGAACGCATGATCTGATCGTGTACCGCAGTCTTCCTGAGGTTGGCGAGGCTGCATTTGTGGATGCCATCCTTCGTGTCTCGCAATTCACCCACGATCAACAAATAACAGAACGGCGCTTGGAAAAAGGCCCTCAAGTCCAAGCGCAGGAAATGTTCCAAGATTTGCAACAAATGAAATACGAACCGGAATGGTGGCAGCTTGCCTATACTGCCAAAAATGAGCTCATTGGATTTTTGATGCCTACAGTCAGCCCTACCTTTGCTACGATTGGATACATCGGTGTTCTCCCCGAGCAAAGAGGGCACGGCTATATTGATCCATTGCTGAAGCAAGCCACAGACGTTCTTGTACAAGCTGGAGAAACATACATCCGCGCAGATACGGATCTAAAAAACACGCCAATGGCCAAAGCCTTTTTACGTGCTGGTTATCACCAGTTTGCCAGTCGCCAAGAATTTTCCCTGGATCGCGGCTTGTTGCTCTAACAGACAAACAAAAAAGGGGGCGATTGCTGTAACAATCACTCCCCTTACTTCCCTTGTATAGACAATATTTATGGGACAATTTCAGACATTTCTGCTGGGCATACAGCTTGCTTCAGCATTTCTGTTGCCTGTTCCGTATCTACGTCTTTTACCAATTCAATCTCACTAATGAGGAGCTGCTGCGCATTATCCAGCATCACTTTGTCACTCGTTCCCAATACTTTTTCTTTACTCATACCAACCAAATCGCGAATGACCTCAGATTGCTCGTAAATATCGCCACTCTTCATTTTTTCTGTATGAAGCTTGTAGCGCTGTGCTGCATTCAAGGCGGTGTCGCGTTGCCCCTCTAGCATGGCGGCCAAAACATTCTCTAGAATGTCGGCTTCGACCACCTTTCTGATACCAAGAGCGGACATCTTTTCAACCGGGACCATGATGTTTAACTCTTTCAGCGACATGTTGAGCACATAATAGAGGTGTTTTTCACCCAAAAACTCTTTCTCCTCCATCGCCTCGATTACGCCTGCCCCGTGGATCGGATAAAAAACCTTGTCTCCAACTTGAAACATACGTCCACCTCCTTCAAAGCAATCTAAAGCCATTATAACACAAAAATCGAATTTAAAATTTTTTATTTTATCATGACGATCAAAATCAAGTCAATAAAAAATTTACATCTTACTCATTGAGCGTTTCTGTTGCCATTCGCCGCCTAGTTTAAATACGATCACACCCCCCACAATGACCAGTACCCCAAACAATTGCGTAAAAGTAATCGGCACTTGAATCAGCCCTAACCAGCCGATTGAATCCGACCATAAAGCAAAACCGAGCTGGGCAGTGAGAACGATGGAGATGGCATACGTTGGGCCAAGCAGTCTCATCCCTTGCACCAAACAAAAGACCACCCCAACGCCGATCATTCCGCTGAACCAGTACCACGGCTGCATAGTTTGAGGTGAAAACAACTGACTTCCTTCAAAAATGAGACCCATTGTTAAAGACGACAGAAACCCCATCCCAAGCACAAGAGTCGTCGTAGACCATGTTCCTACCTGTTCACTTACTTTCCTGTTAAAAATATTTTGCAGGCTGACCAACAAGCCAGCCAGTAACGCGAAAAATAGCCCGACTACCATGTTTTTGACACTCCTGTCTCCTTATTCGTTGGGAGTCTCGCTCGCCATTTTAGCTAAACCTTCCCTATCCTTGATTAGAAGGTATCCATTGGCACGCTCAATCAGTCCCTCCTTGCAGAACTGTTGAATGACCCGATTCAAATGTCTGTAGCTCGTTCCAATCATATTCGCTGCATCCAAGAGATAGCTCGTACTGATCTGTTCTCTGTTGGCAGAATTCCACTCCTCTATCGAAACGGACAACAAATAACGCGCGAAACGTACTTCTACTGGGTACAAAAGGTTGATGCTTAATGTGTTGGACTTCACACAAAATTTATTCGTAATGATTTGCAGTAAAAATTGCAAGAGTGGAGCGTAGTCCGTCCCGTATTTTTTCAACCAGCGATAATGAATCCCGATCATCTGAACAGACGAGGCCGCTTCTACCGAATTCTGGTAAGAAATTCCTCTTACATACTCAATATCTCCGATCACTTCAAGGGGCTTTTTAAAGGATAGGATCAGCGTTTTTCCTTCGGGGGAAGTCGTAAAAACCTTTACTTTTCCCTTCACCAAAACATACAGGTGACAAGCCGCCTCACCCTGGGCACAAATGAGCTCCCCTTGATGAAATTGGTACAAGGACAAATGCGGCAGAAAAGGCTCATAAAAGACAGACGCTAACTGATGTTCATGGAGATATTGTTGCAAAAGCTCACGATTTTCGATTTCCTTCATCCCTCTGTTTCACCCTCTCGCTATCAGGATCGCAGTATCAGCACACCCAGAATCATCATCCCGATCCCGATAAAATGCGGCAGCCTCATCTTTTGTTTATCAACACCGAACCACCCATTGCTATCAATGAGAAAAGTCAGGCTAAGCTGCGCAATCAAGACAGCTGAAATCGTCATGGTTACCCCGATCTGCTGGATAGCCGTAACATTGCTAAAAATGATAAACGCTGCGAATGCCCCACCTGTCAAATATAACGGTTTCACTCGCCTATATGCCTGCCATTTTCCATCTCGAAAAAACAATAGGAGTATAAAAGCCGTGAGAAAGCCCGTTAACTGCGTAAGTGTCGCGGTTTGCCAAGTACCAATATCTTGACTGATTCTTGCATTCGCTACCCCTTGCAAGGTAATGAACACACCGCCCAAAATAGCAAAAATAATTCCTTTCATCCCTCTCACCTCACACTGATCTGTTCCTAATTAAAAAGGATGGCAAGGTGGATAGGGAAGGACATATGTCCTCATAATTTTCGTTACAAAAAACAAAGAAAAGGCCCTTTCCGTTAGAAGGACCCCTCGCTCACTCTTCTCATTGAATCTTTTTTTGTTTCACGATTCCTATCACAAGCAAAACGATCATCCCAATGATCGTGATCGGCAGAAACCACTTCCCAAAGCCGCCTCCCCAGCCTAGAGCAATGGAAACCGACTCCAACAAGATTACGGAAAAAATAATTAAGCAACTATTTTTTATTTGGTTCACGATTTTTCGACTGTGCAAATAAAACTGCTCGGCATTCGATTCAGAGAAGCGTGCTGGGTAGTTATGTAGCTCCGGATGTTTTTCGAGTACCTGCATGAGGAAAATGATAAAGACGCCAATCCCAGGCAAAAGAAGCAACTCCCATTTTGAACCCCAGCGATCTACTTCCCCCAAGGAATCGTAATGGGCAGGCACCTCGTCAGGAAGCTTATTCCATACAAAGACTAAAAAGAGTAGTGATCCCACAAAAAATAAACAACCAACTACATCCCATAACCGTTCGCTGCCTGTCTTTGGTATATTTGTGAGTGGTCTCTTCATATTCTCCCCCCTACTGCTGCTCCTCCTACAAGCATTTTACCATTTATGTCCATTTGTGAGTCAAGGTCAATCCGTCACACACTTCTGGGCGTTTTTACATATCTTGATGTGGAGTAAGGAGGGAACAACAGTGGATGCTCCTATAAAGGAAAGTATGTTGTTTGAGCACCGTTTCTGGCTTCAGATTCTGGGCGATCATGCCCGCTTTATTTTTCAATCACTCGCTCCGAATGAAGAGCAGGAGATTGAAAAAGCTGTATACTTTCTTGTGTCATTTGATAACTTACTGGATATCGCCAGGCAGAATCTATCTTCCGATGAACTAGACGCACTCAACCAGCAGGCAAGTGAACTCACGCAACAGCTGCGTGAATTTAAACTCCACATTCTGGAAAGGCACCTCATCAGTAAAATATCGATCAGTCTTCCTCCAACGTTTATGAACCACATGGTCAATGAACTAGAAGAGTATGAACGTATTTTGCATGCCTTCCTCTCCGGAAGCTTGCCACCTGCCAATCACCCGGTAGAGCTCCACCTTCTGTGGCTATCCGATGCGGTCGGGCATGCAGCCACCATCACGTCCCTTTTGGACATGGTGGAAAAAGATTATCAGCGTAAAAGTGAACAATTTACCAAACAGTTCGAGCATTTTTACCTAAAAGCGGTGGAATTAGCCGGGTATCTCCGAACAAACTTGAATAACTTCCCGGCACTACGCCGTTTTAACCATCAAGCAGAAATGGAAATGAAGCTTTTTCAGGTATTCTTACATGAATTGGAAGAGATGCGGATGCACGATGAATTGCTTGGCGTTTTCTCCCCGCTCATGGCCGACCATATGTCTCGAGAAGAATGCTACTATTTGATGAAGCTATCTGAGGTTTCCGACGTGCCATCACCAGACTGTTTCTCGACAAGACCCCGAACCGAGTAAAAGATTAACCTTGTTTGGAACTAGGCGAAAGCGAAAGGCTTTACGCCTCTTTTTCATTCTTTCTTCGCGATATCCACTCATGCATAAGCAAGCAGAAAGCTGTCCTCATATCCTATCAGTACCAACGGTTAAGGGGGTAGTGTTATGGATCCAATTGATCATCATAGACAGCGTATGCATCACCACATGAGGCAAGCAGAACGTTTTCGCTCTTTAGCTTTTGAACATCGTCATGACCGACTGCGTCATCATACCTTTAGAGAAAGAGAACACTTCCATCGCATGAGGGCCCATCACCACAGAATGCAAATGCATTCGATGCGTCGTTTTTGACATGGGAAAACTCCCTTTACCGGGAGTTTTTTTGTGGGACAAGCCAATAATTTCTTAATTCTGTGCTCATGCCCATTCACGAAACTGGGTAAACGCATAGTCATACATCATGTATGATTAAAAGTGGAAATGGGCTTTGATCCGCCCAAATCCTTATGCGGAGGTACAACATGACAGATGTTTTTGTTATTCGATCATTAGAGGAAATACGTTTTTGGTCTCGCATCATGAAAGAACACTCCCTGTTTCTCAAATTGGGCTTTCACTGCGAAGACACAAAATTGATTGAAGAAGCGAATCGCTTTTATAGCATTTTTGAAGAAATTGAAAGCCAAGCACTTGCCTTTTCTTCTGACGAAGACCCTCAACGAATCTATGACTTTAATCAACTCGTTCACAATGCCGTTTCCTATATTTGGGCTTTTAAACGCAAAGTACTCGGACTCATTATTCAATGCAAAATCGGTGGTAACAACTTTCCGCTGTTAGTCGATCACGTGAGCAGGGAAGCAGCCTATTTTCGGAATCGATTAGAACAATTGAATACAGGAAACCTTGATCCCTTACCTGATGCGGTGATTAATGAAAATGTCTTTTTCCTGCGAATCATGGCTGACCATGCGAAATTTATTAACCATCTGCTCGATCCTTCTGAAAGAAAGCTAGTGGACCAAGCTAGAGAATTTAGCCATGATTTTGATCAATTATTGTTCCAAGCTCAGGATCTTGATTCCATGCGTCCCCAGTCTCAAACGAAACCACTACTGAATCAGTTTGTGGATCAAAATCGCGTATCCGTTCGTCAATTGCGTGACTTCAAAAAAACAGCTCGTGATTTGATTGAGGAATGCAAAATTAAGAGCATAATCCCCCCATTGCTCGCTGACCATGTATTTAGAGAAGCTTCGCATTTTCTTGAAATTTTAGATGCCTTTGAAGTATCCCTTACACACGCAAGGTAGCGAAACAGGAGGAACATCTATCGAATACTTTTAAACCCGTCTCAATAATGCGAAGAGGCACCTCCTATCAGACAGGATGGTGCCTCTTCGCATTGATAACCATGAAGCAAATGATTAACACAAAAAGTCTCTTTAGAATAGGGACAAGTTAAACAGCAATCCAAGCAAAAACATAATAATTACATATCCTGGTATTACTGCAAGTTGTATATTCGTCTTTCTATCGGTAATAAAATGCGCACAGTAAAAAGATATTGACCCCGACACTGACAAACATAAATAAAATTCAAAAGAACTTCCCTGCAATAAAAACCTATCTACCAGATATGAATACATGATGCCCGTTACTACAAAGATCAAAGTTACAAGAAAACGGTTTACTATCTTGGATGTAAAAGAATAGACCAATTCTCCTAACAAGCATCCAACATAGCAAAACGGTAGTAAATAAAAACTCAACATACATGTCAAGAAAGTGAAAACATTAACCACTCCTTCACCTTGATAGGATAGGCAGGAGAGCATACTAATGATATACAACATGGCACTGACAAGAAACGCTACACTTGCTGCACTAAAAAAACGTAAAATCTGCATGGACACCTCATTAAATTGAAACTTGACATTACAACCACCTCGATAAAAAAGCACACAGTCTATCAATTCAATAGCCATTATTTTAACATATGTTATATCCCATACATTAGGGGCAGAGACTTTTGATTTTCCTCTTCAGAAATTCCCCGAAATTACAATCGAGGTTTCCCAAAACGCCAAACTGTGGGACGTTGGAACCTTATTGGGGTGCCTTTTCATTCCATCCTCAATAAGGCGAGCACACGTCCGTGACCATCCTAACACTATTTTATCGTCCATTTTCGTCACTTGAGAACACTCGTACAATCAAAAGGAAAATTCTGTTAATACTTTATTTTAGATCCATCCTAAAGGAGAAGAGATCCCATGAAAAAGAAGAAATCTAATTTTAAGAAATGCAAGAAAGTAAATGGTCAATTGGTGCAATATTCATCTTATTATCCAGCACAATCTGGAGGCTGTATCTGGCTATGCATGCGTCATGGGTGCGGTTGGTGGTGTCCAGAACGCGAGATGTAATGTGACCTTATTCCAAGAAACATCATGCTAACCACATTGGTTGTGTTTTTACCACTCCCTGTTTATTAGGGAGTTTTTCTTGTTACAATTCCCGGAGCCATTTTAATGTTTCTAGATCGCCAATCTGTTAAAATTATTTCAAAAAGGGAATTGTTGGTGATCATTTATGAAAAATAGACCTCTTTGGTTCAATATCTTTTCAGTAGTTGCTCTTGCTATTGCAGTAGTGAATATTTTTACACATGTGGCTTTCTTAAGAATTGTAACGATGATATGCCTTGCCGTTGTCATGGCTTCTTTAGGATCATTTGAATTGAAGAAAAACCGTAAGATGGCCTTTATTCTATTTGGTGTGGCCGCTTTTCAAGTTTTCGTGTCGGCAGAGATGATTTATGTCGCCGTTACAAAATAACTATCTGGTTGAAATACGGTTCACAAGGTCTTCTTGTGAGATACTTGTAAAAATCGTTTTAGAGGTGGAGCTTCTTGATCCGCTAGTAAATAGAAAAGCCACTCGGCATCCGAGTGGCTTCATTCTATTTACTTTTCTGTATCACTTCTTTTTCGCATTCATCAAGGATATGTATAAGCTTTGGCCTTATGAAATAGGCTTACAGAAGATTTTAGGCATTCACAACTCCTCGACATAATCCTTGGCGGTGTTATTATTGAACAAGAACTTATATTGGAGGAAAAAAGCATGACACAGAAAAAAATGCTGATGTTGATTGTGGTGCTGCTGATCGGCGCCGCTTATTTCTTTGGCCTTGTGCCAATAGAGAACAAACCAGTCAACAACGGGAACGTAGACCATACGATTGTTTTTCCTTCTGATCGATACCCTCAGACCGCAAAGCATATCAAAGAAGCGATTGCCTCCGGGAAGTCAGCTGTATGTACAATTGACCGCAGTGGGGCAGATGGAAATCGCGAAAAATCACTTAAAGGTATTCCTACAAAAAAAGGATATGATCGAGATGAATGGCCAATGGCTATGTGTGCTGAGGGAGGCACAGGGGCACATATTGAATACATATCACCTTCAGATAATCGAGGGGCTGGATCGTGGATTTCCAATCAACTAGAGGATTATCCCGACGGAACCAAGGTTGAAATCTTGGTTAAATAAAGTTGCCCGCAAATTCCTCATACAAATAAACATTTCTCAGTAAACGACCCGTCTCCTTTATACAGGGACGGGTTAGCTATTTCTAGAGTGTATACACACATCTGAGATTGTGCTGAACGCGGCGTCCTCCTATATACACGACTGTTAAATTGTCTGTTACAATTGCAGAGTGTCATTCATTTTAATCAAGTCCTAATTGACTTTCGTTACTTACCTGCAATCCTTTGTCCACTCCATTAGGAGACTGCAACTTACCCTCTTCTTTGAGGAATTTCCCTTGATATACCCCTTTAATTACGTACGCGTCTTCGGCAACGGGACCTTCATATTTTTCTAAGTATACATACGCTTTTTCACCTGTTTCGAATACCTCATTACCTTCAAAAGTATACTCTGTTCCATTTTTATATCCGCCGGTCTCTAGTATTTTGATCACATTTTTTGGCTGTACATCCCCCTTATACACTTGTTTGACTTTTGCGTCACTAAGAGTAAATACGACGTTTTGATACTGGAAGCTCTCCGATTCATTGATTTCAACCTCGGCAATCACTTCAGCGCTTTCATGAAGCTCTTTGATACTATCGAAACCCTCTACTACCTCTCCCGACACATCTACTTTTTTTAAAGTCTGCTTATCACTTTTTGCTGGTTTATGAGAGGTTTGGTCGTAAGCACGACTCGTTTCGATTGTATGAGAATCTAAAAATAAATAGCCTCCGCCAACAAGAAAACCTAATGCAAGTGTGGATAATATAATTTGTCTTGTGTTCTTCATTACATTTTTCATCCTTCCCATACCGCAATATCATCGTCAGGTGCTTTTTTTATTTTCACTCCTCTGTTTCTATTTTTTCAAAAGGTAGAATGCTATAATGCTTTTTAACTGTAAATATATGGAACCACCTTTATTTTGACGAACGATTCTCGCTTTTGTTTCACACGTGCAAATAAAAACCGCCTCATGATTCAAGACGGTTGTTGGCAACGTAAGTAAAAGGTCCACGGCCATAGTCCGGAATGATCCGAATCTAATTTGGAGAGTGAATATATTGACCCTGCTTAAAAAGTTTAGTTTTTGGCTAACTTTGGTCAGTATTTTGATTTGCCTTTTCGATATTTTAGGGAATGATAAAAAGCACATCTTATTTGCAGTGACAAACCCCATCCTCAATGAAATTGTTTATATTGAACCGTTCAGACATTGGATAATCGAAGTGAATCAGGATGCTAACAGTACCATTCTTTCTGTTGGGTATTTACTGCATGTCATTACTAACTTCTTGTTTGGACTAATGATTGACGTAGCACTTGCATTTAGAAAAAAACAACATCAGCATAATTAATAAAACAGGGGGACATGTTCAAACAACATGCCTTCTTTTGTTTTTTAAAATGCGCTTCTATTCCTAAACTTGGACAAAAAAACTGCACCTCCAGCTGTTAGATGCGCCTAACAATTGAGGTGCAGTTCAAGTCGTCGCTTTGCCTTTTGGCATACTTTGATCTTAAATTGGAAAATATTAATTCTCGTATAAATTTACATTCATATAAATAGGACCGCTTCCATAATTTACGCACTCTAAATAATAGGTCCCGGGCTCCAGTTCAAAATATTCTTCTTTATATTGATTCCCAATTACTGACATAGATAGAGTCTTTCCATTTGGATTAACGATATAGACCTTTGAATCCGGGACCACTGGATAACTTACACTACCGGTAAAAGCTACTACCTTAACTGACGTTTTTGCGTTGATCGTGAATGTTCCAGAGGAAGCTATCCTATCTAATCTCGAAAGATGAAACCAAAAGAAAGGAGACTCACTTTGTACTTCAGCTTGAAGCTTACTCTGCCCCTGGTTAAATGAAGTTTGATTTTGTGTGATTTCACTTGCAAACACAGCTTGCGAACCGAAAGTTAATGCAGAAACAACTGCACCCAAAGTCATTAAACCTTTCATCATAATCCTCACTCCTAGTTTTACTTAATCTTTTTGAACATACCTTTTCATATTTCCTATCTACAAAAATGTTTCGTCGACTACGACGGGCTACAAATCAAAACTACAAACATTTCCACTTATTTACAATTTTCTAAAGATACATAACATGCATCTTAAAACAATACAATTGTATCATTTAGATTCTTCCTGTAATTTTCTTCTTCGATTCACTGTAAGAACATCTTAAAACCATGACCGCAAAGGAGGAAGAATGAGAATGAGAATGAGCATGTCCACATCTGCACCGGAATGCACCATCACCCGTAACCGTACCCTGAATGTCCGTCCTCTTCGCAGAAGATCCCGTCACCTTCTGATACTTTCCAGCCAAGAGCCTTCGCTTCCCTTTTACTGGCACAAGGATCATCTAACGGTTCAACATAAAAAAATCCAACCAGGATTGTAACAAATTACCATCACCTTCGTCCTTTTAGAGGAGACAGTATCCTATGTGAATTGGAGGTATTTCATTTTGAACAAAAAACTTTTTAAATCTGGAAACTTAATAGTTGTTCTACCTCTCTTATTTGCACTTTTAATTCCTGCAAGTTTCTTACTCGGCCCATCACTAGCCACAAAAAATGAATTCGACTGGAAATTACAAGCCGGTTCTGCCAATGGAATTGTATCCAAAACTCCAATTGATGTAGCGAGTGGTTTGTTTTACAATGGCAGGCCGTTACGGAATGCATTAGTAAAAGTAACTTATTTTGACAATAACCGAAATGTGAGTATTGTAATGCAACCTTATGAGGATGGATATGAAGGGACAGTTTTCTTCCAAGAACCAGGAAAATATACCCTTCGATTTTCTGTAGAGAAAGGAAATATTATAGGCTCAGAAGAATGGGAAATTGATGTAGAAGAGTAATCATTAATTTCACTTTCTACACTTCTCGATGAGAAGTTATTACTTTATAAAACACGGCAGGGGCCTTTTCGCTTTTAATCATTTGAAAAATTCCTAGTGTGTTAGATAACAC
>NZ_JAOTNO010000014.1:0-150899 GCF_041644655.1 Brevibacillus sp. BD137 | reverse complement strand
TCGCTTCTAGGGCTCGTTTCGTTTATTTTACTCACTCCCACCAATGTTGCATTCCACGGATTCCAACATCCCACAGCTTAGCGTTTCCGGAAACGATAATGGTAATTTCGTTTACCTCGTTAAAAGGCATTTCCCTTAAAGCTTCTGCCCCTTGATAGGATTGTTCGTTTAACTGAGTTATTTCTTGTCCATCTACGATGATTTTGGCTTCACCCTTAACGTCTCCATTGTCGGGAATGCCGAAATAGAAAGAAAGCCAGACATTTTTTTGGTTCCCCAGAATATAGTTGTATGTTTTGGTTGATTCCCCTTCACTGCTATACACGTTCATTTTCGGCTCTATTCGCTCACCTGCTACCGAAAAGCTTGGGAGATTCTCAGTCATAGGTGTAGTTCCTGTCATTTCTTTCATAACCGTTAATGATTGAATGGGGCCTTCTGTTTTTTTGAGGATTTCAGAGACAACCATGACTCCAAATACAAGTACAACAATAGTTAGAGCCGAGGCCATGAGCTTTTTATAAGAAATGTTTGAAGTAAATCCAACTCGATAGGCAACATAACCAATCGCTGCCCCTATTGTATTGGATATCACATCATTTACATCAAAGCTACCAAGATAGGTTAAAGCCTGAACTGTCTCTAGAACGAAAATCGCTAAGACAAACAAGGATATGAACTTCCCAAATCTTACACGATACAACAGGGGAAATAATATTCCAAAAGGGATAAAAGCAGCAACGTTTCCGAAATCAACAATCCATGAATAATTTAGTTCCGGAAATGTAAGTGGTACTCCTTCTGGGACAAGGATAAAGGTGTATCCATCTATACTAGTTGCACCGTCGAGCCTGTTAAACGCAAAGAACATAAAAAATAAAATGAAAATCGTATAGCATATGGTCCCAACTAAGATGATTTTCCGTGATTTCGTTTCCATCATTTCAATCTCCTTAAAGCCATTTGTGTCTGAATGATTTTACTCTGAATGAATACGTAAGTGATGCGCTGTTAGTCACTCCTTCAGCACGTAAAGCCCATTTAGAAAAAAATTGAAAAAAGCACTTGATATACCCTTAGGGGGTATTGTATAGTAAAGGTGTGATCAGGAAACAACGTTAGGGAAACGATACGATAAAATATACCCTATAAGGGTATTTGGAGGGATTATAATGAGTGCCAAAACAGCAGAGGCAACAGTCGCAATCTCAGGGATGACTTGCGCAGCTTGTGCACTGCGCATTGAAAAGGGCTTGGGAAAAATGGAGGGAGTGGAGACGGCCAACGTCAATCTGGCTTTGGAAAAATCCACAGTGGTGTTCGATCCAACGAAAACGAACATCGACGACATCCGCTCCAAAATTGAATCGCTCGGCTATGGCGTCGTCACTGACAAAGTGGAGCTAAACATCTCGGGAATGACATGTGCAGCTTGCTCCACACGGATCGAAAAAGGCTTGAACAAAACAGCTGGGGTTCTAAAGGCAAACGTGAACCTGGCGATGGAAACAGCCACTGTCGAGTACGATTCCTCACAGGTAAGTGTGACGGACCTTATTCAAAAGGTAGAGAAGCTAGGGTATCAGGCGACTCGCAAGGAAGATGGAAAAGAAGAAGAAAAAGTAGATCGTCGCCAGGAAGAAATCAAACGGCAGACCCGCAAGTTCTGGATTTCCGCGATTCTGTCGCTCCCACTGCTCTGGTCGATGGTGAGCCACTTTTCCTTCACCTCGTTTATCTGGCTGCCTGAAAGCTTGATGAATCCGTGGGTACAGCTCGCATTGGCAACACCGGTACAATTCATCATCGGAGCACAGTTTTACGTCGGAGCTTTCAAAGCCCTTCGCAACAAGAGTGCCAACATGGATGTGCTGGTTGCTCTCGGTACCTCGGCAGCATATTTCTATAGTTTATGGGTCGCGATCAACTCCATCGGTGCTCATGGTGGCCACATGCTGGAGCTGTACTTTGAGACCAGTGCGGTACTGATCACGTTGATCGTTTTGGGTAAACTGTTTGAGATGAAAGCAAAGGGACGTTCTTCGGAAGCGATCCGCAAGCTGATGGGCTTGCAAGCAAAAACAGCAGTAGTCGTACGGGATGGCGTAGAAATGACCATTCCTGTAGAAGAAGTGAGACTGGGCGACGTCGTTCACGTGAAGCCGGGCGACAAAGTACCTGTCGATGGCATCGTCATGGAAGGGCAGTCCGCAGTAGATGAGTCCATGTTGACTGGCGAAAGTATTCCAGTGGATAAAGCCGCAGGCGATACCGTCATCGGCGCCACCTTGAACAAAAACGGCTTTTTGAAGGTCCAGGCAACCAAAGTCGGAAAAGAAACGGCTCTGGCGCAAATCATTAAAGTAGTGGAAGAAGCACAAGGAACAAAAGCACCGATTCAGCGTGTAGCTGACAGCATCTCCGGGATTTTTGTCCCAATCGTAGTAGGGATTGCTATTCTTACCTTCTTGATCTGGTACTTCTTCGTTATACCTGGCAACTTCGGTGAGGCTTTGGAAAAAGCAATTGCCGTACTCGTAATCGCTTGCCCATGCGCCCTCGGTCTGGCAACACCGACCTCAATCATGGCGGGCTCTGGACGCGCAGCTGAGCTGGGCATCCTGTTCAAAGGCGGGGAGCATCTGGAGACGGCTCACCACCTGGATACGATCATCCTCGATAAAACAGGGACTGTAACCAAAGGTGAGCCAGAACTGACAGACGTCATCGCCATTGATATCGAAGAGCAAGAGCTGCTCTCTTTGGTCGGTGCCGCTGAGAAAAACTCCGAGCACCCATTGGCTCAAGCCATCGTTCGCGGTATTGCGGATAAAGGAATCACACTGTCCGATACAGGTTCTTTTGAAGCCATTCCTGGTTTCGGTATTCAGGCTACCGTCTCCGGCAAAGAAGTACTCGTCGGTACCCGCCGTTTGCTGGAAAAACATCAAATTTCGTACCAAGCAGTGTCTGATACCATGCTGGCACTGGAGCGCTCCGGTAAAACGGCGATGCTCGCAGTCGTCGAAGGCAAGCTCGCTGGCTTGATTGCCGTAGCGGATACGATCAAACCAACCTCCAAGCAAGCGGTTCAGCGCATGAAAGCAATGGGATTGACTGTGATCATGATGACCGGTGACAACCGTCAAACTGCCGAGGCCATTGCCCGTGAAGCAGGAATCGATCACGTCATCGCAGAAGTCCTGCCTGAAGGCAAAGCTGCAGAAGTGAAAAAACTGCAAGAACAAGGCAAAAAAGTCGCGATGGTCGGCGATGGTATCAACGATGCTCCTGCACTCGCTACCGCTGACGTCGGTATGGCAATCGGTACAGGTACTGATGTGGCGATGGAAGCAGCCGATATTACCCTGATGCGCGGCGAACTGACTAGTGTCGCAGACGCCATCGAGATGAGTAAGCTCACCATCCGCAACATCAAGCAAAACCTGTTCTGGGCATTGGCCTACAACACCTTGGGCATCCCAATTGCCGCAATCGGCTTACTCGCTCCATGGCTTGCCGGTGCCGCAATGGCCTTCAGCTCCGTATCCGTCGTACTCAACGCACTGAGACTGCAACGAGTGAAGCTGTAACAACAGTAACAAGCGGCTTCGTCCGCCTTACCTATACAACATAAAATGCAAGGAGAGATTGATGATGACAAATATCACATTGAACGTAGAAGGCATGTCTTGCAACAAATGCGTAGCGCGCATCGAGAACACATTGAAAGAGTTGGGTGCAGAAGGCAAAGTAAACCTGGCTGAAAAAAAGGTTGAGGTTTCCTACAACGAGAGCAACTTGACTCTCGATGCAGTAAAAGAAGCTATTGAAGACCAAGGCTACGACGTCGTTTAATCATCGTGTCTTTGAAAAAGAAGCTCCTGCCTGAATCAATGAGGCAGGAGCTTTTTGGTATTGAGGTAAAAGTTGCTGTAGTGGAGGGGGAAGAAGCCCATTTCCAGTCTACGCTTCGGCCTACGCCCCGCAAGGGGTTGGACTGTCCGCTCCGAAATGAATGTCGGGAGCGCTTCAAAAGTAGAGTTTCGAGGAAGTAATCTCAGAGGTTGAAGCTGAAAACCCCCGCCATTCATTTCGGAGCTAAGTAGGGCTCCAGAGGCGCTAGGACTGGAAATGTTCTTCTTCCCAAGTGGCTGTTGTTTACATCTTGAGAGCATCATTCCAAAGGTCTTTTAAAAAGCATGTAGAACCTCATCAGCTCGTAGAGGAAACAGGAGAAATAAGCGAAGATCTTTGGACACCCCTACCGAGGCGTAGTGAAAAAAAGCGAAACTGCCTTTAGCGTCCACCTCTGAACTACATCCTGATGGACTACTTTGGACGCGGTTTCGTTTTTTTTCACGGAGCCGGGCACCTCATGCTCCCGCGCAGGGGTTCCAAGAATCTGAGCGTTTTCTCCTGTTTCCTCCCCACCCCACCAGCGAGCGAGAATAACGCACGATTTCTTTAATCGAATGAGCAACCGTAAGCTAATCCAATCCGAATCATAAAGAAAGACAAAGTCCGGTTAAAACCGTGCTAAACGAACGTTCACAATAACTGGAAGCGAGCGTATAATTCAAATCACAATCAAGCTCAAACAAGAAACAACACATACGGCCTAGTTCCGAGATTCTCGGAAGCGGGGGAACCAATCTTTTGGGGTTAATCCTGAGTGATCAGGAGGGATGAGGAAATGTCTTCTCTGCCATCCTACCCGTCAGCTAACCTCGTCGGCCAAAGCAGGGAAGGTCATGGATGGATAAAGTCTAGGCATTTTATGCGCAACAAGGGGATTCCTTGCGGGCGTGTGATAGGCTGATACAGGCTTTTTCTTTGGGACCTTTGTTCTGGAGGAAAAGGATGGATCGGTCTATTTTTTATGGAAATACCGACGAGCAGCTTACGCGATACAGTCGTGAAGGAAATGGTGTGGATCGCTTGGAGGCAATCGGTACGACATAAACCGCTGACAATCGAAATCAGGAAGACAGAGTACAGGGAGTCCTGAAAAGGGACGCCAGGTATTACGTAAGCCTGCGGATTTTCTACACGAGTAAAAATCAAGCGTGCCTGCTTGATTTGGCTTGAGTGTGGAAGCTTCGCGGGCTTTTTACATTTACGAAAAAACGAAGGATGAGGGATACCATGCCCAAAATGAAAGTCGATCAACTGACAAAAGTGTTTGGTAAGCAGCCCGAGCAGGCCTTGAAGCTGCTGGCAGAAGGACGAACGAAAGAACAAATTTACAAGCAAACGGGCCAATCCATCGGGGTCAATCAGGTCAGCTTTGAAGTCGAGGAAGGTGAAATCTTCGTCATCATGGGCCTGTCCGGCAGCGGCAAATCAACCTTGATCCGACTGTGTAATCGACTGATTGACCCAACGAGTGGAAGCATCGAGATCGATGGGGAAGAGATCGTGGACATGAAGGCGACGGCTTTGCGCGAGGTGCGGAGGAAGAAGCTCGGGATGGTTTTCCAAAATTTCGCCCTGTTTCCGCAGCGGACGGTACGAGAAAACGTCGAGTTCGGTTTGGAGATTCAACAAGTACCACCAGAGCTCCGGCAAGAAAAAGCTAGGGAAGCGCTCGCGCTCGTTGGATTAACCGAGTGGGAAAATGCGTACCCGGATCAATTGAGCGGAGGGATGCGCCAGCGGGTCGGATTGGCGCGGGCGTTGGCTAATAATCCAGATATTCTCTTGATGGACGAAGCGTTCAGTGCATTGGACCCGCTCATTCGAAAAGATATGCAGGATGAGCTGTTGGAGCTTCAGATGACGATGAAAAAGACGATCCTGTTCATTACACATGACTTGCACGAGGCGTTGCGGCTGGGCGATCGGATTGCCTTTATGAAAGACGGGCAGATCATTCAGATCGGCCGCCCGGAAGAGATCATGGCAGACCCAGCGGATGAATTCGTGCGGAAGTTCGTGGAGGATGCCGACCTGTCCAGGGTGCTCGTTGCTGAAAATGTGATGAAACGGGCAGAAGCAATCACGCCTGACAAAGGGGCGCGAGTGGCGCTGCAACTCATGATGGATAACGGCGTGTCCAGCTTGTACGTCGTGGACAAAAAGCGCACACTGCTCGGCTTGATTACGGCGTATGACGTATCACTCGCGATCAGTACGGGACATTCGCTGGAGACGATTATGAAAACCGACCTCCCTACCGTTTCACCTGACGCACGTCTGCACAGTTTGTTCCCGATGATGGCAGACCTGCATGTTCCGATTGCGGTTGTGGGCGAGCAGCAGCGTTTGTTGGGTGTCATCGTAAAAGGAGCGGTACTAGGCGGGCTGGTAGGTAAAGTCAATGTCCAAGAGCATCAGAGAGCAGAGGTGATGAGTGATGGACGCCGTGCCTAAGCTGCCGATTGGCGAATGGGTGGAAGAGTTCGTAGCATTGCTGGGTCAGTACAAAGGGGTATTGTTTGATCCAATATCTATCGTTATTTCCACAATGGTGACTTACTGCTCCACGGTTTTGGCAGAGATACCTTGGCTGATTCTCATCTTGCTGCTAGGGGCCGCTGCGTGGGTTTTTGCAGGGAGAGCGTCCATGGTTTTTACGGTAATCGGACTTTCTCTCATCAACAACTTGGGGTACTGGGATGAAACGTTGGAGACAGTGGGACTCGTCCTCACTGCCACCATGATTTCGATCGCTATCGGAATTCCGGTGGGCATTCTTTGCGCGAGACACGATACGTTTCGCAATCTAGTTACGCCAGTACTGGATTTGATGCAGACGATGCCAGCGTTCGTTTATTTGATTCCAGCGATCTTTTTCTTCGGCTTGGGCGAGGTGCCGGGAGTCATTGCCTCCGTTATTTTTGCTTTGCCGCCAATCGTGCGTCTCACGAATTTAGGCATACGCCAGGTCCCAGCGGAAATGGAGGAAGCGGCGAACGCCTTTGGCGCAACTGGGTGGCAAAAGCTCGTGAAAGTGCAGTTGCCGTATGCGAAATCGACGATCTTGGCGGGCGTCAATCAGTGCATCATGCTCGCCCTTTCGATGGTGGTCATAGCGGCTATGATCGGGGCGAAAGGCTTGGGGGCAGATGTGTATCGTGCCGTTTCGCAAGTGGACATAGGAAGAGGATTCGAGGCAGGGCTATCGATCGTGATTATCGCTATCGTCTTGGATCGGCTTACTCAACATGCAGGAAAAAAGGAGAGAAATACATGATGAACAAAACGGTTCCAACTTTACTGGCAGTGATGATGGGAGCAACAGCTTGGCTCGCAGGCTGTTCCAGTCAAAACACAAACACACAAATACCGACAGCAACGGTGGTCGGTCCTATTGCTTCTGAGACGTCGGACAACGCGTTAGGAGAAAAGCTCGACTACAAAATCATCGGAATCGACGCGGGAGCAGGCTCGATGGTGAAGACAGAGGAAGTCATGAACCTGTATGGCTTGGATAAATGGCAGCTTGTCGAAGGCTCAGATGCAGCAATGACAGCAGCTTTGATCAAGGCGTACGAGGCGAAGGAACCGATTATCATTACGGGCTGGACGCCGCATTGGATGTTTAAAAAGATGGATCTGAAATACTTGGCGGACCCGAAGAACGGCTTTGGTGGAACAGAACAAATCCATACCATCGTGCGCAAAGGGCTGAAAGAGGATCAGCCTGCTGCCTATCAATTTCTCGATAAGTTCTGCTGGGAGCCAGCCGATATGGAGTCAGTCATGGTCCAAATGATTGACGGAAAAGATCCGGAAGTGGCCGCTGCTGAATGGGTAAAAAACAACGAAGCCAAAGTAGCGAAATGGGTGGAGGGCATACAGCCTGTCCAAAAAGAGAAGCTGACTCTCGCTTATGTAGCATGGGATTCCGAGATTGCCAGCACGCACGTCGTAGAGCATGTGCTGGAGCAGAAGCTGGGGTATGAAGTCGAATTGAGCCAGGTGCAGACTGGACCGATGTGGGCAGGTGTGGCCATTGGAGATGTAGATGGGATAGTTGCGGCTTGGTTGCCGTCTACAGATACGAGTTATTTGAAAAAATTTGGTGGGCAAATCGAGGATTTGGGTCCGAATCTCGAAGGAACCAAAATCGGACTCGTGGTACCTTCGTACATGAACATCTCGTCCATTGAGGATCTCCAATAAGAAAGGGGAGGTGCTGCTATGAAGCATTATTTCGTAATGGGCAAAGGGGAAGCTTTCACTTCATTTGTTCAGACACTATGCTGCGACAGTTTGCCTGCATTTTGGGGAAGGAATCCCGGTGCCCTTTCATTGACGGTGAGGTCTAGCGACAAGACGATTCAGCGCTTTTTGCCCATCTCATTTGACGAGTGCTACCGCGATCAGGAATCCTTGCTGCTCTACCATTCCGTCTACATCTTTCCTGATGAGTGGGCGGAGGGACGCGACTTTGTTACACTGTTCAGGCAACTGGGCTCCTGCCGGATTTTTGTGATGACACAGGAGCATCGGAACGCGATGTTATACAAGGTGCTCGGGGCGAATCACGTCATCGTGAGCCAGCCCGGGTATAAGGGCTACGGCTGGTTGGCTGAACAGATGAGTGGCTAAGAGAGGAATAGAAAAGGCTCCGCCTGCACATGAGGTGGAGCCTTGTTTTCGTAAAATTAGCCCAACATTTTTTCGAGGTCCTTGTCCAATACATAAACCTCGATCCGTTCACCCATCTTCGTGCTGATGTCGCTATGACTCGATAGTACCTTACAGCTGGTCAGCTTTTCTACGATTTCTTCTGATTCTTCGCTGTACATTTCACGTAGAACCTCGCGCATTTCTTTGACGATGCGGCGACCTTTATCGTGACTGGACAGATGCTTTTCTTCGACGGTGAGAACGCCCTTGAACCTTGCGATGACCATATCACCTACGATGTAGGTCTTCGCTTCCTGCGGACCTCGTCCAATTAGTTCGCGTTGAAATTTTATGAATGCTTCGCTGATTTCAGCTTCAAGCTTTTTCTTGTTAGAGATGGCCAAACGCCATACCTCCCATAATTTATCATTGTGCCTAATATTACTCAGCAGTCTTGGGGCTGTCAAACAAATAGGCTGATAATGTGAAAACGCAAGAGAAACGATGAAATATCATGATCGGATGAGGCCTGATAGGTTTAAACCGCTTACACGGATAAAGAATGCAAAAATCGTGTGAAAAAGACTGAAATAGGACATTAACATCCGATTATGCCGGACGTATAATGAGATTCGTAACCAACAATTGCAAAATATGGCCAAATCCCGAGGCACTCGGGAACGGAGGACCCAATCAGTAGGGGTTAATCCCACGAATGAATCGTGGGAGGGATGAGAAACTCTTTCGCCATCCTACCCGTCAGCTAACTTCGTCGGCTAAAGCGAGGGAGGTCTAAAGACCGCCTATTTGAGGAGGCCTTTTTGTTATCCATTGAGGGACAACAAGGGTTGACTCGAAACGTTACGCAGGTCTTTTCGTTTTGCTCAAAAACGGCCAATGACCGTTTTACTCACAAGTAAATAGCTGTTTTTGGAAAAAGGAAACGGGAGACAAAACGCAAAGAAGGCAACTTCAAGTCGGCTGGGCGTTAGGTAGACCAATGAGTACTTTTTCTCCGATACAAAGGATCGTTTTGATTTGCCGCGAAAAGGCGGGCGACTTGTTTCGTCTGTTTACTTTCGCTCGGTCAAATGTGGCGATCTTTCGGGGAAATCGTAAGCATTGGTCTATTTTTTTCCCAAATGGCAGGTTTTTTTCAAAAAAGGAAGCCTGTGCAGGGGGAAGCGAAAGAGACGAGTCGGCCAGACTTTACGGGATAGTCAGTACCAGAAAAAAGGAGGGACATGGCATGGACGTGGTTTCCATACTGCTCTTGGCGCTTTCATTCGGTGTATTTTTTGCACTCATCAAGTTTTGTGACGCCGTGGTAAGAGAACAGGGAGGGAAAGAGAAATGATCTGGTTGCTTTTGATTATGGCAGGGCTTGCGATGTACCTGTGCCACGCATTGATTTACCCGGAAAAATACTAGGGATTACCCGAATCATTCGCTTATTTGGAACCATTTTTTAGAGGGAGTAGGAGGAACTGTCGTGGACTTTATACAAATAGCGTTGGTTTTGGTGGTGCTTTTCGTGCTCGCCATACCAATGGGAAAATATTTGGCACGCTCCTTTTCGCTGGAGACGACCCGATTGGACCGTGTTTTTGGCGGGCTGGAAAAAGCGATATACAAGCTGTCTGGCATTCGCGTAGCAGATATGACCTGGAAGCAGTACGCAATGGCTGTTCTGGTCAGCAATATTTCGATGGTAGCTATTGCGTATCTCTTGCTTCGTTTGCAAGGGATGTTACCTGGAAATCCGAGTGGAATCGCGGCGATGGAGCCGTTGCTTTCTTTTAACACAGCTGTCAGCTTTTTGACGAATACGAATCTTCAGCATTACAGCGGGGAGAGTGGATTGTCGTATCTATCGCAGATGCTGGTCATTATTTACCTGATGTTTACGACGCCAGCGACAGGGATCGCGGTCGTAATGGCCTTTATGCGCGGGCTGACTGGACAACGCAGCATCGGTAACTACTACGTAGACCTAGTACGTGCTCATACACGTGTACTGATTCCACTGGCGATTGTCGTGACATTGCTCTTGGTGTCCCAAGGAGTGCCACAGACGATGGAGCCGACCGCAACAGCGACAACCATTAGCGGAACAGAGCAACAAATCGCTCGTGGTCCCGTTGCTTCACTCGTATCGATTAAGCATTTAGGAACGAACGGGGGCGGATTCTTCGGGGTAAACTCTTCGCATCCGTTTGAAAACCCGACACCGCTAACTAACGTGATCGAAATTTTGTCGATGTTCTTGATCCCGGCGGCACTGCCGTTCGCATTCGGCTTCTTGGCGAAGAGCCGCAAGCAAGGCTGGGTTATTTTTGGAGCGATGTTCATGATGTTCCTGGCGTTCCTGATCACGGCATATGCCAATGAAGGAAACGGCAACCCTGCGCTCGAGCGGGCTGGCCTGTCACAAGAAATGGGTAGCATGGAAGGAAAAGAAGTCCGATTTGGCATCGCACAAAGCGCCTTGTTCACCGCCGTGACAACAGCGGCAACGACAGGAACCGTGAACAACATGCACGATACATTGACACCACTTGGCGGCTTGGTTCCGCTTGGTGAAATGATGCTCAACTGCGTATTCGGCGGAGATGGCGTCGGAACAATTAACATTTTGATGTATGCGATTTTGGCTGTATTCTTGGCGGGCTTGATGGTAGGGCGTACGCCTGAATTCCTCGGCCGCAAGATTGAAGGAAAAGAGATGAAGCTGATCGCCATCGCGATTCTCGCTCATCCCCTGATTATTTTGGCGCCAACCGCCATTGCATTGGCAACAGAAATGGGATCGTCCGCAGTGTCGAACCCAGGCTTCCACGGCATTTCACAAGTGCTGTACGAGTACACTTCTTCCGCAGCCAACAACGGTTCCGGTTTTGAAGGATTGGGCGACAACACGCCTTTCTGGAACATTTCTACCGGACTCGTCATGCTGTTTGGCCGATACGTCTCGATCATTACGATGCTGGCGGTAGCAGGCTCCTTGCTCGCAAAAACGCCGGTGCCGGAAACGATGGGTACACTGCGCACAGACAATAGTGTATTCACGGTGATTTTGATTGCGACTGTGTTGATTGTAGGCGCACTGACATTCCTGCCTGTGCTTGCTCTCGGCCCAATCGCTGAGTGGCTCACAATCCGTTAAAAAAGAGGTAGTTCAAAGAACTGACTTTTTGAACACGATTTGAAAATGAATACTAGAGGCAAAGGAGTAATTTTCCATGAGTAGAACGCGCACGGTTGCGCTTCCTAAAGATTTGTATCAACGGGCCTTTGTCGAGTCTTTCAAAAAACTGGACCCGCGTGTGATGATGAAAAATCCAGTCATGTTCGTGGTAGAGATCGGGTTCTTCATTACACTTCTCCTGACGTTTGTGCCGAATTTGTTTGGGGGAGCTTCGGACCCATTTTACAACGGCGTCGTCAGCTTGATCCTATTCGTGACGATTTTGTTCGCCAACTTCGCAGAAGCCTTGGCAGAAGGGCGCGGTAAAGCACAGGCAGAGAGCTTGAAAAAAACGAAGCAGGACACGCAAGCAAAAAAAGTGGGGAAAGATGGTCGCATGCAGGTCGTCAGTTCCACAGAACTGCGAAAGGGCGATCTGGTGATCGTGGAAGCAGGCGAGCTGATTCCATCCGACGGGGAAATCGTCGAGGGTGTCGCCTCTGTGGACGAATCAGCGATTACAGGTGAATCCGCTCCGGTCATTAAAGAAGCAGGTGGCGATTTTAGCTCTGTTACGGGAGGCACACGTGTAGTCAGTGACCGTATCCGTGTCCGTGTGACGACTGATCCCGGCGAATCGTTTTTGGATCGTATGATTTCGTTGGTAGAAGGTGCGAAGAGACAGAAGACCCCGAATGAAATCGCGTTGAATACGCTGTTGGTCAGCTTAACGTTAATTTTCCTGATCGTTTGCACGACTTTGCTGCCGATAGCCAACTACGTAAATGCAGCCATTCCGGTTGCTACACTGATTGCTTTACTCGTTTGCTTGATTCCAACCACGATTGGCGGACTCTTGTCAGCGATTGGGATTGCGGGTATGGACCGGGTCACACAGTTTAACGTCATCGCCATGTCGGGTAAAGCGGTTGAGGCGTCTGGTGACATCAACACTATTATTTTGGATAAAACGGGAACGATCACGCATGGTAACCGGATGGCTGCCGAGTTTGTCACTGTAGGCAACACCAAAAGCACGGAATTGAACCGAGTAGCTGCACAAAGCTCGGTTCATGACGAAACACCGGAAGGACGCTCTGTTGTAGAGCTGGCGAAAAAACAAGGTCTGGCACCTGCTGAACTGGAATTGCCCGGTTCCGAAGGCGTGGAGTTCCGCGCTGAAACAAGAATGAGCGGGACGAATCTGGCAAGCGGCGTCCTCATCCGCAAAGGGGCCGTCGACGCCATCAAAAAATACGTGGTAGAGCAAGGGGGCAACATCCCTGCTGACTTGGATGAAAAAGCAAACCGGATTGCAACGGCTGGCGGCACGCCATTGGCTGTAGCAGAAGGCAATGCGATTCTCGGTTTGATTTACCTAAAGGATACCGTAAAGCCAGGGATGCGCGAACGTTTTGAAGAGCTGCGCCGCATGGGAATTCGTACGGTCATGTGCACAGGGGATAACCCGCTGACAGCAGCGACAATTGCCCGCGAAGCAGGTGTGGACGATTTCGTAGCGGAAGCCAAGCCGGAAGACAAGATTGCGCTGATCCGTAAAGAACAAGCGGCAGGCAAGCTGGTCGCCATGACAGGTGACGGTACGAATGACGCGCCAGCTCTCGCACAAGCCGATGTTGGTTTGGCGATGAATACGGGTACGGTAGCGGCGAAGGAAGCAGCGAACATGGTCGATCTGGATTCTGACCCGACCAAAATCATCGAGGTCGTGGCGATTGGCAAGCAGCTTTTGATGACACGCGGTGCCTTGACGACGTTCAGTATCGCCAATGACGTAGCGAAATACTTCGCGATCATTCCAGCGATGTTCATGCTGGCGATCCCACAAATGAGTGCGCTCAACATCATGGGCTTGGCTACACCGCAAAGTGCGATTTTGTCCGCGTTGATCTTCAATGCGATCATTATCCCGATCCTGATTCCGTTGGCGATGAAAGGTGTGAAATACACGCCGATGAGCGCGACAAAGCTGCTTAGCCGCAATCTGGTGATCTATGGCTTGGGAGGAATTATCGTTCCGTTCGTGGGCATCAAGCTGATTGACTTGATTTTGATTGGATTGAATTTAATTTAATTCATATTGAAAAAAGAAAGCTCAGGTGAACCGATATGATTTTGAAAAATTTGCGTCTCAGCCTCGTTTTGCTGCTGATTTGCGGCGTTGCCTACCCGCTGGCGATGACAGGAGTTGCACAGGTTGTCATGCCTGCACAAGCAAGTGGCAGTCTCATCACCGATGGGAGCGGCAAGGTGGTCGGCTCCGAACTGATTGGGCAGACCTTCACTGATCCGAAGTACTTCTGGGGACGCATTTCTTCTATTGATAACAATGCGTCAGGCTCTGGCTCGAACAACTACGCGCCATCCAACCCAGCCCTGATCGAACGTACGCAAAAGGATATCGCCGCATTTCTAGCAGCGAATCCTGGCGTGAAGCAGGAAGACATCCCGGCTGATTTGCTGACCAACTCCGCTTCCGGTCTGGACCCGCATATCTCGCCAAAGGCTGCCCAAATACAAGTAGAGCGTGTAGCCAAGGCGCGCAATCTCGAACCGGTACAACTTCAGGCACTGATTGAAGCGAATACAGAGGGAAGAAGCTTGGGTGTATTCGGAGAGCCGCGTGTCAATGTAGTGAAGCTGAATTTGGCCTTGGACGAATTGAAGAAGTAAAGATAGAAGGAGGGCTGCGAGATGGTAGAGCAGTTTCGGCGAAAGTCCCCGGAGGAAATCTTGCAGTCCATCTCCAGAATGCACCGGGGCAGGCTGAAAATCATTCTGGGGGCTGTCAGTGGCTCAGGTAAAACCTATCACTTGCTCATGGAAGGGCAGACGCTTAAGAAAAAAGGGATTGATGTGGTCGTAGCTGGATCAGGTGAGGCCACTCATCCCAAGCTGGCGCAAAAGCGGGAGGGCTTGGAGCAAATCGAGCCAATTAACTGGCATTCTCTCGGGGAAGCGAGACATGATCTGGACGTTGCAGTCATTATCGAGCGAGATCCGGAAGTTGTGCTCGTAGACGGTTTGGCTCATCGCAATCGTCCAGATGCCCCGCGTCCAACCAGGCTCGACGATGTTCAGTATTTGCTGAATCACAATATTAGTGTGATTACGACGGTCAACATTTACGAATTAGCCGGGATGAAAGAAATGGCGGAGCGACTGACGAAGGCAGAAGTGCGGATCGACCAGTGTGTCCCTGAGGATACGCTTGCCATGGCTGACGAGGTGAAATTGCTCGACGTCACGCCAGAAGCCATTCTGAAACGGCTGCAAGAAGAGGATCGTAACCCGATTCGAACGAAGAATCCGTTGTTTCGCAGAGACAATCTGCATATGCTGCGGGAACTCGCTCTTCGGTTCGTAGCTACGGGCGTAAACGAGGATTTGGAGGATTATCGGGAGAAGCACGGCATGGTGGGGGCTTCAGGAGCCACAGAGAGGGTGCTAGTTTCTGCCCAGTATCATTGGAACGGCTCGATATTGGTTCGGCGCGGACAACAGGTTGCCAAGCGGCTCGGCGGAGAGCTCTTGGTCGTCTGTTTTCTCCCTTTATCCAAGAAGCTCACGAAGGAAGAAGCGACTTTTAAGAGATCCATCGGAAAGCTCGTGGACAAAGTCGGAGGTACCTTCGAAGAACAGATGCTTGCACGTGAAAAGGACGTAGCAAACGAGCTCGTCGCCTATGCGATGGAGAATAATGTGACCCGCATCGTCATGGGGCAGTCCAAGCGTACGCGCTGGGAAGAGATATGGTATGGCTCCATCGTCCATAAGATTCTTCGGCAAACGAAAAATATCGATATCTTGATCGTGGCGGATCGTTCCGAGCGGGACGGTGAGCGTGTCATGCCAACCAAGCGAGAACAGGCGGTAACGGTCAATCCGTACCGACGACTCTCCGATGAGGAGATGCAGCAAGAAATCGGGAAAATCAAGCGCGGGACGCTAAAAGTATATGTGGGAGCGGCACCAGGTGTCGGCAAGACATACACGATGCTCCGAGAAGGTAACGAGCTCGCTGAAAATGGCATCGACGTGGTGATTGGGCTTTTAGAAACGCATGGACGAAAAGAAACCATTGAGCAGGTAGGGGGACTTCCTCTTATCCCGCGCAAGCGTATCCCGTATAAAAATGTGACGCTAGAAGAAATGGACACAGACGAAATTATCCGGCGAAATCCGGAGGTCGTACTGGTGGATGAGCTGGCACATACGAACGTGCCGGGGAGCGCCTATGAGAAGCGATATCACGATGTCGAGAAGATTTTGGCTGCGGGTATTTCTGTCATTTCCACGATGAACATTCAGCACTTGGAGAGCTTAAACGACAGCGTCGAGCAAATTACGGGAATCCGCGTTCGAGAGACGGTGCCGGACCATATTCTGCATCAGGCAGATGAGGTAGAGCTGATTGATATTTCACCCAAAGCGCTACGCCAGCGGATGCGGGAGGGCAATATTTACGCGATGGAAAAGGTGGAGCAGTCACTGACCAACTTTTTCAAAACAGGGAATTTGATCGCGTTAAGAGAGCTGGCCTTGCGTGAAGTGGCGGACGACGTCGACGAACGCTTGGAGGCATGGGAGCGACGAACGCTGCGTGGGCCTTGGCGGCAGCAGGAAGTCATTTTTGTCTGTGTGAATTTGCGGGCAGATAGTGAACGATTGATTCGCCGAGGGTTCCGAATTGCGTATCGGTTGAAGGCGTCCTGGCATGTAGCTTACGTGCAGGATCATCCGTCGCTGACAGAAGAGGAAGAGACGCAGCTGGCGAAGCTGAAGGCACTAACGGAGCGTCTCGGAGGTCGTTTTGAACGATACGAAGCCCCTTCCCGACGCAAGGTTTTCACCAAGCTAGTTTGGCATATGAACGAAAAAGGAACGACGCAGGTCGTCATCGGGCAGTCGGCACGAACCCGCTGGAAGGAAATTCTCGAGGGTTCGGTCATCCAGCGATTATTGCGGGAGGTCCGACACATGGATGTGCTGGTCGTGGCCGATCACGCACCCGATATGATGTGAGGGAGGGTAATGATGGGCACAGAAAAAGAAGGGCAATGGGACCAAAGCGTGGCAGACGCCTATAGCCGTTTGGAGTGCCTGATACGAGAGCCAACTACGGAGGCAGAGTTGTTTTCCAGGCTGATACGGGTCTATCTGGAGGAAGAAGAGGTGCGCATACGGCAAAAGCTAAAGCGCAAATCCTCACAGCGAATCTCTCGCGTCATGCATGAGCGGGTGGGCGAGTTTTTGTCCGGGCAGTTGAGCGGGCTTTCGTTTCAAGTGATCGACGGTCTCTTGTTTATAAAGAAGGAAGAGCAGCTAGTCGGGGCACTCAAATGCATCCCTGATCTCGGCAGCTACGATACGCCGTCCTGGAATGCGACACTTGCCCGTTTTGCCAAGCAGTATCAGAAGCGGTTCAATCTGGCGCCAGAGAAGCTACTGTTCGTTATCTGCTCGCTCGCCAAAAGCTTGGATGCAGCCCATGCCAAGGAGTTGACCGGAATTGATGTGTGGTGTGGCGCGGCACTAACAACTCCCGCCTATCGGGATGCGTTGCAGGTGTATGTCAGCAAATGTGTGGAGGTCATGGACGCTCTCCCGCAGCCTGTACACCAAGTGTATTTTTTAAGTGCGGATGTCCATCCGAATGCGCTTGCTTGCCAATTGCTGCGCGGGGAAAAAGCATCCTTGCCAGATCGGTGGTTACGACCGTCCGTCGGTGATCTCATCCAATTTTTGCAAGGCAGGCTGTGATATACTTTTAAGGACATTCATACCATGAATTCCTTAGGAGGGACTGTTTATAAAAGTAAAAGTGGCTGGTATCCCGCATTTCACAGGAGCATATGTCTCTGGAACAGAATTAGCTCCGGACGCGCTTCGTACAGCCGGATTGATCGAGCAGTTGCAGCGACATGGCTTGGAAGTGCAGGACGTAGGAAATCTGCATCTTCCTGATGATTTGCCGCGCCATAATATTCCACCAGTTCGTAATTGGCCGGCCCCGCGTATGTTCTGGGATTTGCTGCAAAAGGACGCGCAAGATTGGCTCGATACAGACGACTTTGTCTTGATGCTCGGCGGCGATTGCAGCTTGGTCGTTGCAACGGCACAGGCTCATCAGGCTCGGTATCAGGAAAAAGCGTATTTGCTCGTGCTTGACGGTCATCTCGATGCAGTAGTTCCATCGGCTTCTCGCTGTATTGGGACGGCAGGGATGGGATTGTGGTTTTTGCTTCAGGATCGCGGACAATGGATTGAACCAAGCGGCTGGGATGCAGAGCGAATCCGCCTGGTCGGTTGCCAACAAATGCCCACAGAGACGCATGGCGTAGAGATTATGACCTTGGACCAGCTCACAGAAGGAAGCATCGTGGAACGAATTTCTCATATGCTCCAATCGATCCCGCGTGATGCCAAAATCCTCGTTCACTTCGACGTAGATATCCTGAACAAAGACGCAATGCCAGCAGCCTATTCTCCAAGTGAGATTGGATTGTCGCTGTCCGAAGCAGAGGCATTATTGGAAACTGTTTTGCGAGATTCGCGCGTGACAAGTATGGAAGTGACGGAATTCTCAGGGGCAAGGGATACCACTGGCGAGTATGCAAGGAGACTGGTAGAATTACTCGCTCGGGCACTAGCTGCACGTGCTTAAAGCCCTCCCATCTATGAAATAATAAATTCGATTACTAGTGAGTTCGGCATTCCTGATTCCTTTCAGGCTGTCGAGCTCTTTTTTTGGGCTTTCTTAGTTTTAAGAGGCAGCAAAGCCGGTAAGAAGAAAAAGCACAGGACTAGCAGACCTTGACAACGCTTACCCAGTCGGAACTTTAAAAAGAAGACCACGCTTGTCGAACACTTCTTCCCTGAGAAACACCCGCCCGTAGGGTGGCTTTGGATCGACGGTCCTCTTTTTAAAGTGGAGACGGACAGTCAATCCCCCCTGCTGGCGTGTCAGAGTCGAAGAGAACTGTGCTTTTTCTTCCCCTCCACTATGTTGACTCAAACAAATAGCTTTGAAGCCTCTTTTGACAGGAAAGTTAAATTTTTCAAAAATAAGGAGAAAGGTTTTTCCAGCAAATCCGTAATAGCTTATGAATCAACCAAAACGGAAGCTGCGCAGCATTCCCCGCTGGCTTGATCTGTGATAGATGGAGGAGTAGCAAAATGCCGGACGATCAGGAACTAATCGAGCAAATCCTGGCTGGCGATCATGAGCAGTATAGACAAATTGTCGACAGATACAAGGGCAAGATCGTCGGTTATTTGTATAGGATGATCGGCAACATGCCAGACGCACAGGATTTGGCTCAAGACGTGTTTATCAAAACCTTTTATCGCTTACACGACTATCGGCCTGAGTACAGGTTTTCGTCGTGGCTGTATCGAATTGCGAGCAATCATTGTTTCGATGAAATGCGAAAACGCAAACGGACAGAACAGGTAGAAATCGATGAGGAGCAGCTGATTGACCCAGACACGCCAGAGACGACTTTGTTGAAAAAAGAACGGGACGCCGAGCTGGAACGCAGCATCATGCTGCTGGATGAGGAGTATCGGGAGGTATTCGTCCTGTTTTACCTACAGCGACTGTCGTATCGGGAAATCAGCGAGCGACTGTCTCTCTCGGAGAGCTCTGTTCAGATGCGATTATTCCGTGCCCGCAAAAAGATGAAGGACAGCCTAGAGAAAACGATGGGAGGGGGAGCTATTTATGAAATGCTTCATGTTTAATCAATTGAAGCTATACGTAAACGATGAGCTGGCCCCTGCCGAGAGCAAAGGATTGGAGCAACATGTGGAAAATTGCCCACAATGCCAGAAGCACCTGCAAGAGTGGGTAGAAGGCATGCAAGAAGAGGATTTTCCCACCATTCCGGAGGCTCCTGTACCCGATTCGTTTACAGATGAGGTCATGGATAAGCTGTCTGATGCAGTTCCTCCACGTTCTACGCGAAAGCACTTCTCCCGAACCAGAAGACAAAGGGGTTGGGATATTGTGAAGAAGACAGGATTGGTAGTAGCAGGACTTACGGCATTGGTGGTAACAGGAACCGTTGTATCACCGACATTTGCGAATTATGTGAATAGCTTGTTCCAGATTGAAAAAAATGCGGATAGCGGTATGAAAAATGCTGTCCATAAAGGCCTGGTCCAAAAGCTGGAGCAAAAAGTAACCGATCAAGGAATTACTGTCGAGTTAAAAGAGCTGTTGGCTGATTCGATGAGGATCGCAGTCATCTATGATGTGTACGACGAGAGCGGCAAGAAGATTGAAGATCATATTTTGAATGCGAAGCTGATTGATCAGAACGGAAAAGATTGGTTCGAGGATGATGGAGGAGATAATTCGGGAAGTCATGGAGAGTTTTTCATCACAGAGCGATTTTTGAACGAAATCTTCGAATCAACTGAGGCGACTCCTGACCAACTGACCTTGCATTTAGAACAGACAGAAATCGCAGATAAGACAGGAAAATGGTCATTGGAAGTTCCGATCGATATGAAGAAAGCCAAGGAAGCGACGAAAACGGTTGCCTTCAAGGATATGGCTTTTCAATCGCCGCAAGGGCTCGGGATTGAGCTGAAAAATATCGAATTTTCCCCGAGTGCGACACGGGTCATGCTGGATACCACTTTCCCAAAATCAGCTTATTTGGAGGTTGAACGAACGTCGATCCTGTACGATCGGAAAAATCCGCAAGGGGCCATTATCACAGAAAAAGAGCGTGATCTTGCTTTTTCGGGAGAGAATATGATGTACGAAATCACCAATGAAAAAGGGGAAGTAGTAGCAGCTTGGGATATGAAATCATTGGATGATGAGCTTGATAACAAGGAGAATGTTCTTTTCACACCAAGAACAGAAGAAGAAGCGGAAGAAAGACCAGAAGGCGATGTCTTGAATTGGTGGCATACATTTGGCCCGATACAGGGAGAACAAAAATTAAAGCTTGAGCTAAAGAAAATTTATGAGAAAAAGCTGGCTTCGCCTAAATTTGATCTGGTTCCAACAGAACTAGACAAGAAAGCTGCGACTTTCAAGGATGAGACAGGCAGTACCTTTATATTCTCTTCTTTTAAATGGGAGCCAGGTAACGGTGAAGATCTAGGTGAGGCCGTAATGACCATAGAGGGTACATTAGGAAAAGGCATAGTCGAGAACCGCGATTGGTCTGTAAAGGATGAAAATGGGAAGACTTACCCTGCATCAGTGAGCACGGAAAGCACCAGAGACAAGGACGGACGGGTACAGATCAAAGGTGAGATCTCGATTCCGCGCTTGAAGCAACAACCGAAAAAGCTCACGGTATCCTACGCTACCTATATGGTGGAACACGACGTGAAGTGGGAAGTACCGATTGAAATCAAATAGTTCAAAGAAAAGGAAGAGGCCGACAGTGGCCTCTTCTTTTTCTTTTCAGGAGCTACGAGAATTTTCGTTCTGATGATCCAGTCTGGCGTGGTTACCATTAATATCCCGGCAATGATTTATTGGCACATCATCTGAGCTTTTCGCGTATACCTAATAGGCAATGGGAAAGAGGTGACCACATATGAGCGGATGGCTCGCACTCCTGCTCGTTTCCCTGGCCATCAGCATGGACAGTGTCAGTGTAGGATTGACGTATGGTTTACGGAACATGAGAATGCCCTTTTTGTCGCTCGTCGTCGTTTCCGGTTGTTCGTTTGCTGTTGTCTATGGTGTCATGCTCGTAGGCTCATCCCTCACCGAATGGTTAACACCCGAAATTGGCACATATATTGGAGCCGCGGTCTTGATCCTCATGGGCTTGTTTACTCTGTGGCGGCTGATTGCGACAAGGTCAGGGACAGAGGTTCAGGAGTCTACTGCTACGAGCAACAACGCCGTTGTAGCCGCAGAAAAACAGGAAGAGCAGGAACCCATCGTATTATTGTCGCAGTTCCGCATTTTTGGTGTGATGATCCAGATTTTAAAAGATCCGTCCAAAGCCGATGCAGATCGTTCTGGGCATATTATGGGCTGGGAGGCCGTCATGTTGGGGCTTGCTCTGTCTTTGGATGCTTTCGGCGCAGGCATCAGCCTTACGTTTTTGGGATACTCTCCACTGCTTGTCGCTCTCTGTATCGCGGTGATGAGTGCCTTGCTTCTTGTGGTAGGAATTGCTCTCGGCAGCCGTGCAGGAAAAGCCAGCTGGCTCACGCGGCTCACCTGGCTGCCGCCGATTTTGTTGATTTGCATTGGTGTAGCCAAAAGTTTGAAATAACCGACAAACTAACACAGACCCGTCCAGATAAATGGACGGGTTGTTTTATTTTCTAGCTCGTCTGCATACACATGAAAATGAGTGAGATGTGGATGGAGGAGATGTAGGTGGATACACAGCCAATTCGAAAATGGTACACGCTGGCGGCGGCCGACGTGACCGAAGCCCTTCATAGTGATGCTGCGCAAGGGTTGACTCAGCAGGAGGCGGAGCGGCGACTGGCTAAACAAGGTGCCAACCAGTTGGCTGAACAAAAGCGAAAGCCTCTCTACTCGGTCTTTGTTGATCAGTTCAAGGATTTTATGGTACTCATCCTGTTCATTGCAACGTTGATCTCGTACTTCCTCGGAGAGTACCTGGATGCGATTGCGATTATTGCGATCATCCTCATTAACGGCATCCTCGGTTTTATTCAGGAGGCCAAGGCTGAGAGATCCTTGCAAGCGCTAAAGGAGCTGGCATCCCCAATGGCGCGCGTCATCCGGGGTGGGAACATTTCCATGATACCGGCTTCGCGGCTGGTGCCTGGTGACCTGGTGCAATTGGAGGCTGGGGATCGTGTTCCCGCAGATTTGCGTTTGCTTTCGGCCAATCGGCTAGAGGTAGAGGAGTCTGCATTGACAGGAGAGTCTGTTCCCGTCGGGAAAAACGTGAAAAGACTGGAAACAGCCCAGGCCTCCACTGTACCGCTTGGCGACCAAAAAAATCTCGCGTTCATGGGCACGATGGTGACCGGAGGAACAGGGAACGGTATCGTCGTAGCGACAGGGATGAGTACAGAAATTGGGAAAATCGCGCACTTGATGAATACAGCGGAAGAAGCAGAAACACCTTTGCAGCTGCGCTTGGAGCAAATGGGCAAAATTCTCGTGGTCGTCGCACTACTATTGACGATTGTGGTCATTGCTGCTGGTGTCTGGCATGGTCATGAGCTGTTTACGATGTTCCTCGCCGGGGTGAGTCTCGCAGTAGCGGCTATTCCGGAAGGCTTGCCGGCTATTGTGACTGTCGCGCTAGCGCTTGGCGTCCAGAGGATGATCCGCCGCAATGCGATCGTACGCAAGCTGCCATCAGTCGAGACGTTGGGCTGCGCCTCTGTTATTTGCTCCGACAAAACAGGGACCCTGACTCAAAATAAAATGACCGTTACTCAAGTGTGGCACAGCGATTCCACGTATGAGGTGAGCGGTAGCGGCTACGCACCAGAGGGATCTTTTCACTATCTGGGGAAAATGGTGTCTCCCGCCCGTGACGGGGCTCTCACGCAAATGATCCGAATCGCAGACCGATGCAACAACGCCCGATTGACATGCGAGGAACAAAGCACGCGCAATTTGCTTGGGATGGGCAAGGCATCCCGCTTTTGGCAAGTCATAGGCGACCCGACAGAAGGTGCTCTCAAGGTGCTTGCCGCAAAGGCATTGGGCGGCAATACAGAGCGTAGCGCCCCAAAGAATCAGGGACAGCGTGTGGAGGAGCTCCCCTTTGATTCTGACCGCAAAATGATGTCTGTCGTCGAAAAGGGGACGGACGGTGTGTATTCCCTGCTGACCAAAGGCGCGGCGGAGGCATTGCTGGCGAGATCGACACACATTTTGTGGAAGGGTGAGCTCATTCCACTCTCCGCAACGCTTCGTCACCAGGTACTGGAGCAAACGGAACACATGGCGGGTAAAGCGTTGCGCGTACTGGGCTTCGCCTATAAGACACTGCAAGGCTATCGCCCGGGACAGCCGATTGGCTCCCTGGAAAACAATCTTGTCTTTGTCGGATTGGCCGGGATGATCGATCCACCGCGTGAAGAGGTGCGTCCAGCGATCGATCTTTGCCATCAAGCAGGGATCAAGACAGTCATGATTACAGGCGACCATAAGGTGACAGCAGAAGCAATCGCCCGTCAGATTGGTTTGATGCGTGGCTACGGAGAAGTATTGGAGGGGCGGGAGCTGGATGGCATGTCAGATGAGCAACTCGCAGAGTATGCGGAGCGAGTGACTGTCTATGCCCGTGTGTCTCCAGAGCACAAGCTTCGGATCGTCCGTGCCCTGCAAAGCCAAGGACATGTTGTCGCCATGACCGGGGACGGTGTCAATGATGCTCCTGCGATCAAGACCTCAGACATTGGGATCGCGATGGGGATTACCGGTACGGATGTGACGAAGGAAGCGGCCGATCTCGTGCTGCGCGACGATAACTTCGCCACGATTGTCGCCGCCGTCGAGGAAGGGCGTAACATCTATGACAACATTCGAAAATTCATCCGTTATTTGCTGGCGTCCAACGTGGGCGAGATTCTCGTCATGTTTTTTGCAATGCTCCTCGGACTTCCTTTGCCTTTGGTGCCGATCCAGATCTTGTGGGTCAATCTCGTGACGGATGGTTTACCGGCCATGGCGCTGGGCATCGATCAGGCGGAGAAAGATACGATGTATCAGAAGCCGCGCAACAAGGCAGAGAACATATTCAGCCGAGGGTTGGGCTGGAAAATTATTAGCCGCGGCTTTCTCATCGGGACCATGACACTGCTTGCGTTCTGGTTGACTCTCAAAGAGAATCCGAATGACTTGGTGCATGCCCAAACGGTCGCTTTCGTCACGTTGGTGATGGCGCAGCTGATTCACGTTTTCGATTGCCGAAGTCAATACAGTGTTTTTCACCGCAATGTATTTGAAAACAAATACCTCGTTTGGGCCGTACTTTCGTCGATCGTGCTCGTGATCGGTGTCGTATACATGGAGGCACTCCAGCCGATCTTCAAAACAACGGATTTGAATCTGCGCGATTGGGCATTAATTTTGGTCGCGGCAGGAGTTCCTACGTTTGTCGCGGGAATCGGTGGGGTGCTTACCGGCGGCAGACAACGCAAAAGCAAAGAAAAAAGCCCAGCTATGCGTACGGTTCGTCCTGACTAACCGAGCCGCCAAAGGGGAGAGGGAGCCATCGTGCGCGTGAGAAGGGGAGGCTGGAAAAGACGTAGAAGGAGAATTTTTGCTGGGATCCTGCTGATCATTGTGGTATTGATTGTTTTGTTTATCGTTGTGGAACGCAGGGTGGAGCCGACGTTGATGCTGATTGCCCAGGCCAAGGCAGAGCAGGTCGCCAAGCTCGCGATTACCGATGCAGTCACCAAACGCATGACCCAGCAGGGTGTCGACGTCAACGAAGTTGTCATCATGGAGAAAGACGAGAGTGGTAGCATCAAAGCGGTGAATTTTAATTTCAAAGAGTATTCCCGGATTGTGGGGGAAACGACAGCCCGTATTCAAAATCGCTTGAAGGAATTTGAGCAGGAGCACGTCCAGACAACCATACCACTAGGCTTGGCTACCAAAAACGTCTTTCTGGAGCACATTGGGCCTGATATTCCGGTGTCGTTCGTTCCGATTGGCGCCGTCAAAACGAAGCTGGAAACAGGCCTGAAGCAAGCCGGGATCAATATGGTGCTGGTGACTGTCTACATTCACGTCGAAGTCGATTTGCGGGTCATTATCCCGTTTGCGACCAAGCAACAGACGGTCACTACACAAATCCCAGTCTCCGAAGCCCTGATCGTCGGCAAGGTACCAACTTATTTGTATGACAACCCATCAGGCAAGCCCGATGTACCGATGCCGCAAACGAACCAAGTCCCAGGTAACCAAATCCCAAGCCAGCCGTGATGTTTTTCGCTTATACATGAAGGATTTACACATCTATGAAAAATTTGTTGAAACGTTTCTGAAAGGGTGCCGTCCAATGAATAGAGACACACAAAAACAATCAAGCACATTGGAGGCATAAACAATATGAAAACAATCCGTACAGGTATGATGACAATCGCGGCACTGGCCGCTTTGGGAACTAGCGTGGTATCCGCAACCTCCGAACCAGTAAAAGAACTTTCTGTTAACATAAACGGTCAAGCAATCGCACAGGATGCGATCTTCGATAAAGGTCAACAAACCGTACTGGTTCCACTTCGTCCTGTTGCTGAAGCCCTTGGTTTCAAAGTAAGCTGGAACGACAAGGAAAAAGCAGCAGAAGTGCAAAGAGGCGCGATCACCAGCTACGCAAAAGAAGGAGAGGATCGTTATCCTTTCGCAAAAATGTACAAAACGTTGGGAGCAGAGCCTCGCGTACTGAATGGCAGCACCTATGTGCCAGTTAAATTCGTAGACGAAATCCTGCAAGCAGACGTGAATGTAACCGATGATACAGTGACTGTAGTGGAGGACGAAATCGCTCCTATGCGCACAGGTACCATTACGAACATCAGCAAATCCGATAAAGGCTACTCAGTTACACTGAACATCTATGAATCTGGCATCATCCTGCACCTGACAGAAGACACCAAAATTACGGATGAAGCTGGTAAAGTACTGAAGCCAGAAGACTTGAAGCTGGGTATGGCCGTAGATGCTACGACCGAAAAATTCATGGCGATGAGCATGCCGCCACAAACAAGTGCGCTCAGCATTACGGTAAAAGGCGGCTTGGAGACTCAGGACATCCTGGGAACAGCGGGAAAAATAGCGAGCATCTCTGCTGACAAAGAGGGCAACTACAAAATGCTCGTAGAGGGTCGCGGTATTACCGGAACCTCTCAAGAAAAAATCAACCTGAACATTACCGAGAAAACGGTGATCATCAATGCGCGAGACAACAAGGTACTCTCGCCAGCTGAGCTGAAAGAGGATATGCAAGTAGTTGCCTTCTACGGCCCAATGATGACGAAGAGCCTGCCGCCTATCGGCACTGCTGAAAAAATCGTAGTAGAGTAAGAGAAAGTACGGGATGGCATTTGCTGTCCCGTTTTCTTATGTTCAGGGAATTCCCTGATACACTTTCTTTTATGGAAACTTTACAATAACGTTAGGATGATTGTCTCAAAAGGAGGAGCCATGGGTACGTCGAGTGAAGTGCTTTCCCTGATGCAGTCCATCTTTGCCAACGTCAGCGATGCGATCCTGGTGATTGATCAGGAGGGACGAATCGTAAAAGCCAATGCTGCGTTGGAGCAGATGACGGGCTGGACAGAAGAAGAGCTGATTCGAGATAAACATATTTGCGAGCTGTGTCTCGGAATGGCAACGTGTATGGAAGAAACGAGCTGCGCGGATTGCTTTTTTAAGCGCGTGCAAATGCCTTCATTCGAAATGAGGCTCCGAACGAAATCGGGTGTGGATTACCCTGTCGCTGCCAGCTCAGCGAGGCTAGAGGATGAATCGCAGGGGAAGCTGGTCATGATTTTGCGTGATATGTCTGCGCAACAGCGAGTGGAAAAAGAGCGCTACCAGTACAAGCTGACGAATTTTGCGATCCAAGCACAAGAAGAAGAGCGAAAGCGCATCGCCCGGGAGCTGCATGATGGCGTAGGGCAGGCGCTTTATAGTATTTTAGTGGGACTAAACGTAGTCAGACAACGAGAATTGAGCGAGCCGGTTATGCAGCATGTCGCGGAATTGGTGAATATGACTTCCAAGGCGATGGAGGAAGTGAAGCGTATGGCACTGGAGCTGCGTCCATCTGCACTGGATGATCTCGGTTTACTGCCTGCCTTACGTTCGTTGATGAAACGGGTGGAAAAGACGTTTCACATCCAGGTGGAGCTACATGTTCAGGGGGAAAAACGCAGATACTCCGCTGCGATGGAAACAGCACTGTACCGAATTGTACAGGAAGCCATGACGAATACGGCAAAATACGCAAAGGCGAGTCATCTAGGAATCATGTTCGAGAATAGGGAGAAGGAAATTGTCGTCACGATTGTGGATGACGGCGTAGGATTTGAAGTAGAGAAAACATTGAAAATCGGCAAAGGTCTCGGTGTGTTTGGCATGAAGGAGCGTGCCCAGCTGCTTGGTGGTACCGTTGATATTCGCTCCGCACCCGAGGAAGGAACGACGGTGATCGTCCGAATTCCGGTGCCGAAGGAGGGGGTAGAGGATGAGCATTCGTGTCTTGATCGCCGATGATCATGCGATTGTACGCTCTGGGCTGGGGATGCTGATCAACGCTCAGGAGGACATGGAAGTCGTCGGTTATGCGGCTGACGGAAAAGAGGCATGTGAAAAAGCATGGGAAGTCCGGCCCAACGTCGTCCTGATGGATTTGAGCATGCCGCCTGGGGAAAACGGCTTGACGGCAACGGCCAGACTGAAGGAAACGGCACCAGACATTCAGGTGCTCGTGCTTACGATGCATGATGACGAGGAATACTTGTTTCGGGTACTGCAAGCCGGTGCTGCTGGCTATATTTTAAAAAGCGCCCCTGACCTCGATTTGATCACGGCGATCCGCTCGGTCAATCAGGGCATGGCGTATTTGTATCCATCTGCGACGAAATCTCTGATCGAGGAATTTCTGCAAATGGTCAAGAACGGTGAAGAGCAGGCCAAGTACGACATCCTGACTGATCGGGAAAAAGAAGTGCTGGTCTTGATCGCAAAGGGCTTTAGCAACAAGGAAATTGCCGAGCAGCTCACTGTTTCCGTCAAGACGGTAGAATCGCATAAAGCGCATATTATGGAAAAGCTCCATCTACGTACGCGGCCTGATTTGGTGCGGTATGCGATAAAGAAGGGCTGGCTGGATTTTGAGTAAGGACGATCCCAATACGGGGTCGTCTTTTTTTGTGTCGAACCTGTGAACAAAAATGGTCATAAAAAGGTCGAAATCAGGGGTTTCCCGGAACATTTTAGGGGATTTCCCCGAATTACTTCCAAGGGGTTCCAGCGGTAGAATGAAGGCGTGAAAACTACACCGCGCCCGTGAGGCACGTAGGAAAGGAGAAGAGCGCGATGGAGACGCAAGTTAACAAGGCGGAGAAAGGCAAGAAATCAAAATCCAGCAAGCTGCAAACGGACCAGGAAGACTTGAAGGGAACGTTTGTCGCGGTTCTGATCGTCGGAGGTATCATTCTAGTCGGTTGGTTGGGTGTATTTGGGCTTTTCCTGGATAGGGCGTAATAAGGGAAGTAAAGGAGGGTACTTATGCATTTGCATCGATATGAAAAAATCTGGTTGATGCTTGGCGCAGGCGGTTTGGCCTTATTTATTGTATTGTTGTGCGTCAATGCGTTTGCCATGGGGATGGCTCCGCCAAGTAATATGGAAATGATTGATCCGGAGAAGGTTACGGAGACGCCTCCTTTTGATAAACCAGGCTTGAAACAGGTAGGAGACAACGAATACGACGCTTACATGACAGCATTTGCTTTCGGCTTCTCTCCGACCAAGATGGAAATACCAGTTGGCGCAACGGTGAATTTCCACGTCACGAGTCCAGACGTTATTCACGGATTCCAGATTCCAGAGACCAACATTAACTTCATGGTACTGCCTGGACACATCAGCTCGGCGACACACACGTTTGACAAGCCAGGTGAGTATTTAATCCTTTGTAACGAATACTGTGGCGCAGGTCATCAGGTAATGGCGACCACAATTATTGTGAAATAAAGGTAGGTGAATCCTATGGTAATCGCACGGAAGGTCGAAGATACACTCCCCCATGTCCCGGTTCAGCGTTCTGCGGCAAGGCTTAGTTTGGCCTATGTGTGGGTAGCTTATATTGCATTCGGTTTGGCAGCTGTGGCTGGGATGGTACAGGGCATGGTTCGCGGTGGAATCATGGAACTACCGAGCTGGACAAATTACTATCAAATTTTGACCGCCCATGGCGTGTTGATGGCACTTATTTTTACCACGTACTTCATCGTCGGATTTATTTTCTCAGGAGTCGCCCGCACGACAGGTGGTTCCTTGCACGGAGCTGCCCTGAAATTTGGATGGGCTGGCTGGATTCTCATGACGCTAGGGACGTTGATGGCTGTTGTTACCATTCTGTTGAATGAAGCCTCTGTCCTTTATACGTTCTACGCACCACTGAAAGCATCTCCGTACTTTTACATTGGTTCTGCCTTGCTCGTAGTAGGAAGCTGGCTAGCGGGATTCGGGGTTTTTGCCAGCTATCGTAAATGGAAACGCGAAAATAAAGGGAAAACGTCTCCACTGTTCCTCTACATGGGAGTCACTACTTACATTTTGTGGATTACTGCGACGATTCCTGTAGCGGTGGAGGTTCTGTTCCAACTCATCCCGTGGTCACTCGGGTTGGTTCCGACGATTAATATCATGCTCAGCCGTACTCTGTTCTGGTTTTTCGGTCATCCACTCGTTTATTTCTGGCTATTGCCTGCTTATATGGCGTGGTATGTATGTTTACCAAGAATCATTGGCGGTCACATCTTCAGTGATTCACTCAGTCGACTCGCTTTTATCTGCCTGCTGTTGTTCTCGATTCCTGTCGGGTTCCACCACCAATTGATGGAGCCGGGGATCTCACCAGCATGGAAAATGATCCACGTGACACTGACGCTGATTGTTGTAATCCCGTCTTTGATGACAGCATTTTCGATGTTTGCCATTTTTGAAACAACTGGACGTAAAAAAGGCGGAGTTGGACTTTTTGGTTGGTTCAAAAAACTGCCTTGGACAGACGTACGTTTCTTTGCTCCATTTGTAGGAATGCTGTTCTTCATTCCTGGCGGAGCTGGGGGAATTATTAACGCAAGTAACCAGATTAACGCGGTCGTGCACAATACGATTTGGGTTACCGGTCACTTCCACATCACAGTAGGAGCAGCTGTTGCGCTCACCTTCTTCGGTGTCACCTTCTGGCTAATTCCAGCATTGACTGGACGACAGTTGACCAAGACAGCGAATCGGATGGGAATGGTGCAAACGGTATTCTGGGCAGTAGGAATGTTCTTGATGTCGCTCGCTATGCACACGATGGGCTTGCAAGGGGCGCCACGCCGCACGGACTACACAACGTATATGGATCACCCTTTAGCTCTGGGCTGGATGGATTACCAGCGCTTGATGGCTTTCGGTGGAGGACTGTTGTTCGTATCTGCGATTCTCTTGATCCTGATCTTGCTGTATCTGACTTTCTACGCACCAAAAGGGAATACAGAATATCCGATTGCCGAGACAGAGACAACGCAAGAAGTTCCAAAAATTTTGGAGCGCTGGCCAGTTTGGATCGGATTGGTCGCCTTCCTGATTATTCTCGCGTACGGTTATCCGATTTTGCAACAAATTCAGCACCAAGCACCAGGCTCGCCGCCTTTTGTGACTTGGTAAGACGATACGTACGAAAAAGCCGCTCATTCCATTTGGAAGTTGAGCGGCTCTCCTATTTTTATGGTTCGTATATCATCTTGCGGGTCATTCCGCCGTCTATAATCAGCTCAGTACCCGTAATGAAATCGTTGTCCTTTTGTGTCAAAAATAGACATGCACGGGCAATATCGTCGGGTGTTCCTACGCGACCTACCGGATGCTGGGCATGATCACCGGGACGAAGAGCGGCATAATCGCGGTGCTCAATCCAGCCGGGAGAGATCGCGTTGACACGAATCCCATCGGGGCCGAGTGAGACACCAAGCGCATGTGTTAAGGATAAAATGCCTCCTTTGGAAGCCGCGTATGCTTCCGAGTGTGGCTCAGACATGTGCGCCCGCGTCGAACAAAGATTAAGGATAGCCCCTCCACCATGGCGACGCATGATTTTGGCTGCTTCTCTCGATGCGAGAAAAACACTACGCAAATTCGTGTTCAAGATATGGTCCCATGCTTCGATAGTCAGTTCATAGGGAGATTCCCATACGGACAAGCCCGCGTTGTTGATCAAAACGTCGAGTCGCCCCCAGCGTTCATCGACGGTTCTCATCAACTGTTCGATCTGCACTGGTACGCTGACGTCGATGTGCTCGAAGTGTGCAGTACCTTTCACTGCTTCTGTCGAGTTGATTAGTGAGGCCGTTTCCTCTCCCGCAGCACGATTGTACTCGGCGATGACGACATGTGCTCCTTCGGCAGCATACATGGTGGCGACAGCCCGTCCGATACCTTGGCCACCGCCAGTGACGATGACAATGTTATCCGTGTATTTCATCGAGAGTGCCTCCAAACAATAGGGTATGAAGCAAATGTAAAAAGTAATTGCAAAATGTTCGTAACGATAATAAAGTAAGTATATCTTTTTAACAGCGTACTATACAGTATGGAGGAGATTCAACTATGAATACTGAACTGAAAATTACCGCTGAACAGGTAATGGAAGCCCGTCACAGCGTGCGTAAATACGATCCGAATGAAAAAATTCCACAAGGCGAGCTGAACGAAATCCTGCGTCTTGCTGCAAGTGCGCCATCAGCCTGGAATTTGCAGCATTGGCGTTTTCTCGTCGTAACTGATCCTGCGATCAAAGAAAAACTGCTCCCAATTGCATACAACCAGCAGCAGGTAGTGGATGCTTACGCTACGATCATTATTCTCGGCGATTTGGAGGCTTACAAGTCTGCTCGCCCTGTTTATGATGAAGCATTGGCAAAAGGTTACGTTACAGAGCAAGTGCGGGAGAACATGATCGCACAAATCGAAGGGGCGTACAATAACAACCCGGAAATCGCGCGTGATGAAGCAATCCGTAATTCATCCTATGCAGCGATGCAGCTCATGCTGGCGGCAAAAGCAAAAGGATACGACACGTGCCCAATGGGTGGCTACAACCGTGATGCGCTCATTAAAGAGCTGAACATCCCATCCCGCTATTTGCCAACACTCATGCTGACTTTGGGGAAAGCAAGCGTGCAAGCTTATTCGACTTCCCGTTTCGGCTTGGATCAATTGGTTATTCAAAATAGCTTCTAATATCGTGTTCCAACAGCAAAAAACTCATCCACGCCACATGTATCAATGTGGCAAGGGTGAGTTTTTTCCGTTGCTTCATTGTGCAAGTTTGCTTTTTCCGAAGCGTCAATCAAAGATTGAACGTATATCAACTAACATGTTATATTGGTGATATGATATACTCTATATCGTATAAGGTTTTTTCTTAATGGATTCGGATATAAATAAAACCGTAGGTGTTCCCGCACCCACGGTTACTTCAATAGACGTTCCCACAAGGGAGCGGCTCCATATGTGTTACAGTGAAAAGACCGCCGCCTGGCCTCGCAAGCTCAAGGGCGGTCTATTTCTTTTTGAGGTAAGTAAGCAGCGCCAAAATGAACATGCCAAACATAAACATAAGCGTCAGCGCTTGATAAACCTCCACCAGCATCACCCCCTCTTTTTTAGACATGAGAGAGTGAGCCGACCACCCTTGAGAGATCTCGTTCTATTGAATTACCTTAATTTTACGAAAAGTGATAAGGAAAGACAATGAAAATACCTGATAGAAATGATATTACCGGGAACAAGCGAAAGTGACGAGTCAATTCCTCTTATACTTTCTCACGAAAAAAGGCAGGAGAGCGATTTGCTCTTCCTGCCTTATTGATTCGCCAACAACGGTAAATCCACCATAATCGATGTTCCTTGACCAAGGGCGCTGCTGACCGAAAACCGCCCGGCATGGAGTTGAATGATCTCTTTGCAGATCGCCAATCCCAGACCACTGCCGGAGAGCTTGGAGCGTCCCTTGAAAAACTTTTCGGTTACATGCGGCAGGTCTTCTGGGTTAATGCCTTCGCCAGTATCCGTGACGGTGACAAGAAGCCTATCGGCTGACAAGGAAGCTGCGATGACGATTGAGCCATTTTGTGGCGTGAATTTTAACGCGTTGTCCAATAGATTCACAAATACTTGCTTTAGCCGATTCGGGTCTCCCATAACGATAAGTGGGGTGGGGGGAGTCTCAAGCTTCAACTCGATTTGTTTTGCATGGGCACGTACTGAAAATTGAAGATGCAAATCTTGGAGAAGCTCCCGGACATCCATGCGTACACGAGACAATTTCATCTCACCGGATTGAAACTTCGAGAAATCGAGCAATTCCTCGACGAGCCCGATCAAACGATCTGTCTCCTTGGAGATGACCTCCAGACCGAGCATCGTCTCCTCAGGTTCTTCCAAACCACCCGAAATAAGTGTTTCGCCCCACCCTTTAATCGACGTAAGTGGGGTACGCAGCTCATGGGAGACAGAAGAGATAAAGTCATTTTTCAGCTTTTCGTTTTTCCCGATCTCCGTTGCCATGTAATTGAAAGTATCCGCGAGAGTTCCTACCTCATCATCGAATCGTTTTGGAGCGCGGACAGAAAAATTTCCTTCTGCCATTTGTTTAGCCGCGTTGGTTAAATCTTCGATAGGGTCAACGATTCGTTTTGCCATGAGCAGGCTGAGTGCAAAAGCCAGGATGACTACGCCTGTCCCAACGCCAGCGCCGTACAAGGCAATGCGATTTACTGCTTGGTAGAGCGGTTCAGCAGAGATCGTGTACCGCAGAACACCTACGAATTCTCCGCTGTACGTAAGCGGGTTGGACACCGCGATGACACGCTCCCGCGACTGAGGACTTTTCCCGATGTAGAGACCACTTTGTCCCTTGAGGGCATCCATCACATCAGGGGTATTGATGATCTCGCTGGTCTGAAAGCCGTAGGAGTTGAGAATGACCTTTCCCCCTGGGTCTAAGACCTCAATTTTGGCGTATTCCTGATTCGAAACATTCTCCAAAATGTATCGTGCTTTGTCTTTTAACCGATAGCCAGTGGCGTACTTGTTAATAAAATTGGTAAAGGTCGTGCTGCGGGTCACTAATGCCTCGGTCGCAGTCCCGATGTAATACGTATGAACGGCCCAGTAAAACAGTCCTTCCAAAAGCAACACGATCAGAAGGAGGATCAGGCCGAAATGAAGAACCAGCCTACTTTTAATGCCTTTCATCTGGGACGTCCTTTCGCCACAGGTAGCCATACCCCCAGACTGTCTCCAGGAAAGCTGGATGAGCCGGATCGTCTTCGATTTTTTGCCGAATTCGGCGGATATTCACATCAACGATTTTTAAATCTCCGACAAAAAATTGACCCCAAACCGCTGTCAAAATCTCGTCCCGACTGATGGCTTTGTTCGCATTTTCTGCGAGTAATTTGATGATGGCAAATTCTTTCGGCGTGAGGTCAATTTCTTGCTCCACCCGAATTAGCTTTCGTTCATCGAGCAATAGTCTGAAGGGGGCAATGTTAATTTCATTTTTGTCCTCGGCTTCAGGAATGGGTGTCAATCTGCGGTGCAACGCTTTGACACGGGCCAGCAGTTCCGCAGGGCTAAACGGCTTGGAGACGTAATCGTCCGCCCCGAATTCGAGACCCATGACTTTGTCCAGCTCCTGGCTTTTCGCCGTCAACATAATGATCCCGAGACGCGGATATTTTTTTCGTAGCTGCCCACATACTTCGAAGCCATCAATGCCGGGGAGCATGACGTCGAGAATCGCGATGACGATGTCCGTTTGTTGATCTGCGAGATCAAGTGCTTCTTCTCCGGTGCCAGCCTCGATCACCTCATAGCCTTCGCGCTTGAGATTGATGCGCACAAAATCCCGGATGGATTTCTCGTCTTCCAGTAATAGAACCTTCATTGGGCAAATCTCCTTGATAAGGATTTACTATTTCACTTTATTCCCGGTTCGTCATCGGTTTGTAGAGCTGACGAATCTCCTCCGCGGTAAGCTGCATGGATCGATATTCCGCAAGAGCAGCCTTTCCAAGGGTAGGGGTTGTTTGCGGTAAAATGGCGATCAAAACTTGTTTGCCCTCTTCCTTCAGCAAAATGTAGGGAACTTGCTTTTGCTTCAATCCGCTCTCAAATTTGATCCATTCGTTTTGTGGAATGCTTTGCAGCGTTAGTAATTCCGCCTTATTTTTCCCATTCGCGCCGTAATATTGGAATCGGACTAGAAGTGGATTCGTATCATGGTTGATGGAGATGGTGTACTTTTCGCCCCATTTTGCCGGAATCTTGAGGTCAAAGCCCTGTGAGTAATTTTGATAATGATCCTCGATGTGTTTCAAGCCCGTTTTCCCGTCCCATTGGAAGTAGGAGGAGATCCAAGGGATTTCTGCCATGGCTAAATCCTCTGTCCCAGCGGGTTGTATCTTTGTGCCGATCTCGATGATGCCATCACCGTTGATATCTTCACTTTCCAAAGAATACGGCTTGAAGGTCAGGTCCATCTCTCCTTCTATTTTTGCCAAAGGGTTGGACAATTGTCCATTGTCCCAGAGGAGTAGTTCAGTGGAAGCAGAGTGAGCACCTAATCCAGCATCAATAAATAGTCCGTTTCGAGTTGGTGATGCTTTTCCGATGATAGCCTGATAGTAGCCATTCACATATCCGTCAAGGGCTAGCTCCGTCTTTTTGGCGATTGTGCCGTTCGCCGCCCCATACAGCTCGGCTTTGGATGTGAAGTTATTTTTATCGAGAACAACGAGAGCGAGATCCTCCTGATTATCTCCTGTCAAATCGCCTACGGCCATAATGGTATAGGGCTGCTTCATCAATTCTTGGGTCATATTATTCGCTAGCGAATAAACGGAGAGCTCTTTGTTCAAATCTTCGCCGCCGCCCATTCCAATCAGCATTTCCGGAATTTTGTCCCCTGTGAGATCTTGAAAGGAGACGTAATCCAATTCACTGCCGACACCCGTAAAGGAGGAGAGCTTTTCCCAGTTTCCTTGCTTTTGGGTAAGCACAAGCACACCGATTTCATAATCGGTTTTTTCGGTTTTGTAAAAAGCGACGACCTCTGCAACCCCATCTCCGTTTAGATCCTGTAGGGAGACGGCACTGGCTTCTGCGGGATGAAGAGGAACAGATAATTGTGACCCAGCCGGCAAAAATTGCATGACGGCCTGATTGATTGATTTTTGATCGCCGTCTGCTGACGGGGCGCGCATCAATTCATTGGGTGTATCTGTGAGTCCGCAACCGCTAACAAGCGAGGCGCAGAGTGCTGTCGTTACGAGCCAAGCCTTTTTCATTTCAAATGTTCCTTTCTATTGCTGCATCCATTTGACTATATTGTAGCTTGCCCATCCCGCAAATTTGTTGCAAAACGGTAAAAAAAACCGTTTTCGAGCTTTTCATGAACGAACATGCTCTAAGCTACCTTATACAGGAAAAAAGTGCGAGAGAACAGGGAACATTGTACTAGCAACAATTGACCTAGCAAATTCGTTTAAAAATGTAGGATAGGAGTTGGATGTTATCTATACGAAGGAGGAGAATAGGATGAAAGCATGGCATAAAACGATGGCGGCAGTTCTTTGCAGCGGCACGGTTCTCATGGCTTCGGGTGTTGGGGCTGACCCCGTTCAAGCGACGGGCACCCAATCACAAGCATTTGCGCCGGTAGTCTTATTGCAACCAGAGCAAAATATCCCGTTTACCATACAATTTGTCGATGGATTTGTGGCAAAAGTAACGAACACAAAAACAAAGGCGACCAGTACAGTAGATATATCGGACAATAAGGCTACGTACGTGAAGCAAGGGATTTATCATGCCAATGGAAAGCTGCAAAAGGCAACCAATGGATATACAGAAAAGCTGGTGGAGCTGGTGCCCTTCCGGGATGCGAAAGGAAACCTGCGTTACATGGGCAAGCAAATCCTGCATGGGCTAAACACGGAGGATCGTTTGGCAGTGGCGACCAGTGTGTGGAACGTCGTCGACAAACAACCGCAGCTTTTACAGGTAACGGTTCAAAAAGCAGACTGGGACAATATGCCGTCGACAGATGTGACGATCAATAGCGGCTTCAGTATGAGCAGCGATAGTACCTTTGTCCTCGATACGAAGTATGCAGACGTGACGGGAGACAACATCAAGGATCACATTTTCCTTGTAGGCGATAAGATGGGCGTATCGATGAATCAGACGGCCCATAACCTGCGCGTCGTGGTTCGGGAAGGGAAGGATAATCAGCAGACGTTTATCTCTGTAGGAAAGCACGACAGTGGTATTCTTCCGAAGCTCGCCATCACAGATGGTAATGCCGATCAGGTGAAAGACATCCTCGTCACAATGCCGACTGCGACAGGTCATGTGTATAGTCAGCTTACGTGGAAAGAAAATCGCCCGCAGCCAGTCGTCGATCAGGGGAAATTAAATGATCGTCAGGCGTATCAGCCAGTCATTGGGGTTTATGGTGAAGCGGTTGGGATGAATAAGGCGAAAAAACAATAGGAAAGTAGGTATAGACGAAATCAGTCAGAGTGAAATCTGGCTGATTTTTCTTTAGTTCCTTAAAACTTAATAATTACGTTTTGTATTGACTCTGGATATTTCGATGCGTTATGATAACCACCAAATCGTAATAATTACGTTTTGAGAAAACTGAAAAGGAGAACCTAGCATGAACAAGATTGAAAAGAAAATCCCTGTCACAGTCCTGAGCGGGTACTTGGGAGCGGGCAAAACAACGATACTGAACCATGTCCTGAACAATCGGGATGGGCTACGAGTCGCCGTGATCGTTAACGACTTGAGCGAAGTAAATGTAGACGCTTCTCTTATTCACTCAGGTAGTGGTCTTTCACGCGTGGATGAAAAGGTCGTGGAGCTGTCGAATGGCTGCATTTGCTGTACCCTGCGAGAGGATTTGCTGACGGAGGTAGAGCGTCTTGCTTTGGAAGGACGGTATGATTACATACTGATTGAATCGACGGGAGTAGGCGAGCCGGTTCCTGTCGCCCAGACTTTCACATACGTAGACGAAGAAAATGGCATCGATTTATCGTCTCTATGCCGCCTGGATACGATGGTGACCGTAGTAGATGCGTACCGCTTCTGGCATGACTTTTCGTCCGGCGAAAACCTTTTGGACAGAGGGCAGGCAGTTGGTGAAGAGGATATTCGTGAGGTCGCGGATCTGTTGATCGACCAGATTGAATTCTGTGATGTGTTGATTCTGAACAAATGTGATCGCGTTGCTCCAGATGATTTAATCCAGCTGGAAGCGATTCTGCGCAAGCTACAGCCACATGCTCGCTTCATCCGTGCTGTTCGTGGACAGGTGGACCCGCAAGCAATTTTGAATACCCATCTGTTCGATTTCGAGACTGCCAGTCAATCAGCGGGATGGATTGCTGAGCTCCAGAAGGAAGTGCATACACCTGAGACGGACGAGTACGGTATTTCCTCCTTCGTGTATCGCAGTCGCAGGCCGTTTCATCCAGCCCGTTTTGAAAAGTGGTTGGGGGATTGGCCAGAGGAGATTGTACGTGCCAAAGGATTTTTCTGGTTGGCGACACGAAATGACGTGGCGATGACACTCAGTCAGGCGGGGCCATCCATCGAAATCGGAACGGCAGGCTATTGGACAGCGGCGTTATCGTCAGAAGAGCAACAAGCCATTCTGGTAGAAGAGCCGGATTGGCAGCAAACATGGCATCCCGTACACGGGGATCGGACCACAGAGCTCGTCTTTATCGGGATTGATCTGAACCAGGAGCAAATCGTGAAGCATCTCGATGCATGTCTCCTGACCGATGAGGAGTACGAGGCGGACTGGAGTAAGCTGCCCGATCCACTCCCAACAGCAGATGCTGTTATCGAGACGACATTGTAAACAAAAAAGAGGAGGCTGACATCCATGCGCGTGAACATTACTCTGCAATGCACCGAAACCGGAGATCGCAACTATATCACATCCAAAAACAAACGGAATCATCCCGAGCGATTGGAATTGAAAAAGTACTCCCCGCGACTAAAGCGCTATACCCTTCATAGGGAAACAAAGTAATTCAAAAGATACGGTTAACACAATGCTGGAGCGGGATAGTAGCAATCCGCATAACCTGCTCGGCCGTCTGCTCCAAGAGCGAGGCAGCTTCGAGCATCGATTGATCTAGCGTCATCGGTTTGTTGGTGATGCTGACAACGGCAGAGACGCCTTTTTCATAAAGGGTGTCGATGCCATTTCCAATGGAACCAGCGAGGACGATGACGGGAATGCCGTATCGTTGCGCGACTTGGGCAACTCCACATGGCGTCTTTCCTTGGGCAGTCTGGAAGTCGACTTGGCCCTCGCCTGTGATCACAAGATTGGCTTTGTCCATGGCTTCCGCGAGTCCGGTCGTCTCGATCACAATCTCAATACCGGAACGCAGCTGACCATTCAGAAAAGCGAGAAGGGCACCAGCGACACCACCCGCAGCACCCGTTCCAGGCAGATCGTGAATGGCGATGCCGCGGGTCTTTTCGATCAAGTCAGCGAAATGGCGTAAATGATCATCCAATTGCAGCACCATTTCGGGTGTAGCTCCTTTTTGCGGGCCGAAAACGTGAGAAGCGCCATTGGGTCCAACAAAAGGATTGGTGACATCACATGCGATGACGAAGTGACAGTCAGCCAGCCGTTTATCAACCTGACTGTTATCAATACGGCTCAGTCGTGATAATTCCCCCCCTCCAAAAGAGAGTGGCTGATCGTTTTGATCGAGAAGCACATATCCGAGGGCTTGGAGCATACCAGTGCCTCCATCATTGGTAGCACTGCCACCCAGTCCCAGAATGAACTTGCGGCAGCCTTGATCCAGTCCAGCCGTAATCAACTGACCAAAGCCATAGGTCGTCGTGACAAACGGGTTGCGATCTGCGGCAGAAATCAAGTAAAGGCCAGATGCAGCAGCCATTTCGATCACACAGGTTACACCGTCACCCAAAATACCGAATTCAGCAGAAATGTCCTGTCCAAGCGGGTTTTTTACGGTGGCGGTCAGTATTCTGCCATCTGTGGCATCGACCAGGCATTGCATAGTACCTTCGCCGCCGTCAGCCATCGGTTTCACGATGAGTTCACTTTGCGGGAGTGCGCGTTGAATCCCTGAGCGAATAGCTTCGCCCACCTGTTTGGCAGTCAGGCTGCCTTTAAAGGAATCCGGAGCGATTACAATTTTCATGATGGTGTTCCTCCTATCGGAATAGGGTATTTTTACCATAATAAAAAAAGACTGTCTCCCGCGTCTATGGCGAGAAACAGTCTTGGTTGTGTTAGGCGTTCTTTTTCAATGCCATTTCTTCTGGCTGTGTCGTTTTCGAGAAGAACCATTTCATCATTGGTGGAGTGACGATGGTGGTTAAGAGTACGACGACAATCAGGACGGCAAACATGTCTTGCGTGAGCAAATTGTTCTCCAAACCAATGGCGGCGATAATGAGTGCCACTTCTCCACGCGATACCATGGCAGCACCGATGGCCATCGAGTTTTTCCACGGGAAGCCTGTGATTTTTGCACCAAAAGCACCACCGATGAGCTTGGAAACAATTGCGATGACGCTCAAGAGCACAATCAATCCGAGATTTTCCAAGATGCCAGAGAACTGTGCCGTTACTCCGATCGAGGTGAAGAAGACTGGCACGAAAACCGCGTAGCTGATGGTTTCGACCTTATGCGTTACTTCTGTCTTGTAATTGGTTAAGCTGATGGCAACACCGGCGATGTAGGAACCGATGATGGCGGCAACCCCTGTATATTCAGCAAAATAAGCGAACAGGAAACAGATAATGAGTGCTGCGGAAATGACCGATTCTGTAACCTGCAACGGAGCAAATTTTTTCAAAACCCAAGGGACAACCTTCCAGGAAAGAGCGATGACGATGGCAAAGAACGCGACTTTTTTCAATACCACCATGCCGAGATTTACGTCCCCGCCAGCAAAGCTCATCAAGAAAGCGAGCGCGAGGATGACCAAAACGTCATCAATAACAGCAGCTCCCATGATGGTTGCGCCTTCTCTTGATTTTAGCTTGCCCAATTCCTTCAACGTTTGTACGGAAATACTCACACTGGTAGCAGAGAGCAGCAGGCCCAGGAAGATCGCTTCAATATTGGAGAGACCAATCGCAATCCCGGCACCATAACCGAGTGCAAGTGGCATGACAATTCCTGCGATCCCTACGCTGGTTGAAGACTTGGCGGTGCGTTTGAACTCATCAATATCGGTCTCCAAGCCCGCGATAAACATGAGAAGGATAACCCCGATTTGACTAATTTCCTTGAGGATTTCTGTGTCTGTGACTAGCCCGAGAACGGTAGGACCTAGAACGATACCGATGAGCAGTTTCCCCAAAACGGATGGCTGTCCCAGCCGTACGCTGATATCACCAGCGATTTTGGAGGCAATCAAAATGACAGCCAGCTGAAAAATAAGCATGTGGTTTCCCCCTTTTTACAAAATAAAAAAGAGCCCGTAAATCACAGCTTTCTTTTTGTCGGCTAAAAAAGGACAAAAAGAACCCTATGATGACAGGCTCCTCCAGTTACGAATCAAATATTCACTTATCATACACAAATATTATAGCAAAGCCAGCAGGAAAAGTAAACACTTGGTGACAAATGCTCCCCAGCGTGTGAAGATAGAGCAAAAACTGGAGGAGGAGCAGGCATGACGAAAATCAGCAAAGAGAACGCGGAGCATTATCATTGGGGAGATCAATGCGATGGCTGGCATCTGGTCAAAGGCCAAGAGCTCAGCGTCATTCATGAGCGGATGCCTGGAAATACAGCAGAAGTGCGCCATTATCACGAGCGGTCGCGACAGTTTTTCTTCGTGCTGTCAGGACAGGCTATGCTGGAAGTGGATGGCGTTCGTCATGTGATCAACAGGCAGGAAGGGCTAGAAGTGCCTCCAGGAGTCAAACACCAGATGAAAAACGAAAGAGCGGAGGATGTGGAATTTCTTGTGATCTCGCAGCCAACAACAAGAGGAGACCGCATCCAGGCAAATTAAAGAAAGCCTGACCGTCAAAGGATGCGGTCAGGCTTTTGTATGTGTCATGCTTATTTGAAATTGGTAAAATCGGATACTTGCGCGAAGAAATCTGCCAATGCATGTATTCCTTCGAATGTTTGGTAAGCAAAAATAGGCAGACCCACAATAAACAACAAAGCTTCTCCGATATATTTGGCGATCATATGATCAACCTCCTTTTGGATGTTCGTTACGCTACGTGATCCAAAACAAAGGAACCATATGTATCCATTTCGCTGTCTGTATGCTGCATGCGCCTGAATAAGCGAAGGCGCTGCGGTTGCCTTGCCGCCATTGGATAAGTCTCAACCAACAATGTGTTAATGGGAGGTCGGTACATATCCGTGACGTTCTGAGGTAGAGCCCGGTTTTGCAGGCAACACTGTCTGAGACAAAAAGCAGAAGTGAAGCATCCTACAAAAATCGCGACCAAGGCGAAGAAATCTTCCAGCGAAAACAGCAATAACAGCATATCTTCCATGGCGATTCTCCTCCTTTCGTATTCATCATTCTACTCTTGTTCACAAAATCGTGCAATCTTAAAAATTTATGAGAGCGAATACATTGACAAACTACCAACTATTTCAATTTGTTAATCGATAGGTTGACACGGTAATTCCCAAAAGGAAGCAGGGCATCTAAAAAATAATTGAGGGCCTCTTGATCTTGAACATGTACCACCATGGAATAGCAGCCTTCTCCGCTAATGCGATGTGCTTGGACGATCTCGCTGCGACTTTTGATAAAACGAGTGAAGAGAGAATGATCGGTAGTGGTCATGAACATAGTGACCAGAGCAGTGAGGAAAGGGGCAATTTTAGCTTCATCAATGAGCGTCGTGTAGCCTTGAATAATCCCTTGCTGCTCCATTCGTCTAATGCGGTTGCCCACGGCTTGACCGCTTAGATGGACCTGTTCGCCGATGTCCTTCCACTGCAAGCGGCTGTTTTTGCGTAGCAAGGCAAGGATGGAGAGATCAATTTGGTCTAGCATGTGTAACTCCTTTCACGGCGAAAGTGGGAAGCCAGCAATCGTTTCGCGGCAACCGTTCACGGCCTTATACAATAAACGTACATCCATTATAGCGATAACGAGGAAAGGAAGAAATGACATGCAGATTCAGCTTGTACGACATGCTACCTTACGTGTGGAATATGCAGGGCTGACATTTTTGGTCGATCCGATGTTTAGCACAAAGGGCGAATTGCCAGCCGTACCAAATACACCGAATCAGTGCCCGAATCCAGGAGTAGAATTGCCCATATCCGTGGAGGAAGTACTCGCTGGCGTGAACGCCGTCTTGGTGACGCATACCCATTTTGATCATCTCGATGAAGCGGCCATCCGCCTTCTCCCGAAGCATTTGCCTGTATTTTGCCAGCCACCTGATCGAGAAAAGCTGGTGCAGCATGGCTTCGAACAAGTCATTGCCATCGAAGCGGAGTATACATGGCAAGGTGTTCACCTGCATCGGACAAGTGGTCAACACGGAACAGGGGAAATTGGGCAGCAGATGGGGCCAGTATCTGGCTTCGTCCTGCAGCGAGCTGGTGAGCAGACGCTGTATGTGGCGGGGGATACGATTTGGTGTGAGGAGGTGGAGCAGGCCATCGCTGAATATCGTCCGGATGCGATCGCTGTTTTCGCAGGTGCGGCCCGGTTCTTGACGGGAGACCCGATCACGATGACGAAGGAGGATATCGTCCATGTCGCAAATGCCGTACCCGACAGCCGAATTCTCGTTGCCCACATGGAGACGTGGAACCATTGCTTGCTCAGCCGCTGGGAATTGAATGAATGTTTGCAGGAAAAACAGCTATCCGGACGTGTACATGTTCCGAAGGATGGCGAAACCATCTCCTTTCAATGACGAACCGAATTGTAATGAAAAACAAAAGCTCCGCAGGCTATAGCGGGGCTTTTGACGTTGTCGAAAAAAAGGCTTAACCATCATTTGACAAACAAAAACGAACGTAATAAACTATTTTTACGTAAATGATTAATGTCATGAGGTGTTGTTGTGGCGCACGAACAACTGGAAACATATGTAGTCGAGAAGCCGGAACAGGCGATGGCGCTATTGAACCCGCTCCGTGCCGAGATTTTAAGCCGTTTGTCAGAGCCTGCTTCAGCAGCAGAAGTAGCGCGTGGTATCAATGAAATCCCGCAGCGTGTCAATTATCACTTGAAGGCCTTGGAAAAGGTTGGATTGGTTAGGCGGGTAGGGAGTCGACAGGTGCGCAATCTCGTCGAGGTGCTTTATTTGGCGATTGCGCGGACGTATGTGCTCTCGGAAGGACTGAACTGGGGCAATGATACCGTTCAGCAAATGAAGGATCAAGGGTCGCTGTCTCATCTGGTCCAGACAGCAGAACGAATCAAGCGGGATGCCATGCTCTTGCTGGAGCGCTCCGATCAAGAGGTGGAGGTTCCGAGCGCCTCATTGAATGCGAGTATTCAGCTAGCTAGTGCGGAACAGCGCAGTGCTTTTGTAGAGGAATACGTCCAACTGGTGAATCAGCTTGTGGCGAAGTATCAGCCAAAAGAAAAAGGACAAGAGACGTATCAGGTCGTTCTTGCGGTTTATCCAAAACAAGGAGGAGACGAGGCATGAAGGCACACGCTGTGGAGTCAAACAAGTCCAAACCCGTAATCGTTTGGGAAAATCGTATCCAGCCACAATCTGATCAGGTCATTGCCATGCCGAGCCGAAACGGAAATGGAGTTGCGGTCGAAAGAGAAGCGGCTGTTCAGACGTGGTCAGTGGGTCCGGCGAGTAATCCGGCAGTAGTGACACAGGTTTCATCTGGATTTAACAAAAAATCAGTGGCGGTTCCACAAGCAACCAGCATGCGAATGGCCGCGTAAAAATTGAGCGTAAACAAGCGAAGGAGGGTTTTTCATGAATCTCATTCCGGTAGTAGTCGAGCAAACGAGTTATGGAGAGAGGTCCTATGACATTTACTCCCGGTTGTTGAAGGATCGCATCATTTTTCTCGGATGTGCCATCGATGATCAGGTAGCCAATGCAGTCGTAGCTCAGTTGCTGTTCCTGGCAGCAGAGGACCCGAAAAAAGACATTCACTTATATATCAATTCGCCCGGAGGCTCTGTCACAGCAGGGATGGCGATTATCGATACGATGAAGTTTGTGGCACCTGATGTGTCCACGATCTGTACTGGAATGGCAGCGTCTATGGGCGCGATGCTTCTCGTAGCAGGAGCGCCCGGCAAACGGTACGCGCTGCCCAATGCAGAAGTCATGCTCCACCAGCCGTGGGGAGGCAGTCAAGGACAGGCGAGTGATATCAAGATCGCAGCAGACCGTATCATGCGACATCGCCACATGCTGTATACGATCATCTCGGAGCGTACGGGAAAAACAGTCGAGCAAATCGAAAAGGATGCAGACCGCGACTATTTCCTTACCGCCGCAGAGGCGCTTGAATACGGCTTGATTGATAAAGTGATCGAAAAATTATAGAGATAAAGGGATAGAGGGTAAAGTGGCTGCGAAGCTCGGAGTTTAGGCGTACGGACTGATTGAACCGTCAGGGATTTTGCCTGACGTTTTTTTTTGCACACGAACGTGTTTAAAGGATTAAGTTTTATCGACTTGTTCTAGGAAGTTGTTCAATTGCTCCATAGCGTTGTTAACATTCATAAAAAAGATATCGATATCTGTAACGGTATGCTTTTCAAGTAATTTCTCAGGTTTCGTAATGAATGTGTATAGATTTATACCTGTCTCATCCTGCTCTTGCTCAGGGTATACATAGATGAGTAGATCGTCAATTCGCTCTCTTAGCTCAATGATTTCATTTGCTGTAAGTTTTGCCGCTATATGTTCTTCTGTCAACAAATCATTAAGCTGCCTTGTGAGTTGGGTCAATTTGCGATTCGCGTCAAATAATTTTGCGATGGTTTGCTCGTTGTAGTGTTTTGCAAGGTAGAGCGAGATGATATTTTCTACACTTTCATAAATTTTCATCCTGCTATTTCCTTGTTTATACCCATTAACATACATTTGAAGTGATTCTAATGTGATTTCTTTTCCATTGGCATTACCTAAAAAATCACTGATAGATCCTACATATCTATAGTTATTGAATACATTTTCTGAGTAGGTGTATGCAAGCATTCGGATTTCATCTTCACTGATATCGGCTGCATCCTTATTGCATCCAGAGGTAAACACTAGAATCAAGGATAGCATGATTAGTATCTTTTTCATTATTACCGCCCCTTCATTTTAATTGTATAATAAAGACTGAATTTTCCTGATTTATTAAGAAAACAGGTGTCCACCATAAAGGAGGACACCCAAATTTTAACATTATCCTTTCCAATATTCACCTGTAGAGGTGAGTGGATTTAAATACTTCACACCCGTGTTCCAAGTTATATTAAATCCTCCACCGCCACCTGATACGTTACCACCTATCCCAGTAATTGAAGTGCTTGTCCAAGAATGGTCATATTGTAAATAGACCCGCTCATTTTTGTTTGTTGTAACTTTTTCAAGTACAGCGGTTATCGTGCCATTTGTAACATATCGATCATTAATCCAAAAGCCAACACCTGCGTCTGTAGCGCGTTTTGCTAACGCCACCTTACCACGTTTTTTATCAGTTCTTGTATCGAAGTAAGCTTCTTCATCACCCAAGCCATTCCAACCTTGAATGACAACCCCATCTACGTCGATTGGCATACTTCTTTTATTATCTGTATAAACACCTACGAAATCGTATGGATCACGTCCGACAAAACCTTCATTCTCATCCCACTCCCAATATCCAACAAACACATATTGATCACTTTCATCATCGTAAACAATTCTATCAGTAAACGTAATCCATCCTTCCTCGTTAGATAATGCCTTGATCGGTTTTCCATCTTCACCATCTGAATTTACTACCTTCAAATTACTGTATTTTTCTATTGTTATTTTCATTGCCTTATCAAAATCTTTCGTTTTTCTTACTTGCTCTCGTAAGTAATCTAATTTTTCGTTAAGTTTTTCTTGTTTAACAGCTTTCTCGTATTTTGCATCAACTTTTTCAGCAAAAGCCATACTTGGAACAGTGAGCAATGACATTGAAAGTGTAAGAGGTGTAATTATCTTAGATAAATTACCTAACATTAACTCATCTCCCTAATTATGGTATATACTTCGTTTGCATTCTACTATTTCTTGATTGTTTGTTCAATGTGTTTTTTGAAAAGTTCTAAAATTACAGCGATTTAATCTGGCGGTCTTTTGTTTGCACATCGAAATGTTTGAAGGAAAGAGGAGTCGGGTATGAACAAAAGTATCAGATGACGGGAGGCACATCTTGTGAAAATCAGAACAAAAATCATCCTGGCTTTTGGTGTCATATTGGCAGTCATGTTCGGTTCAGGTACGTATATGCACCTGCAAATGCTAGCAATGAAGGCATCCTACACCCAGATTATCGAAGAGGAAAAATTATTGACGGATCTGCGTGAAATGCAGTTTATCATGACAGGTCGAAATAATGACGAACGAGCCTACTTGTTAACAGGCGATGAAGAATTTCGGAAGGAATTGAAAGGAAAGGCAGCAAAGGTGGACAGCCTGTTTGCCAAAATGAACAGTTCTCTAGAGTCTTCTCACCATCGTGAAAAAATGGAGGAGGCAATGGGACTATACAAGTCCTTTCTGGAGTCGAGTGATAAAGCGGTAGAGGCACAGGATAATGGGCTACATGATGAAGCCATTGCGCATCATTTCGGCAAGGAGCGGCAATCGAGAGTAGCACTAGATTCAGTTGTGAGTGGACTGGTCGAAGAGGTGCGTAATGAAATCGAAGTAGATAGACAGGAGCTGGCGGAGAACGAAGGAATTTCGGCCATGATCCAGTTATTTTTTAATGCAGTGGGAATTCTCGTCGCGATTGTGGTCGGCGGTTTTCTAATTCGCTCGATCGTGGCACCGCTGCATCGGGTGAACAAACAGCTACATGAGATCGCTGAAGGAGAAGGAGATTTGACGCAAGAGTTGACCGTCTTTTCCAAAGACGAGATTGGACAGTTGGCAGGCTCATTCAACCGGATGCTGGCCAATTTACGAGAGCTGATTTCTCAGGTTCGTGGACATGCCCAGCAGGTTGCAGCCGCGGCTGAACAACTGACAGCGAGCTCGAAGCAAACGAGCCAAGCTACAGAGCAGATCGCCATCACGATCCAGGAAATGACGGAAGGAACGGACAGACAATCCCAAAACGTAGAAGAGAGTCAGCAAGAAGTCGAAGAAATATCCGCAGGAATTGAAAAAATTGCGGCACGTGCCCAAAGCGTGTCTGCTGCGGCTGCCAGTACCTCAGAGCTGGCGACAGAGGGGGATCGAACCATCCAGCAGTCGGTTTCCCAGATGAACGGGATCGGAGAAACGATGGAGAATTTGACTGCACTGGTAGGTGGCTTGGGAAAACGCTCCGAGCAAATCGGTCAAATCGTCGAAGTCATTACGCAAATTTCAGGTCAGACGAATCTATTGGCATTGAATGCCGCCATCGAAGCGGCGAGGGCTGGTGAACATGGCAGAGGCTTTGCTGTCGTGGCGGATGAAGTGCGAAAGCTGGCAGAGCAGGCATCTGCATCGGCACAAGAAATCTCCCAACTGGTAGCGTCGATCCAGATGGAGACGACCAACGCAGTCCTCACGATGGAAAAAGGCTCTCAAGAAGTAGCAGATGGGATGGGGGGCGTCGCAAGAGCAGGAGAAGCGTTCTCTCAAATTCGCGATGCTGTTGTAGGCGTGACGAATGAGATTCAAGAGGTATCGATTGCTGCACATACCCTTACGGCAAGTACAGGCAAGGTCGGACAATCGATGCAGATGATCGCGACTGTCGCGCAATCGGCAGTCTCTCACTCGGTGGAAGTCTCGTCTGCTACAGAAGAACAGCTTGCTTCGATGGAGGAAATCTACGCCTCGGCTGCATCACTTGCGAGCCTCGCGGATGATTTGGAAAAGCTGATAGGCCATTTCAAGGTATAAAGCTTCGTCACAGGATACACCCCTGAGAATCGACAGAGATTCTGAGGGGTGTTTTTGGTTTACGCCAATTTCCACAAAGCCAATCTTCGATACACGAGAAAAACCACGAGATTCACCGCTTAGCTTGGCTAAAGTGGGGGATGAATCTGCTCTGGGAAGTAAGGGTTTTTTGCTTTTTGAGTTAAATTTCCCGATATTTCCATAGAACATACGTTCCTGTTGTGGTAAACTCTTCCTGTGTGGAGGTCATCGCCATACTCTGTAATCGTGGAAGATGAGTCTGTCACAGCGCCTCTAGTTGCGCTATGATAAGGCTTACGCGTTAAAAGGCGGAGGAGAAAGTATGAAACGATTTCGATTTGATCAGCAAGTAGGCAAAACAATTGATCGCTATCAGTCCGTCCAGGCGACGATTTCTCGTGTCATCCGCACGCCTGATTCCGTTTCGATAGGATGTATCCATTTGGAGGCAGGCGGGATTGTCGGCTATCATCCGGCGACTTGCCCTCAGCTTTTTCTCGTGGTGAACGGTGAAGGCTGGGTACGCGGTGAAGGTACAGAGCGCATCCCGATCCAGAGTGGTCAGGCGGCATTCTGGATCACAGGTGAAGGGCACGAATCAGGCAGTGAAACCGGAATGACAGCCATTGTGATCGAAGGAGATGGGCTCGATCCGGAGAGCTTCATGTCCTTGCTGGAGACATAACGCTTGTATGTATGATGGTATTGGTTTGCCATTCCACCAACCGTACATAAGCTCCCAAGACTCCCCAAGAAAGACGGTGTGAAAGGCAAATGACATGGAAAACACATATGGTACTCGGTGCCATTGCAGGCTACTGTGCCTATCCTTCGTGGAAGGGTAGTGTCATTGGTGCAACGATGGCACTTGTACCCGATATCGATCAAGCAAATAGCAAGCTCGGAAACTTGATGGGACCTTTGTCCAAAATGCTGCAAAAAGGATTCGGTCATCGTACGGTGACACATTCATGGGTGATTTTATTCCTTCCGTTCCTGCTGTTCGGCGATTCTTTGGCTGCCATGGCAGCGCTTTGGGGGATTTTGTCCCATCTGATTAGCGATATGCTGGTGGGGCGCATTCAGTTATTGTGGCCGTTGCGAGTGGGATGGCTCGGCATTCCGGTGTCCAAGTCGATGTATCGGACTGTGGATCGGATCGTGTTTTATGTAGCGATTGTGTATATTGTGATCAAAGGTTATCAGTAAAAGGAATGGACATTGAGAAAGGACCTCCCTCTGGAGGTCCCACTATTAATCAGCATGATAGTGATTTATAATCAGCAGAAAAGTATTTGTACGTAATTTGACGATTTGTCCTATCTCTACATATTCATTAGGCTCTTTCTCAATGGACTCCATATGTTCATAAAGGACATCGACAATATCATTCTCTTGTTTATTTTGGCATTCCAAATAAGCATATGTCTGTTTTATTTTTTTCATAGAGGACCCTCTTTCTCTACTTGTTAGAGTCGCTTCCGATTTCTGGTTGATACCATAGCTATTTAGTGAAAACAATAACGAATTTTGACTGATTTTTGTAATTTGATCGACTTCCATGTATTCGTCAGGTTCCGTATCAAGATATCGAATGACATCTTTTATTTCTTCTAAAACGTTTCGGTTTATCCCAACCCTGGATCTTGAGTGTACATAACTTTGCCCTGCTTTATGCATGTGTATCACGCATCCTTATTTTGTTGCAGTTTCTATTCGCTTAACTCCAGAGAAAATTGAATATTTAGTGATTCGGTTGTTTTAATTTCCTCTAGTGACTTTTAGAAGAAGAGGTACTTGGTTCAAAGAGTGAGTTTTTCTAGAACATTGGGTATTGTGTGCTTCTATCAGGAACCGAATTATTTATGATAACGACATGTCGATCAGTTGGAGTATCGCTTGTACTTATATTATTCTTGAAACTTTTATAATAAAATGTAACATTGTACTTCGTACTTCTAACTTTTTTCACGTCATCAGCTTCATTCATCGTTATTTCACGTAATTTTTTTACATTTACGTTTTTTCCGTACTGAGTTTTTGAACTCGTAGATTTAATTGACGGATCATACTTATGTTTAGTGTAAGCATGATCAGTGATAAAGTCTTTTGCGTCAAATCCACCATTCGTTTTAGTTGGTACCGAAGCTGGTCTCTTTCTCTTTTTCTTTTTGAATGCATCTATTTGTTGAGGAGAATGCGCACCATCATTGACATATGTTATCTGTCCACTAGCATTCACTGTTACAAAGACAGTAAACTCTCACCAGTTATCTCATCCCAATCAGTAAACTCTAGAGTGTCAGAAAAAATAAGCCCTGATGTTTCAATAGCAGCTAAGTCATATGTTTCTATCTTTTCTTGTAAAGACATCGCCAAAGGTACTACATCTGTATCATTAGGAGTATTTACACTCGCTGTCGTAATGTTTAAAGCAACTTGTGATCTCAAACCATTTTTAGCTAAAGCATAGGCATCATTGGTTACAATTAAGTTAGATAAGGAAAGTAAGGACATAACTGTAAACCAAATAAATCCCTTTTTAATTTTTTTCACTTTTTACCTCCTGAGATATTTTTATTAATATAAGATATCAAAAAAAATAACATTATTGTAAATATTTTCTATAGTAATAAATGCGTTGATCATTGTTAGGGTAAATACTCAAAGAATAAGGAGTTAGGGGGATAATAACGATTGAGTGTGTTTATTCTGCAAAATAGTCAGCGTGTTGGCGATCGTTCGCGTATTTAGAATACTTAGGAAACTGAAAAAAGCTGACATCAGTTGGGGACCGATGTCAGCTTGCCACTTTTTCAATGACTATCATATAGCTTTGACCATTACGAGCGGATTCTTCTTATCACGAAACAATTAAGGCCCCATAAACTGTTGCACGAGCTCAGCGTGTTCATTCATGAACTTATCTGCGTTTTGCATGACTTCTTGTTGCGCTTCCATCATTTGTTGGTCAGTCGCTGTAACGAAATTGATGGAGTTGTCAGCAGTCATAGCTGGAATTTCCAGTGCTTTGCCGAATTCTGCTTTGGACTTCAGCTTGAAGCTAAAGCCTTTTGGCATATCCGGAGTAGGGTTCGAGAAGTTCACTTTTACCGTGCCGTCAGAATCTACACCATTGTCCGTCTTCGTCTCGTTCACGGTAACATTACCGGTCAGAGCGACAGGGTTGGAGGAATATTCGTCTGCCGCTACGAGTGCAAAGTCATACTTTCCGGTTGTTTTCTTGTCTTGCTTAGTTGTATCGAAAGTAGTCGAGAGGTCCAGAATTGGCTGGTCGGTCTCTTTCATTAGGATGCTGAACTTGCCCTTTGTCTTGTCTTTTTCTTTTGTCGCTCTGTAGGTGAAAGACATTTCGCCATTTTGCTGATCAGACAGGTTGTGCAGGGAGTAACGGTAGTATGTTTCTGCGCCTTTATCGTAAGAAACACTGCTGTAAACCAATTGATCTTTTTTCCCTTTCTCGTCGACCAAGAGTTTGCGGGACAAGATTTGATGATCGCTATTCACAAGCACGACCATTTTCAATTGCTCAGTTGATTTGGCGTTTGTATCTTCTGTATCCTTGATGATGTCATCGAAGGTTTGCTCGTAATTTTTCTTGAATTCTTCTTTGCTGATTTCTTCTACTTTGTAGCCGCTGTCGAGCATCAGGGTAGCCACATTGTGGTAGCGGCTGTAGATCAGGTCAAACAGCTTCTGGTCTGCTTTTGCTTTCTCTGCAATTTGCTTCGTCAGAGCCGCGTCTTCTTGAGCGTTGAAAGTAACGGTGATCTCTCGTGCATCTTCCTTGAGACCTTCTTCAGAGAAAGGAACGTCTTTTTTGATGCTTACCTGGCTGTCTTTGATGCTGTCAGCATACAGCAAGGCATACGGAGTCATGACCGTTTTGAGTTCATCTTGGTTAAAATTGATCGCTTCATTTAAATCGCTATAGCGTACGAAGCGCTTTGGCAGTTCCTCGCCGCCCAGCTTTTGCTTAAGTGCATCGCGATCTTTCAGGTCCATATAAGCGTACTTAGAGTAAAACTCCGGCAGCTTGAAGCCCATAACAGAATCATTCATGAAGTACTCTAGAGAGGCCAGCTTTTTATCTTGTAGGTGAACTTCCAGGTTCCCCGATTGTTGATTTTTCTGTTCATCGATGTTGCTTTGCATCACGATCTTCGCTTTGCCCAGCATGTCGAGAATTTTTTGCGCTTGCGGGTCTGGGATGGTTGCATCTAGGGCAATGTCACTCAACTCAGTGGTGGAGTGAACTGGTTTTTCCAAGTACGGCTTCATGTAGTCTTGGTATTCTCCGTAAGCTTTGGATACGTCGTTAGAAAACTTCATCATGCTCTCCGCTTCCGCTTGCAGGTAAATCGTTTTTGCACTCTTAAACAAGTCGTACTTGGCATAAGCGGTTCCTAAACCACCCAGTACAACGACAGCCGCTGCCCCCGCGATCAGCCATGCTTTTTTCTTGCTTTTGCGCGGTGGGTTCACGTTTGTTGCAGTTTCCATCTTTTCTCTCCCCTTTTGTTCTCTCTCTTTGGTGAGTCCAATGTGCGTAATGATTTTGCGCACTCGATTTTGTATTGTACCATAAGGGGGAAAAAGGAGAACGATTTCCAGTAAATTTCTTCAAAAATGAGGAAGAAAGACCCAAAAAGTTGCATTCTTCCTACTTTTGTATGCATATAGAACACAGAAAAAGCGACAGCAGGGGGGAGATCACGTGGATTTTCGCGTGCTGCAAACGTTTATGGTCGCGGCCACGACAGAAAATTTTCACCAGACAGCAGAAGCGTTGTTCATTGCGCAGCCTACTGTCAGTCAGCATATACGTCAATTGGAAAAGGAATTGGGGATCAAGCTGTTTGAACGGGTTGGCAAACGCGTTCGGTTAACGGCTGCGGGCAAACGCTACTTGCCACATGCAAAAGGACTTCTTCAACAGTGGCATAGCAGTATGGAGGACTTGCAGGCTTGGAGACAGGGCTATCGGGAGAAGCTTCAACTGGCTGTTTCCCCGATTATTGCCCGTGCTCGTTTTTCCCATTTGCTGCACCGTTACACCAAGCTCTATCCCGATGTAGATATCTCGATTAAAATTGTTGACTCCGTGGAAATTGGCCCGCTGGTGCAAAATGGACAGGCTGATCTGGGCCTGACCCGGATGGTGCCAGGGGAATTCCAGTTGTCTACTTATCTTTTGTATGAAGATCCTATTGTTTTTGCAGTTCCTCACAGCGGCGGAGATATGGAGGCGCCCTTGCCTGATTGGGAGCAAGAGGTGCAATCGAACCGTCTGCTGACCCATAATCACCCGGGCTACTGGGATGAGTTGCTGTTGCTTTTGCGTCAGAGGGGGCTTTCCTTGCGTACGATGGCTGTTTCGCAGGTAGACATTACAAAGCGCTTCATCGAGGATGGGTTGGGTGTTTCCTTTTTGCCTCGGACGGCTGTCGATCGGGATTTGTTTGAAAACCGTTTTATTGAACTGCCCACACCAGGCCTTGTTTTGCCAAAGGTCGCATCTTATTTGCTGGTACCGAAAGCAGGAATTAGTGAGCCAGCGCAACATTTTATGGAAATCTTGCATTCCTTGTATCCACCGATGCCACTTGTTCAGTCGGGTGGACGGACATAGAAGATAACAAGCCTGTAAGGTAGAGGTAAGGTGAATCGATAGTTTTGATGAGCATATGTATGCTACACTGAACCCTGCTTAAAGACAGCAGGAGGGAATGACAAATATGCAGGCGGAACCAATTACACAGAAGGATCGGATTTATTCTATTGATATTGTAAGGGGATTGGCATTGTTCGGGATTTTGCTGGTGAACTTGCCTAGCTTTATCATGTATTCGGAAGACGTCCGTATGCCAATAGAGGCAGGGATCGATGCATGGATTCGCTTAAGCTATGATTTATTCATTCAAACGAAGTTTTTCGGGATTTTTTCGTTTCTGTTTGGCTTGGGTTTTTACATTTTCATGTCACGGGCTGAACAACGTGGACAAAAAGTATTTCGTCTCTTCAGCAGACGGTTGTTCGCGATGTTTTTCATTGGTGTGATTCACGTCATTTTGTGGTTTGGAGATATTTTGACGGTGTACGCGCTTCTTGGCTTTTTACTGATGCCATTTTATCGAAGAAAGTCTTCTACGATTCTAGCAGTGGCAGCCAGTCTGGGAGGAGTGTACATGCTCACTCAAGGCGTGGCACTTGTACAGACGCTCAATGGTCAAGAAGTATATCCATTTGTAGCATCATTCCAGACGACACTGATACCGATTTTTGTGATGTTCCTGTTTGGTTTGTATGCGGGAAAACGCGGTTTGATTGCTCAAATTCGCGAGCATAAACCGTTGTTAAAACGAATCGCTACTACCACTCTGGCAATCAGTCTTCCAATCGCAGCAGGGATTGTTTGGGCGAGCGGTGTCGTCTTTGGTCCAAAGCTTGAACAGGTGAATAAAATATTGGTTGACCTGAGTACACTGCCTATGGCGCTGTGCTTGATAGCAAGCTTGTTTCTGTTGCTGGATCGAGATTCGGCAAGGAAGGTTCTCCAGCCATTTGCCTACACAGGACAAATGGGGTTAACGACTTATTTAGGTCAGACAGTCATCATGACCATTCTGATTGCTTTGTTCGGTATTACGGCCATGCCGCTCTCTTCTTGGCTTTTGCTCGCGCTTCCGATCTATGCGTTTCAATTACTCGCAAGCTGGCTGTGGCTGAAGCGTTTTAATCGAGGTCCGATGGAAAAGCTGTGGCGCTTCCTGACGTACGGACGTAAAAAGAAGGCAGTTCCAGCTCCTGCTAACTAATTGTAAAACGTGATCAAAAATCCGGTTTTCTTTTATTTCCCTTCACGATTATGAATCGATTATACTGAAGAGAAAAGAGACGAAAATGGAGTGGTGATGATGACAAAACAACATCCTTTGGCTATCGGCTTGGATGGTATCGCCGTAGCAGAAACAGACCTTAGTTTGGTGGATGGAATTAATGGACTGCTGGTGTACCGCGGTCATTGGGCGCGTGATTTGGCTATTCACCACACATTTGAGGAAGTGGCACACCTGCTCTGGTTCGGACATTTGCCGAGCGAGCAGGAGTTGACGGATTTAAAAGATAAGCTCAAAGCAAACCGTGAGCTGCCTGAGCATGTAAAAGGAATCTTGAAGCTGATCCCAGCAGATGTAGATATGATGAGTGTCCTGCGTACAGGTGTTTCGGCCCTGGGCAGTTCCTCGCACGGCTTCCCGCCAACCATCGATGAGGTGATTGCGCTGGCTGCCAAGATGCCAACAATCGTTGCGTATCGCTTTGCTTGTCTAGAAGGCCGTGAGCCGGTGGCACCGAATCCGGAGCTAGATCATACAGCGAACTATCTGTATATGCTCAAGGGTGTAAAGCCGAATGCGGCACATGTACGTGCACTCGATGCGTACCTGATTTTGACACAGGAGCATGGCATGAATGCATCCACATTCTCCGGTCGTGTCGTGAGCTCGACTGAATCTGATCTGATTTCTTCCATTACGGCAGCTATCGGAACCTTGAAAGGGCCGTTGCACGGCGGAGCACCATCCGAAGTGACGGAGATGATCGAGGCGATCGGCACGAAGGAAAATGCAGAGCCGTGGCTGCGGAACAAGCTGGAGAGCGGCGGACGTTTGATGGGCTTCGGACACCGTGTCTATAAAACGATCGATCCGCGTGCAACTGCTCTGCGCGTCGTTGCATCCGAGCTGTCGTCCAACGATCCGTGGTTTGATCTGGCGACACACGTAGAAAAAGTAGGCTTGCAGCTGCTGGAAGAGTACAAACCAGGCCGCAAGCTGAATACAAACGTAGAGTTTTTTGCCGCAGCTGTAATGCGCGCAGTTGGCTTGGATGACAATTTGTTTACACCGACATTTGCTGTGAGCCGTGTGGTTGGCTGGAGTGCGCACATTCTGGAGCAGGCAGGCAATAACCGCATTATTCGCCCGCAATCCAATTACATTGGCACGATGCCGGAATAAGAAAGACGATATTTATAAAAGCTATCCGTTATGCGGATGGCTTTTTTACTTAGTGCAACATAGACTGTGGCCGCGGTGGAGAGAAGAATATTTCCAGTCTAGGCTCCAGGCTCCGTCCCGCTGGGGGCTGATACTGTCCGCTCCGAAGGGATTCGCGGGGAAACGCAAAAGTGGTAGCCGCTACGTCGCGCGGGCACGGTTGCGTTTCTTTTGCCCGCGAATCCCTTCTCCGCTTGGTAGGACTCCACAAGTCGCTACGTCTGGAAATATTCTTCTCTGTCGTAACTGATGATCTTCTTCAATCTTTAATTGTTTAAAAACTCGTTTAAGCACGGAAAGCTCGTAGAGGAAACAGGAGAAATAAGCGAAGATCTTAGGGACACCGACCGAGACGGAATGCAAAAAGCGAAACACGCTCTTAAGCGTCCACCTCTGATACACATCCTTGAAGATACCACTTTGGACGCGGTTTCGCTTTTTGCATGGAGCCGTGCAGTCAATCCCACAGCGGGTGGCCCTAGAATCTGAGCGTTTTCTCCTGTTTCCTCCCCACCACAACAGCCGGAAATATATCTCGTTTTCACAAAGTGCAACTTGGGATTGCAGAACATGCTTACTTTTGGCATGATAATGAAAAAAAGTAAGGAGTGGAGCAAATGGCGTTGTTGTCTACCCCGTTTCAGTTTAAAGGACTTAGCTTGAAAAATCGGATTGTCATGCCGCCGATGTGCCAATACTCCGTGGATGCACACGATGGAACACCAACGGACTGGCATTTTGTTCATTACGTTTCTCGTGCAGTAGGCGGAACAGGTCTGATCATCGTGGAAATGACCGATGTCGAGCCGGATGGCAGAATTTCCAACGGCGATTTGGGCTTGTGGGCTGACGAGCAGACTCCGGCGTATGCGCGGATCGTCTCCGAGGTTCATAAGTATGGGGCTAAAATTGGCATACAGATTGCTCATGCGGGCCGCAAAGCGGAAGACGCAGAAGTGCCTGTATCATCGTCCGCGATTGCTTTCCCAGGTGGTCGCTACAAAACGCCACGGGCGTTGACGACAGAAGAGGTCAAGCAAATGGTCGTCAAGTTCAAGGACTCGGCGAGACGTGCAGTGGAAGCAGGGTTTGATACCATTGAAATCCACGGTGCGCACGGATATTTGGTTCACCAGTTCCACTCTCCTTTGACAAATCAACGAGATGATGAGTACGGGCGGGATAAAGCGCTGTTTGGCGTAGAAATTATTCAGGCAATCAAAGAGGTCATTCCAGCTGACATGCCACTGATCATGCGCGTCTCAGCCGTAGAGTACGTAGATGGTGGATATGGGCTAGATTACAGCACGGAGCTGTGCCGACGTTACAAGGAAGCAGGCGTGGATATTTTCCATATATCTAGCGGCGGGGAAGGACCGATTGGTTCAGCAGGCCGTCCAGGTGTTCATCCTGGCTATCAAGTACCATTGGCACGCGAGATTAAGCAGGCATTGGATGTCCCTGTCATTGCAGTCGGCAACCTCGATGATCCAAAAGTGGCGGAAGCATCCATTGGCAATGGCGATACGGATTTGGTAGCAGTGGGTCGCGGCATGCTGCGTGATCCTTATTGGGCACTGCATGCGATTCATGAGCTGTCGGCGGATGAGCTGCAGCCACCGAAGCAATATTCAAGAGCGTTTTAATCAGATAAAAGAGCGATGGGCTTTCCTTTCGACTGTATCGTCGGGGGAGAGCCTTTTTTGGGTTGCTGGGCTTAATTTCCATGGGGATCGCGTCTGCGTATACAGCAAGCCTTCTGGCGGATAGCTGACCTTTTGTTCATTCAGGCTTACTATAATATGTAGTAGACTAAAACAAAAAAGGAAGGGGGTTCCTGTTCGGTGCGAGAGCTTTCGGCCATTCGTTTTACAGAGGGAGAGTCATTGTTCATCCAAATCTATCACTTTATCAAAGACGAAATATTGCGTAACGAAATTACGTATGAAGAGTTTCTCCCCTCGATCAGAAGCTGTGCGCAATCGCTTGCTGTCAGCAAAAACACGGTGGAAGTTGCTTATCAGCTACTGGTATCGGAAGGGTACGTCACAAGCATTCCGAAAAAAGGATATCAGGTGACGTACAAGGCAGGACTTCCTTCCAGGCGGCATGTAACAGAACGAGAAGACTCTCGTATACCGCAGATTCGCTATGACTTTCGCTATGGCAACATCGAATTGGGGACATTCCCTTTTCATCCGTGGAATAAGCTGCGCAACAAGCTCATTTCCTACCATCAGCGCACGTATATGGTGGAGGGGCTGGCTCAGGGAGAGTACGTCTTGCGAAAAGAACTCTCGAAATTGCTGCATGAAACAAGAGGAGTCCTCGCCACGCCGGAGCAGATCATTATTGGAGCCACCCCGCAACAGTTGGTGTCGATTGTCGTCCAGCTTCTGGACAGAGAGAAGCATGTGATCGGCGTAGAAAATCCGGGCTATGATGGTGCGAGAAATACGTTTCTCAACGGTGGCTACCGGGTACACGGTATTTCCTTGGACGCAGATGGTGTATCGATCGAAGAGCTGAGGCAAAGCGGGGCAAGCGTCATGTACGTGAGTCCTTCCCAGCAATTCATCAACAAAATGACGATGCCTCTAGAGAAAAGAAATCAATTGACTCTGTGGGCGCAATCCTTATCGCATTCTTATTTGGTGGAGGATGATTACGAATGGGAGTTCAAATATCAAGAGAGCTACATCCCTTCGATCCAGAGTCTGTCTCCCCAAAAGGTTGTTTACATTGGGCGGCTCTCCAAAGCATTGCTGCCGCTCATAAACGTCAGCTACGTCGTCCTTCCTTACGAGCTGTTATCGCGTTTTCACCAGCGCGTGCCTGAATACGATCAGCCTGTTTCCCGTTTGGACCAGTTGACGCTAGCGGCGTATTTGTCCGATGGCTATTGGTATAGACACTTGCAGCACATGCGAAAAAACTACGCGGAGAAGCGAGAGGTGTTTCTTCAAGCAGTCACGCGTTACATGGACGGATGTGTGGAAATAGAAGGGAAGGATATGGGACTGCATGTATTTTTGACCGTAAAAAGTCAGTTTACGGAAGCGGAACTCATGGAACGTGCCTATCAAAAAGGCGTAAAAGTCTACGGAACTGCCCGATACTGGCTCCAAGATACAAGGGAGCAGCCGACGGTATTACTAGGGTACGGAGCATTGACCCCCGACGATATTCAGGAGGGCATTCGCTTGTTGGCTAGCGCTTGGTTCGAGTAACAGATCAGTTTCTGTCCCACTCATCTTGAACGAACTGTCCCTTTGGCCACGAATGGCTATCCATTACGATGGACAGGACAGCAATTAGAAAGGGTGGGGAAAAATGAAATTTATTTTTGATCTGGACGGGACGATCTGCTTCAAGGGTCAGCCGATCTCAACGAACATTTTGGATAGCCTGCTTGCACTCGAACAGGCGGGACATACTGTAGGTTTCGCCTCCGCAAGACCGTGCCGTGACATGCTGCCTGTCCTCGATGAGCGGTTTGCCAACCATCTCCTTATTGGCGCGAATGGAGCGATGACACATCACCGAGGGAGCTTGCAGGGCAGCATGCCAATCCCGGATCGTTTGGCACATGAAATCATCAGCATTCTCGATGATTATCGCGCGCAGTATTTCATCGATGACTCGTGGAATTACGCACATAATTGTGTGTCGGCACATCCTTTTTTGAGCTATATCGATCCCAATCGGACAGCCAGCCGTGTGGACGTGGATCAACTGAATGCCGTGCTGAAAATCCTGATTTTATCGTGTGACCGTTACGAAGAATTGGTGGCGAGAATCAAGGAACTCGACGTTACGCTGCATTACCATTCCGCAGAAGGCATTCTCGACCTTACTTATCGGGGAGTGAATAAATGGGCTGCCCTGAATCGGTTCGATGTGGCAGGGGAGCCGTTCATCTGCTTTGGCAATGACATGAATGACTTGCCGCTGTTTGAAAAAGCGCATCATTCCGTATTGATTGGCGAGTATCAACCGCTGCTTGCATTAGCGAAGGAAAAAATCGCCATGGACGATCATGTGGAGCAAACCATTATCGCAAAATTGCGAGAGTTGGGCGAGAGGTATGAGTTAGCTCTTCCGTAAACGGAAAAGGAGGCTATTAAACGATGAATCCATTATTGGAGAAGAGACATCAGGCACTGCGCGAAGCAGAGGCCAAAGCTGAGTTTTTATTTACCACCATCGAAGAAAAGGGCATTATTCGCAGCGGTGTGACGGAAAAAGAGATTAACAAGGAAATTTACGAGCTGGCCTTTCAATTGTTCGGGATCAAAAAATATTGGCATAAGCGGATTGTGCGAGCGGGCAGAAACACGCTGTATCCATACAGAGAAAACCCACCGAATTTGATTGTCGCTCCTGAAGATATTGTCTTTCTCGATTTCGGGCCCATTTTTGAGGACTGGGAAGCTGATCTTGGTCGGACGTATGTGCTTGGAAATGATCCGGTAAAACAAAAGCTGCGCGACGATATTGAAAAAGCGTGGGACGAGGGCAAGACTTACTTTTTGTCCAAGCCGGATATTACGAGCAGCGAGCTGTTTACCTACATGTGCGAGCTTGCCAAAGCATACGGCTGGGAGTACGGTGGTCCACACGCAGGGCATCTTATCGGCGAATTCCCGCATGAAAAGATTCAAGGGGATGATATCGTCAACTATATTCACCCTGACAATCACAAGCCGATGAGAGAGCCGGACCATAACGGGCACCCGCGCGATTGGATTTTGGAGGTTCATTTTGTTGATCGGGAACGGGAAATTGGGGGATTTGTGGAGAAGCTGTTGACGGTGGAGTAAGGAAAGCGCTCATAGAGTTGAGTCGATAAGCTAGCCACTGGTTCGTCGGAAATCACGGCAACTCAGACATTCAAAAGTTCTGTTGATATCATGCTTGCATCTTGCCTTGCCATGACGGATTAACCTCCAGCATGGCTGTTTTCATTTATCTATGCTTTCTTCACGTGGTAGCTTGATAAAAGAAGTGGGATGCTCCATAACTGGAAGGAGAAAATCGAGGATGCTAGGTAAGGCTTGCGTATCACCGGACTGTGCACGTCTCAAAATGATGGAGAATGACTGATTTTGTGCGCCAATACATTCAAGTATTTCTTTTTGCATTTGTGTACCCCTTGTCGAGTCATATTTAGCTGCTTGGCCACCTCTTCTTCCGTAAGTCTGTCTATCACAATACTCTTAATGATGAATCGGGGTTTTTCGGGAATTTGCATGAGTAGCTCCTGCACGTATATGCTCGAGTCTATGGAATCTATTAAGTTATCGCCAAATACCTCCTCAATGATAGCGGTTTCCCGATTAAATCGGGTTTTAGCAGCGTATTGCATTCTCCAAGCAATTCGCTTAAGGATTCTTCTACAACGTTCTTTCAGCATTTCATCTTCCACTAAAATCACCTGCCATAATGTATTTGTACTTCCAATTGAAACAGTCTTACATTCCCCCTGAAATTTCTCGACCCTCATATACATAGGTAAAAAACGAGCACAAAAAGAAACCATAAATTGGAAAAATTACTATTTTTCTTTATACTCGAGACTGTCATGAAGTTAGAGGGAGAGATTACATGTGAAAAACAACTTGATGATTCCGATTGTTTGTTTCGTGGGTTTAGTTGCAGGATGTTCACAGCCAAGTCAACTATCACAGGAGCCTGCTTCCCAGCAGCAACAAATGATTAAGCAAGAAGTGCCTCAGGGCTTTGTACCGTTGACATTGACAGAAGAAAATAAAACAAAAATAATGGCTGATGCAGAGAAATTTGGTATACAGAATATTTATGTCCCGCTATTTGTTAGAGAGGGTTTAACATTACAGGAGATTTCCGGTAGCGAGCAAACAAAACAGATTTCTCTCCGATTCGAAAATGAGCAAGGTGATCAAACATTAGAAATTAGTTTATCCCCTCAAGAAGTTTTACTTGGGGGTGCCGTTATACAACAGCAAGAAACCAAACTCGATAACGGTACTCCTGCAAAATGGATTTCCTTCTCGAATCATAAGGAAAATGTTGAGGCAGCCGTCGCAGAATTATATTTTCAATTGAATAGCACCAATGTAGCTGTAAGTAATGACTCCAACCAATTTGAAAAGGAAGTCGAACAAATTGCTTCTGCTCTCCAGCTGCTAAAAAAATAATGTAAAAAAGTGGTTTCTAGTTTTCCTGTTTTTTTTCCTAGATAGGTGAAGCGACATTGACCGGTCAAAAAGTCGTTGATCAACTATCAAAAAGGGGAAATGAAGAATGGCTAAGTATGAGCCTATTCCTACAAAAAGAGTGAAGATTGACGGAATTGTAGACACATATGTTGGGGTCAATCCCAATAATAGAGGGAATGAAAAAATCCTTGCTTTTATTGATGCTTTTAAAGCAGTAGCAGGAAGGACCAGTGATGCTTGCTACGGTTTGCCTGTTGAATTAATCCTTGCAATGTGGGGCGGGGAATCGGGGTGGTCTCAGTATGATACACAAGTTGAGAACCAGAACTGGTCGAATATGATGTATGTAGACTCGACCTACCCTGAAGGGAATATCGGTGAAGGGATAAGAGGGTGGGCGGCTTTTCCTGGCCGTTCAACTCACGGAGAAGCGTTTGCAGATTTCTTACAAGGAAAGCGTTACTCCAAATTAATCGATTACTTGAAGGGCACAAATAATCCTAAGTCAGAAAAATGTGCACGTTATATTGCTGATGCAGGTTACGGCGGTACCAATCATGACAAATACTACGATGAAGTTATTGACTACCTGGAATCCGTTCGTAAGCGCCTCTAACCTGTTTTTCAAAAACAAGAAGCACCTCAAAACGGGTGCTTCTTGTTTTTTTACCGTATTTAGCCGAGAAGAGTCCAATGTACTCGTTTTGTCATAACCGTAGGGACTACGGGGATAGCCTAAGTGGTGGGAGCGTTCAAAGGCCTTTACTTAAATTGAGTTCTAAATCAATTTGCTTTTTTAACCATACCCCATAATCCTCCACTTGATAAATTTTCCATTCTTTTAGTTTTTGTGGGTTTTGAACGCCAACAAAGGCAGCATTAGGAGTGGTAGGTTCCAAGAAAAGCACGATGTCCTTTCTCGGGAATTCGTTGACTCCCACTTCTGGAATAAAAGGCTCTCTGACCAATCGAATATACGTATGGTCTTGCGTGCTTTCTCCCTCATCTAGACTTCCTTGGAGATAAGGTTGGCTCTCTTGTAAAAAAGGTAGCTCCTTCTCATCTTTTGTGCCTATCAGCTTGCCATCCCTCCGATAAGCAACGGTGTACAAATCCATCGAGTTTTCGAGAAGCCCATCGCAAATAGGGGAAACGTCCGAAATAAATATTTCCTTTCCTCTCTGGATGATGATTTTGCTTACTTCTGGATGTTTTTTTGGAGCCTCGGAATCAACAATCGGGGTGTTTTGCTGGTGTATTTCTTGACCTTGAGTGCTAACTCCGCATCCGGATAATAACCCAATACAAACAACACATAAAAATATTCGTTTCATAAGACCAGACCTCCGTCAAAACGATATGAAAGTGGGAATTTATATTTCCCCTACCGATTCCATAAATCATTATACTTTTTAAGACGGTAATTTTTGGAAAAGGTTTCGTTTGTTTGTAATTGAAAATTATTAGCTGGAAAAGTAGGAACCCGCTGAGAGGAAAGCTACTTCTAGCCGAATTACAACCTACAACCACGATTCCTTCTGAAGCAAAAGCACGACCCTAAGATCCTCTTCATCTGGGTTTTCACCAGCACTTAATACATCACCATGTTCCCGGTCTTTTTCATATGCTTCTCCGCCAGCTTCAGCAACACGACAGTCGCCGTCACCAGCAGGAGCAAGACAGCGGCGAGAAGTCCCATACTCGGCAGCATTGCTTGTAATGGTGCCCCCTCCATCAGCAGCTCGCGAATCAACTGAAGCGCGTAGGTCAGGGGAAAGCAAAAGGAAATGACCTTGGCCCAAACCGGAAAGGCCATCGGGGGCAGACGGACACCAGAAAAGATTAGCATCGGCTCATCCAGGACGGTGTACAGAAAGCTCGCGTCGCGTGAAAACAGAAAGAGCACACAGAGAAAGCCGCCCCAGACGATGGCCGATACCAGCAAAATGAGGAAGGCGAGTGGAGGCGCCCACCAGCCGCTCAATTGAATGCCATCGACAAAAAACAAGGCTAACAGGACAAAACAAAAGAACAGCCAGACTCCCTCGATCAGCGAGGAAAGCGAACGCCCATACAGAAAAGCGAGTCGGTTGACCGGACTGATGAAGATCATTTCCATGGTTCCCGCTTGCCGTTCAAAGCTCATCTGCCAGGAAGACTGCACCAGGCACCAATAAAAGATGTAGCCTAAATAGCCAGTCAATAGGAACAAAGGCAACTGCTCGTAGCTGATGAACCGGGCTAGAGGGGAATCAGCTCCCATCCGGAACGGGGCAAACGAATAATACGCGGTCACGAAATTAATGACAGGCCAGACCAAGAGCGAGAAGTAGATCATTTTGCTGTGAAACGAGTGGCGATGCTCCTTGATGATTTCTGCCAAAAGCAGGCTACCCAGCTGTTTCATGCCCCCCTCCGATCTGCCATGTGCAGGATGACGTCCTCCAATGATGGCTGTTGGGTGGAGAGATGCAAGACGGGGGATTGGTGAGCAGCCAAGAGGGAAAGCAGCGGAGTTGTCATATCCGTTTTTCCCCGTAATCTCACTTCCCAGGTCTGCTCGTCTGTTTCTGCGATTTCACGCGAGCCGTCGTAATCTTGAGCCAGCTGGCGCAGATCGTAATCAAGCGAGTCGGAGAGAGAGGGGATCACTACCTGTAAGGCTGTATCCAGGTGGAGCGATTTGATCAGGTGCTCCGGTGTATCATGCGCCACGAGTCTTCCTTTATCGATGATGTATACCTCGTCGCAAAGCTCCTCTACCTCATGAATGTAGTGACTGGTCAACAGAATGGCTTTTCCATGCTGAGAAGCGAGCTCACTCACATGCTTGCGAAGCTGCCGGGCGATGGGGGCGTCCAAGCCGAGAGTCGGTTCGTCCAGGAACAGGTAACGCGGATCATTGATCAGGCCGCGGGCAATTTGCAGTCGTTGCTTCATGCCTTTGGAATAGCGCTCGACAGGGGTGTTGGCGGCCTCATACAGGCCAACCTGCAAAAGCAATGAATCGATCCGATTACGCAGTTCCTGCCCTTGCAAACCGTATAGACTGCCGAAGTATTGCAGGTTTTCCCGCCCTGTCAGCCGCCAGTACAGCATTCGCTCGCCCCCTGCGATCATGTTGACCTTGGCTTTGACGAACCGATCGTCTTTTACCGCGTCATATCCGTCTACCGTGATCGTGCCACTGGTTGGGGTGAGCAGTGTGGAGCACATCTTGATCGTTGTTGTTTTTCCTGCACCATTAATGCCTAACAATCCAATAATTTTGCCGGGTACCATGCGAAAAGACAGATCAGCAACTGCCTCGACCTCCGTCCATTGCTGGCGAAACCAGCCTTTTTTCTCCTTCACCCGGTATACCTTCCGTACATTTTCTGCGATCAGCATGATTATTGACCTCCTCGTTCGTTATCCGAAAATCGATTCCATGACGCGTTTTTCCATCCGACGTATGCCCCACACCCCCATGACGAGATAGACGAGGGATAAGGCTGCCATATGAAACAGCTGTGGGGAAACAGCATGCAGCGGCGCTCCTTGAATCACGCATTGCCGAAAAGCATCCAGCGCAGGCGCGAGCGGCATGATGAGACCGAGTGGTTGCACCCATTCAGGCAAATACGGAATCGGAAACGTCACCCCACTGACAAAGGCCATCACAGCAAACAGCGTGTTTTGTGTGATGTACGTATCGCGGAACCGTAGCATGAGACTGCCCAAAACGAGTGCCTGGCAAAAGAAAGCTCCTGTAGACAATATCCAGACTAGGACGGCGCTCCATACATTTGTTTGAGAGAGGGTGAGCCCAAACAACGCCCCTACCAGCACAATCACCGAAAATTCAAACAAAGTACGCATGAGCTGTTGGGCGACATTCCCCAAAAAATACCCTCTTCGCAAAGAAGGGGTGAGCAAAACGGCCTCCAAGGTCCCTTCCCGAAGCTCCGTAATGAGTGAGCGGCTGACATTCATCAAGGTCGAGACGGCAAACGCATAAAAAGCTCCGCCGAGGATGGCGTACGACAAGTAATCGGACGAGCCGGTGAGATATGCGAAATTTTCATCTAACTGCCCGGCAAATACATAGTGATAGGCAAAGAAGGCAAACAGCACCGTATACAGCCCGGAGAAAATGTGGCCGATGACAAACGACCACGGATAGGCACGAAGCATTACGCGGGTATTGCGGATAAAGGTAGCTTTGGCGACATGAAACACGTTATTTCCTCCGTTCTGAGGGATGTGATGAAGCAGGTGGAGAGACAAGTCCGGGATCAGGCATATCGATGAACTCATGCAGATCGACGGCGAGTTGTTCCAGCCGTGATGCAATCGCGCGGTAAAACACATACCGTCCCCGCCGTTCACTCCAGATAAAGCCTGTGTCTACCAACAGATTCAAGTGCTTGTTGACGGCAGGCTCACTGATGTTGTGCAGGTCAGCCAACTGCTGCGTGCAGTAAGGATGAGCCAATAATGATTTGAGAATCGCAGTCCGTGTCGTGTCGCTGAACACCTTCATTTTGCTGATGAAGTCAACGGGAATCACCGAGGTGGCTCTGGTGCCGGGAACGTCTACGGATAAGCACACAGAGATATGGTCGTCGTAAATGCCGAGCAACAAATGCGGCGCTACAAAAGTAGAGACACGCAAATGGATACGGGCCAGCTCCGAATAGCCAAATGTGTACGTTTTTGCCTTATGAAATTGCAAGAAGTTCTCGTGCACCTTCAAGCGCGGGTGAACCTGCGACAAAAACGGAATCGGGTCTAGCTTGATCTGCTCTTGTGCCTCATGTACGGCGCGGACGAGCCACGGTTCAATCCGCCGTTCTTCCTTCTGGAAAAGAGGCAGATAGTCGTAGCAAAGCTCCAGAAAGCTTCGTTTGGTCGAGAGCGGATGGCGCAAAAGCTCCCGATGCTCTGGTTTCAGCTCTTCAAAAATCTCGTCTGTACGTCCTTGCATCCAAGCGTGAAGTTGTCTGGGATGATAGACGGGACCAATCATGAGCTGGGCAAACTCTCCGGCATCCATCGCCTGTACACGCTCCAACGCGGCCTCAACAGAATGCTCAAAGCACTCCTCCCAAGGTGCCAGGAAGTCCATGGCATCGAGAAACTGATTGGACATGGAGCTAAAATAGTGAAGCTTTTTCAAGAGCGGGGCAGGTAAAGCAGTGAGCAACTCCTCCGCCCAATGCAAGCGGGAGGTGTGATGCTCTGGCTTTGCAAGCACGTGGAGACTTAAGAAAAACTCATAGCCGGGTATGTATGCGACATGAAGATGCTTACGCAGCCAGTCAGGCAAATCTTGCACCGAGCATCCTCCTTTCTCGTTCAATTAACCATCTGGTGAATTCATTTTGGGAGCGGGCAAAATTGAAGAAATTATGCCGGAGGGACTTCTCAATGTCAAGAGAAAAAGAAAACAACCACGGCTAACGCATAGCACGTGGTTGTGGAGAGGTATTATGTCTCAGAGAAACGAGCGCCGAGCGTCTGCACGGCTTGCTGCATCGCTGTCAAATCCGCTTCGGGAAGCGCCTTTTCCTGATAGCGATATTGCTGATAGTAACGGGTGATGCGAGCGACTGCATCCAGCTGACCTGCATCTAGCAAGGGATGTTCCCGCAGGCGATTGAAAAACTCTTGGGGTGTCTCATGCAGCTCGATCGGCACTCCTTGCTTCTCCATGAGGACAAGGAATTGATAGTAGGCGTATCGGGTGGGATCATCCTCTGGGCCGACTGGCTGTTTGAACCATTTGGCAGAGCCATTTTCTAAGCTTTCTTCACTGGTAGAGGGAGGAACATTGCTCAATACGGTATTTTGTGCAGCCGCCACTTCTTTTTCTAACGTAATCGTCCCCTTGAAGCGCTTTTTCCATATGTATCGGCCGAGCAGGATCACGCAGGCGAGGATGAAGGCAATGATTAAGTACGGCTGCAGAATAGAAAAGAGTGATTCCCCGAGCTGTATCTGTACCACAGGATGATCTGCTTTTTGCCCTGTACTTTCCATGAGTACCTTCATGCCTGCCTGTTTTTGGTTCGCCTTCTCGTACAATTGCTCAAACATTTCCACAATGAAAATAAGCACTGGCTCAAAGAGCGTATACAGCCCATCGCTGACCGGCCCTTTTATCCAACTCCAGATCCAATAGATGAGACCAAGTACGATAGAGCTGACAGCCAAATAGCCTGAGATTAAAAGAAAACGTGTGCCGAGCACTTGACTGCCTAGTAGCAAGCTGATGCGAGCAGGTAGCCTCGTAGAGAGTGATCCTTCCCGCAGCACGAACGCCACAATCGCCACCAACATATAGCTGAGAGTGATGAAGACAAGCATGGAAAAAGAGGCTGCGAGTGTATGGGAACCTGGGTCAACGATGGAGGTGTAGAGTACTGCTATCACGAGCTGCATGAGGCCCGCCATCAGCGCCAGAACAAATCTGCGTTGCAGACTGTCGTGTCGATACCCTTTTGATGCAGCGCTTTGTACCCTCCAAAAATAAACAGCAGCCAGTACAAGCGCGATAAGCCAAGAATCGTAGAGATAGAAGCTGCCCATTCCGATGAAAAACACAAGGGGATACAGCAACAGATGGAGCATAAATCGACCGCCACCACCATAGTACAACCAGCCCCCGGTCATGAGCAGGATCGCTGCGACCAGGCAAAACGTGAGCAGTTGACCAAAGCCTGCTGTCATATACCCAAACAATACCAGGAAAACGCCCGTCAGCATGGCCTCCAGCCAAAACGCGAGCGTCCACCGGCCCATCAACGAGAGTGTCATCCCATCATCACGCTCCTTTTTTTCAGACGAGCATGCTGGAAGCGCTGGATGATGACAGGGTCAGAAGAAACGTCCAGTACCGCAACCTGATGACCGCATTGAATAAGGCGCTCCGCAGAGGCTTGTAGGGATGGGTCCATTCGTGGTGTCACAATGAGAATGGCTTCCTTCCCATGCGCTCCCTCTAACCGGCGAAGAACAGGCGCCAGTGGCGTTGTCACAAAATGGTGGATTTGCGCCAGCTGGGTCATGACGTGTAAGTGGTGTGCCTTGCCACTTCCCGCAGGCAAATGAAAATGCTCACGTCCTCGTTGCTTCACGGTGAGGTACAGCTCGTATCCAACCGATTTTCTCCTGCACAGGCCAGCCAAAGCCGCAAGACAGGAGATCGTCCGTTCATTGGTGATATCGTTATACTTTTGCATCATGGGTTCATACGAGGGCAGGATATGCCCGACGATTCTCCAGTTTGGATGGGCTGTATACTCGAAAAGACGCGTCTCGAGCGAGCCTGTTTTGGCGGTTGCCTTCCAATGGATGTGCTTGAAACGGTCGCCTGGCATGTACGACCGAACACCACGCTGAAAAGTGACATCATCCTGTTGGCGCTGACGAGAAAGCCGATTCCCGTCCGGCTCCGATTCAGCAAGTACGACGGGAGAAAGCGCAAGAGGCAGCGGATAGACCAGCAAGGAAAAGGAAACCGACAGTGTCATGGCGGTAGGCTCCTCTCCCAATAATGGCAATGTCTCGGATTGCACATCCGTCAGCCAGACTGTGCCTCGTTTGTTTGGGATGAGAGTCAAGGTGCGTGTGGCACTTTGCCGCATCGGTAGATCAAACCGCAGGCGAACGCTCGTCCGATGATTGAGGATTCGCACCTCGTCTGCACCTTCCACTGAGACATGCTCCGGCAGTGTGAAGCGAAGCCAGGTAGCAGGCAAAGGCAGCCACGAACGATTGTGCAGGCGAACTGTAATGTGCACGGGTGTCCCTGACAAGACGCGCGTTTGATCACTGGACCACTCAAGCGACACCCATTTGGACATGGACTTGGCCCACCAGTCTTGTGCAGCGGGGAGAAAAAAGAAAAAGCCCCCAAACAGAAAGAAAAACCAATGCCCGGAAAAAACGGCGAAGAGCAGTAAGACAAAACCGATTACGTGAAAGGTTTGCTTGGTGATCATCGCACTACACGCTTTCTTCGACGGGAGCGGGGACGCTGGTCAAGATTTGCTCCACGACTTCCTGCTCCGTCACGTGCAGCTCTGCTTCCATGGACAGGCGGATGCGGTGAGCTGCCAGACTTGGGAACACCACTTTTACATCATCGGGCAAGACATAAGTACGACCAGAAACGAACGCGTAAGCTTGGGCGGATCGCAACAGGGCGAGCATGGCGCGTGGACTGATGCCGACCTCAACCGAGCGATGCTGGCGAGTCGCTTCCGTCAGTTCGATGATATAGTCTTCCACCGGTTGGCTGACGTGAACGGTCGTGACCTCGCGTTGCAGAGCCGCAATTTGTTCGACAGTGATGACCGGCTCGACTGCCTCTAATGGGGAGCCGCTGCGGAATCTCCGCAAAATTTCTTTGGCATCCTCTCGTGTACCGTAGCCAAGAGACAGCTTGAAAAGGAAGCGATCCAACTGTGCTTCCGGCAGCGGATAGGTCCCTTCCGATTCAATCGGATTTTGGGTAGCGATGACCAGCATGGTCGATGGGAGTGGCAGGGTGACGCCTTCAATCGTAACCTGGCGTTCCTCCATGCATTCGAGTAAACCGGATTGAGTTCTGGGAGTGGCCCGGTTGATTTCATCTGCGAGCAAGACATCCGCAAAAACAGGTCCCTTTCGTAGTTCGAATTCACTTGTTCGTTGATTGAATACGTGAAGACCGACGACATCGGATGGCAGCAGATCCGCGGTGAATTGCAGGCGGTTGTAAGAGCCGCCAATCGCTTGCGCCAATGTTTTGGCAAGCACGGTTTTTCCCATTCCGGGCAAGTCCTCCAGCAATACGTGACCACGGGCAAGCAAGGCCGTTACTAATAGACGGGTCTGACTTTCCTTTCCCACGATGACGCTACTGATAGCATGCTGAAGGTTATCCAATGTCGGATGTATCATGAAAATTCTCCTTTTCTCATTCAAAAATGCGGAGTCATACGATTTTTATTATATATGGAATATCCTGTTAGTTACAAATTTTCGAAATAATAATCCTGTAAGCGCGGCGAGCACGATGACGGCCCCTACAGATATGTAAAGAGGGCGAATCCCTACCTGATCGCTTAGCTGTCCGCCTAGCCAAATACCGACGGGCATCGTCGCACGCACGATGAGCAAGCGGACAGACAGTACACGCCCCATTAGCTCGGAAGGAACGTGAAGCTGATACAGGCTTGTGCTGTGTACCTGGAAAAAGGGAGCAAACAGACCAGCCAGTAGTTCGATGGTGATTGCAAGCCAGATGTCATGGGTAAAGCCTATTGCAACAAAGCTCAAGCCACCTAGTACCAGTGACCCCAACATGATCAGGGGCTGTCCAAGGCTGCTACGGAAGCGAGGCACGAGCAATGAGCCGAAGAAATATCCCAGCGGATAGCCAGCCAAAAACAAGCCTACATAAAACGAGGTGCCTTGTAGCTCGCCGGCTACAAAAGGCAGGTTTAGTACAAGTGTGACTCCGACAGCAAATTGGACGAGAGCCGAGTACAGACCGAGCCAGAGTAGAAGGGGCTTCTGCCAAAAAATCGCAAGACCAGCCTTAAACATGACGTACCACGATTGCTTCTTGTTGGCGGTATCCGCTGGGGCGAGTGGACAAAGAACCAGAAAGAAACCGCTGAGCGCATAGCTGATCGCGACCAATGCAAGTACGGACTCACCGCCGATACTCGCCACGAGAATCCCAGCCAATGGCGGACCTGTAATCAAGGCAATGCGCAGGACACTATCCAAATAGGCATTGGCTTGGAGGAGCTGCTCTCTTTTGACCAGAGCAGGGAGGAGCGACTGGCTTGCTGGCACATACAGCGGTTGAACGAGACCGTTGATCAAGGCAGTGAAATACAGAGGCCAGAGCGATTCCGTCCCGGAAGTAATGACCGCAAAGGAAAAACAAAAGGCAGCCGCTCGCATCCATTGAGAAAAAAGCATGACACGCTTTTTATCGAATCGGTCGATGTACGGTCCGGCTACCAGCTGAATGGCGAGCGACGGCACGAAATACAGCAGCCACATCTGTCCGACCGCACCTTGTGAGCCTGTTGCCTGATAGATTAACCAGCTATTGGCGAGGGTACCGAGTGAGGCGCCTAGTTCTGAAATGAGCTGACCGAAAACAATCCAACGATAAGAACGCTGCTGCCAGACAGAGGCTTGTACAGCGGTTTGGTTCATGAGGTGCTCCTGTCCAGGAATTCATCCCACAACAGAGGAAGCTTGTCCAGCGTATAACGGCGGAGTCTGTAACGGGAGCCTGCTGATTCAACGAGATGGGCAGACCGCAGCATGGACAGATGATGGTGTACTGTCGATTTCGCCATAGAGAGTTGATCGGTTATCTCTTGCAGGCTCAGGTCCTTTTCCGCCAGCATTTTGACCATGCGCAGCCTGTGCTCATCTCCAAGTGCTTTTAAGGCTTGCACCAGTGATGGGGGTGGCTGATAAGGATCTACAGCATCGTGCAAATTTTCGTCGGCAACAGGGTAATAAAAAATTTTCGTTCCGACAGCATCGGCCTGTACGGTCCACGGGCGATAGATCGCTTGTGGGATCAGCAGTACACGTGTCACGGCAGGCTCTGGAAGGTAGCTCGATCCCGTCGCATACTCCACCAGGGCTTCTGAGGTTAGCTTTCCTAGCTTGTTTTGCTTTTGCGACCAATCCCGTTCTAGCATGCGAACGATTTCTTCCTCACGGGGCTTAATGTGAGTGGTATACCAGCCTTCCATCAACTGGAGAATATGACTCCGCAGCACTTCTCCATCAACGGAAGTAATATGTCCGATATACGATTCAAAAAAGAGGTGCGCACGGCACGCTTCCTGCAAAGCGGCGCAATCATCCTTGCTTCCTTGTGCAGCCTTCCGCCGTGCCTCCTGCCTATTTTCACCGAGGTAAGGGAGGGCTTCGTATCGGAGCTGTTCGATTGAGAGCTCTCTGACATACGAGAGAAAGGAATTTAGATCAGCGAATGGGCAAAGATCGAGTAGTTGCAAAAGCGTCTTCCACGTGTTGTGTTCCTTCGCATAGTCGACCTCTTGCCGTACAGAAGGTGAAAGCTCGTCCAACAGTTGACGCCAGTAGGCAGGAGGGTGCTCCATCGTGTGATGCAATTGGTCGTAGGTAGCGGCAGCGATTCCCAAGGCAGCTTCGAATAAAGGAGAATACGAGAGCTCGACCCGATAGGTTGTTCGTTCACTGCCAATGTTCAAAATCTTCATGTGATCATCCTTCCAGAATTTGTACATAATTATGTATTTTATAAAATACGAATTCTAAATTCAATATTTTTCGAACGAAATGACAAAAGGAAAAGAAGAATCACAAATCTCTATCCAAAGAGATCATGTGATTCTTCTTTCTGTAAAGATATGGTTAGCCGACCGTGGATAATTGCAACGCACGCTGTAGTGCTTGCTCCAGATCAGAGAGGATATCGTCGATGGCTTCTGTACCGACGGAGAGGCGAATAAGTCCCGGAGTCACTCCGGCTGCTGCCTGCTCCTCTTCTGTCATCTGCTGATGTGTTGTGCTCGCTGGATGAATGATAAGTGACTTGGAATCTCCGACATTTGCGAGATGGGAGAACAGCTTCACTGACTCGATTAGTGTTTTTCCTGCCTCAACGCCACCGCGAATGCCAAAGGTCAGGATCGCGCCGGCACCTTTTGGCAAATATTTTTGGGCCAATTCACGCTGGGAGTCTGACTCCAATCCCGGATAACTCACCCACTCTACGGCAGAGTGATTGGCGAGAAACTGGGCTACTGCCAAGGCGTTCTGGCTATGCCGCTCGATGCGCAGATGTAGAGTTTCTAATCCTTGCAGGAACAAGAAGGAGTTAATCGGAGCGACTGCTGCTCCGATATCGCGCTGGAGCTGGACACGTGCCTTGATAATATAGGCAAGCGGACCGACTGCTTCTGTATAGACGACGCCATGGTAGCTAGGGTCTGGTGTAGTCAGACCTGGGAATTTTCCGTTGTTCCAGTCGAATTTTCCTGAGTCTACGATGATACCGCCAATTGCTGTTCCGTGGCCGCCGATGAATTTGGTGGTGGAGTGCACGACGATATCGGCCCCGTGCTCAAAAGGACGGCACAAAATCGGAGTCGCAAAAGTGTTGTCCACGATCAAGGGCACACCATTCTCGTGAGCAATACGGGCGATCGCCTCGATATCAGCGACATCAATGCGCGGGTTGCCGATTGTCTCGCAAAACACGGCTTTTGTCTTTTCATTGATATAGGTCCGGAAATTTTCCGGATTGGATTGATCTGCAAAATGAACCTTGATACCGAGGCGGGGAAGAGTGTGGGCGAACAGGTTGTAGGTACCGCCGTAGAGGCTGCTGGAAGCGACAATCTCGTCACCCGCATGTGCAATATTTAAGATGGCGAATGTAATGGCAGCCTGCCCGGATGCGGTCGCGAGTGCACCAACACCACCTTCGAGCAGAGCAACACGCTTCTCGAATACATCTTGTGTGGGATTCATGATGCGTGTATAGATGTTCCCAAACTCTTTTAGGCCAAACAGGTTGGCTGCATGCTCCGTATCGCGGAAAACATAGGAGGTTGTCTGATAGATCGGAACAGCACGTGAGCCTGTTACAGGGTCAACCTCCTGCCCACCGTGTACCGCAAGTGTTTCTGGCTTCCATTGTTGTTGATCGGACATGTCCATCTCTCCTTTTACTATGGGGAATCAGCGAATAAAAAAACGGAGCATTCTCCTGAGAAGAAGAAGGCTCCGAGCATACACGGGCTTTTGTTCATCTCTCAGAATCACTGGATTCTGCAGGAATTGGCACCATGCAGCTAGTCTGCTGGTTGCCGGGCTTCGTAGGGCCTGTCCCTCCACCGCTCTTGATGAAAATAATTGTTGTCGTAATTGTATGAAAATAAATCCGTGCTGTCAATGTGGAATATACAGTTATCAGGGAGGTTTTTATGTATATATGAATGAAGGTGGCTTACTCATGCCATTAATTTGTAACGGTTTTGTCTCAAGCTGTTCACATCCCGTGTGGCTACTGCCGCAGCGAAATAGGAGATAATGGTAGAAAATAGGGAGCATCAATGCAGGGTGAAGCCAAGTGCTCCTCGCGTTAGAAAAGTAAAAAAGCGTGTGATATCATGGAGGTGGTTACAACTGATCTGATCGTACATATAGGAGGATAAATAGCGATGAGCCATGGAGTAAAGGAAATGACACCACAAGAGCTGTTGGAAAAGCTGGAAGCCAAAGAGGAACTGCAAGTCATTGATGTACGTGAAGTGGATGAGTGGAATGCAGGTCACATTAAAGAGGCAAAGCTGATCCCACTTGGCTTTTTGCCACATCGTATCGATGAGCTGGATAAGAACATTCCGATTGTGATGGTTTGCCGCAGTGGTGCCAGAAGCAATACAGCTACAGAGTATTTGAGTGCACAAGGGTATGACGTGGCGAATATGGTTGGCGGCATGCTCGCATGGCCAGGTGAAGTGGAACAATAAACGAGATAGAAACAGTGTGAATGCCTCCCGTGTGTAATCAGGAGGCATCACACATGGGACAAGCAGGGAGGAAGCAACCGATGAGTGAAGGAGCACAATTGCAGCAGGAATCTGCAATGAAGAAACATTGGTTTCCTGTGTTAGCTGGTATTATCATTTTAGCTATCGTCGGAGTATTTGGTTATAATTACATGACAAAAGAGAAGATCGAGGTATTGAAGCCGATCGCAGACTTCACCTTAGACAACAGTGACGGAACAACCTATACATTTCATTCAAGTGCTGGCAAGGTACGACTGGTAGAGTTTATGTTTACCAAGTGCCCGGATATTTGTCCGGCGACTACGTTCAACATGGCCAAGCTGCAAGATCAGTTGAAAGAAAAGGGACTGTTCGGAGACAAAGTGGAGTTTGTTTCCATTTCCTTTGACCCTGATAACGATACGCCGGAAGTCTTGCAGGACTATGCAGCCAAGTTCAAGGCAGATCAGAGTGGCTGGAAGTTCCTGCGTGGGGACGCTCAGGCTGTAGAGAAAGTAACGAAGGATTTTGGTCTGATGGTCATTAAGGAGCCAGATGGTTCTTATTCCCACACGGCTCGCATGTTCCTTGTGGATGGAGAGGGAAACATGCGTCGCGCGTACGGGATGGCAGCTAACATGGAACTGGAAGTCATGATGAAAGAGATGGTACAGCTCGCTGACTAGCGGGTCTCCTCATAGAAGATGTTTACGACCTCTTCTGTTTGATTCACGAATTCAATATGAACGAGTAACGCCCACCTGCGATTGCTTTCTTGAAGCAAGAGCTTAAACGTCTCTTCTGACGTGGTGGGCGTTTTTTGTTTTCGTCCGACATGCAGGTAGTCCACAATTTGAGCGTTTGGATATCGCTTCATCGTTTCCTGCATCGCGAGCCTGCCCCATTTTGCATAGGGAGGCTGGGCATAGGTAGGGAACGGCTGAAAGATGAGCAGGAAAAGGACGGTGGAGAGAAGGGGCATCATGTTCCGATAGCGAAATAGGCGACGAGCGGTTTGCACTTGCTATTCCCTCTCTTTTTCGAATGGTTTGCCATGTATTTTGAAGACTTTTCGGAATATCATTCGTAGAAAATAATGACAATGAAGTGCGGGAGGTTTTCGATGCATTACTTGCTCATTCCCTTATTTAACGTTCCTGTTTTGGTGGGGGTTCTTACGGCGATTTTTCAAAAGCCTCCTTTCTGGAAAAAATGGGGGCTGACGATTGCTTCAGCCGTATTGATTTACGGAGGCTGCTTTGCCGTGAATGTATATTGGCAAGTGAAGTATGGCATTCCGGTGTTACCTACGGAGTCTGATTTGGAGGTCTTTTTATACTTTTGTATCCTGTTAGTGTTTGTTTGTATTCTCCTGTATATTGGCTTTTTGATCACGATGAGAAAACAGTTTTGGAAGATGAACCTCGTTTTTCTATGCACAGCTTTTGGTTTGTTTAGTTTTTTTGCTGCTGCCTTTTTAGGGATGGGTCCCTTTTTGAAGAAAGCGGAGTACGTCATCGTCGTACAAAAAGCAAAAGACCAGTGGAAAGAGGCCAAGATGGACAACGAGAAGCCTATTGATCTCGCCCTCGTATACAGCAGACAAGAGTGTACCAAAAATTGTGTCGGGTATCCGTATTCAAGTCTCATCCTGGTACGAAATCAGTCGGACCAGCCGGTGGAGATCGATCTAAAGCTGCGATTGAAAAACAAAAGCGGCAACGTATTAAAAGAGGTCGAGGCCATACCGTTAAAGCTCGCTTCAGGAGAAATAACGGAGGTATGGACCGACGATTCTTATGCGAAGCACGATTTCTGGGCGAGAGCTAGTACCGTTACCGATGAACGAGTTGCCGATTTGGAGTATCAGTATTCGATTATTGACCGAAGATGAATGTGTGGAATAGACAAGACTGGGTGAAACGAACGTCTTACGTTGTGATATAATAAGAATGGCATGCTTGGTTCGGATTCCCATAATCATGCACGACGATGTTAGGAGGAAAGAGATTGAGCGACGTTAAGATTTTCGCGATGGGCGGCCTCGGCGAGATCGGAAAAAATATGTACTGCGTCGAGTATGAGGACGAAATCATCATCATTGACTGCGGGGTGAAATTCCCCGAGAATGAAATGTTTGGTATTGATCTGGTTATCCCGGATATTTCTTATCTGAAGGATAACCAGCACAAGATCAAAGCACTTTTGTTAACGCACGGACATGAGGATCACATTGGTGCGATTCCTTATATTTTACGGCAAATTAAGGTGCCGATCTACGGTGGTCGTCTGACCCTGGGCTTGGTCAAGGCGAAGCTGGAAGAGCACCGTTTGCAGAATGAAGTGAAGCTGATTCCGATTTCGGAAGATACGGAAATTCCTTTTGCGAAGCTGAAGGCGACATTCTTCCGGACGAACCACAGTATTCCGGATTCCCTGGGAGTTGTGCTCTATACACCAGAGGGAATGGTCATTCACACGGGTGACTTCAAGTTTGACATGACACCAGTCGGACAAACAACGGAGTACGGAAAAATTGCACGCATTGGTGCGAGTGGAGACGTCTTGGCGCTTTTGTCCGACAGTACGAACAGTGAGCGTCCTGGATTTACGATGTCGGAGAGAACGGTAGGGGAAGGGATTCTCGATGTGGTACGCAAAGCGCGTGGACGCATCATCCTGGCTACCTTTGCTTCCAACGTGCATCGCCTGCAACAGGTGGTAGATGCTGCAGAGCAGTGCAATCGCAAAGTGGCGGTTATTGGTCGCAGTATGGAAAAGGTTTTCTTGATTGGACAAGAACTGGGTTACATCCAAATGCCAGAGGGCATGTTGATTGATATTAAGCACATCGACAACTACGCGGACAACCAAGTGCTTATTATTTGCACGGGTAGTCAAGGTGAACCGATGGCAGCGTTGACCCGAATTGCTTCCGGATCGCACCGTACTGTTTCCATTTATCCGGAAGATACGGTGATCATTTCCGCATCCCCGATTCCTGGGAACACAATCAACGTCAGTCGCACGATAGACAAGCTGTACCGTGCAGGTGCCAACGTGGTATTGAGTCATGCGTTTGACATCCACGCATCTGGACATGGCAGCAGTGAAGAATTGAAGCTCATGCTCAACTTCATTCGTCCGAAATATTTCATCCCGATCCACGGGGAATACCGGATGCTCAAGACTCACTCCAAGCTGGCCCAACAGGTTGGGATCGAGGAGAGCAACATCTTTATTATGGACAACGGCGAAGTGCTGAATTGCAACCGCGAAAAAGCGTGGCTCAGCAAAGTACAAGCAGGGATTGTCCTCATTGATGGCAGCGGTGTTGGCGACGTCGGCAATATCGTTCTGCGCGATCGCAAGCATTTGGCAGAGGATGGCTTGATGGTTGTAGTTGTCAGCCTGGATATGAAGAACTTCAAAATTTTGACGGGCCCAGATATCGTGAGCCGCGGGTTCGTATACGTACGCGGTTCGGAATCCTTGATTCAGGAAGCGACACAGCTCGTTCGTGGGCGTCTGCAAGAAGCATTGGATAAGAAAATCAAGGAATGGTCTGAGCTGAAGTCACAGATTAATGAAGTGATCAAGCCGTTCATATATGAAAAAACAGGCCGTAACCCAATGATTCTTACCATTTTGATGGAAGTGTAGCTTCTGCTTTCTCGGGTAGGCGCAGTCGGGGTATAATAATAAGTAAGTTGAATACGTGATACAAAGGAGAGGTTGCCCAATGATGTCTTATGAAGCATATATGAGCCAAGTAATTCAACCGATGCGCGATGAGTTGACTCGCAACGGTTTTCAAGAGCTTCGCACTGCTGAAGAAGTAGAGCAAGCACTGCCAAATGCAAAAGGCCTGACACTTGTTGTCGTGAACTCGGTTTGTGGCTGCGCAGCAGGACTCGCTCGTCCAGCAGTTGTACATTCCTTGAATCACGCTACAAAGCCGGATAACATCTTCACGGTATTCGCAGGTCAAGACAAGGAAGCGACAGCAAAAGCTCGTGAGTATTTCGAAGGATATGCACCGTCTTCCCCATCCTTCGCGATCATGAAAGACGGCAAAATCATGACCATGATCGAGCGTCATCAAATCGAGAACAACGAACTGGCAACAATCGCTGGCTTGTTGACCAACGCTTACGACACTTACAAATAAGGAAGTCCGAAACATCACGAGGCGCCCGGTAACGGGCGTCTTTTTTTTACAGACTTGAAACGGGGCTGTAGTGAAGAGAAGAATATTTCCAGTCTAGGCTCCAGGCTCCGTCCATCGAGGGTTAAGGCTGTCCGCTCCGAAGGGATTCACGGGGAAACGCAAAAGTGGTAGCCGCTACGCCGTATGGGCACGGTTGCGTTTCTTTTGCCCGCGAATCCCTTCTCCGCTCGGTAGGACTCCACAAGTCGCTACGCCTGGAAATATTCTTCTCTGTCGTTACTGATGGCATCTTTACATTCTTTTAAGGTATTTAAAAACCGATCAACAGGGAAAGCTCGTAGAGGAAACAGGAGAAAAAAGCGAAGATCTTAGGGACATCGACCGAGACGCAATGCAAAAAGCGAAACACGCCCTTAAGCGTCCACCTCTGAAAGCACATCCTGAAAGGACCACTTTGGACGCGGTTTCGCTTTTTGCATGGAGTCGGGCAGTCAATCCCCCAGTGGGTGGACCTAGAATCTGAGCGTTTTCTCCTGTTTCCTCCCCACCACTACAGCCCAAACTCAAATCTCTTGGCATTGATTTCCTTTTGTTATTATACTAAAATGTTTAATAAGTATAATAATAAGGGGAGAGAAAATGAACAAGCTGGTAGTGATTACAGGCGTGACACGTGGTTTGGGCAGGGAAATGGTCGAGCGTTTTCACGAAGCAGGCTGGACAGTTGCAGGCTGCGGTCGTTCGGAAAAAGAGGTGCTAAGACTGCGTCAGCAATTCGGAGAACAGCATCATTTTTCTGTCGTCGACGTTTCGGTCATGGAGCAAGTGGAAAAGTGGGCAGAGGAAGTCAGAGCCGAGGTGGGCGTTCCCGATCTGTTGATTAACAATGCTTCTATTATCAACCGGAACAGTCCAGTCATTGGTCTTGAGGCAAATGAGTTTTCGAGAGTGATGGACATCAATGTGAATGGCGTTTTCTATGTGATTCGCTCCTTTTTACCGTATATGGTTCAGCGCGCAAATGGAGGAGTCGTCGTCAATATCAGCTCGTACTGGGGAAGACACGGGGAAGCGTTTTTATCGCCGTACTGCGCTTCGAAGTTCGCCATCGAAGGATTGACGCAATCATTGGCAGCCGAATTACCTGAGGGAATGGCCGCCGTGACGCTTGATCCAGGAGGCAGTATCGATACTGCCATGCTCCGTTCATGCTCGCCAGAAGATGTGGACACCGCACCAAATCCGGTAGAATGGAGCCGTGTGGCGGTACCGTACATCATCGGCCTTGGTCCGCAAGACAACGGAAAGTCGCTTACCTGCTCATCCGTGAGAAAAAGAACCAACTGAATATCGTTGTCATTGTTTTATTAGCTGTCGAGAATGCCCTCGACAGATTGAGTTCAACCAAAAAGCCGCTCGTCCTGTAAAAGGATCGGGCGGCTTCTTTGCAATTGAAATCAGTATTTAGCAACCTCTGCTCGATTTTCCCGATGAAAATAAGCGTGTAACAGACAGAGCAGGACCGAACCCGCAGAGACAAGCGTTGCCAAGAACAGAGTTGGATGAATACCACCATGGTCATACATGAACCCCATAGCCAACGGCCCCAAGAGCCTTCCACCAGTTGTAATCGCCCCTACGACCCCCAAATAAAAGGGTGCATTCTCTCCGGTTTTTTCCGATATAAAAGTAGGGATAGTCGGCGAGATGAGCATTTCTCCAAATGTAGTGATAACCATTCCGACAACAAATGCGTAATAACTACCGTGGTAGACAAGCATACACCCAAAACCGACAGCATACGCGATGGCACTGACGACGAGTTGAGCAGACAAGTTCTGATTCAACAGCCGCTTGATCCAAGACGTGATAGGCTGCCCGGCAAAAATGATAATCCCGTTGATGGTCCACAGCCAGCTATACGAAGACAGCGGCATGCCTTGTTCGGTAATATAAGGAGCAACGCCTGTATTCCATACCGTATTGGAAAAGAAAATCAATGCTGCGCCCAATGCCATAAACAAGTACAATTGGTAGCGGAATAACAGGGTAAAGTTGTTTTTCACGCGATGCTTTTGCTGTTCTTCCAGGTTTTCTCCGATTAGCTCCTGATGGGATATATTCTTCATAAAAAGGAAGAAGAACAAGGCAAACAATAAGGTGCTCGTGCTGTTGAACCAAAAAGTGAGCTGGAAGGATAAAGTGGCAATGACGCCAGCCAACGCGGTTCCGATTGCCATCCCCAAATTATTGCCGACGTAGACGATGTTAAATAATTCGCGACGCTGTTCCTTCCAGCGGAAACCAATAAATGCCTGAATCGCTGGAAACGACAGGTTGAAGGTAAAGCCAAGCCCCATCATGAGAATCAGGTAGGCAGGCCAACTCTGAACGAAAGGAATGGAAAATTGAATAAGTCCTTGAATAATCAATGCGCCGACAATAAGACGCTTGGCACCTAGTCGATGAAACAACGATCCTCCGATGAATTGGCCGAAGATGCCAGCGAGAGATTGGATCATCAAGACGAATCCGGCTTCCGTCATCGAGCGTTGCAAAATGGTATGTACGTATAAGGTAGTAAGTGGCCACATAAAAGCACTCCCAGAGGAGTTAATAAAGCTGGCGATGAGGAAGAAAATGGCCTCACGTGGATAGCGATTGAAGAAAACTGACGGTGATATCACGCGAATGCACCCCTTATCAGTAAGGATAAGAATAGTATAGCGAATATTCTAAACTTTGTAAAATGAAATGTTTACAATGTCACAGGTACCCAAATAAAGGCTGCTCCACTTTCCGCAAATTCGAGTATACTAATCAAAGTGGAGAGATGACATCAACTGAGGATAGAGAGAATAAAGGTGGACTTTATGAAAATATGGAAACGAGTGTTGCTTCTTTTGCTTGTCGTGATAGCTACGACAGCTGGATATTACGGATACTCTTTTTATCAATTTGCTCAAAATATTCAAGAGCCTAACATCGCACCGCCTAGTGGTGGGAATTCCACCAAAGCAGCGGAAATACCAGAGTGGGATGGTAAGGAACGTGTCAATATCCTGCTGATGGGAGTAGACCGCAGAGGGATGAAAAATAACGGGCTGCCTCGTTCTGACTCCATGATGCTGGTCAGCATCGATCCTACGGGGAAACGTTATGACATGTTTTCAATCCTGCGTGATACGTATGTAGATATTCCCGGTAGAGGTAGCTCGCGGATCAACTCTGCGATTGTAGAAGGTGGACCTGAGCTGGCAATGGAAACGGTTAGTCAGTTCACTGGACTTCCAGTAGATCGTTACGTCATTACTGACTTTGAAGGCTTCAAGGCTTTGATTGATGCAGTAGGTGGAGTCCAAATCGATGTAGAAAAAAACATGTATTATCATGACCCGACAGACAAAGGTGTCTACGATATTAATCTGAAAAAAGGTCTGCAAAAGCTGGATGGAGACAAAGCTTTGCAATATGTTCGTTTCCGCCATGATGCGACCTCTGATTACACACGGACGGAGCGTCAGCGGAAATTAATGACGGCAGTCGTGGATCAGATGAAAAATGGTACGACGCTGATGCAGCTTCCTACCATTTTGAAGGAAGTAACACCGTATGTTCAAACCAATATTAGCTCGGTGGACATGCTGAAGCTGTCTTCACTCGGATTAAAATTGAACACGCTAGAGCCAGGTAACTATCAGTTGCCGCCAATGGGGATGTTCCGTGAATCGCACCGCGCAGGTTCAGTTCTGGTTCCGGATGTCGATCAGGTTCAGTCGTTTATCCAAGAAAAAATCGCACCTCCTACCGAAGCATCAGATCAACCTGTGGGAGAAAAGAAAAGCAGCACGCAAAACTAAGCGTGCTGTTTTTTTTGTATTTTTTAGGAAAGACTAACCATGATTTTCTAAGTGCTGAGGTGACAGTGTAGATGGATCGGGAGAGTGCACGTAATTGGTTTACACATACAAGCGACTTGGTCACTGAACATATCGATGAACCTGAAGGCCGCGTGCGACTTTTCTATTTATCGACCATGGCAGATGCCAAGGTTGTTTACAGCGAGCTCATCCCGAAGCTGCGTGAGATTTGTTTGGAAGAAAGCGAAATTGCAGTGATTGCTCAGCATCTAGGAGTGTCTAGCAGCAACCGAGTCTTCGATGATGGGGAAGCCATTGAGCGTTTACTCAGCGGCCATATTGTTATTCAAGTAGAGGAATCGTCCTATGGCTTGGCGTTCCCCAGTGATGGCACAGTTGGCAGAAACATTCAAGCGCCGGAAATCGAAACAGTTGTACTCGGTCCACAGATCGCCTTTGTAGAAGAGTTGAATGTGAACATCTGTATCATTCGCAAATATATGTCTACCCCAAGACTGTTCCATGAACGATTGAGTGTGGGGAAAACCATACCGATGAATGTGTCGATGCTGTATTTGAGTGGGACGGCCGATGAGGAAAATGTGAATACGGTACGTCAACGGATTAATGATCTGGAATTAGACACCAGTCTGGATTCCACCATACTGGCTCAGCATATCGCGGACAATGAGAAATCATTATTTCCTACTCTTCAGCAAACAGAGCGTCCAGACCGTGCTATACACGGTTTACGACAAGGGCAGATTGCCATACTCGTGGAGGGGAGCCCATTTGCTCTGCTCGGGCCTACCACCCTGTTGCAATTTTTTCAGTCGCCAGATGACTATTACTTGCGTTGGAGTCTTGCTACCTTCAACAGGCTCATGCGCATCTTTGCCATGATTTTGTCCCTGATCCTCACGCCGATCTATGTAGCAGCCTTGACCTATCATTACGAGATGGTTCCAGCTGACCTCTTGCTTTCGCTCGCGCAATCACGCTCTCGGGTACCGTTCCCGCCGTTGTGGGAGGCCCTCTTGATGGAGCTGATCATTGAGCTTTTGCGGGAAGCGGGAGCGAGACTGCCGACCAAGGTCGGTCAGACGATTGGTATTGTGGGCGGTATTGTTATCGGACAAGCTATCGTTCAGGCCGGATTCACCAGCAATATCTTGATTATTATTGTTGCACTCGGGGCTTTGTCATCCTTTATCGCGCCTAGCTATATGATCGGTTCTACGATCCGGGTGGTTCGTTTTCCGATGATTTTTCTGGCGGGTTTGCTGGGTGCATTAGGCATTGTGGTCGGATTTAGTTATTTGGCCAGTCACTTGCTTCGCCAGACCAGCTTGGGGCGTCCGTATATGTACCCGATTTATCCCGTGCGATTTTCAGATTGGAAGGATGGCTTTATACGCGCTCCCTTATCCTCTCTTTCGGAACGCCTCAAGTTTTTTAACCCAAAACGAATATCGCGCTTTGACAGGGATAGAGCCAAAGAGAAGAAAGACATTGACGAGTAAGCGAGGCGGCCATGAAGATCAACATCGATGTAAGTAAGGACAATACGATAACGGCATTTCTTGCAGGGGTGCTGGTGCATGCTACTCAAATTGGGGTGGGCATCTTGGGCTTTCAACGAATCGTTGCGAGGGAAGCAGGGCATGATGCTTGGATTTCGGTCGTACTTGCAGGCTTGGTTACTCATCTAACATTGTGGATCATTATCAAGACCATGCAAAAATACCCTTCGGCCGATATTTACGGCATTCAAGATGATGTGTTTGGAAGGTGGCTAGGAACTGCTGTCAGCATCATATATATAACCTTTTTTATAATGACAGCTGGAATCATTCTTCGCAGCTACATTGAGGTTGTCCAAACCTGGGTGTTCCCGAATTTACCTACGTGGATTTTGTCTGGAATCATTCTTTTTCTTGCGTACTACACCATTGTGGGGGGGATAAGAGTCATAGCGGGCTATACGTTTTTTTCCATAATTGCAACGCTATGGCTAGTCTTTGATATATATTTCCCTTTGCAATTTGCGCGGTGGGAATATTTGTTTCCGATCATGGATACCAGCTTTGAGAACCTTTTCAGAGGAATGCTGGCTATGTCCTTGACCAGTGTCGGTTTTGAGGTTCTCTACGTGGTCTATCCCTATGTACAGAATAAGGACAAGGTAAATAAAAGTGCACAGTTGGCGGTGCTGGTGACTTACATTATCTATTTAATTCTCATGATTGTAACCTTGGTCTTTTTTAGCCAAGGTCAGCTCATGAGGACGATTTGGGCCACACTCAATCTGCAAAAGATGGTGTACCTCCCCATTCTGGAAAGATTTGAGCTAGTCGTTATCTCGTTGTGGCTTATCGTCATCTTGCCGAATATCATGCTGTATTTGTGGTGCTCGGCGCGAGGACTCAAGCGCTTGTTTGGCTTCAACTTGCGAAGTTCATTGCATTGGATTTTGCCGGTGATTTATCTTGCTTCCTTGACGATGCTTTCCAGACAGCAGATGAATTGGCTTTATACAGTGCATGGGAAAATTAGCATATGGGTTGTATATCTGTACCCCTATTTTTTGTACATGATGGTTTTGCTGAAACAGCGAACGCAACGGGCAAAATCGAAGAGCAAAGGAGAGAGTGCCTGATGCTTGATGATCGAAAAAGGAGAATGCCCTTCATCAAACGTTTTTTGGCGTTGTGTTGTTCTGGCGTCATGGTGGTCACAGGCTGTGGAGATCGGCAGATTTTTGATGAAACTGGACTTGCCACAGCTGTCGGCTATGACTTGTCAAAGGATGGAAACATTCGTGGGACTGCAATCATGCCCTCCATTAATCCAGAGGCAAAACAAAAAATACAGATTTTCTCAGCAACGGGGGAGACCAGCAAATCAATCCGCGATCGGGTTAATTTACAATCAGATAAAAGAGTATTGGGTGGGCAGATTCGTGTCGCAATCTACAGTGAAAACTTGGCAAGACGTGGGCTTGGCAGTATCGTTGACACGTTGTATCGGGATTCATCTATTTCCAGCAGGGTTTATCTTTGCCTATTTGAAGGCGAAACATATGATATGTTAACGTATCCCTATTCGGAAGAAGGGAATATCGGAATCTATTTATACCGTATGATTGAGCAAAATATTGAAGGGGAAAAAATTCCTTCTTCCACCATGCATGAGTTTTTTCGAGCTTATTATGACAAAGGAATCGACCCGATCATGCCGTACATTGCAAGAAAGGGAAATGAGCTGCAAATCAAGGGTGTCGCATTATTTCGAGGGGAGCGTTATGTAGGGTGGATCACACCCAAGGAAGCCTTTTTAATCAAGCTCATGCATGGAAAATTCCGCATTGGAAGCTACGATACTTCTGTTCCTGCACATATTTTTGGCGAGGTACCCAAGAGTCGCGGAAGTAAAAAAGACCGTGTGCAGCTTGTCTTTGATACGATTTCCAGCCATTCAAAAATCGAGCTGACCCAAGTATCTCCCCCGATCTTTGATATTCACATCCGATTAAATGCGCGGATTTTGGAATTAACCCTCCCGTTAAAGCTAGAGAATGCAAGGTTGATGAAAATCATGGAACATGCACTGGAAGAAGAGCTCGGAAAAGAACTGCAGAAAGTAGTACACAAATTACAGGACCTCAATGTCGATCCAGCTGGTTTCGGGATCGTGTATCGTTCAAATAGAAGAGGGAAGGCAAATATGAAGCAGGCCGAATGGAGAAAGATGTTCAAAGATGCGACATTTCGCTTCCACATAAAGTCAACCATCATCCGCAACGGCGTCATGGATTAAAAAACTTTTTCCTGCTATTACTATTGACGTGATATTTTCAAAAAGGATATAATCCGTTTTGTATCATCAAGAAATAGAACAAACGAACATAATATACGTAGATATCTTTCTTATCAAGAGAGGCGGAGGGACAGGCCCTATGAAGCCCGGCAGCCGGTTCATTTTCGAATGAACGTCGCGGTGCCAATTCCTACAGGATTTTTGGATCTTGTGTAGATGAGAAGGGTGGATGCGAACGTATACAATTGCGTTGCAGCCCCTTTTTCGTTTATGAAAAAGGGGTTTTTATATTTTTATCAAGATTATGGTCGGGAGGTGGATGCGTTGATCCAACTGTGTCAATTGCATAAAAGCTATCAAGTACAAGGTAAAACCATCCCAGCGTTAACGGGGATCGACCTTTCCATAGAGCAAGGCGAAATATACGGGATTATCGGACACTCTGGTGCAGGGAAAAGTACGTTGATCCGGTGCATCAATTTGCTGGAGCGCCCAACTTCGGGGGAAGTTATTGTGGACGGCGTCGATTTGACGAAGCTAGATGAAGGGAAGCTGCAAGAAAAGCGCCGAGCAATCGGCATGATTTTTCAGCATTTCAACTTGCTGTCTTCTTCGACGGTCGGCGAAAATGTTGCTTTTCCGCTCAAGCTGGCAAAGCGTTCGAAGGCAGAGATTGATAAGAAAGTAAACGAGCTGCTGAAGCTGGTTGGCTTGGAGGCTCATAAGGACAAATATCCTTCCCAGCTGTCTGGCGGACAGAAGCAGCGTGTCGGGATCGCCCGTGCGCTCGCGAATGATCCAAAAGTGCTGCTCTGCGACGAAGCGACATCAGCTCTCGATCCGCAGACGACGAACTCCATTCTGGCACTGCTCCTGGACATTAACCGCAAGCTGGGCTTGACCATTGTGTTGATTACCCACGAGATGCACGTCATTCGCTCCATTTGTGATCGTGTCGGCGTGATTGATGGAGGAAAGATCGTCGAGTCGGGTAACGTACTGGATGTATTCCTTCGTCCAAAGCATCCAACGACACAAGAATTCGTGGAGCAAGTAGCCGATTCTACAGAGCTGCGCGAAGCGGTCGAGCACGAAAAGGCCTCGGGGAACCGCACGATTGCTCGTGTCACCTTCCTCGGAGAAAAAACATACCAGCCGATCCTGTTCCAAACCATGCAAGAGACTGGTACGGTGTTCAGTATTTTGCAGGGAACGATTTCTCGCATGAAAGATACGCCGTATGGTCAGTTAGTGATCGAGCTGGAAGGCGATGTCGCACAGAATCAAAAGACCATCGAGACGCTGCGCCAACGTGGCTTGGAAGTAGAGGTGATATAAATGGACTGGACATTCGAAAATGTGGATTGGGCTGAAATCGGCGAAGGTACGATGGACACGCTCACGATGCTTGGCTTCTCCACTCTGTTTACCGTCCTGATTGGTTTGCCGTTGGGCATCATTCTGTTTTTGACTTCTCGCGGACAGCTTTTGCAAAACCGCACTTTTTATACGATTGCATCATTCGTTGTCAACGTATTGCGCTCGGTACCATTTATTATTCTGATGATCTTGCTGATTCCAGTGACGAAAATGATCGTAGGGACTTCACTCGGCGTACTGGGTGCCATTCCGCCGCTCGTATTTGGTGCCGCTCCGTTTTTCGCACGTTTGGTGGAAACCTCTCTGCGTGAGATTGATAAGGGCGTGATTGAGGCCGCACAATCTATGGGTGCTTCCAATTGGCAGATCGTCTGGAATGTCCTTTTGCCAGAGTCTAGATCCGGTCTGATCGCGGGTATTACGATCACGACGGTAACACTGGTCTCCTACACAGCAATGTCTGGGGTAATTGGCGGTGGTGGTTTGGGTGACTTGGCGATCCGATACGGTTATCAGCGTTTCCAAACCGATGTTATGGTTGTGACTGTTGTTATTTTGCTGGTGATGGTACAGATCTTACAATCGCTGGGGGACCGTTTGGTTCTGAAATTCAGCCGCAAATAGGATCTTTCCATATAGATTGTCAAAAAATAAAACGAAATACATGCAAGGGGGAAATCATTCATGAAAAAGCTAGTCGTATCTGTACTTTCTACTGTGTTGGCATTTTCTTTGGCAGCTTGCGGAGGCAAAACCGAAACAGCACCTGCTCCGGCTGAAGGCGGCGCACAAGGCGGAAAACAGGAAGTAACATTGAAGGTAGGCGCTTCTCCCGTTCCACATGCAGCAATCTTGAAGTTCATTCAACCAAAACTGAAAGAACAAGGCGTGAACTTGGAAGTCCAAGAGTTCACTGATTACGTACAACCTAACGTTCAAGTGAACGAGAAACAACTCGACGCAAACTTCTTCCAGCACAAGCCTTACCTGGAAGACTTCAATAAAGGACAAAACATGAATCTGGTGCCAGTGGTGGCTGTACACATCGAGCCATTCGGCGCTTACAGCAAAAAAATAAAATCTGTAGATGAATTAGCTGATGGCGCAACAATCGCGCTGCCAAACGACCCGACAAACAGCGGTCGCGCACTCGCACTCTTGGAGAAAAACGGCGTGATCAAGCTGAAAGAAGGCGCTGGCATCAGCGGCACAGTGAAAGACGTTGTTGAGAACAAGAAAAACCTGAAATTCAAAGAAGTAGAAGCAGCAATGCTGCCGCGCGTTCTGGAAGAAGTAGATATGGCGCTGATCAACACGAACTATGCGCTGGAAGCAAAGCTTGTTCCAACCAAAGACGCTCTGTTTATTGAAGATAAAGATACGCCATACGCAAACATCCTGGTAGCTCGTCCTGACAACAAGGATTCCGAAGCCATTCAAAAGCTGGCAAAAGAACTGAACTCACCTGAAGTGAAAAAGTTCATTGAAGATGAATACAAAGGCGCGATTATTCCAGCGTTCTAATGTAGAAATAATTGATCGATCAACAAAAGCCCAACTGGCCGAAAAGCTGGTTGGGTTTTACTTTTGTTTATAATATAGTGAATTTTCATAAAATTAAATTAAATCTATACTAACCCCGTTTTCAACCCAATTCCGGTCGCGTATATTGTGTTTGGAACAGAAAAATACAGATAAGGGGGAATTTTCTGATGAAACGAAATCTCAAGTTGTTTCTTGGTGCGATGCTGGTCGCCGGAAGCGTGTTAGCTGGATGCTCCACGAGTACGCCATCGACGACAACCCCTCCAGCAGAGGGAAATGCAGCAAACGCTGAAAAGTCTGCAAATGCAAAGTCGCAGGTATTTCGGGCGAACATTATGAGTGAGCCTTCGACAGCGGACCCTGGTCTTGCGAAGGATGCCACTTCGGGAGCGATCATTCGTGCTACTTTTGATGGCTTGACGCGCTTCGATGCAAACGCAAAGCCAGTGAATTCAGTAGCATCTGATGTGAAGCTCTCAGATGACAAACTGGTGTATACGTTCACGCTCCGCGACTCGAAGTGGAGCAATGGAGACCCAGTAACTGCCCATGACTTCGTATATGCATGGAAGCGTGCACTTGGCAAGACCTTTGGTGCCGAGTATGCCTATCAGTTGTACTACATCAAAAATGCGAAGCCGATTCACGAAGGCAAGGCGAACCCCGACGAACTCGGTGCGAGGGCAATCGATGACAAAACACTGGAAGTCACGCTGGAGAATCCAACGCCTTACTTCCTGGAGCTGACGGCTTTCTACACGTACTACCCAGTTAACCAAAAAGTAGTGGAGGCTAATCCCAAATGGGCAAATGAAGCGGCCACACACGTAAGCAACGGTCCATTTAAGATGACAGCGTGGGAGCACAAGAGCAAAATCGTGCTTGAAAAGAATGAGCACTACTGGGATAAAGACGTAGTAAAGCTCGATCGCATTGAGTTTGCGATGATCGAGGACGATAATACAGCGCTGTCCATGTTCGAGAACGGTGAGCTGGATTGGGCAGGCCAGCCACTCGGCGGACTTCCCACCGATGCGATTCCGTCACTAAAAGACGCGGGAAAACTCGTTGTTCATCCAAAAGCGACGATGTACTGGTACAAGATGAATACGACAAAAGGGCCGCTCAGCAATGTGAAAATTCGTAAAGCATTGGCATACTCGGTAGATCGTCAAACTATCGTAGATAACATCACACAAGTCGGACAGGTGCCAACGATGGGGATGTTGCCGCAGTCCATGATTATCAAAAAAGATGGATACTTCAAGGATAATGATGTAGAAACAGCGAAAAAGCTGCTGGAAGAAGGCATGAAAGAGCTCAACGTGACAACGCTGCCTCCGATCACCTTGTCTTACAATCCAAGCGACAGACATAAGAAAATTGCCGAAGCGATTCAGGACCAATGGAAACAAAAGCTGGGCATTGATATAAAGATCATGGTAAAGGAAGCGGCCGTTCATTTGCAGGATATGCATGAACTCAATTACGAGATGGGCCGTATCGGTTGGAATGCAGACTTTAATGATCCGATGAACTACCTGGAAATGTTCCGAGATGGCAAAACAGGCAACAACGACACGGGCTGGGAAGATCCGCGCTATCAAGAGCTGCTGAAACAGTCATCGGTAGAAACTGATCCAGAGAAACGCAAGCAGCTGTTTGCAGAGGCTGAGCAAATCTTTATGGATGCCATGCCGTTGATTCCGCTGTTCACGGATGTGGATGTGTGGGTGCAAAGTGACAAGGTAAAAGGCGTTCAAGTAGATGGGCTCGGATTTATCGACCTCAAGTGGGCAGAAATGACGGAGTAACGAATAGAAAAAAATCCCGAGGCCAACGAAATTGCTGGTCTCGGGATTCTTTTGTATTAGAATCCAAAATCAAGTGTCTTGCCTGTCTCCGCATACGTCTTGATCGACGAGAGCATCATCGGCCAATTGTTGCTGGCACTTGCGTGGGAGGGATGGTTTTCTGTCCATTGATCCTGAATCAGCGTCAGCTTGGTGCAGCCGCCAACCGGTTCTAAGGTAATGGTGACGCGAGTCTGCAATTCCGCATGATTCTCGTAATAGGCAGGACCAGGATGTTCAGTGTAACTGAAAATGTGATGAGGTTCGAACTGCAAAATTTCCCCGTAAACATGCACCGTGTCGTCACCAGCTTTTCCCGGACCAACGTAAGCCATCTCATCGCCTACTTGAAAAGTTGAGCGAATCGTACAGCCAAAGAAAGTACTCTTTACGCCTTCATCGGAAGTAAGGGCATGCCAGACCTGCTCTGGCGTAGCACCAATGTAGAAATCGAAGCGAAGATCCATCGTTTTACCCCCTCATTTTTTCATTTGGGAATTGTAATCAAGTCTCCCAACTACTACTCTTACTATATGAAGAAATAGGTAGCGTGTATTGTAAAAACACGACAGGAGGCGCATCTTGGAAAAACAGACTGCCAAGCTCCCAAAGGGTGTACTGCATGCCATGATTGGACAGAAGAAATTTTCGCTAGTCAGATACGAGCCATCTGCTGAAATCAGCTACTTCGTGCAGCATTACTGGGTCGTCCGCTGGGATTTGCGTACGGAACCACCTTACTTGCAAACTGTACTGGCTCATCCCAATGTGAATCTGGTATTTGAAAAAGGAGCAAGTGGTATTTTTGGTGTAGCCCGCACGACTTCCTCGCATCTTTTAAAGGGACAAGGTCAGGTGTTCGGAGTAAAATTCAGGCCCGGAGGTTTTTATCCGTTTCTAAATGCCCCGATATCAAAGCTGAGCGGCACTTCTACCAGTCTGGAAGCCGTGTTTGGTGTTGCCACTGACCCGCTTGAGAAAGAAGTGCTAAGCCTGCCAAATGATGAGCAAATGATGAAAAGAGTAGAAGCCTTTCTATTCGAACATTTGCCGAAGCCTGACCCGAATGTTGCGCGCATTAGTGAAATCGTCAGGATGATCCAGGCAGATCGATCCGTACTCAAGGTAGAGGATGCCGTACAGTTGACCGGTATGAACATGAGGACCATGCAGCGCTTGTTTGATCGTTATGTAGGGGTTAGCCCGAAGTCGGTCATCCAACGATACAGATTGCATGAAGCAGCGGAGCAGATTGACCAAGGAACGGTCCGAGATTGGCTGGACCTGTCTACCTCTCTAGGCTACTACGATCACTCTCACTTCATTCGAGATTTTCGAGCAATTGTCGGTGTAGCGCCGAACGAGTATCGCCGAGCCCAAATTTAATCATAGTGAACCCCTTCGCCTTCTGGCTGGAGGGGTTGTTTCTTTCTGCATAAATTTTTATGTACGAGGCATACTTCATCATGATGAAACTACCAATTTTATTTCCTTTAATAGAATTTGATGTTTGAATAAAACATAATTAATTTTACTTAAAATGTCTTCAATATTACTAAAAATGCAGTATATTTGTGGAGTAGCTTTCAAGGAATCTTTACCGATAGAAAAAGAGGGGGTCAACACCATGAAAAAAAGCGTTTTTGCAGCAATGAGTTCTATCCTGGTTCTTAGTGCGGCGCTGGCTGGTTGTGGCGGCGGTGGTGAGAAAGCAGGCGAGCAAGGCGGTGCTTCTAAGGAGCAAACAAGCGGTCCTAAAGAATTGAGAATGAACATGATGTCCGAGCCACCAACTGCTGACCCTGCATTGGCTGAGGATTCTACTTCCAGTGCGGTTCTGCGTGCAACATTTGATGGTCTCACTCGTATTGGCGAAGATGGCAAACCACATCCATCTGTAGCAGAAAAAATTGACGTATCCGAAGATGGCCTTACTTATACATTCACTCTGCGTGACAGCAAATGGAGCAATGGAGAGCCAGTTACTGCAAAGGATTTTGAATTCGCTTGGAAGCGAGCGCTCAATCCGAAGACAGCAGCTAACTACTCCTACCAATTGTATTATCTGAAAAATGCAGAAGAATACAACAAGGGTAAAGCAAAAGCTGATGATGTTGGCGTAAAAGCGAAAGACGATAAAACACTCGTCGTGACTTTGAAGAACCCAACACCATTCTTCTTGGAGCTGACTGCGTTCTATACGTACTACCCAGTTAACCAAAAAGTAGTAGAAGGCAGCGATAAATGGGCAGGCGAAGCAAAAACTCACGTGGGTAACGGTCCATTCAAAATGGAAACATGGGAACATAAGAGCAAATTGGTTCTCGTGAAGAGCGATACCTACTGGGATAAAGACGCTGTAAAACTCGACAAGCTCAACTTCTCCATGGTTGAAGATGCAAATACAGAGCTGTCCATGTTCGACAATGACGATTTGGATTGGTCCGGAGCGCCTTTGAGCTCACTTCCTACCGATGCGATTCCTGCATTGAAAGAATCCGGTCAAATGCAAACACGCCCGATCGCGGGTACGTACTTGTACAAATTCAATACGGAAGTTCCGCCGTTCAACAACGCGAAAATCCGTAAGGCGTTTGCTTATGCTATCGATCGTAAATCGATCATCGACAACATTACGCAAGCAAACCAAGAGCCAGCTATGGGTCTGATCCCGCCAACAATGGCAGTGGCAACAAGCCCTTACTTCAAAGACGGCGATGTAGAAGCAGCGAAAAAGATGCTGGAAGAAGGTATGAAAGAAGAAGGCATTACCAAAATGCCTACCCTGACTCTTTCCTTCAACACGTCTGAAGGTCACAAGAAAATTGCCGAAGCCATCCAAGACCAATGGAAAAAAGCACTCGGCGTAGATATTAAGCTGGAGAACAAAGAATGGAAAGTATTCTTGGAAGATGTGAACCAAGGTAAATTCCAAATCGCACGTTCCAGCTGGACTGGTGACTACAACGATCCATACACGTTCTTGGACCTGTTCAAGGACAAAGATGGCGGCAACAACGACACGAAATGGGAAAATCCGAAGTACAAAGAGCTGCTGAACCAATCTGCTCTGGAAAAGGACCCAGAAAAACGCAAACAAATCCTGGCACAAGCAGAAGCTATTTTCATGGACGAAATGCCAGCAGCTCCAATCTACTACTACACACATTCCTATGTGAAAAAAGACAAAGTAAAAGGTGTAGTACTCGACGGTCTCGGTTTCGCAGACTGGAAATGGGCAGACATTCAGTAAGAAAAAGCGCATAGCTTGTTGTAATAAAAGAAGGGTGCTACGGCACTCTTCTTTTTTTTGTAAACCATTTTAAGAGAGAACAATGGAGCAGAGGATTAAAGGTGAGAGTAGGAATTATAAAATTATAAATTATATTACTATTGCCACTTTACTGAATGTAGATAAAATTGGGTGAACGAAAAAGTATGTAAATAAATGAGGGGTGAATCCTCAACTCTGAAAAAGCTTGATTTTATGCGGTTTTTATTAGAAATATCGAAAGAGGGATGTTTTGGAAATTTTATTTACTGATCAATTTGTTTTATAATTCATTAATTCTCTTTATAAATAAATAAAAATTTATTAAATCATTCTAAAACATATTTAAAAAATATATAAAACCATGTATATTGATAAAAGATTTAGAAAAGGGGGATTACTTGTATGAAAAAGAATGTTTTCGTGGCAATGAGTTCTATCCTCGTTCTTGGCGCGGCACTCGCAGGATGCGGTGGCGGAAACCAGGCGGCACCGGCAGATAACAACGCTTCCGGAGCAAAGACAGAAAATTCTGCACCAGCTGGCTCTAAAGTACTGAAACTGAACCTGCACTCCGAGCCACCAACAGCTGACCCAGGTATCGCGGAAGATACAACTTCCAGCACCATCATCACTGCTACCTTCGAAGGTCTGACTCGCGTTGGTAAAGACGGTAAATACAATCCGGCAGCAGCAGAGAGCTACACTGTTTCTGAAGACGGTAAAAAATATACATTCAAAATTCGTGATAACAAATGGAGCAATGGCGATCCAGTATCCGCAAAAGATTTCGAATATGCTTGGAAACGCGCTCTTAATCCAAAAACAGCTTCCAACTATGCATACCAACTGTACTATGTGAAGGGCGCAGAAGCCTACAACAAGGGCAAAGGTAAAGTAGAAGAAGTTGGCGTAAAAGCAATTGACGATAAAACACTCGAAGTAGAATTGGCGAACCCAACTCCTTTCTTCCTGGAGCTGGTTGCATTCAAAACATACTTCCCAGTTAATCCAAAAGTAGTGGATGGCAACGAGAAATGGGCTACCGATGCGAAAACAGTTGTTGGTAACGGTCCATTCAAAATGGATTCTTGGGAGCACAAGAGCAAGCTCGTCGTTTCCAAAAACGATAACTACTGGGATAAAGACAACGTAAAATTGGACAAAATCGAATTCTCCATGGTAGAGGATGAGAATACAGAGCTGTCCATGTTTGAAAACGGTGAACTGCACTGGGCGGGATCTCCAACTTCTGCACTACCAACTGACGCGATTCCGGCTTTGAAAGATTCCGGCAAAATGACAACACAGCCAATCGCGGGTACTTACTTCTACCGTTTCAACACAGAAAAACCACCGTTTAACAATGCAAAAATCCGTAAAGCTTTTACGTACGCAATCGATCGTCAAAGCCTGATCGACAACATCCTGCAAGCTGGTCAATTGCCTGCAACAGGCTATGTACCACCAAGCATGGCGCTGACCAAAGACGGCTTCTACAAGGATAACGACCTCGAAGCAGCGAAGAAAATGCTTGAGGAAGGTATGAAAGAAGAGGGCCTCACCAAATTCCCGGCACTTACTCTTTCCTTCAACACTTCCGAAGGTCACAAAAAGATTGCTGAGGCAATCCAAGACCAATGGAAGAAAAACCTCGGCGTAGACGTGAAGCTCGAGAACAAAGAGTGGAAAGTATACCTGGATGATGTACACCAAGGTAAATACCAAGTGGCTCGTGCAGGCTGGTTGGGTGACTTCAACGATCCAATCAACTTCCTGGAAATGTTCAAGGAAAAAGACGGCGGAAACAACGATACTCGTTGGGAAAATCCGAAGTACAAAGAACTCCTGAACCAATCCGCTCTGGAGCAAGACCCAGAAAAACGTAAAGCAATCCTGGCTCAGGCTGAACAAATCCTGATGGATGAAATGCCGATTATGCCAATCTACTTCTATACGCAATCTTGGGTTAAGGACGACAGAGTACAAGATGTTATCATCGATGGTCTGGGTGCTGTAGACTACAAATACGCAGATTTCGTAGAAAAGAAATAATAGCTGTGCAATTAAAAGAAGAGAGGTGCTATACTCACCTTTCTTCTTTTTTTATCTATTTAACATCCAAATTTTTACTTTTTATTGTATACTATTTTTGGAAGATTCTATCAGGGGTTATTGGAGGGTATATGATGAAGAAGAGTGTTTTTATGGTATTGAGTTCGGCTCTCGTTTTGGGCGGAATGATGACAGGGTACGAAGGCGCTGTCCAAGCGGCTGAGCCGAAGGTTTTAAGGATGAATCTGCAATCGGAGCCACCTACAGCAGACCCAGGAATTGCGGAGGATACTACCTCTGGTACGATCATCACGGCTATATTCGAAGGTCTAACACGTCTCGGAAAAGACGGAGAGGTACACCCAGCCGCGGCAGAGAGCTATACCGTTTCTAAGGATGGGAAGACTTATACATTCAAGATTCGTGAAGCAAAATGGAGCAACGGCGACCCAGTAACGGCATATGATTTCGAATATGCTTGGAAACGCGTGCTCGATCCAAAGACAGCTTCCAACTACGCCTACCAGTTGTATTATGTGACAGGTGCTGAAGACTTCAACAAAGGGATCGGTAAAGCGGGAGACGTTGGTGTTAAGGCAATTGACGATAAGACGCTGGAAGTGGAACTGACAAACCCGACACCATTTTTCCCGGAGCTGGTTGCTTTCAAAACATACTTCCCGGTGAACAAGAAGGTAGTCGAAGGCAACAGAAAATGGGCTGACGAGGCAAAGACGGTTGTTGGCAACGGGCCATTCAAAATGGAAACATGGGAACACAAGAGCAAGCTGACTGTCGTAAAGAACGAGAAGTATTGGGATAAAGCCAATGTAAAATTGGATAAGATCGAATTCTCCATGATAGAGGATGAGAATACCGAATTGTCCTTGTTTGATAACGACGAGCTGGATTGGGCGGGTGCTCCAACGTCCGGGCTGCCAATGGACGCACTTCCAGTTTTGAGGGAAGCTGGCATCCTGAAGACACAGCCAATCGCCGGTGCCTACTTTTATCGTTTCAATACAGAGCAAGCACCGTTTACCAACGCAAAAATTCGTAAGGCGTTCGCCTATGCAATTAATCGTGAAAGTATCACTGCCGATGTCCTGCAAGCAGGTCAAGTACCGGCAACAGGCTATGTACCACCGAGCATGGCGTTGAACAAAGACGGTTACTTCAAAGACAATGATCTTGAAGTTGCAAAGAAATTACTGGTAGAAGGTATGAAGGAAGAGGGTATCTCCAAACTCCCTCCAATTACACTCAGCTACAACACATCCGAAGGTCATAAAAAGATCGCAAAAGAAATACAGGCTCAATGGAAGAAAAACCTCGGTGTAGATATCAAGCTCAAAAATTCAGAGTGGAAAGTATACTTAGATGACGTACACCAAGGTAATTATCAAATCGCTCGTGGAGGCTGGCTGGGTGACTTCAATGATCCCATCAACTTCTTGGAAATGTTTCAGGAAAAAGACGGCGGAAACAACGATACACGTTGGGAAAATCCAAAGTACAAGGAGCTCCTGAACCAATCCGCTCTGGAGCAAGACCCAGAGAAGCGCAAAGCAATTCTCATGGAGGCTGAGCAAATCCTGATGGATGAAATGCCAATTATGCCAATCTACTTCTACGTGAACTCTTGGGTGCAAAACGAGAATCTGAAGGATGTCGTAATCGATGGACTGGGTGATATTGATTTCAAATATGCGGATCTTACCAAAAAATAAAAATGCAGGAGAAGAGGGCTATTTTCGTGCCCTCTTCTTTTTTTCTGTCTCATGGACAAATGACCAATCCATTACGTCCTTGGCTACATAGAGTAAAAAGGAACTAACTGCAATTAGGGGGGATACTGATGGATATTGGGTCTTTGCTCAACATTGTGAAATCCATTCCTAAGGAAAAGCTGAGGACAGATGCGGGAATCAAGGAAGTCATTCGTGAAATGGCCAGAAAGTCAGGGAAAAAATTGACCGAGCAAGAGGTTAACAGTTATGCTGCGCAGTTTCGTCAGATGCAGAAAACAGAAAATGTCGGAAGTTTGTTGAATAAGCTTTCGAAAAAAGGTGTCACTGCAAAGGATTTGGAAAATATAAAAAAACGTTTTAGATAAGGGGGGAGAGTGAGGAGGGAGGTGGGATTATCGTTGAGAAAATGAAAGCGAAAAAGAAGCAGGCTGTCCCCAAGAACCCTTTGCTAGAATCGATCAACAAACTTGCGGATGCGCAGCATGCAAACAATGCCCAAATGATGAAAGAAATGAGTCAGGTGCGCCAGGAGCTACAGGATATGAAAAATACACTGGGGCGTCTCAAACAGGCACCTCCAAAAGGTACAGGAGAACGGCGAAGTCTGCTGTTTGGAGGACGACGGAATACCGCCCAAGTGGAAGCTGTACCCCCACCACAAAAGCCTGCCATTTCTATCGAAGATTTACTGCCGCTTTTACCGCATCTAGGCGACGCTATTCCCCAATTGAAAAACCCCAAGGTAGCCGACTCCATTAAGGTACTATCGAATCCAGCTGTGATATCGCTGATCCAGCAATTTCTTGCTAATGGGGGCTTGAACATGATAAAAAAACCGGTTCAACAAGTAAGTAGGCAAGAGAGAAGGGGATTTTTTCGGTAACAAATGCTCAGTTACAAAGACTGTCTCGCGGGGCTTGCGGAGGCGGTCTTTTCATTTTGGTACCAAAAGACTATAAACTTTACAGATCATCCAGCGTCTAATAGAATGGTGAACGTTGCACATTGGCTGACGCCACATAACGAAGAATACAGACATCACGGAGGAGGTCAGGATGAAGAGACGATTTTACCCTCTGCTTTTTGCATTGCTGGTCCTGCTGCTAATCCCCGGTTGGGCGGTTGCAGCAAGCAGTGCCTCAGAGGAAGCTGTCAATCTCGTGATTGGTGGACAAGCAGTAAATGCTGAAGTGCCGCCAGTCATCAAGAATGGGCGCACGTTGGTACCCGTTCGTGTCATCGCCGAAGGGCTAGGTGCAAATGTGGATTGGAATGAGGCTACTCGAACAGCTGTCATTACCAAAGGCACACAGCAGCTCTCCCTTACACTTGACTCCCGTACAGCAGTGTTGAACGGCAAACAAATGAAACTCGATACGCCGCCTGTTATTTCACAAAAGCGTATGCTGCTGCCACTGCGTTTTGTCGGGGAGTCACTTGGTGTTACAGTCGGGTGGGACAACAGCAAGCGTACTGTCATTGCGAACGAAACACCGCAGGTCAAACTGAATGGCAAGGTACCAACCCAGCCGATCAAGCTGTATCAAGTGGAAGACACAATGTACGCGTCCGCACAGGCCGTAGCTGAGCAAGTGGGACAAAAAGGCTTTACGTGGAAAAGACCTGAGCGCGGGATGACGATTGATGATCAGTTGGTCCTCCCATTACGTCAATTGGAGGACGAGCTTGGAGGGTCATTTACGTGGGACAAGAAAAATAGTCAGGTTGAGATCGATCGCCTCAATATTTTGAAAGGTGTATCTGAGAACGGCGACCGTGTTCGTATTGAAACGACCATACCTGTCATTCCGCAGTCCTTTGTGATGACAGGACCACACCGGATCGTCTTGGATCTCCCACAAACCGCATTGGATGATGATTTAATCGATGATCTGAAGCGTCAAGACGAGAAAAATGATAGCGTAGGCGAATCCGAGGAAACGGCCTCCGCTGCTGATGAAGACCAAGGCACAGATTCAGATTCTGACGGACTGAATCAGGCAGAACAAGCAACAGAAGAGCCTCTCATCACTAACCTGCGTTACAGCCAATACAGTGCGTCTCCTGACACAGTTCGCGTCGTTATTGAGCTGAACCAAAAGAGCACGTATGAGCTGGCTTACACGAAAGATGGTATCGAAGTAAAATTGGTGCCAAAACCGAAGAAAACAGGCTACCTGATCGTCGTTGATGCCGGTCATGGAGGAAAAGACCCTGGTACGAAGGGCTCCGCTGGCAACAATGAAAAAGATTACAACTTGGCTGTCTCCAATAAGATTGTGGCTTTGCTGAAGCAATACCCAGAGTTTCAAGTCGTTCCTGTCCGCACGACGGATGTGTTTTATGAACTGTCAGAGCGTGTCGCTGTTGCCAATGAGTTAGATGCCGACTTGTTCTTGTCTATTCACGCCAACGCATTCGAGAAACCGACGGCTGCAGGAACAGAAACTTTCTATTATAATGAAAACAGTAAAGACTTTGCCCAATTGGTACATAAATATTTGCGTGGGGCAACGCAGTTCCCGGATCGAGGCTTCAAGAAGAGCGGCTTTTATGTGATCAAAAACACGAAAATGCCTGCTGTATTGACCGAAACTGGCTTCCTCTCCAATCCACAGGAGAACGAGCAGCTAACGAATCCGGCATTCCAAGATAAAATCGCGAAAGCCATTGTTGCGGCTATTCGTGAATACTACGAGTCTTATCAGTAAGGGGGCTTTACACGATGAAAAAAAGTCGAGTGATCTGGATGGCAGCGTTAGTGATGCTGCTTTTGGCCGGATGTGGGCAAAACGCGACAGAAACACCACAGCCAACCACACCAGTAGAACAGCCATCTGGTTCAAACACTGATCCATCGACAACAGAGCCGACTCTGAAAAAGCAAATGGTCACCGTTTACTATTCGGATAATAATGTGATGGAGCTGCAAAAAGAAGAGCAAGAGATCACGTTTGCAGAAGATATCGAGAAGTACAAAAAGACACTTGCCCTGCTGGAGACGCCTGTAAAGCCAGACGTGCACGTTCCACTGTGGAGAGACTTTAAGTACCATTCCATTACAATCGATAAAGGCACCCTGACGATTGATGCAGATAGCAAAAATAAGTTCAACATGGGTTCAAGTGGCGAGACAATGGCTTTGGATGCGTTGAAGAATACCTTCTTTCAATTCTCGGAAGTAAAGGAGATTGTCTTCTTGGAGGATGGCAAGAAAGTAGAAACGCTGATGGGGCACGTAGATCTCTCCGAGCCACTGAAACGAGACAATTAATCATCACCATAAAGACGGCACACCCTGTTCATCGGGATGTGCCGCTTTTTTTTATAATAACGTGGCTGTCGTGGAGAGAAGAATATTTCCAGTCTAGGCTCCAGGCTACGTCCTGCTGGGGGCTGAGACTGCCCGCTCCGAAGCGATTAGCGGGGAAACGCAAAAGTGGTAGCCGCTTCGTCGCATGGGCACGTTGCGTTTCTTTTGCCCGCTAATCGCATCTCCGCTCGGTAGGACTCCACAAGTCGCTACGTCTGGAAATATTCTTCTCTGTCGTGACTGATTACATTCTTCATTCTTTTAAGGCTTTGAAAATCTCGAATAGCATGGAAAGCTCGTAGAGGAAACAGGAGAAAAAAGCGAAGATCTTTGGTACACCGACTGAGGCGGAATGAAAAAAGCGAAACACGTTCTTAAGCGTCCACCTCTGAAAAACATCCTGAAAGAACTACTTTGGACGCGGTTTCGCTTTTTGCATGGAGGCGGGCAGTGAATCCCTCAGCGGGTGGGACAAGAAGCTGAGCGTTTTCTCCTGTTTCCTCCTCTCCTCAACAGCCGGACACAGTGTTTATGATGTTGGCGTTTCTTCCCGATCCGTGAATAGAAACTTGATGGCATACACCCCAAACAAGCCTACCAACGTATACACGATTCGACTTACGATAGACTCCGCTCCACCAAACAAGCTTGCGACTAAATCGAATTGAAATAACCCGATTAACCCCCAGTTCAGGGCTCCGATGATCACAAAAAGCAAGGCCAAACGTTCCACATGGACACCCCCACCAAAAGAATAGGGACATTATTCCCATGTTTGCGCCGTTTTACAACAGGAATCCTGGGATCTTTAAGAAAGCTTTACATTCACAACATAATACGACAACATTCCCGCTGTATAGTTTGTACTTGTAAGAGAGAAAAAAACAAACCGAACCTTTTAAGGAGGATTTTCATCCAATGAAAAAACTCAGCAAAATGTTTATTGCGCTGACATGTGTAGGGGCATTACTCGCGGGGTGCGGAAGCGGCAACACTGCGCAGACACAGACACCAGCACCGGCGCAAAAACCAGCCCAGGAGCAAAGCAACTCTGGTTCGACAACAAAAACTTCCGGTGAACCTGTCACAGCAGTGGGTTCTACCGCTTTACAACCTCTGGTCGAGCAAGCGGCCAAAGACTTTATGGCAAAAAATGCAGGCGCACAAATCCAAGTACAAGGCGGAGGAAGCGGCACAGGCTTGAGCCAAGTAGCAAGTGGTGCAGCAACGATTGGTAACTCCGATATTTTTGCAGAAGAGAAAAAAGGCATTCCAGCAAACGAACTGGTAGACCACAAAGTATCGGTTGTCGGAATGGCAGCAGCGGTAAGCCCAAAAGTAAAAGTGGACAACTTGACCAAGCAACAATTGATCGACATCTTCACTGGAAAAATCACGAACTGGAAAGAAGTTGGCGGCGATGATATGAAGATCACGCTGGTTAACCGTCCGAAATCTTCCGGAACTCGCGCGACATTCAGCAAATTCGCTTTGGATGGCAAAGAAGAAGCAGAAGGTATCACAGAGGATTCCTCCGGTACTGTTCGCAAAATCATTGCAGAAACACCAGGTGCAATTGGTTACTTGGCACTGTCCTACTTCAATGACACTGTAAAAGCTCTGAAATTGGATGGCATGGAAGCAAACGCAGAAAACATTACAACGAACAAATATCCAGTATGGGCGTACGAGCATATGTACACCAAAGGTGAAGCAACTGGCGATGCAAAAGCATTCCTCGACTTCATCCTGACTGACGAAGTACAAAAGAAAACTGTTACAGAATTGGGCTTCCTGCCAATCACAGACATGAAAGTGGAACGTGATGCAGAAGGCAAAGTAACTCAAAAATAAGCGTTATCATCAACAGCAAAATAGAGGGGTAGGGGGGCCTTCCCCTCATTTTGCTTGCGTACAGTCGTTTTCTTTCCAGGAGGGAGAACATGAGCCATCGTACTGAAGGGATAAATACAGAGCGTAAATCGATGATTGCGCAAAAAATGCTGACAACGAACAAGCGTCAAAAAACAGAGAATATTACTGGCAGAACCATTGCGATGATTTGTGCGGGTTTGCTCGTTATTGTGGTTTTATCGATCACCTATTTTATTGCTTCAAAAGGGCTGTCGACGTTCTTTGTCGATGGAGTAAGCTTCAAAGAATTTTTAACCCACGTTAAATGGGACCCAGAAGGCGAGCCATCCTCGTATGGTGTGTTGCCGTTTATCCTCGGTTCGTTTTTCGTAACGGCACTGGCTGCTTTGATTGCCGCGCCACTCGGAATCGGCGCCGCTATTTTTATGACAGAGATCTTTCCTGGCTTCGGGAAAAAAGTATTGAAGCCGGTTATCGAGCTGTTGGTTGGTATTCCATCGGTCGTTTACGGTTATGTCGGACTAACTTTACTTGTTCCTTTTATTCGCGAACAATTTGATGTTCTTGGCTTCAGCTTATTGGCAGGGGGACTTGTTCTTGCCCTGATGATTTTGCCAACCATTACGAGTGTGGCAGCAGATGCAATTGAGGCAGTTCCGCAAGATTTGCGCAATGCTTCGCTCGCACTGGGTGCTACTCGTTGGCAAACGATTTGGAATGTCGTGTTGCATTCCGCACTTCCTGGCTGTTTGACGGCCATTGTTTTGGGAATGTCTCGCGCCTTTGGAGAAGCTTTGGCTGTGCAGATGGTTATCGGTAACACAACGAAGCTGCCAAGCGGTTTGTTCGAACCAATCAGTACGCTCACTAGCGGTATTACATTGAACATGGGGAACACGATTCAAGGAACTCCGTATAACAATGCTCTCTGGTCAATGGCTTTGCTGCTCTTGGCGATGTCTTTCATCTTTATCGTGATTTTGCGCCTGTTGGGCAGAAAGAGGTTGGCAAAATAGATGAAAGCGAGACTGATGGACCGCGCTGCTACTGTTGTTTTGACACTGATTGCCGTACTGATTATCGGTACCTTGGTGGGATTATTGGGCTTCATTCTCTCACAAGGCTGGCATAAGCTGAATCTCGACTTTTTGACCTCTCCGCCGGATATTGTCAATGCGGGTGGCGGTATTGGACCACAGCTTTTCAACTCGTTGTACTTGCTGGTCCTAACTATGCTGATCGCGTTGCCGCTCGGGATCGGAGCAGGCATTTATATGGCTGAATATGCGCCGGATAACAAGATTACACAGTTTATCCGCATGAGTATAGAAGTTTTGTCTTCCCTTCCGTCTATCGTAGTTGGTTTGTTTGGATTGCTCGTGTTCGTAAATATGACAGGCTGGGGCTATACCCTGTTTGGTGGGGCACTTGCGCTGACGGTATTTAACCTGCCACTCTTGGTTCGTGTAACAGAGGATGCACTGCGCAACGTACCACGCAGTCAAAAGGAAGCGAGTCTCGCGCTTGGTATTACCAAATGGCGTACCATCGTGTCTGTCATCCTTCCAGCAGCACTCCCAGGTATCCTTACAGGGGCCATTCTGGCTTCTGGCCGTGTATTTGGGGAAGCGGCTGCCTTGCTGTTTACGGCAGGGATGTCTTCACCAAATCTGGATTTCACCGACTTCTCGATGAACAGCACAACATCACCTCTGAATCCGTTCCGTCCTGCCGAGACCCTGGCCGTTCATATTTGGAAGGTAAACAGCGAGGGGCTGACACCGGATGCACGTGATGTCGCAGATGGCGCGGCTGCTGTTCTGATTATTGCCGTCTTGCTCTTTAACCTTTCCGCTCGTTGGTTCGGGAATTGGGTTTACAAAAAGATGACGTCAGGATCAAACTAAGAAGAGGTAGGTGGCAGCCATGTCCGTACTGACCATGCAAGAAACGATCATTCAGACGAATAACGTGAATGTATACTACGGAGAGAAGCACGCCGTAAAAAATATATCCATGGATATTGAAAAAAACTCCGTGACGGCCTTTATCGGCCCATCCGGATGCGGCAAATCGACGCTTCTGCGGAGCTTGAACCGGATGAATGATCTGGTTCCTTCTTGTCGGGTAGAGGGTTCCATTATTGTTGATGGTATCGACATTAACAGCTCGCAAGTAAACATCGAGAGCCTGCGCCAAGTGGTAGGAATGGTGTTCCAACGAGCGAATCCATTTTTTAAATCGATCTATGAAAACATCGCTTTTGCACCGCGTTTCCATGGGATGACCAATAAACGTGATTTGGACGAATTGGTTGAGTCGAGCCTGCAAAAAGCAGCGCTTTGGGATGAGGTTAAGGATCGCCTTCGCGACTCAGCGCTCTCCCTTTCTGGTGGACAGCAGCAAAGGCTTTGTATCGCGCGTGCAATTGCGATGCAGCCAACCATTTTGCTGTTGGACGAACCGGCTTCCGCTCTCGATCCGATCTCTACCATGAAAATCGAAGAGCTGGTCATGCAGCTAAAAGATGAGTATACGATCGTGATCGTTACCCATAACCTTCATCAGGCAGCGCGAATTTCTGAGAAAACCGCCTTCTTCCTGATGGGTGAGCTAATCGAGATGGATGAGACAGGAAAAATCTTTACATCGCCTGAAAGCGAAAAAACCGAAGATTATATTAGCGGACGTTTTGGATAAGTGAGAATAGAAAAGAACACGAAGCCCTCCCAAGCAAATCAGCTTGCAGGAGGGCTTCGTGTTCTATTGGTTTCAGATTTTCCGTAGATATCGTGAATAAAAACCATAGTAGGTAATAAACAGACCCAAGAAGAAGAACGCGATGACAGTGCCGTAGTCTTCGCTGGAAGCTTCATAGCCTACAACAGCTTTTACACCATATTTGATAGCCATATAGATAAGGGCAAAAGCAAGTAAAAATCCATACCTGTACCATTTGCTTTGATCCTTCATGTTCTCGCTTTTGACCTTCATCAAGTATCGAACATAACCGACTATCAAGCCAACAAAAAATATCGCCACAAACAAGTAACGCAGATAGTGGCTTTGATCAAAGATCTTGATAAAGGTTACGAGGGACATTGCTAGCAGTACAAAAAGGGCAATAACATAAAAGTGAATGGAACGCTTATCCAAGGTCCAGACATCCCCTTTCGCAGGATAGGTTTGTAAAGAGTTCACATTCACTTTATGATATCATGAATTTTTCAAAGAAAGGGTTGGTTCTCCCGCTCGAAAAAATTTAATGGTTTGTTCGAGATCTTCTACGATTTCTGTCAGGCGCAGGGAGTCATCGAGAAATTGCTCCGATAAGGATAGACTTTCTTGATTGGCGGCTACAGCTTGCTGTGTGCCTGATACTACTTGCTGTGCAGAGGCAGACAGATTGTCTACCCGCTGTGAAATGGCTAGGCTCTGTGTCGAGATTGTTCCTGTGAGCATTCTGATCGATTCAAATTGGGCAGTCAACGCTTCGCTGAGCTGGATCGTATTGTGGAAGATAGAAGCAGCCTGGTGCAAGGTTTGGATGCCATTTACAGTAGCGTGATCGGTTGTTTGCAAGCAGGCGGCTACATGCTCCATTCGTTCTTCCCCTGATTCAATTACCTTTTGAATACGGGAGGATGCCTCTTCTGTCTGGTCGGACAGCAAGCGAATTTCGTCTGCTACGACGCTGAAGCCGATCCCAGCTTGTCCAGCCCTGGAAGCTTCGATTCGAGCATTGAAGGACAAAAGCTTGGTTCGCTTGGAGATAGCGGAAATCAGACCGAGCATTTCGTTGATGTCGCCCATGCTCTCTCTCATGGAGGACATAGCATGCATAGATGCCTTCATATCTTCCGAGATACTGTGCATATTTTCTTTTAGTAAATCGATGGAGGTTGCTGCTTTTGCATTTTGCTGACGTGATTCCTGGCTTTGTACAATTGCTTTTTCCATGGAGTCTGTGATCCGAGACATTTCTTGTGTAATGCCGGCCATCGTGGCGTGGATATCATCGATTTGCTCCTGCTGATTGTCCATTTCTTGGGCAAGCCGCTCTGTTACGGATACGACTTCTGACTGCATGGCGTGAGAATGGCGGGACCCTTTTCCTACATGATCAGCTACTTGTTTGACGTCTGAGATGACATACTGGATTTTACCGATGATCGTCCGGATTTGTTCACTCATTCGATTGAAGCTGTCAGCCAGCTGACGAATTTCATCATTGCTTTGTACGTGCATGGTTTGCAGCAGATCTCCCTCGCTAAAGGCGGACATTTTTTGTTGTGCTTCCTTAATCGGCTTGATGATTCGGCGAACGTACACATACAGCATCAGGGCGAGTGCAGCGAGTCCGACGAGTGAGACGGCCAAAATAGTTAGCTGAAGGCGACGGACCTCTTGCTTTACCTCGGATACCGACTGTGCGACGATCACTCCCCACTTTAGCGAAGGGGCAAATTGATAGGCGGCAAAAGAGTCCACCCCATTGATCCTACTCGGCTCGTACCCAGATTGACCGGCGATGACGTTTTGTACGATGGCAAGCTCAGTAAGTAGGGGGCGCTGCAACGCATAGGATTGATCGGGATGAGCGACCAGCTTGCCTTGTTGATCAACGATCATGGCATATCCGGTTTCCCCCAGTTTGATCTGGCCAATGGATTCGCTCAGCTTCGGAACAGAGACGAATGCCACGACGACGCCTACAGGCTCCTCGTCTTCATTGCGCAAAGGGAGTGAGACGGCTATCTTTGGAAACTCCGTCTTGGAAAACTGGAAGACATCTGAGACAAAAACCCCCTGCTGCGGTTGATTCAATGCTCCCTCATACCAGTCCATTTTTCGCGGATCGTAGGAACTGTCGAGAGGTGATCCCGGAAAGGTCAAATACTTTCCGTCTGTGGTGACGATCTGTAATTCGGAAATCGTAGAATTGCTGGTGGACAAATCAGTAAAAATGCCAAAGATCTGACTGTTAGTGATCTTGCTGTTTTTATAAGTGGAGGCAAATGATTGCAAGGCGGTTACGATGTCATAGACCCTGCTATGTACTTTCTGTAGAGCTGCACCTGATGCTTCGTGTAATTGCTGCTTTGTTTTTTCATTGAGTGTGGCTTCGGATTGATAGCTGATGAAGAAAGCGGCAATTGCCATCATGCAGACAACCATTCCCATGATTCCTGCGAACAGCCTGGTGAAAATTGAACGATAATGAAACGACGAGCGACCCCACGGTTTTCTTATGTCTGGCATTAATTGTTCTCCCCTTAACAAAACGTTCAGCTTTATTGTAGGGGGTACCTAGAGGAGCGTATATGCTTTATCGACAAGATTTACCATAAATTAATGTAAGATGACCTATGTAAAAAGTCCTAAGTCGAAATCTTTATCGAAACTTAATAAACACCACACGGAAACCTAACATTGATGCGCTATAGTGGGGAAGTAAAAGGACGTAACAACCACGAAGGAGCGAAGACCGTATGAGTGTTATTTCGGTGAGAGAGTTGAATCTCTTCTACGGTAATAAGCAAGCCCTCTATCATATAAATCTGGATGTAGAGTCTGATTCCATTACAGCCTTAATTGGTCCATCAGGCTGCGGTAAGTCTACATTTTTACGGACGTTAAATCGAATGAACGACTCTGTACCGAACACCAAAATTACGGGAACGGTAAAAGTATTCGACGAGGATATTTATAGCTCTCGTGTAGAAGTTGAGCGACTTCGCAAAAATATCGGCATGGTGTTTCAGCATCCGAATCCATTTCCGAAGAGCATCTATGACAACATCACGTACGGGCCGAGACTCCATGGCATGAACGATCGTAACAAGCTGGACGAGCTGGTAGAGACAAGCCTCAAGGCAGCAGCCCTTTGGGATGAAGTGAAGGATGTACTGAAAAAGCCAGCAACAGGGCTTTCCGGTGGACAGCAGCAACGCCTCTGCATCGCACGGGCACTCGCTGTTCAGCCACAGATTATTTTGATGGATGAGCCAACCTCCGCCTTGGATCCGATTTCGACAGCCAAAATCGAAGAGCTGTTGGAAGAGCTGAAGAACCGCTATACAATTGTAATCGTTACGCACAACATGCAGCAGGCGGCACGTATTTCCGATAAGACTGCGTTTTTCTTGAATGGCGAGCTAGTCGAGTTTGACAGTACCCCGACGATCTTCCAAAATCCTCGTGACAAAAGAACAGAGGATTACATTACCGGACGTTTCGGATAATTCAATAGGCATGATGGTAAAAGAGCGGACTTTTGAGGTCCGCTCTTTTTGATTTGAAAAACGTTTATAAATGTAACCCAAATCTCTTTAATTCAATGAAAATACCTTCCAATCGTTTCCCCTTCTCCGTTAACGTATATTCCACGCGGGGAGGGACTTCCGGAAACACTTTCCTCTCCAGTATGCCGTGCTCCTCCAATTCCTTCAATCTGAGCGACAGTGTTTTTGGACTAATCCCATCCATGGATTTCAGCAGGTCGCTGAAACGCAGCGTTCCTTCGATAAGCAGGTCCCGAATGATTAAAAAGGTCCATTTGGTCCCGATTACGTCAAGCGTCTTGGCAATGGGGCAAGATTGGCCTGGGGTTCCTTTGTTCAGTTCGATTGGCTCAAGAACGTTCATCGGAATATCCTCCAAAAAAATTATTAGGGTTTTTGGCTATTATAGCGCAATAGTATCTTTTCGGAAACTATATGAAATAAATATCACTACTTCCATAAATGAAGTTAGTGTCATTACAATAGCAATGTAAACCGATACTTCCCCTCTAAATAAGGAGCTGATTAGAACGACATGATTCCACTTACCAAAAAAATGAGTTCGATAGCTGGTATTGCTGTCATCTTCGGGACGATGCTGTTCACGACAGCGTGCGCTACTGATTCGAAAACGTCTGCTTATGATAAACAAACGGCTGTGTTGTCCGCCAAGACAGACGTCCAACTATTGAAGGATCTTCCTCAACCCGTTTCGATGACGATTGATTCCTCTTTGGATTCAACGAAAGCTACCGAGATGGTACAGGCTGCACAACGTTTCTACGGATTCTGGAACACTGGGAATGAGGATCTCATTGCACAAACCGTTTCCCCAAGTTTCATAGATAACACGTTGCCGAAAGGAAGACCGCAAGGCCCCGATGGCTTGTTATTCGCTTCCCGCAACTTCCGTAAAGCAGTTCCCGACTTGCAATGCAAGATTGAGGATTTACTGGTAGTGGGGGACAAGGTGACAGCTCGTCTTTCCTTTACGGGTACGAGCAAAGGCGAGTTTATGGGAAAACCTCTGGCCGGGAAGCCCATTCAATTTATGGCAATTGATGTTTTGCGCATCAAGGATGGGAAGCTCATTGAAGACTGGCACCTGGAAGACAATTTAACTTTTATGCAACAAATTAGCGTTTTAGCGGAAAATTGAACGTCCTAACATAAAGGAGATGGAAAAAATGAAAAAAATCCTTATCATCAATGGCCATCAAAAATATGGCTCATCAGAGGGAAAACTAAACCAAACGTTGACGGATCATATGGTGAGTCTGCTCGAAAAAGAGAACCATGTACGAACTACCATTATTCAAAACGGATACCAAATCGAAGAAGAGCACGAGAAATTTCTCTGGGCAGATATGGTCATTTATCAAACCCCCATTTACTGGTTCAGTGTCCCTGGCTTAATGAAAACATATATGGATGAAGTATATGCCTACGGCTTGTTTTTTAAGGGGGCTAATCAGTACGGTAGAGGCGGTTTATTAACCGGCAAAAAATATATGTTTTCAACGACTTGGAATGCTCCAGAAAAAGCATTTAACGATCCGACCCAATTTTTTAATGGAGAAAGCCTGGAGGATGCAATCAGCCATTTGCACCGCGTACAGGAATTTTTAGGCATGCAACCTGTAAAGAGCTTTGCTTGCTATGATGTCATCAAAAATCCCCAGATCGACCGTTTTGTATCAGAACTCGAGGAGCATCTCAAACAGGTATTGAGTTTCTAATAAAAACCTCAAAATAAAGGGGAGAGATCTTATCATGTTGCACAATCAAAAGATAGTCATCATCGGCGGAAGCTCCGGAATTGGTTTGGAGACCGCCAAACAGGCAGTAGCGCTAGGAGCAGAAGTGATCATTGCCAGCCGCTCCGAAGAGAAATTGCAAAAGGCAAAAGAGAGTCTGGGCTCCAAAGCCTCGGCGTATACGCTTGATATCACCGATGAGCAGCAGGTTCAGGCCTTTTTTGAAAAAGTAGGTACGTTTGATCATCTGGTCGTCAGCGCAGCGGAAACATCAGGTGGTTCATTTCTTCAAACGGATACAGCCCAAGCGCGGAAGCTGTTTGACAACAAATTTTGGGGCCAATACTACGCAGCGAAGTACGGAGCAACGAAGATTTCCACAAACGGTTCCATCACCTTATTCTCCGGAGTTGTCGCCTACAAAGCGATGATTGGTTCCTCTGCCCTTGGTGCAGTCAATGCGGCAGTTTCGAATCTGGGGCAAACCCTCGCCCTGGAACTGGCACCAATCCGAGTAAATATCATTTCACCTGGCATTATTGATACACCATCACGCAGCAAAATGCCTGAAGACATGCGCGAAAATTTCTATGCAACGTTGGCAGACAAGCTTCCTGTGAAGCGAGTTGGACAAGCAAAAGACGTCGCACAAAGTGTACTATACCTACTCCAAAATAGTTTTGTTACCGGAACTGTACTTCATGTAGAAGGTGGCCACATTTTACTTTAAAGGATTCCATTACTTGACGTTTCAGATCATTTCAATTTGTAGTATGGTAGGAGAGCGGACTTTTCGAGGTCCGCTCTCTTTGGTTTTTGGAAAGGAGATACTTGCAGTGGTTTGGATTTCATTTTTCCTTTTTCTGATCACGTTGACATTGGTTATCTGGCAACCACGGGGGCTGTCGATTGGTTATCCGGCTGTTGGTGGTGCACTGTTGGCGTTGGCGATTGGGGTAGTCACGATCGGTGATGTTGCAGAGGTGACCTCCATTGTTTGGAATGCGACGCTGGCTCTAATCGGGATTATTATCATCTCGCTCGTATTGGACGAAATCGGTTTTTTTGAATGGGCTGCGCTCCATATGGCTCGTTTTTCCAAAGGGAATGGGCGGCTTATGTTCGTTTATGTAATCCTGCTTGGTTCGCTCGTATCCGCTTTGTTTACGAATGATGGGGCTGCCTTGATCTTGACACCGATTGTGTTGGCACAGGTGCGGGCACTGAAGCTGGATGGGAAAACGGTTTTGGCATTTGTCATGGCGAGCGGGTTCATTGCAGATACGAGTTCTTTGCCCTTTGTGATTAGTAATCTGGTGAATATTGTTTCCGCTGACTATTTTGATATCGGCTTTGCTGCGTATGCGGCCAAAATGATCATTCCGACTTTGTTTTCGATTGGTGGAAGTTTGCTGGTTTTGTACCTATATTTTCGCAAAAGCATCCCAGCGCAGATAGACCTTTCCCATCTGAAAAATCCGGAGGAAGCGATACGCGACCACAGAATGTTTCGCTTGTCGTGGCCGATTCTTGCGGTCCTGTTGATTGGTTTTTTTATTAGCGAGTCCATCCATACGCCCGTGTCTATCATTATTGCGGGGGCAGCCATCATTTTCTGCTTGGCTGCAAGAAAAAGTGAAGCGATCGCCATACGGCGGATTATGAAAGAAGCACCGTGGGTAGTCGTTGTTTTTTCGATTGGCATGTATGTCGTGGTGTGGGGGCTGCACAACGCGAAATTGACTGACTTGGTCAAGGACGCCTTGGATTGGTTCATGGCGCATGGTTTATTGGCAACGACCTTGGGAACAGGCTTTCTGGCTGCTGCTCTTTCCTCTGTCATGAACAACCTCCCGACAGTCATCTTCAACGCGTTGGCAATTGCAGGGACACAAGCAGATGGAGTGTTGCGGGAAGCAATGATTTACGCGAATGTGATCGGAAGCGATTTGGGGCCGAAAATGACGCCGATCGGATCGCTTGCGACCTTGCTCTGGTTGCACGTCTTGAGACGCAAAGACGTGACGATTACGTGGGGGCAGTATTTTCGGACAGGGGTTATTTTGACCGTACCGACATTGATGTTCACCTTGCTCGGTTTGTATTTGACATTGGTTTATTTTTCATAGGGAATGAAAAGCCTGCTGGCTAGTAGCAGGCTTTTTTCTATTCATCATGCTGCTTGTATTGAAATAGGCAGAATAGGACCTGACAAGGACGGAAAAAATAGGCGCAATGTACGTAAAAAGGAGGATGTTTCCATGTGGCATGGCTGGCCGATCGAACGCGTACTGATACTTTTTACTGGATTGGCGTTTGCCCTGATTGCGGTTCAGGTCACACTTTTTCACTCTCGACAAAACTTCCGACATTGGGCAATGTGGATTCCTGTGCTTGAGCTCCCTGTATTTGCGGTTACTGCTATTGTTTTATCGTTTGTAAATGCGGGTTGGCTGCGCTGGGTGTTTGCTTTGATGATGGTCGTTGGCATGGTTGGGGGTTTGTATGGGGCCTATTTACATACGGTTGGCGTCGGGCAGCGTGTGGGGGGGTATTCACAGGGTCAAAATTTTCTCGTCGGTCCTCCTGTGATTCTTCCTTTACTGATCACGGCAATGTCTGCATTAGGGCTTCTTGCGCTGTTTTGGTAAAAATCGTTTTCAAAGGGGTGAGAGAACATGGAAAAGCCTAAACGTTACCCATCCTATGATGTTTGGGACCAGCATACAGAGTGGGATGCTCACACCAGGAAAGTGGTAGGCGCCAGACGAATGCCCGCGATTGCCAATCAATTTTTTACCAAGCCTGAATCCTTGCTTTTGCAGACAGTCGTAGGCGTATTGGTCAATGATCACCGTTTGGAGGTGCTGACCTTTGTGGTGGAGCATCTAGATAATACGACGGCTAGTAATATCGGAGAATCACAACGTAAGGTCGGAATTCCACCCAAAAAAGAGCTCTATCGCTCGGGCTTGAAAGGGATTGATGCGGAGAGTCATGCCGCTTATGGAACTGATTTTGTTGCGTTGAAGCTAGATCAGCAGGAAGCTGTTCTTCAGCACGTCGCGAATGGAGGCATCCAAAACCAGGAGGCGTGGAAAGACTTTGCTCCCGCAGATTTTTTCAAGCGGTTGCTGCATGACACAGTCAGTGCGTACTATTCGCATCCGTTAGTTTGGTCGGATATCGGCTATGGCGGACCAGCATATCCGCGCGGCTATGTACGGGTGGAAAAAGGATTGACGGACCCATGGGAGGCGAAAACAAATGACGAGTCATGACCATCATACGATTACTCATCGCCCTACTCCTGTGGATCAAAGAAAATACGCCGATGACGCAGATGTATGTATCGTAGGTGCCGGAGCGGCAGGAGGCGTGCTGGCTTATGAGTTGGCAAAGGCCGGGTTGCGCGTAGTCGTACTGGAAGCGGGGCCGTTTTGGGACCCGCAGCACGATTTCGCCAGTGATGAGCTGTCGATGCGGAGATTGGCCTGGCAGGAAACGAGGCTGGTAGCAGGCAAAGACCCGCTGCGTTTGGGACATAACAACTCAGGACGGGGAATTGGGGGAGGCACCGTGCATTTTACGGGGGTGTTCCTGCGTTTCCACGAGAGTGATTTTAAGACGAAGACGGTAGACGGCGTAGGGGAAGACTGGCCGATTACGTATCAGGACCTTGCCCCGTACTACGACAAGATCGAACGGGAGATTGCGGTCTCAGGTCCTAATCATTTTCCGTGGGGTTCCTTTCAAGGCCCGTATCCGTACCCGGTTCGGGAGCCCATCAGCGCCAACGCGCAACTATTCCGGGAAGGGTGCGAGAAGCTGGGGATCGAGAGTGTGGTCGCCCCTCTGGCGATTTTATCGGGTCCATTTGATGGGCGTCCCCCCTGTATCAATCGTGGCTTTTGCAATCAAGGGTGCATGCCGAATGCCAAGTACAGCGGGTTGATTCATCATATTCCCAAAGCGATAGCGGAGGGGGCAGAGGTACTGGCCGACTGCATGGTGACGGAAATTTTGATGGCTGGCGACCGGGTCGGCGGTGTGTTGTTTAACCATAATGGTATGACGCACAGGCAAATGGCTCGTGTGGTCATCTTGGCTGGTTTTGTGGTGGAGACTCCCCGATTGCTGCTCAGTTCGGCGAATACTCAGTTTCCGCAAGGGCTGGCGAATTCGAGTGGATGGGTAGGAAAAGCAATTATGCCCCACTCCAGTCATGATGTATACGGACGTCTACCGGAGGAAGTGCGATTGTATAAAGGAACCCCTGTGCTTGCCTTGACGCAGCATTTTTATGAGACGGATCGCGAACGAGGATTTGCCCGCGGATATACATTGAGTGCACACGGGTCACGTCCGGTCGGGATGGCGGCTGCCATTGCTGCCGAGAGAGAAGACGGCTCGTATTTATGGGGAAAACAGCTTCGAGAGACCATGCTGGATTACAATATGTATGCGCGGGTCACCTTGGTAGGGGAAGTACTGCCTCACCCCGATAACAGAGTGACGCTCTCAGGGGAAAAGGATGAATACGGAATGCCGATCCCTACGGTAACGTTCAGTTATCAGGAGAACGACAAACAGCTTTACAAGCATGCCATTGGGCAAATGAACCGGATTATTGAAGCGATGGGGGGACATCCGGAGCATGTGGTGTCTGATACCGCTCATCTCATGGGGGGATGCCGGATGGGGAATGACAGGGAAACCTCTGTTGTGAATGAATACGGGCAGTCACATGACATACCCAATCTTTTCATAGCAGGGGCTTCTACGTTTGTTACCTCAAGTGGTAGTAATCCGACAAATACAGTCATGGCGCTGGCTGCTCGCACTGCAGACAAGATCATTGAGGCGATGAAAAAGCAAGATGTATAGGCGGGGTTCACATAACTTTTGCGTTCTATCTTCCCCATCATATAAGCCATATAGTATACTGATAAACAGATATGTAAGGCAAAGGTGGGTATCCTTATGGAAATGGATTTGATGCAGGTTCTGTTTTTGTCAGAGACTTATAAGCTACTTGGTGACAAGACGCGCTTGACGATCATGGCTCTCCTGCAAGTACAGTCCTTATGTGTCCGTGATCTCGTGGAAATTTTGCAAACTTCCCAGCCTTCTGTTTCCCAGCACCTGGCTAAGTTAAAAACGCATGGTTTGGTCAAAGAGCGCAGGAAAGGACCATGGGTTTATTACTCCGTTAATACGGAATGCAGTCCTGAAGTGAAGCAAATTTTGTCTAACTTGCCGGACATGTCGCCAGTCGTCAAACAAAAATCAGCTGCAAGTGAACCTTCATTTGGCTGATCAGTCGTAAAAAGCGTTGGATCAATTGAGATCCAACGCTTTTTTTAGTTCATCCTTGTCAAATCCATGGATGACAATTTGCTCGCCGTTTTCCTTTTCAATGTAGGTTACAGGTGTCATGCTGGCGCCTAATTGAATGGCTTCCTGGAAAAAAGCCTCGTTTTGACGGATGTCTTTGTCTTCGAAAGCAATGTTGTTTGAAGTCAGCCACATTTTTTCTTCCTGACAAGGACCGCAAGTGACTTGGGTATAGATAATAACCTTGTGAGCCATACAGAATTGCTCCTTTCAAAAGCAGAGTAGAAGCCTTGCCTTTCCAATATGAATGATCGGCCGAGACAAAGCAAGTAAACAACAGCATGATTTGGAAAAATGAGGATGGATACGCATGTAGGGGGCTGTACAAATTATATTCAGTGACGTCGAGGAGGTGAATGTTAACGATGCCTAAACAAAACAACCAAGCAGGTATGGGCCAAGCGAACCAAGCTAGCCAAGCAGCTAACACTGCGACTGAATTCGCAAGTGAAACAAACGTATCAGAGGTTCGTCGTCAGAACCAACAATCCGCACAACGCGCTACTTCCCAAGGCGCTGCGACTGAGTTCGCAAGTGAGACAAATGTTGCGGAAGTTCGCCGTCAGAACCAACAATCGGCTGCACAACAATCTTCTGGCCAAGTTACTGAGTAGGAGCCAGCGGACAAAAGCCCTCGCAATTTGCGGGGGTTTTATTTTTTCCGTAAAGTCTATGCATGAAATGTGGTCTCTATCCTCGCACTTGCAAAAGCGTGGAAGTGGATGATACTGTGATTCGTAAATCAGCCCACTAGGAGGCAAATGCTCATGATCATTGGAACAGGCGTAGACATTGTGGAAATAGAGCGCATCGCTACTTTGATAAAAAGACAAGAGCGTGCAATCAAACATTTTTTGACCACAGATGAACAACAGCTCCTGCATGGAAAATCAGAGACGAGACAGGCGGAAATGGTTGCAGGCAGATTTGCTGCCAAGGAAGCGGGAGCAAAAGCTCTTGGCACAGGCATTGGTGCTGTACTCAGCTTTTTGGATATGGAAATCCTCCCGAATCATTTGGGCAAGCCGGTCATGACCATAAAGAACGAGGTGTACAGCAAACTTGATCTGGACCCCACTCGGGTTCATATTCATGTGAGCATTTCGCATAGCCAGTCGCATGCGATTGCGCAAGTCATTGTAGAAGAACGATAGATGTTTGGAAAAAACCGATAAACTTGTCTGCATATTGGGACGAGGATGGACATACATTTATATCGCGTAGATCAGGAGGGACTACCTGCTCTTACACAGGAAGGCTAAGTCTGTAGCCGATCCAAGCGATATGTCGCCAACTTCGTAACCATTTGCAACCATTGACACGATGTGCGCTGCATGGGCGAGAGACTGACAGATTTCCCAGGAAATAGACAGGGATGCCCTTCTTTGTCGAAAATATTGACAAGGAGGAGTTCATTGAATGAAACGGGTAGCTTTACCACTGGTGTTATTGTTGGTTTTCACCCTGTTCCTCGGCGGTTGTTTCGGTCAGAAAACACCAGAAGATGTGGTGAGCGACCTGAACGGTGCGCTGGGAAAAATGTCTGGGTACAAGTCTCAGGCAGTTTTGACCATGCAGACAGGCTCTACCCCCATGGAGTACGATGTTCAGGTCTGGTATGAAAAGCCAACCAACTATCGGGTAGCTCTCACCTCAAAGCAGCGTGGCATTACACAAATCATCTTGCGAAACAATGAAGGAGTCTTTGTACTGACCCCGCACCTAAACAAGAGCTTCCGCTTCCAAAGTGGCTGGCCTGAGAACAACGGACCGTTATATCTATACGAAACGCTGGCCAAGAGCATTATCGATGACACTGAGCGCCAAATGAAGATGGAAGAAAAACAGTATGTATTCGAAGTGAAAGCGAACTACAGCGGCAATCGTTCTTTGACCAAGCAAAAAATTTGGCTGACAGAAGATTTCAAACCAACGCACGCCGAAATTATGGATGCTAGCATGAATCCGCTCGTACGAATTGATTTCACTGATTTTTCGTTCAACCCTATGTTTGACAAAGACGCCTTTGACAAAGAGCGCAATATGACAACAAGCTCGTTGACAACGATCCCAACAATGGCGCAAACAAATGGACAGGTCGTAAAACAACCGAACAGCCAATTCGGTGTTATCGTCCCTACGTATATGCCAGAAGGGGTTAAGCAAGGAGATATCGAGCCAGTCACCCGTGATGGAGAGAGAAAGGTTATCTTAACCTACAAAGGGACTTACAACTACAAGGTAATCGAAGGTCGCCCGACAGCAGCATCTGTATCGTATGAGCAAGGTATGCCTGTGAACCTCGGCTTTACGGTTGGTGTGCTTGCGCAGACAGGTGAAAATCAGCGACTGCTGACGTGGGAGCTCGACGGCATCGAATATACAATCGCGGGGGATCTTCCTGAGGAAGAAATGGTGAATGTCGCTCAGTCGACATATGGCCTCAGCGCGAAATAAAAGCGTGGGAGAGGGGACGGTGAATGCCGTCCTCTTTTGTTTTCCAATTTGAAAGTGGCTGCGGTGGAGGGGAAGAAGCGCATTTCCAGTCTACGCTTCGGCCTACGCCCTGCAAGGGGTTAGACTGTCCGCTTCGGATTGAATGTCGGGAGCGCTTCAAACGTAGAAGTTTCGATGAAGTAGTTCATAAGTGAAGCTGAAATTCCCCGCCATTCAATCCTACGCTCAGGTGGGCTCCAGAGGCGCTTGGACTGGAAATGCACTTCTTCCCAAGCGGCTTTGTTCTACTATTTGAGAAGAACCCCCTGATACTCAAAGGATGATCTTCCTAAGTATTAAAGGTAGCGATGAATCAAAAAAGCTGGTGAAAAGAAAAAGCACAGGGCTCGCAGACCTTGACAACGCCTACCCAGTCGGAACTGCAAAAAGAGGACCACGCTTGTCGAACACTTCTTCCTTGAGAAACATCCGCCCGTAGGGTGGCTTTGGATCGACGGTCCTCTTTTTGCAGTGGAGACGGTCAGTCAATCCCCCTGCTGGCGTGTCAGAGTCGAAGATAACTGTGCTTTTTCTTTTCCTCCACCATGTTGACTCATAGTTTTTTACGATTTTCCCTCAAGTTTTCCTTTTTTCTCAAACGGGAATCTAAAAATACCCATGTACACTTGGTCTTGTACCAAAGAACAAGCACACTACACGAGCAAAGACGAAAGGGTTGAGTGTATATGTTTAGCAAAACGAAAATGGGAATGCTGATGGGAACGATGGCAGTAGTTCTGAGTCTGGGTAGCATAGGCGGAGCAATGGCAGCCGATTCAGCAAAACCAACTTCATTGAATAAACCCGTAGAAGTAAAATTCAAAACTGGCAAGATGGGCCACCACGGTGGGGTGGGCTTCAAAGAAAATAAAGAGCTGCTCTCTCTGTTAAAGCTGGATGCTGACAAGCTGAAAGAAGAGCTTGCGGCAGGGAAAACACTCGCAGCGATTGCACAAGCCCAAGGAGTTGACACTGCAGATGTCGTGGCACTTCTGGTTGACCAGCAAGAAGCCAAACTGAAGGAAGCAGTAGCAGCAGGCAAGCTCACGCAGGAGCAGGCAGATAAGCTGTCTGAAAATCTGAGCGACCGCGTAAAAGAACAGGTAGAAAACTCGAAACCGGATAAAGGCTTCGGCAGAGGAGGCTTCATCGGTGGCTTCGAGAAAAACCAAGAACTGTTGTCTCTCTTGAAGCTGGACGCCGATAAACTCCAAGAAGAGCTGAAAGCGGAGAAATCGCTGGCTACAATCGCAGAGACCCAAGGCGTATCCGTGGATGATCTGGTAGCACTGTTGGTGAAACAACAGGAAGCCAAGCTGAAAGAGGCAGTAGCGGCAGGCAAGCTCACTCAGGAGCAAGCCGACAAGATGAATGAAAAAGCGAGCGAACGAGTAAAAGAAATGGTGCAAAATACGCATCACGGACGTGGACCAGGTAAAGGAATGGGTATCGAGAAAAATGAAGAACTGCTGTCCCTCCTGAAGCTGGATGCAGACAAGCTGAAGGAAGAGCAAAAAGCAGGAAAATCGTTGGCGACTATCGCTAAGGAGCAAGGTGTAGAAGTGGATGACGTTATCAAGCTCTTGGTAGGTCAGCACGAAACCAAGCTAAAAGAAGCAGTTAAGGCAGGCAAGCTCACACAGGAGCAAGCTGACAAGCGCAGCGAGGAATTGACTGCGATGGTGCAAAAGATGGTGGACGGCAGCTTTGAAAAAGTCGTTTTCCCAAGACATGAAAAAGAGAAAAAGGACCAGAAGGAAACCATGTAGAAAAGTCAGGCAGGTGGGAGTTACTCCCATCTGCTTTTCTATTTTCTCGGGATTGGTCGATGTGCGTCGATTTGTACATAAAAACCAACGTGCGAATGAGGTGAAAGGACAATCCGCGAATTGACACACAGCGGGAAAACACGATACATTCAGAGTAACTTATTGAATGAGGTGGCATGCTTTACATGAAGAAACCGTCTAACGAAGTTTTGTACCAGGAAGCATCGACCTACAAAGACATGCTCCTGCGAAAAAGCTGGAAAATGCGCATTAACGAGACTGTCATGTTTGTTCTGGGGATGATGATTCTCGCTCAATTTTTCCCGACCAATGACACGAGATTCAAGGTCCTTGTTTTCGCCATTGCCATTGCTGTTGTTGGATTGTCTCCGTTTATGTACAAATCGGTATTACGTCCGGTGTACAAGCTGACCAAGACCCACCTGATTATCTCCTTGTCAGGACAGGAAAAGAGCTACCCGCTGTCTGAAGTCGAGCAAATTTATGAAGGCCGTCATTTTTATCTCGTAGGCGGCAAAAAGGAATCCCTGATGGTTTCCAGGCAATTTCTCAGTCATTTGAATGAACGCTTGTTTTACTATAAAAAAGGGAACAAGAGGAGATAGGAATGAAATCGTTTTGTCGTGACACTTGGGTAGAGGTTGATTTGGATGCCATCCGGGCGAACCTCGAGACATTCAAACGCCATTTGCCAGAAAAAACGGGTATTATGGCTGTTGTGAAAGCAGACGGGTATGGTCATGGCGCTGTCCATGTTGGAAAAGAAGCGTTGGCGAGCGGTGCAGATTCACTTGCAGTCGCATTGCTCGATGAAGCGCTTATTTTGCGGAGGGCAGGGATCAAAGCGCCGATTTTAGTGTTGGGATACACACCTGTCGAGTCCATTGTCACTGCAAGCGAGCTGGAAGTAGAGTTAACTGCTTACAGCGTCGAATGGATCACAGAAGCGAACGACATTCTTCAGAAAAACGATCACAAGCCTGTCGGGATTCATGTGAAGACCGATACGGGGATGGGACGTTTAGGTGTTCGGACAAAGGAAGATTTGCTTGCGGTTGTAAGTGCCCTTGAAGAATGCTCGAAGCTTAAGTGGACAGGCATTTTTACGCATTTTGCCTGCGCGGATGAACCAGATACAACCCATGTGCGACGACAACACGACTTGTTTCAATCCTTTTTGCAAGCACTGCGTGAAGCAGATAAAACATTGCCGACCGTTCATTGCTGCAATACGGCTGCGGCTATCGCATTTCCCGATTGGGGGTATGATACGATTCGTTTAGGCATAGGTTTATACGGATTGTATCCTTCTTTGTACATGAAAGAACGTGCGGATGTTATTCTTGCCCCCGCGTTGGCGCTCAAGACCAGAATTGCCCACGTGAAGAAGGCAGATGAGCCATTTACGGTCAGCTATGGTGCTACGTATACAGCACAGCCGGATGAGTGGATTGCAACGCTGCCGATCGGATACGCAGATGGCTATTCTCGCCTTTTGTCCAACCGCGGAGAGGTGTTGTACAATGGCTCGCGCTACCCGATTGCAGGCAGAGTTTGCATGGACCAAATCATGGTCAGCCTGAATTCGACAGAAGCAGCGGTCAATGATGAGGTCGTCTTGTATGGTAAGCAGGGTGATGAGGAAATCTCCTTGGATGAAATTGCCGATTTGCTGGGAACAATCAATTATGAGGTTCCTTGTATGCTGAATTACCGAATTCCGCGCCTCTATTTGCGCGACCAGAAGGTAACAGACGTATTTCACCCATTGACGATGAAGCACTCGTCCCATGAAAATGTAAATATCTAGCAGGGAAAATCAGCAGGAATTTCCCCGTGGAACACGAATACTAGTTAAGCGAAAAAGCTGGCTTTTTTGGGTAAACGAAGTCTTCACCTGCACCTTTGGATTGTTTACACTCACGTTTTCTCACCGAAAAAGCGCACAGTAGGTATATTTTTGCAATGGATTCGACATAATGGTATTGTTCATATTGGCTGTTCTTTCTAGAACCAGCAAAGCGGATGGAAGTTACGGTCATGGTTGGAGGTGGATTTGTCTTGTCGAAGTCAAACACGAAACGCATCATGATCAGCTTGCCACAACACTTGCTTCAGGAAGTGGATGGCGTTATTCAAAAGGAAAAATCCAATCGCAGCGAGTTTATTCGTCAAGCGATGCATTTGTATTTGAAAGAGCGAAAAAAACGCACAATCCGTGAGACCATGCAAAAAGGGTACATGGAGATGGCGAAGATCAATCTGAATATGGCATCGGAGGCTTTTGGCGCTGAAGAAGAGGCTGACCATACTCTTGTCCGCTTAGTTAGCGGGGTGTGACTGGTGATTGTCAAACGTGGCGATGTGTTTTTCGCGGACCTGTCCCCGGTCGTTGGCTCTGAGCAAGGAGGCGTACGGCCTGTTTTAGTCATTCAAAACGACATTGGAAATCGATTTAGTCCGACGGTCATCGTCGCAGCCATTACGGCGCAGATTCAAAAGGCGAAGCTGCCTACGCATGTGGAAATTGACGCAAAAACTTATGGATTTGATCGTGACTCCGTTATTCTGTTGGAACAAATACGAACCATTGACAAACAACGTCTAACTGATAAAATTACGCATCTCGATGACGAGATGATGGATCGGGTTAATGAATCCTTGCAAATCAGTTTAGGACTCATTGATTTTTAACGTGTGAAAAAAGATCAGATTATTTGATAGGAAAAGCCACTTGAGTGAAGCAAGTGGTTTTTTGCTGTCAGATTTGCAGGGATTTCGTGGGTGTACATCGAACTGTTCGAAAAGAGAATATAAGACAAAATGTGACACAATATGATTTATTTTTCGAGGTAGAGAAAAAACTCATTTCTACCTACCAAGCGAGGCGGAAGGGGTTTTTTTGGTTGTGGCAGACTATTCTCCTGAGACAATCAATATAGAACAAGAATCAGACATCGTGACGGCGCGGCAAGTGGGGCGAAATATGTCGAAGCTGTTTGGCTTTGGCACGATCACGCAGTCCCGCATCGCCACGTCAATCTCTGAATTAGCTCGCAACATTTATTTGTATGCGGGCGCGGGGACGATCACTATTTCGCCGATTGAGCGCGAAGGAATGATCGGCTTGCAAATAACAGCAAATGACAGCGGTCCAGGGATTCCTGATATTCGCCAGGCATTAGATGATGGCTATTCGACTTCGGGTGCCCTCGGAGCCGGATTGCCGGGTGTCAGGCGCATGATGGATGAATTCGAGATCCACAGTACCCTGGGGGAAGGAACGCGTGTTGTTGTTGTGAAGTGGAGCGATCAAGCAAAGGAGGAATGAGATAGATGGTAACCCGGAGCTTCCAAGAAGAGTATGTAAAAATTCTTCGGGATTACCTGAGTGCTCAAGGAGAGGACCAGCTTTATGGAGCCCAGCAGTTGGGCAAATGGATGCTTTCTCAAGATATTTCACCAGAAGAAATAACTGATTTGCATGCGCAAGCGCTTGAGCAGCTCGGGGAAGTGCCAGAGTTTGTACGCTCCTCCTTCTCCATTTTGACAGAGGTCATGATCGAATATGGGAATGAGCACCGATCCGTAAATAGCTGGCGCAATCGCCATCAGCAGATGGAATCAGAAATAGCCGTGGCGAAAGCGATGCAGCAATCACTTTTGCCAAGTGAGGTTCCAGTCTATTCAGAACTGGAGATTGGCGTAGTGAGTATTGCTGCCAAACAAATCTCGGGCGACTACTACGACTTCATTGAGCAAAGTGAAGGGCGTTTTGGTGTCGCCATAGCAGACATTACCGGAAAAGGAATGCCTGCTGCGATGTGTATGTCGATGGTGAAATATGCGATAGACAGCCTTGGACAAATGGAGCTGGGTCCCGATGAAATGCTGCACCATATAAACCGGATCGTGGGAAGAAATATTGATCCGAGCATGTTTGTGACGATGATGTTTGGCAGTTACGACGCGAAGGAACACTGTTTCCGCTATGCCATGGCAGGACACGAGCCAGGGTTTTTGTACCGGTCGGCCGAAGGAAAGTTTTACGATCTTGAAGGACGAGGGAATGCACTCGGTTTATGCCCAAACAGTGAATACGAAGTTCAGGAGATTCGTTTAGAAATGAATGATGTTCTGATTCTTCTGACGGATGGTGTAACAGAATGCAAAAATAACCGATATTATTTGCAAAGGGAAGAGCTTGTACACCATTTGCAAAAAGAGGTTGGCGAATCTGCCCAAAAGATGGCAAACGGCCTGTACAATAGACTGCTTCTGCTCTCCCAGTTTAACCTGCTGGATGATTACACCATGATTGTACTTCGAAGAACTTAAGCAACGTACGGGGGGAGACGCAGATGGACCTGCTAATTCAGACAACGAGCCTTGAAACTGAGCACCGAGTGGTCCTTGGTGGAGATATTGATGCTTTTACAGCACCGAAAGTAAAGGAAACACTCATGTCACTCGTCACCAAACCGGACATCAATCACATTACGGTTGATTTGGAAGCAGTAGAATACATGGACAGTACCGGAATCGGAATTTTCATCGGGATTATGAAAGAGTGCTTCCAAAGAAATAGAACATTTGAGGTGCACAAAATGTCTCCGCGTGTGGAAAGGCTATTTCGCATCACTGGCTTATACGATCATATTGCCATCCGCAAAGGAGAGAGCGAGTAATGGGTCCAAATCGACCTCAGGCAGACGTGATTCAATTGGCTCTGCCAAGTAAGGCGGAGTATTTGGGAGTAGCACGTCTGACTGTATCCGGTATAGCCAACCGTATGGGCTTTTCTTATGAAGAGATTGAGGATATCAAGCTTGCCGTCGGAGAAGCATGCACGAATGTAGTAAGACATGCATACAAGGAAACAGAGAATCCTGGCTCCATTCATATCCAATGCCACGTTTATGGAGATCGGTTGATGATCGAGGTAAGCGATCAGGGCGTTGGATTTTCGAATGAGCTCATTGCTGAGCAACTGACGCCGATTTATGCAGGGAAAAGCCTTGAGGATTTGGATGAGGGTGGGCTCGGGCTCTATCTCATTCACACGCTTATGGATGAGGTGGAGACTCGCTCTGAATCAGGAGTAGTAGTCTCCATGACCAAGTATGTTCGGCAGGATGGGGTGGCTGGCAATGACTGGACAATCTCGGAAGCAGAAATATAGTCCAGAGGAGTTGAAGGAGCTCATCCACCTGTATGGTGAAACAAAAGATCCTACGATACAGGAACAACTGGTGAGGGCCTATACTCCTCTTGTGGAATCGTTAGCGAAGAAGTTTGTTCGCGGACAAGTCATGTATGAAGACCTCGTGCAAGTCGGATTAATCGGCCTGCTTGCTTCCTTTCGTCGGTTCGACCCTAGCTTTGAACGGACATTTGAGAGCTTTGCGATTCCGACTATCGTGGGGGAGATTAAGCGCTATATTCGGGACAAGACATGGAGTGTCTATGTTCCGCGCAGGGTAAAGGAACTGAGTCCCAAGATCAAACGAGTGGTCGATGAGCTCACGATCAAGCTACAGCGTTCTCCCCAAATTGCGGACATTGCCAACAGCCTCGGTGTTTCAGAGGAAGCGATTCTAGAGACATTGGAGATGGGGCGCAGCTATCATTCTCTCTCTATGGACAGTGAGCTGGAAGCGGATCTGGACGGCAACACCATTTCTTTACTCGACCTAGTAGGGACGATGGAAGAAGGGTACGGAGCAGTCGAGCAGAATCTGATGCTGGAGCGGGCCCTGCAAATTTTGGATCACCGTGAAAAAGAAATCATTCAATTAACTTTTTATCAAAATTTGAGTCAGAAGCAAGCGGGGGACATCATGGGGATGTCGCAGATGCATATATCCCGCCTTCAGCGCAGGGCGTTGGGCAAGCTGAGAGAAGCATTGAGAGTGGAACAGCTGGAAACCGCGACGTAGAGGGGCCAAGTGGCTCCTCTTTTTTCTTTCCTTTTTCCAGTCCTTGTTAGCAAATGTGGTACAATAAACGACGAAGAATGAGCGCAGGAGGACAGGTATGGAGCTTACGTTGATGATCCAGACAATCGCCCAAGATACGGGTGTCAAACCTCACCAGGTGGAGCGCACGGTTGCCCTCCTGGATGAAGGAAACACGGTTCCTTTTATTGCCCGCTACCGTAAAGAAATGACGGGGCAGCTAGATGAAACACAAATTCGAGCGATTGAGGAACGCGTTCGCTATTTACGCAACCTGTCAGTGCGGAAGGAAGAAGTCGTTCGACTCATCGATGAGCAAGGCAAGCTGACGGACGAGCTGCGCGCAGCTATTGAGCGTGCGACAAAGCTGCAAGAGGTAGAGGACTTGTACCGCCCTTACCGCCAAAAACGCCGCACGCGTGCAACCATGGCTAAGGAGAAGGGACTAGAGCCACTTGCCAACTACCTCATGAGCTTACCGAAAACCGGGAATCCGGAAGAAGAAGCAAAACCATATATCAACCCGGAAAAAGGCGTCGAGACAACTGAGCAAGCTCTGCAAGGAGCAATGGACATCGTGGCGGAAATTCTGTCTGATGACCCGGAAATTCGCCAGTGGGTTCGTCAACGCTCCGTGCAAAAAGGATTGCTTCTGACGGAGCAAAAAGCCGAAGAAGCAGACGAGAAAAATGTATACCAAATGTATTACGCATATAGTGAGCCTCTGAAAAAGGTCGTTCCCCATCGGGTACTGGCTATTAATCGGGGAGAAAACGAAGGCATTTTGAAGGTTTCCATTGAAGCGCCTGTCGCAGAGATTTTGGCTTGGATGCAAAAACGCACCATTCCGCGTGATACAGTTGCCCGCGATTTGCTGACAGTGACAGTCGAGGACGCGTATAAGCGTCTGATCGCCCCTTCTATTGAACGAGAGGTGCGCGCCGAGCTGACAGAGGCAGCTGAGGAACGTGCAATTCACATCTTTGCAGAAAACCTGCGCAATTTACTGCTTCAACCACCTGTAAAAGGGAAAGTCGTCCTTGGGGTAGATCCGGCGTTTCGGACAGGCTGTAAGCTCGCTGTTGTAGACGAAACCGGGAAACTGCTCGAGGTTGCCGTCGTTTATCCGACCCCTCCGGCCAATAAAGTGGCAGAAGCCACAGTGAAAGTGAAGCAGATGATCGAAACCTATGGGGTTACGGTTGTCGCGATTGGGAACGGTACTGCTTCGCGCGAGACAGAACAGTTCATTGCCACGCTTCTGAAAGAGCTGAAGCGAGAGGTAATGTATATCATCGTGAACGAGGCAGGAGCATCCGTGTATTCTGCATCGGCCTTGGCCAAGGAAGAATTCCCGGACCTGGATGTAGCAGAGCGAAGTGCGGCATCGATCGCGCGACGTTTGCAAGACCCGCTCGCTGAGTTGGTCAAAATCGATCCAAAGTCCGTCGGCGTTGGTCAGTACCAGCACGATGTTTCCCAATCGAGGCTGGCAGACAGTCTGCAGTTTGTGGTTGAGTCTGCCGTAAACCATGTCGGGGTAGATGTGAATACGGCTTCTCCTTCTCTCTTGCAGTATGTATCAGGGATCAGCCGTCAAGTGGCGGGAAATATCGTGAAAAAACGGGAAGAGATCGGGATGTTCACGGAGCGATCTCAGCTTAAGGCGGTTACTCGCTTGGGCGCCAAAACGTACGAGCAGTGTATCGGATTTCTGCGCGTGATGGATGGAGCGAATCCACTGGATAAAACACCGATTCACCCGGAATCGTACGAGGCGACTCACCAGCTACTGTCGATGTTGGGCATTAGCGCTCAGGAGATCGGCAGTGAGAACTGCAAGGAACGCGTGCAGTCTTTGGATGTAAAAGAGACTGCTGCGAAGCTCGGGATTGGCGAGCCTACGCTGCAAGACATTGTAGACAGTCTCTTGCGTCCTGGTCGCGATCCACGAGACGAGCTGCCAAAACCACTCTTGCGAAGTGATGTCCTCCAGCTGTCTGATCTAAGTGTGGGCATGAAGCTGCAAGGTACTGTGCGCAACGTGGTCGACTTCGGAGCGTTTGTGGATATCGGTCTGAAAAATGACGGACTCGTGCACATTTCCCGTTTGAAGAAGGGCTTTGTGAAGCATCCGCTTGAAGTGGTGACTGTTGGCGATATCGTAGATGTATGGGTAGTAGAAATTGACGAAAAACGTCAGCGTGTAGGGATGACCATGATCGCTCCAACAGAAGGATAAGAAAGAACTAAAAGGCGGCCTCCTGTCAGTCAGGGCGGCCGCCATTTTTTTCTAAATATAAAAACCAGCAACTGTTGAGCACACGGATTTGGCGAACGTCCTTCCCATTAAAGGCACGTTGCAACTGCCTGCGCATCCATTGTGGCATGAAAGTACCTCCTGGAGAGATTCGTCTATAGGCAATGTATGCGCCAAGACGAGCAGGAGGTGCCTAGAATTTTCATTTACTCTTCTTCTTCATGTAAATACTCCAATTGGGCTTGCAAGGCACGAATCTCTGTTAATAAAGAGATGAGCGGATACTCGGTTTCTTGTAAGGCAGCGAAACGGCGCTCCAGACCACTGACGTACTCCAAACCATCCACGATTGAAAGCTCGTTTCCTAACCGCTCCACATCTGCACAGTCTGCCAGAACCGTAGGTAATTCTGGACGCTCTGTGATCGTCAATTTGTCAATTTCCTTGTAAAGTCGTTTCAATAGAGCGATTAATTGGTACATATGCGTTTCGGGCAACGAGACAAACTGTAGTCCGTCACTGGACTGCAACAACAAATAGCGCATAAGCTCCTCCACCATTCTGTCTACCGTTTAGATATGACCGTTTATTTGTGAAAAACGTCTAGACGTTTTTCATTAAACAGGATATAACCGCATGCGGTCAGCAAATAAACGGTCACAACCGTTTATTTGCACTCAGTGTAGCCTATCTGTCTGGAACTTTTCAACTGGAACTGCTATGGTGAAAAGAAGGAAGCGGAGGAGATGAGATGACCGATACGGAACTGCAAATGCTGGTAGAGCAAATATCCAGCGAATTTTTTGCCAAGCCCTTTCGCCATCAGGCCCGCTTTAACAGCAGATTGCGCACGACTGGCGGAAGGTACTTGCTACGCTCGCATGACATTGAATTGAACCCGAAGCATTTGCAGGAGCATGGGGTAGAGGAATTGATTGCGATCATTAAGCATGAGCTTTGCCATTATCATTTGCACATAGAAAAGAGAGGGTATCGTCACGCTGATCGGGATTTTCAACTGCTTCTGCGTCACGTGGGGGGAAGCCGATACTGTCAACAGGTAGGAAGTGGCCGGACGACCCTGCCTTATCGCTACGAGTTGGTTTGCAAGGAATGTGGCATGAGCTACAAACGCAAACGAAAGATGAATCCGAGCCGCTATCGTTGCGGGCGTTGCAAAGGAAAGCTGCTGTTGCGTGAGCTAACGATGTGAATAGCCAGAGGCGTTGGCTTTCTTGCGCGTCTTTTGACAGCAGGGGTATAATGAACAGACGAAAAATGTTTTCCGCGAAGAAAAGGAGCGTTTGAAGTGGCACACGACGAATTTTCCCTGATCCGGCAATGGACGAGTCGTTCTGCGGGGCAGGAAGGGAACGGTTTGACCGTCGGGATAGGGGATGATGCCGCTGTCTTCTCCCCAGCGCCAGAAATGGAAGTCGTGGCCTGCTGCGATGCGATGGTGGAGACGGTTCATTTTTTGAAGAAAACGATGAATCCTCGTGATATCGGATATAAGGCTGTTATCAGCAATGTGAGCGATGTAGCAGCGATGGGCGGGGTTGCCCGGTATGCGCTTGTCAGTATCGCGGTAAGTCCGCAATGGACGCCTGACGAATGCCAGCAAATCTATGAAGGTATTTACGAGGCTTGTCAGGCATATGGAGTTCGTGTCATTGGTGGCGATACCGTTTCTGCGCCTGATGCCCTACACCTGAGTGTTACCGTACTGGGTGAGGTAGAAAAAGGGCGCGCCATTCGCCGCTCACAAGCAAAGCCTGGACAGCTTGTTTTTGTTACAGGGCATGTCGGAACTTCCGCAGCAGGACTACATCTTCTCCTGCAAGGCGAGACTGCTGAAAGAGGCGTCTCTGTACCTTGGGAGACATTGATGGATGCCCATCAGCGTCCCGTTGCCCAAATAAAGGCGGGCAGACTGCTACTGGAATCAGGGGCATGCAGTGCGCTGAATGATGTAAGTGATGGACTTGCCTCAGAGCTGTGGGAGATTGCTGAGGCCAGTAGCGTATCGATTTTGGTCGATGCTGCAACGGTACCGATCCATGACGAAGTTCGGGAGTATGCACGGCACGTAGAGAAAGATCCGCTGGAATGGGCTTTTTATGGTGGTGAAGATTATCAATTGGTCGGAACGCTTGCGAAAAGTCACTACGAAGCCGTAAGCAAGCAATTTGCCGCTAGTGGTGTACCGTTTACTGTCATCGGTGAGGTGGTAGAAAAAAGGCATGAACCAGAATTGATGCTTCAGCGCGATGATCAACAGCTCCCGTTGCCCAAAGCGGGATTCAACCATTTTAGGAGTGGATGAAAGAGATGAGCTATACATGGAGGCTCACGGGAGCGCAGGAGACGCAGCGCTTTGCCGAGCAACTGGCAAGTCTGCTTGAACCAGGCGACTTCCTCGCGATGGAGGGAGATCTGGGAGCGGGCAAGACGACTTTTACCCAGGGGTTGGCCAAAGGACTAGGAGTCCGACAAGTAGTGAACAGTCCGACCTTTACTATCATAAAAGAATATCAGGGGCGCTTGCCGCTTTATCATATGGATGTCTACCGGGTAGGCGATGATCCAGACTCTCTTGGTCTGGACGATTACTTTTTTGGCGAAGGTGTTTGTGTCGTAGAGTGGGCCTCTTTGATCGAGGATGTCCTGCCGACAGATCGGATGACCGTCTTCCTGCGTAGAGAAGGGGAGGAACAGCGTATGATTGAGCTGGTTCCTCAAGGGAATCGTTATGTGAAATTGTGTGAGGAGTTTGATTTTGATGCGCGTACTGGCGATTGATACATCGAATCTGGTGCTAAGTGTAGCTGTGGTAGAGGAAGAGCGAGTCTTGGCTGAAATGACGACAAACCAGCAAAAAAACCATTCCGTGCGTCTGATGGATTGCGTCAGTGAACTGCTCGATGCAACAGGAACAGCGCCAGAGGATCTCAGTGGTTTCGGGGTGGCAAACGGACCGGGCTCCTACACGGGCGTGAGAATCGGCGTAGCCTCAGCGAAAAGCATGGCTTGGTCACTGAATGTGCCAGTCATCGGTGTATCCAGTCTGGAGGTAATCGCCATGAATGCCACAGGCTTCTCTGGATTGATTGTCCCGCTGTTCGATGCGCGCAGAGGTCAAGTGTATACTGGCTGTTACCGTTCCCGTGGCATGGAGGCAGTGCAAGCGCAGTCCACAGAACAAATCATCCTGCTGCGAGAATGGCTGCAACTGTTGCGAGACCTGGCGCAAGGAGAGCCGATCTTGTTCTTGGGTGAAGATGTAAGGCTGCATCGGGAGACAATTGTGCAAGAGCTCGGGGATCAGGCGCAATTTGCTTCTCCAGCGTTCAATCACCCGCGTGCTGCCCATATCGGCTATGTGGCACTACGCAAGCTTCAAGAAGGCGGAAATGCGCATGAACTAGTTCCAGAGTATTTGCAACTGGCAGAAGCAGAAGCGAAGTGGCTTGCCCAAAAGCAGGCGGGGGCCGTAAAGGAGTAAAAGCATGAGTCAACCAATCGATTTGGAATATCGTTATATGACGATGCAGGACGTTGGGGCTGTGGCAGAGCTGGAACGCTTGGCTTTTACAACTCCATGGCCGCATGATGCATTTGTCAACGAGCTGACGAGAAATCCAAATGCACGCTATGTAGTCGTCGCTCACCAAAATAGAATTATCGCTTACTGCGGCATGTGGATCGTGATCGATGAGGCACATATTACAAATATCGCCGTCCATCCACTCTATCGTGGAAAAAAGGTTGGATTGGCGCTGATGATCAAAATGATGGGTGTTGCCAAGCTGCAGGGTGCCCATAGCATGACGCTGGAAGTGCGACCTTCGAACACAGTCGCGCGGAACATGTATATCAAGCTCGGCTTTAAAGAGCATGGGCGACGCAAGAGATATTATTCGGATAACAATGAGGACGCAATCATTATGTGGGTGACATTGTAATGAACAAGACGTATACGTCGCGCTACGAGAAGCGCATACAGCAAAAATACGAAGCACATATGGAATCAGGTGCTCCTACTTATATTTTAGGAATTGAAACAAGCTGCGACGAGACATCTGCTGCTGTCATTCTTGATGGCCGAGAGGTTCTGTCGAACGTCATCGCTTCCCAAGCCGATATCCATAAAAGGTTTGGCGGAGTCGTGCCCGAGGTGGCTTCTCGCAGACATGTAGAGAATATTACGCTTACCATCGAAGAGGCTCTGACCGAGGCTGGGAAAACGTTGGATGACATCCAGGCAATTGCGGTGACGTACGGGCCTGGGCTTGTCGGAGCCCTGTTAGTTGGCGTGGCAGCAGCAAAAGCCATTTCCATGGCTAGAGGCATCCCGCTAATTGGAGTCCATCATATCGCGGGTCATATTTACGCGAATCGTCTGGTGCAAGAAATGGAGTTTCCGCTGATCGCACTCGTCGTATCGGGCGGGCATACGGAGCTTGTCTGGATGAAGGAGCATGGTCAGTTCGAGATTTTGGGGGAAACGCGCGACGACGCTGCAGGGGAAGCCTACGACAAAGTAGCACGAGCGCTGAATATGCCATATCCAGGTGGACCTCATATTGATCGCCTCGCGCATGAAGGGGAGGCAAATGTACCACTCCCTCGTTCATGGCTTGCGCCAGATTCCTACGATTTCAGCTTCAGTGGCTTGAAATCAGCTGTGCTCAATACCTTGCACAATGCAGCACAGCGAGGAGAGACGATCGAACCGGCGAATCTGGCGGCGAGCTTCCAAGATTCTGTAACAGAAGTGCTCGTAGAAAAGACGATTCGGGCAGCCCGTTCGCATGGAGCGAAGCAGGTTTTACTGGCTGGGGGCGTTGCGGCGAATCGCGGATTGCGTGAGCGGTTGCAGGCAAGGTGCGAGGCAGAAGGAATACCGTTGGTGATCCCACCGTTCTCGCTATGCACAGACAACGCTGCGATGATTGCGGCAGCAGGCTTTATCAAGTATGAAAAAGGACAGTTTGAGGGGCTTGATTTGAACGGGGTCCCAAGCTTGTCGCTTTCTGAGCAATAGAGTGAATGGATGAAAAGCATCTCTGAGGTTGAGTCGGAGATGCTTTTTTTATTTGTTTAAACGAGCGGCTGTAGGTGGGGGGAAGAAGCGCATTTCCAGTCTACGCTTCGGCCTACGCCCACAAGAGTTTAGACTGTCCGCCGATTTATCCACATCATAGGATAACTTTCTGGATTGTTCACATGTACTCCTGTGAATACTGGTGATAACACGAGAAAATGACCGGGAAAACCGCATATACTCTGTGGATTGTTCTGTGGAAAATGTGGATAAAAAAGTCGAGTTATCAACAGGAGGGAGTCTCGTGAGAAAGAAACTCGCGCTGATTTGCTTGTCATTCCTGATATTGTTTCTAGCTACAAATATAGGAAAACCGTTGGTAGCAAAGGAAAAACAGCAGGTCATCATGCTGTTTGTGGAGGGGCTGTCGTTTCATGATCTGGAGCAGCTCAAAAAGTTATCTACTGTGGATAAATGGTTGGATGGTGCAGGAGCTGGGGCTCTGTCCATACGAACACCCGGATCGCGCACGGCCGCAAACGGCTACCTGCTCATGGGGAGCGGCGGTCAAGCGCTTTACTCTGAAAGGAGCGGGACAGGCTATCATCCGTTTGAGGCGCTCTCGTCCAGGGAAACAGCCGGTGAAAGGGCGCAAGAGCTAGGCGGTGATGAAGCGCAGGAGGTGGCGCGCTCCTCGATCATTTTTCCGGGTATTTTCCGGCTCTTGGCAGATAATCGGGAGAAACCATATTCTGCGCAAATCGGGCTTCTTGGGACCGTGCTTGCTGCAAACAACATTCAGGTCGCTTTATACGGAAACGGTGACTATGAGGATATCCGACTAAGACATGCCGTTCTGTTTGCGATGGATCAGCAAGGAAGGGTTCCGACAGGGGACATTTCGGCAAAAAGCATGCAGCTCCTTCGTGGCTATCCGTACGGGATCAAGACAAACTACACGTACCTGCTTGAGAAAATCCACAGCGAACATCAAGCGGGCTTGATTATTGCTCAGCTCTCAGATTTAAACCGGTTATACCAGTTGAGTGCGGATATGGACCAAGGCCAGTTTACCCAGCAGTATCAGCGCGCTTTACGTGACTTGTCCTTTTTCCTTGACCAACTCCTTGAGAAACGTAAACCACATCAACACATTGTATTGGCATCACCAGCTGTTAATCATGTGGCGACAAAAGAAAAGACTCTCTTAACTCCCGTGTTCATTTGGGGAGAGAAAGCGAATGGAGTTTTGACCTCCGCTACCACGAGGCAGTCGGGATTAGTCAGTGGACTCGATATGGTGCCAACTATACTGTCTTGGCTGGACGTACCCGTACCAAAAGGGTTGGCTGGTCATGTCATACGTATCGAAAAAGGGAATGGTCTCACTGCCCTTCAGAATCAGGTAGGCAAGATTCATCATACATATGCAACAAGGCCAGCAGTGCTCTATACCTACGTCATGCTGCAGATTGTCATTGTAGGGTGTGCGGTTGTCCTTTGGTGGTTTGGGCGGAAGAGAGAAGGGTCAGGACTTTTGCGGCTTCGTAGAGGAATACGACTTGCGCTGCTGGCTTTATTATGGTTTCCCGCATTGCTTTTGGCGGAGAGCCTGCTCGACTGGCAGGTTTCCGGCGCGGTTGTCTTGGGAGGGCTCATCATGACTGCCTTGATCGCGGCTTTTTGGCAGGAAACCCACGCTCTCCCGCGAATCGTGATGACAGTTAGCGGAGTGACGACAGCCATTCTGCTGGTGGACGGATGGACGGGTGCTCATTTGATGCGGCAATCGTATCTCGGGTATGATCCGGTAATCGGAGCGAGGTTTTACGGGCTAGGAAATGAATACGAAGGGGTCCTGATCGGCAGCACAATCATGCTTGTGGCTTCGCTATACGAGAGAATGACCGGAGGACAAAAGGAGCTACGTCGGGAACAGAAATGGTTGCCTGCTGTCTCCGCAGCCATATACAGTGTCGTGCTTTATTACATGGTGGCACCGAGCCTGGGAACGGACGCAGGCGGTTTTCTTGCGGGGCTGATCGGATTTACCGTGGCATTGTCACGGCTTGAGGGCTGGCGAATTGGCAAAAAAGGCCTCCTGCTGTTTGCAGGCGGCCTGGTTATGGGTGTATGCGGTTTGATGGCGATCAGTCTCATGTCAGATCAACCCTTGACTCATGTCGGACGTCTTTCCGAGCAGATTGTACATGGGGAATGGGCCGAGGTAGGGCAGATGATTGAACGAAAACTGGCGATGAATCTCCGCTTGATTCGCGTTTCCATTTGGAGCAAAGCATTTGTCGTCTCACTGATTGCACTAGGCGTTCTCACCTTGAAAAACGACCGCTTTTTGCACCATCTGGCGAAGGACACGCCATACTTGGTTAAAGGCTTTGCTGGTGTCATTGTGGGTGCACTGGCTGGGCTGTTTCTCAATGACTCAGGCATCGTCACAGCAGCTACCTGCATTACCTTTCTGGTGGTTCCTGCTCTCTATGCCGCCTTGGAGGAGCCTGCACAAGAGCGCTGTTCTACGTGAAGACGGGACTACTCTGAAGACGGGACTACTCTTCTGATAGCGCGCTCCACTCGTCATACAACTGCTCCAATTCTTGTTTGGCAGCATGAATTTGATCGTTGCGTTCTTTTGCCTGTACATGATCACTATAAATTTCCGGGAGACAAAGCTCTTCTTCCCATTTGACAATGTCAGCCTCTCGTTTTTGAATCGTGACCTCAATCTCTTCCAATCGGCGCTGACGTTGACGCTCGCGACGTTTTGCTTCCTTATCCAGCTCATAAGAGGATTTCTCAGGCTGTGCCGTTGCGGTACCGCCTTGTTTTTTTGCGGGCAACGCTGCTTGTTCGGCTGCGAGCTCTTCCAGCTCCTGCTTTTTCTCCACGAAGTAATCGTAGTTACCCAAATAGCTGGTCACGCCATCACCTGTCAGCTCTAGGACGCGGGTGGCAATCTTGTTTAAGAAGTAACGGTCATGGGAGACGAACAGGATCGTACCCGGATAATCGTAGAGGGCATTCTCGAGCACTTCCTTGCTGAAAATATCCAAGTGGTTCGTCGGCTCGTCGAAGATCAGGAAGTTTGCTTGCTTCAGCATGAGCTTTGCCAGAGAGACGCGTGCACGCTCTCCACCAGACAGGTCGCTGATCTTCTTTTGTACATCATCACCGCTAAATAAAAAGTTGCCGAGCAGGGTGCGGACTTCCTTTTCCAACATATTCGGATATTCATCCCAAATTTCGCCGAGCACTGTATTCCGTTCGTTCAGGTTACGATGCTCCTGGTCGTAGTACCCGATCGTTACATTGCTCCCGAAATGAATATCGCCGCGCAGCTTAGGCAACTGTTCCACGATCGTTTTTAACAGTGTCGATTTCCCGATACCATTGGGACCGACCAAGGCCACACGCTCTTCGCGCTCGATTTCAAACGTAAGACCCTGAGAAAGGACAGCATCCGGGTAACCAATCGCGACGTTGTTTGCTTTCATCACAATAGTACCGCTCATTTTCGCTACATCAAAAGAGAAGTGGACGGATTTGTTGTTCATGATTGGCTTGTCCAATCGGTCTAGCTTTTCCAATGTCTTCCGTCGGCTTTGTGCTCGTTTGGTCGTCGTAGCTCGAGCAATGTTTCGCGCGATGAAATCCTCCAGCTTGGCGATCTCTTCCTGCTGCTTTTCGAATCGCTTCAAATCCTGTTCGAGACGAGCCGCCTTTTCATCGAGGAAGCGGCTGTAGTTACCGACATAGCGAGTAGCGCGTGTCCGTTCGATTTCATAGACAACGGTCACGAGCTTGTCCAAAAAGTAACGGTCATGGGAAACTACGAGAATGGCGCCCTGATAGTTTTGCAAATACGTCTCTAGCCAAGTCAGTGTCTCGATGTCCAGGTAGTTCGTCGGCTCATCGAGCAGAAGAATAGTCGGAGATTGGAGCAGCAGCTTGGCGAGTGCCAGACGTGTCTTTTGTCCACCGCTCAATGTGCGGATTGGCGTCGTGTAATCGAAGTCCGCAAAGCGCAGACCGTGCAAAACCCCGCGAATCGCGCCTTCGTAGCTGTATCCGCCTTTTTCCTTAAAGGCCTCCGAGCGGAGGGAGTAATTTTCCAACAGTTGCTGGTAACGCTTCTCATCAGCGAGAATAGCGGGATCGCCCATTTTGGCTTCGAGCTCACGAAGCTCCAGCTCTTCCTTTTGTAGATGGGAAAAAACACTCAACAACTCATCCCAAATCGATCGTTCCGATTCAAGGCCGCTGTTTTGTGCCAAATACCCGAGTGTAACATCCTTTGGAATGCGGATAATTCCTTTGTCGTAGCTTAGCTCGCCGGCGAGGATCTTCATTAGAGTCGATTTGCCTGCACCGTTTACGCCAACCAGACCAACCCTTTCCCCGGTTTGAATTTGCAGGGAGATGTCTTGTAGAATGGTTTCGATACCATATGTTTTTTCTATATGTTCAGCTTGTAGCAAAATCATCGGATTCACCTCTTTATATACTAATGCCAGTGTAGCCTAGAGAGAGCGCATGGGACAAGCCTCGTGGGAATGTCCCATGCACGATACGAAAGAGGGTAGAGGTTGTCATGGACCAAAAAACGAATAAAAAACAGCTGCGAAGCCATATTTTGGAGAGGCGCAAGTCCATGTCAGTAAAGGAACGGGAGCAGCTTTCCAGAGAGGTATGCGAGCATTTGCTGTCTCATGAAAGGCTGACTGATGCCAAAGCAATCATGGCTTTCCATCCTTTTGGCGATGAGCTGGATATTCTGCCCTTTCTACATGAGGCAAAAAAGCGAGGCCAAGACATATGGCTGCCGCTCACAAACGTTGCCGAGAGACGTCTCATTCCCTATCGGTATACAGGAACGGACATGCTAAAGCAGGGAGTCTACGGGATTTGGGAGCCAGATCCTGCCCTGGCAGAGGAAGCGGACGTATCACACCTGGATGCGATCATTGTTCCCGGCGTTGCTTTTGACAGCAAGGGGGGACGTATGGGATATGGTGGTGGTTATTATGATCGCTTTCTGGCAACGCTGAAAAAGCTCCCGTTCTTGGTTGGAGTCGGCTTCTCTATTCAGGTTGTGGAGCATGTACCCTTAGAGACTCATGATGTTTTGCTAGATGCAGTTGTCACCGAAAAAGGTCTTCTGCATTTTTGAATGTTTTGTGTCAGTAGCTTTTACATGCCTTCTTCTGTTGCGAATGGTGCTATCCGCCAAGGAAAAACGACGAGACGTTTTTTACAGAAAAGTGTACAATACTATCGAATGAGAAACCGGAGGAATGTATCGTGAGCAAATGGAAGGTAGGCGTTATTTCTGCAAGTGATTCGATTGCCAGAGGAGATCGTGTGGACGATCGTATGCCAATCGTTCGTCATCTGACAAGGGAATGGCTTCAAGTAGATGTCGCTGTATACCGTGCCGTTAGTGATGATATGGAAGATTTGCAAGAACATATGATTGAGCTCGTAGACCGCGAAAAATGCGATCTGTTGATTGTTACTGGGGGAACGGGACTTAGCCCGCGTGACGTTACGCCAGAAGTGACAGCGTGGGTCATTGACAGACCAGTCCCCGGCTTGGCTGAAGAAATGCGCCGTGCTGGTTTGAAGCAATCCCGCCGGGCGATGCTGACCCGTGCAGTTGCGGGAACGAGGGGGAATTCGTTGATTATCAACCTCCCTGGCAATCCGAAAGGCGTAGAAATCTGTTTTAATGCGATTGGCGATATGCTGTCCGACGCTTTGCACATTTTGCAAGGCACGGGAGAAGCAAACGAAGATTGGGGAGGATTGCATTGGTAGAAAAACCTCAAATGCGGGAAGTGCCAGTGCGTGAAGCGATCGGCATGATGCTTCCTCACGATATGACGCAAATTTTGCCTGGAGAATTCAAAGGACGCTTGTTCAAAAAAGGACATGTTGTCACCGAGGCGGATATTGAGCCACTGTTGTCCATTGGCAAAGAGCATATTTACGTGCTGGAGATGCCAGAAGGCTACATCCATGAGGAAGAAGCGGGCATTCGTATCGCGAAGGCTGTTTCCGGACCTGGCTTGACCTTGACGCCTCCTTATGAGGGCAAAGTATCGATGAAGGCCTCAAGAACAGGTTTAGCCAAAATCAACGAGGAAGCTGTCCATGCGTTGAACCAGCTCGAAGGAATTGCGTTCTCCACGATTTATGGAGATCAGGTCGTGCATCCGGGGCATACATTGGCGGCTACGAGAATCATCCCGTTAATTATGGAAGAGTCTCGAATCATCGAGCTGGAGCAACTGGCCAAACAGTTTGACGAACCGATTGTACAAGTAAAAACGTTTCAGGATAAAAGAGTGGGACTTGTTACGACAGGGGGAGAAATTTTCTCTGGCAGGATCGCAGACAAGTTCGGTCCTGTGATTCGAAACAAGGTGGAAGCTCTTGGTTCTACTGTCGTAGACCAGCGTTTTGCGCCAGATGACAAGGAAGCGATCGAACAGCAGATTCAATCGTTCCTTGATGAAGGGGTCGATCTGATCCTGGTCACGGGGGGCATGTCTGTCGATCCAGATGACCGAACGCCTGGAGCGATTGCAGGAGTAGGAGCAGAAGTAGTGCGCTACGGTACGCCGATGCTGCCGGGCTCCATGCTGATGGTTGCTTATAAAGGCGAAGTACCGATTCTCGGATTGCCGGGAGCGGTCATGCATGAAACGTTTACTTCCTTTGATGTATTTTTGCCTCGCATTTTAGCTGGGGAGCGAATTGTAGCTTCTGATATGACAAGACTCGGATATGGTGGTTTACGAAAGTGCTAGCTGGTTAGACTGGCAAATAACGAAAAGCAAACGACTTCACAAGAAAAAGGAGTGAACACGTATGAGCTCAATCGGGATTCCTGGATTAATCTTAATTTTAGTTTTAGCCTTGGTGCTTTTTGGTCCGAAAAAGCTTCCAGAATTGGGGCGTGCGGTAGGTCATACTTTGAAAGAATTCAAAAATGCTACCCGTAGTCTGACGAGCGACGATGAAGACGACGATGAGGAGAAAAAGCGCAAGGAGCTAGCTTCCAAAGAAGTGTCTCTTGCCAAAACAACGCCGGTTGTCGCTGACAAGGAAGCAGCGGAGCGGGAGAGAATTGAACGCGAAGTTCGTGAAAAAATGGAACGCGAGGTTCGTGAAAAAATAGAACGTGAACGCTTGGAAAAAGAAATCCGCGAAAAGCTGGAGCAAGAGCGCCTGCAATTGGAAAAAGAGCAGAAGAACGCGTAACAGGTAAGGTTGGTGGTTACCATGAAGGATCAGGAAATGACATTGGTAGAACACCTGACGGAACTTCGCAAGCGCATCATATGGGTGCTGGCCGTGTTTATTGTCGCATTGATCGTCGGTTTTTTCCTCGCCGGTCCACTTGTGGATTATTTAAAGCAAGAACCGATTGCGGATGGCGTGCCCATTGTCTCGTTGCATCCGTCAGACGCACTTCGTGTTTACATGCAGGTTGCCTTCCTAGTGGGTGCTGTCATCACACTGCCTGTAGCACTTTATCACGTTTGGCGTTTTGTTTCGCCAGGGCTGGAAGAACAGGAAAAGCGCGGGACACTTTACTTTATCCCGGCGGCTTGTTTTTTGTTTATCATTGGTGTCTTGTTTGGCTACTACGTCGTTTTTCCGATGGTCATGCAGTTTATGACCGGTATTACAGCATCGATGGGCGCAGACCCGAACTACGGAATCGCGCAATACTTTGGCTTCATGTTTAATATGGTCATTCCGTTCGGGATACTGTTCCAGCTGCCGATTATCGTTATGTTCCTGACGAGACTGCGAATCCTCAATCCAATGAGGCTGGCAAAGGCACGACGCTACGCTTACTTTGCATTGGCTGTCGTCGGGATTACCTTGACGCCTCCAGAGATTGTTAGTGATATTCTCGTGACCATCCCTTTGCTGCTTTTGTACGAGCTGAGCATTTGGCTATCCCGGATTGTTTATCGCAAGCAATTAAAAGAACAAGAAGCGTGGGAACAAGAATACGGCGGTTTGGAAACAAACGAACCTGTTCAATAACGAGCATGAGAAAAGTCTTCTGTCCTGAGTGGCAGAGGGCTTTTTTGGTATTCTGGCAGAAATCGGGAAATACTACGGACGTTATGATCCGGGAGGTGCTGAATATGTGGCGGCTAATCGTATGTTTGGCGTTGCTTTTTTCTGGGAGTACTGCAAATGCCGCTGGGCTGGGGGAGCCTATTGAACTCTTTGATACGGACAAGCAGCGCGTTGTGGCTAGCTTTGAAAATACAACTGGATTTCAGGAGGAAGCCAAGCAAATTTTGCAAAGTGTGAGCGGGAGGGTCTTGGAGTTTAATCCATCCTTGGATTCCGCCATGATCGTAAAAATTCCACTAGTCCCTCCAAAGCCGATAAAGCTAAAATCCGCTAATCTCGATGCGATGATTGCAGAGATGTTTGTCATCATGCCCAAAAAAGGGGAGCGTCGTCCGTGGCTGATTCTGCATACGAAGGAATATGAAACGGTCGTTGTGGAGTTTATCGAAAAGGTTGACGACTTGAGGAAACAGGTGAAATTGCCGTAAAGTGGCACTTGCTTTTGCAAGAACAAGCCCGGTCGTCCATAAAAAGCGACGAGACCGGGCTTTTCGATTATTTATTGGGAGTGAGGAAGGTTTGGGTGAAGTAGTCTGTATATACGCCCACTCCTAATTGGGTGAAGCCTTTTTCGAGTACGTTTTTGCGATGGCCTGGACTGTTCATCCAGCCCTCATGGACTTCGATGGCATCCGTATAGCCTGCTGCAATATTCTCTCCGGCCATGCTATAAGCGAGAGAGGCACTTTTCATGCGGTCAAATGGATTACTCCCAGTCGTCGCAGAGATGTGATCGAAGAAATTGTTACTCTCCATGTCCATGCTGTGTTTGCGTGCCACATCGGCAGCCTTTTCATTCCATTGAAGGGGCGGAAGCTTGTATCGGTAGCGGGAGACATTGACCAGATCGAGGATTTGGCGCTCAGATGCAGCATTGACCTTTTCTCGTTCGCCAACTCGAAGCGGTGGGGGATCAAAATTGGGTGCTTGACCTTGATAGGTCCACTTCGTTTCGTAAAAACTGCCGCGCAACAGCATTTGCGTATCCATCATACGTACAGCAGTGACCTTGTTGCCATTCTGCTTGTCCAAGTAATAAATGTAGGGGGTGCCATCTTTCATGACGAGAGGGCGTTGCTGCTTTTGATTGGTTATTTGGAGTTGTGCCCCTTGAAAAGAGAAAGAAACGATGTTTTGTACAGCCAATTGACGCTCAAGTGATTGCTGGCTGGTGCCGACTCCGATGTTTCCGAGCTTTGCTGTAGGAGCGAGCGAGTACACATCGACGACTTTGTCATTTGCGATGCCGACTTGAATGTATCGGGCAGGCTCGTGATTGTACACCCACCATTGATAGCCGAGACTGCTTGGCTCTTTACGGGCAGGCTCACCTAACCGTTTGTGTACTTCCTCAGAAGACATGCCGAGAGCGATGTCAAAAATCGTGTTAGGCTTCTCCTCTCGAACGGGTGCTGCAGGTGGTTTGACGGTTGCGGGCTTTTGGGGAAGCGTCAGAGAGGCAGGGACTGCATCGGGTGTATTCTGTTTTTCAGGCTGTCCAACGGAGAATACGGGAGGTTGACCGACCCAAGCGCTTTGGGAAGCTTCATCCCACCCGATAGGCTTATTCAAGTGGCGACTGATCATGGACAGAGGTACATATAGTGTTCCTTCGTATTCGAGGGAAGCTGGTATTTCCTTGCCTTCCTCCATGTAGTACCCGGGCTTTTCGCTTGCGACGATTTCTCGGCCATCCCAATAGATAGAGGCTGGGTTAAGATTGACCCGTATAAAGGAAGTAGTATCCGAAGTGAAGAGACGGCTGATTCCGAAGACTCCCAGGGCAATTAAGCCAATCCAGAGCCATTTGTGCATGGAACAATTCCCTCCTTGGTGAGCTTGCCTGATTCTATGTTTCATTTATATGAGCGTGTCCGAATACTAGAACCTTCTTGCTAGAGAATACAATTTAATAGGAGGAAGAGTAGTCAAGCAGTTGCAAATGGAAAAAAGTGAGGGAAACTACTTGCAAAGTACATAGTGATTCATTATTATAGGAATTGGGTGTTAGCACTCATAACAGTCGAGTGCTAACAACAGAAATATTGTTTACCTACATTTTTTGAGGAGGGTGTTTTTAGTGCTTAAGCCATTGGGTGACCGTGTGGTAATCGAAGCTATCTCCAAAGACGAAACGACTGCAAGCGGTATCGTTTTGCCTGATTCTGCAAAGGAAAAACCGCAAGAAGGCCGCGTAATCGCAGTAGGTTCTGGCCGTGTTGCTGACAACGGTGAGCGCATCGCTTTGGAAGTAAAAGAAGGCGATAAAGTAATCTTCTCCAAATACGCTGGTACTGAAGTAAAGGTAGACAACAACGAATACCTCGTGCTGCGCGAATCCGATATCCTCGCGATCATCGGTTAAGGCTCTTGACATAGGAAGTCGAACGAATAAACACATAACAGGAGGTTGAGTTTAGATGGCTAAACAAGTCAAATTCTCTGAAGACGCTCGCCGCTCCATGCTGCGCGGTGTTGAAACTTTGGCAAATGCGGTTAAAGTAACCCTCGGTCCAAAAGGCCGTAATGTGGTTCTTGAGAAAAAATTCGGTTCTCCATTGATCACCAACGACGGAGTAACCATCGCGAAAGAAATCGAGCTGGAAGACGCTTACGAAAACATGGGTGCGCAACTGGTTAAAGAAGTTGCTACCAAAACCAACGATATCGCTGGTGACGGTACAACAACTGCAACTGTACTTGCTGCAGCTATGATCCGTGAAGGTCTGAAAAACGTAACTGCCGGCGCTAACCCAATGGTTATCCGTCGCGGTATGGAAAAAGCAGTTCGTGCAGCTGTAGAAGAAATCAAATCCATCGCGAAGCCGGTTGAGAACAAATCCTCTATCGCGCAAGTAGCTGCTATTTCCGCTGACGATCCAGAAGTAGGTAACCTGATCGCTGAAGCAATGGAAAAAGTGGGCAAAGATGGCGTAATCACTGTTGAAGAATCCAAAGGATTCGTAACAGAGCTGGAAGTAGTAGAAGGTATGCAATTTGACCGTGGCTACGCTTCCCCTTACATGATCACTGACACTGACAAGATGGAAGCGGTTCTGAACAACCCTTACATCCTGATCACTGACAAAAAAATCTCCAACATCCAGGAAGTTCTGCCTGTACTCGAGCAAGTTGTACAAAGCGGCAAACCACTCCTGATCATCGCTGAAGATGTTGAAGGCGAAGCGCTCGCTACTCTCGTAGTGAACAAACTGCGTGGTACCTTCACAGCTGTAGCGGTTAAAGCTCCTGGCTTCGGCGACCGCCGCAAAGCTATGCTGCAAGACATCGCTGCTCTGACTGGCGGCGAAGTAATCACAGAAGAGCTGGGTCTGGACCTGAAATCCACTAAGCTGGAGCAACTGGGCCGCGCTGGCAAAATCGTGGTTACAAAAGAAAACACAACTGTTGTTGAAGGTGCTGGCGACAAAGCTTCCATCGAGGGCCGCGTAACCCAAATCCGTCAACAAATCGAAGATACTACTTCCGATTTCGATCGTGAAAAACTGCAAGAGCGTCTGGCTAAATTGGCTGGCGGTGTAGCAGTAATCAAAGTCGGTGCAGCTACTGAAACCGAACTGAAAGAGAAAAAACTCCGCATCGAGGACGCTCTGAACTCTACTCGCGCAGCAGTAGAAGAAGGTATCGTACCTGGTGGTGGTACTACTTTGATCAACGCAATCAAAGCGGTTGAAGCGATCAATGTAGGTGGCGAAGAGGCTGTAGGTGTACAAATCGTACTCCGTTCCCTGGAAGAGCCAGTTCGTCAAATCGCTGCGAACGCAGGACTCGAAGGTTCTGTAATCGTAGAGCGTCTGAAAAAAGAAGCAGTGGGCATCGGCTTCAACGCTGCAACTGAAGAGTATGTAAACATGCTCGAGGCTGGTATCGTTGACGCAGCGAAAGTTACTCGCTCCGCTCTGTCCAACGCTGCATCTGTAGCGGCTATGTTCCTGACTACAGAAGCAGTAATTGCTGACAAACCAGAAGAAAACAAAGCTCCTATGGGCATGCCAGATATGGGTGGCATGGGCGGTATGGGCATGATGTAAGAAAGCGGCTCGCCGTTTTCTTCAAAGAGAGGCAGACAAATCGTCTGTCTCTTTTTATTTACCTGCTGATCTTTTGAAAGAGCAAAAATTTAGCACCATTCCGTTAGGCGCGCTTACACTATTTGGGGAGTGCGACACGGAGTGTTTGACTATTTCAATGCTTCCAAGCAATTTATCGGAGGACTGACGTCGGGGGTGATAAAATGAGTAAGCGCTGGATTAGCTTTGATCTGGATGGAACCTTGATGCAAAACCCGTTTGGAGCGTGGGTATTTCCAGAGATAGCGCGTGTGATCACTGGTCAATTGGGGAGAGAGCATGACATTGTTTCTGAAATGGTAGCCGAGCATGAGCAGCGTATGTCCCAAAAACGCTATGTAGAAGCGTATGATTGGGATGATATCCTCGCTAGTAGATGCGATGCATGGAGTATAGAAAAAATGCTTGATATTGAATCGCTGGTTCGGAAATACTCTGTAATGCCCAAGGTTAAGTTGCTCGAGGATGGAATACTCCAGATGCTCGAGGAGATAAAGAAGCGGGGCTTTTCTTTAGCGGTGGTCACTAATGGTTTTTACAAGTTTCAGGCACCAGTAATGGAAGCATTAGGCTTGCTGGAATACTTTGATGAGATCATTACGCCAGAACGAGCTGGTACAGGCAAACCTGATCCAGCTATTTTGCAAAAACTGCAGGGAGAAGTAATTGCTCATGTAGGAGATCGTTTGGATCATGACGTTCAACTTGCTAACCGCAGTCATGTAACCTCTATTTTAATTGAGCGAAATTTGCCAGAGGAATTGCTGAAGCTCCAACCGCAGATGCGTGTAAATGATCACGGAATGCCCTTGTTTTGCTTGGAGAAGTGGAGGAGGGAGTGCAAGAACCCATTATTATTAGAGCTTCCGGAGCTTTTCATGCCGCGAATTGTTATTCATTCTATGGGAGAATTGCTTTCTGCTCTGGATGAACAGGGGATGGGATAAAATTCTAGGTAATAATGCTTGCGTTTTTTCTTACGGCTTGGTATGATAACTCTTGTCGCTTTTGAAGGGAATTTTAGAGAGAATGAAAAAAACTTCGAACTTCTAAAAATAACCCTTGATTTTCAAAAGAAGATCTGATATAGTTTAAAAGGTCGGCGCCACAAGCGTTAACGACGAAAGAAAAGAACGATATGCTCTTTGAAAACTGAACAGCGAAAGCGTTAATGAGTCTATCATTAAAAGATTTGCTAGCTTTGAACCAGTAACAAACTTTATTGG
>NZ_JAOTNO010000013.1:0-163725 GCF_041644655.1 Brevibacillus sp. BD137 | reverse complement strand
AAAAAAGAGATACCTATCTTCTAGGCATCTCTTAATCCTTACACCATGATTTTCGTTAGACGTTCGCGTAGCTCCAGCATCCATTTTTCATCGCCAAGGGACTGCGCCAACAAAAACAGATCCAATAGCTCGTTGACTTTTTCACCAAGTAGTTCTCTTACGGTCGAATTCACCTTCTCATTAGCAATCAATACCAATAAGTTGGATAACTCTGACATTTCTTCGAATTCGATTGCCTGACGCTGCGGATGTTGGCCCAGTTCCTCCATGAGTGACTTCAAATCATCCTTAATCACATCTACCACTTGGGAATGGTCACAGTCTTCGTCCACGCAGACTTGTACAGGTACATTCATGATTTTAACTCGTTTCCGGTACACGACGTTGCGCAGCTCGATCTCCATTTCGTTCCCACAGCGGGTGCATCTCTTTTGCACGGTGTTCACCCCTACCTATCTACTTATGTATGTCTCTCATACTATTCGAGGGTCCTCCTTTCAATCCTGCTAGAGAGCAGGTGGTACTTGGTGGATATAGAGCCAGATATAAACTAGAGTCAACATAGTGGAGGAGAAGAAAAAGCACAGTTCTCTTCGACTCTGACACGCTCGCAAGGGGGATTGACTGTCCGTCTCCACTTCAAAAAGGGGACCGTCGATCCAAAGCCACCCTACGGGCGGATGTTTCTCAGAGAAGAAGTGTTCGACAACCGGGTCCCCTTTTTGAAGTTCCGACTGGGTAGGCGTTGTCAAGGTCTACGAGCCCTGTGCTTTTTCTTCTCACCAGCTTTGTTGGCCCATCGGTAGCTTACTAAAACTTGAAAGAAAAAAGACGGTGCCAGCAAGCAGCATCGTCTTTCTTTTAAACATCAAACTTCAATCTCACGCGTAGATCGCGTTTACTTTTTCACAATGCGGACAAACAGCGACTTTCCCTGCTTTTCCGTCTTCGTCTTCTACACGGTAGCCAGTAATTTGCTCGGAAAAACAAAATAGACATTCTGTATTGAAGTCCATATCGTACTGCGCTTTCCACACAATGGATTTAAAGTCTTCTCCAACATTAATCGTAATTTGGACCAGATCATGCTGTAGGCTCGATAATGATCTTTGCATCACATAAACATCCTTTCATACTTGCAAAGTCTTTTGGTATCCTCTAGCTTTTCCTGCTTTTCAGAATAATAAACATCGAGAACGACAAGAGTATGAAAAATGAGAGATTACCTAAACAATTTTCTCAAAAATGGGCGGATGCCCGGTTCGGTCCTATGCGATCACCCATATGTTGTAGATGTAAGCACAAGAGGCTTAACACACATATGAGGAGGATGTTTATTCGATGAGCGGCATTTTTAATGGAGAATTCGACGGCTTCACTCTGGTTTTGATTCTTTTCATCCTGCTGGTTATTATCGGGTGCAGCTGCGACTAATCTTTCTTCCCCGAAGATATAGCCATATTCAGCAGGCCGTTGCATATACATGAAGTACCGAATCCTTCAAGTGCGTTTCCTCCGCAAGCTACCCTCGACAGTGGGTAGCTTTTTTCTGTTTGAGTTGTGTACAATGGACAAGAATGATATGGAAAGCGAGGGATCCCCTTCCTATGAAAGATCCACGAATTGAAAAACTAGCTGACGTCCTCGTCAATTATTCAGTGACTGTCAAGCCTGGTGAAAACGTTTTAATTTACTCTATTGGCAACGTTACCGATCTGACGAAAGCCGTTATTGCCAAGGTATACGAAGCTGGAGGAAATCCTTTTGTCCAATTGATTGACCAATCCGTTCAGCGTGAGCTCTTGATGGGTGCTAACGAAACACAATTGGGTATCATGCGTGAAGCAGATGTGGCTTTCATGAAACAAATGGATTGCTACATTGGCATCCGCGGCGGCGACAACATTAGTGAGCTCTCTGATGTGCCTGGAGACAAAATGCAGCTGCATTCCAAGCTGCTAGCGCGTCCTGTACTGGACATTCGCGTACCGCATACCAAATGGGTCGTGCTTCGCTATCCAAATGCATCCATGGCTCAGTTGGCTAATATGAGCACCGCTGCTTTCGAAGATTTCTATTTCAAAGTGTGCACGCTTGATTACGGCAAAATGGATAAAGCCATGGACAGCTTGGTCGAGCTGATGGAGAAAACCGACAAGGTACGTATCGTAGGGCCAGGCACTGATCTGACCTTCTCCATCAAAGATATTCCGGCAATCAAATGTGCTGGTGAAGCCAACATCCCTGACGGAGAAGTATTCACTGCCCCAGTCCGTGATTCCGTCAACGGTACGATCGCGTACAACACGCCATCTCCTTACCAAGGCTTTACATACGACAATATCAAGCTGACCTTCAAGGATGGCAAAATCGTCGAAGCAACTGCAAACGATACAGAGAAGATCAATGAAATCTTTGATACGGATGAAGGTGCTAGATTTGTAGGGGAGTTTGCGATTGGTGTGAATCCGTACATCCAAAACCCGATGAAAGACATCCTCTTCGACGAAAAAATCGACGGAAGCTTCCACTTCACGCCAGGACAAGCCTATGATGAAGCGTTTAACGGAAATAAATCCTCCATTCACTGGGACTTGGTTATGATTCAACGTCCTGAGTGGGGCGGTGGAGAAATTTGGTTTGACGATCGCCTGATCCGCAAAGACGGACGTTTCGTTGTACCAGAGCTCGAATGCCTCAATCCAGAAAATCTGAAATAAATAAATAAGCGAAGGGCTCATTGTTCACAAGACATGAGCCCTTCGCTTTATTGCTAAACGGAATAAGCTGGTTGTTTCAACAAGGAAGTCATTTTTTGTTCCATAAAGGAAATCGTTGACTCCAGATGATGAATGGTATACTCCCAGCAAAAGCGTTGATATTCGTCAAAATTTACTTCCAGCTTTTTATAAGAGGCCTTACTTTGTTGGAGCAATTGACGTTGCGTATCTAAGCAGCCCTCTAGCAAATCCTTTTGTTCGTCGATCGTGCGGCTCTTGCCGAAGAAAATCTTAACCAGCATGTCTGAACGCAAGACTGGCGGCAAGATAGGCGTCTGGATTTCTTGACGGAACGATTGTTTCCCAGCTTCTGTAATTCGGTACAAAATCTTGTTCGGCTTGCCAGACTGAATGATTTCTTGCTTCGTCACGAAGCCTTCTTCCTCCAGTTTGCGCAATGCTGGATAAATAGCACCAAAGCTAGCGTCATAAAAGAATCCAATACTGTTTGTAAACGCTTGCTTAATATCGTAGCCACTCATTTCCCCATAACTCAAGAAACCCAGTATGATCGTTTTAACATCCATCTCTTCGCATCCTCCGTTACCGTTCTTTTTCTCTCTCTAGCGGCTAGGACTTAGCCTTTATGTTCGAAATATTCTTTAACTACATGTTATTATAAATGCATTTAAATAATTATACCAATGCTATTTCTTTATCATATCAATCAAAATTAATGATATAACCATACACTCGACTAGAAATTGGGCGTCCCTTCCCTCTCCCCTCCCCATAAGATGATACATACCTATCTGCTGTAGGGGGAGAGATCGGTGAAAAGTAAAAAATGGTCCCAATATACGCGGGTAAAGTACCCTGTGAGCAGCAGCAGTCTGCACCCATTCAATTTCTTCGTTCCCATTGTCGAGCGAGTTCAAGAGGGAGTAGTCTCCATCGTAACCGAGGATGCTCCCCATTCCAAAGACGTGGATTCGTTAATTCGCAGCCTCATTGATCATGAAGATAATTCTCCACCCATGGAACGAAGCTTTGGCTCCGGATTTCTTTTTCATCCGAAAGGGTATATCTTGACGAGCGAGCATGTCATCGGCAAATCCAAAAACATTTTCGTGAAGCTATATAACGGTAGAGTGTTTGAAGCCAAACGCATTATAGCTGATCGAGTCCGGGATTACGCCGTCATCAAAATTGATGCAGACTGCAAGCTATACCCGCTGCCACTTGGCAACTCCTCTCATACAAAAGTAGGAGAATGGGTCATTAGCGTCGGTTCTCCATCTGTATTCAAAGAGACAAAAAACGAGCCTGGTTCCGGGCCAAATACAGCGCAAATTGAACAGGACGGGCTATCGCCTTTTTGTATAGAGCCATGTCACCCATCTGACGAAAAACCTCTCTCCCCGGCTTGGGGTTCACTTCGATTAACCACGCGCGTCCGTCCACATCTACCCCAATATCCAGCCCGAATTCCATCATGCGGCCGAAATAGTCCTCTAGCGTGTTTGCTACCTCAAAAGCAAGTCGATAACATTCCTGTTTGATCAGTTCTCCACGCTCCTCGCCAAATCGCCTGGACATTAACCATTCAAAGGGAATCGCTTTGCCTCCTCCATGCAAATTGGAAGTAGCACTGCCCTTCTCCCCCATGCGTATTGCGCACCCTGTCACCGTCCACTCCCCACGCTCGTCCTTTTGGATCAATAACCGTACATCGACGACATGCTTGCGTAGCAGTCCCAGGTCCAAGCCTTGCTGCACCAGGAAATTGCCATCGCGAATGCGCTGCTCCTCTACCCACGTTTTGACCCATTTCTCCACGCCTTCCACCGTATCAATTCGAGCTACATGATGCTTATGCTTTTTGTCACGTCCAGAGAGACTATAATCCTTGCCGCTGCTCTTCACTCTGAGAATGCTTCTTCCCCCTGTGCCATTGCCTGGCTTGACATAGACGAGCCCATGGCGTGCGAGCATGTTTCGGACCTTGCCTTTTTCGTAAACATGCGTCTCCGGAATCCAGCGTTTTACGCGGTCATCAGAAGCGAGCAGATTCGTCACTCTCCATTTTTTACTGAACGGACTGTTTGCAAAGAAAAACAGATTGCTATTTCGCAGTCGGATATACTCCTTTACCCTGCGTCGGTACCGATCGATGACAACTTCTGGCCAAGGGAACGATTTACTCATCCAGCCCCCGTTCGGTTTGGGGATGAAGCCTTTGATCTTTCTGGCGGACACATTGACGTCCTGATGCGAAAACAGGTAGATTTCTGCGCCCAGCCTTTGCCCTGTTTGAACCAGCTTTCGCAAATAGGCTGGTTCCTCAAAGCGTAACCCCTCCCGCCAGGTTAAAATACCGATTACCCGTTTTGGAAGCATCGCAACACCCTCTTCGCTTCTTTTCTTTCGCGATTAGTGTATGTGTGGACTCCTAATAGGGAAACATTTGTCCATGAAAACGGGCTTAATCTCTCAGGCATTGATAAAGTGTCATTCCAGTTTTTCGTTACTTACTTTTTTCAAGCTAATCTGTTAGAATAAAGGGCAACAATAATGCTGCTAGATAGAGGTGACGCCGATATGAGTCAAGATTTTTCTGGCGAACACATGTGTCCAAAATATGAATGCGCAATGAACGTCCTTGGAAAACGCTGGACCGGCCTGATTATTCATGTGTTGCTACGCGGGACTGTACGATTCAAAGATATCCGGGAAATGGTTCCTCATATGAGCGATAAAATGCTCTCGGAAAGACTGAAGGAGCTGGAAGAGCTCGAGATTTTGGAGCGCAAAGTGTACCCAGAGATCCCAGTTCGCATTGAATACGAATTGACCGATAAAGGAAAAGATCTGCGTCCTGTCATTGATTCCATTCACGAATGGGGCCAAAAATGGATGTAGCATAACCCCACTTGTCCAAGACGGATAAGCGGGGTTTTTTATTGCGGTCAGGCATAAGCTCCTCCCTTTTGCTGTACACTCTAGCAACCCAAGGTGAAGGGAGGACGGGGAATGCGAACGGCCATCTACATACGTGTCAGTACAGAGGATCAGGCACGTGAAGGATTTTCGATCCCCGCTCAAAGGGAAAAGCTGCTCTCGTATGTTCACTCCCAAGGCTGGGAAGTCCAAGCAGTCTACGCAGATGAAGGCGTCAGTGCCAAAGATACGAAGCGCCCCGCACTCAGTCAGCTCCTGCAAGATATCCGAACGGGTGAAATCGATGTCGTCCTCGTCTATCGACTCGATCGGCTTACTCGCTCTGTCCTTGATCTGTATCAGCTCCTCCAGGAGTTCGATCGACATGCGGTACATTTTAAAAGCTGCACCGAGGTATACGATACGACTACGGCAATCGGACGACTGTTTATAACCTTAGTGGCTGCCCTCGCACAATGGGAGAGGGAAAACTTGGCAGAACGGGTCAAGCTGGGGATGAGCCAGATGGCAAGAGAACGAAAACGACCAGGAGGACCTGCACCATTTGGATACAATCTGGTGCAAGGAACACTGGTCGTGAATCAAAGGGAAGCAGCTGGCGTACGCAGCATGTTCGAGCGCTATGATCGAGGCGAATCTCCGCGCCAAATCGCCGAATGGGCAAATCATTCCGGATTACGCGGGAAAAATGGCGCTTCCTGGAGTGCCAGTGCCGTGCTTCGTCTGTTAAAAAATCCGGTCTATCATGGCGCGTTGCGTTGGAATTACACCGACGCCGATCAACAACGCAATGACCCCGAGGAATGGATAATCGAAGAGGCAACTCACCCGGCCATCATCGATCAATCCTTTTTCTCCCGGGTGCAGGAGCGGATGACTGCTCGCGGAACAAGCCACCCCCGCGTTCTCAGCTCCCGCTACCTCTTCTCCGGATTGCTATACTGCTCGCGTTGCGGGTCCTCGATGCGCGGGAAAACAACCACCATTACAGGAAAAGGGGAAAAACGCTACACGCACCGCTATTACTTATGTAAAAACAAGCTGGCTGGTACGTGTGATGCTCCAGCCATACGTGAGGATCGATTGGAAAAAGCCATTGTACACGAGCTGATGCAGCATTCACCAGAGTCAATCGCTGCGTTGCAGGAAGTTGTTCAGACCTTGTTTCAGTCGAATTCCTGCTCCGCGAAAGAAACCGGGCAAGAGCTGCAAATTCGGAAGCAGCGCTGGGAACAAGCTTATGAAGAGGGATTCCTTTCGTTGGCTGACCTACGAGAGAAAATCAATACATTGGAGCGGGTTGCGAAAGAACGAGAACGCACTTACTCTGTTTTTTCAAGTGTAGAGCGGTTTGATCCAGATGCTCTTTCCAATTGGAACCTTATTTGGGCGTATGCAAATGAAAAAGAACGGCGATTGCTCGTGTGCATGCTCATCCAACGTGTTGACGTGGAAGCAACAGACGCTGCCTCTGGTCAAAAAAATCGAGAGGTGTGCCTGCGTCTGTTGTCTTTCCACTAAAATTTCCTCTGATTTTGTTTGTATGCTTACAGGTGGTTCCCCACTTGGTTTGGAAAATTCTGTGACAGCGGGTATCATTAGTGCTAAAAACCGCCGCTTACAGGTTGCGAAGCGAATGTACGAAGAAATTTTTCAGACGGATGCTGCGATTAACCCAGGTAATAGCGGAGGTCCACTCATTAATTTGAATGGGGAAGTCGTTGGCCTCAATGCATTCATCATTCAATCCAGCCAATGCTTAGGCTTCGCTATCGGGATTGACGCCCTCAAAATGCAACTGGAGCAATATGTATTCAAGTGAGAAGCACACGCTTCAACAAAAAACCCCGTCTAAGAGGACGGGGAATGCTTCTCTAATGCAATAAGATATACATTTGGACCTTCTGTGTTGATTTGTTCTTCTGCCTGTTTTAATTGTTGCAGCTGAGCGGCCGTAAGCTGTGCGATAGGCAGTTCACCCAAACGATTCTGTTCCATGCGACATTCCTCCGTTGGTGTCAGACTCACGATCGTAGTCTGCCCGATCTGGAGAGTATGTATTTACGCAGTAAGATCAAAAGCTTTGGCAATCGCAGAACACGAACGCTTGCAGAAAACGATGGGCAGCTCGCGATCTTTGGCTTGGTTTTTCACTGTTTTGGCCAAGTTGTGATTGACGAAATCAGTCAACACCAAAATCATGTGGATACCAGCCGGAATTTTCACCCCGGTTTGCGAGCTTTTCCGTCCAGTTACGTGGTGAATATCCTTGAAGCCTTGCCCTTGCAGTAATTCGATAATATTGCCCAGGCGATCTCCGCCTATTACTAAAATTGATGACATAACTTGTTACCTCCTTAAATTTAGGTGAATGTAAGATTTATGTTTTCTTCTCTGAATACTAATTGATAATGAATATCACTCTTATTGATAAATATTATCATTCCCATTTGTCTTTGACAATACTCTCCATGATAACTTTTTTGTCAAAAAACAAAACTAAAGACTAAGCCTAAAGGCAAAGCCACGGCGCCCTAGCGTTCCCGCTCTCTTTTCCAAATTACACCGCATCATATCCTTCGCAGTCATAAGAAAATGTACATAGGTGTTGCCCGGGTGTTTTTTCCAACGGTATAATGAAAAAATAGATTGTGAATGAGGAGGTGGCGTAGGGTGCAAGAAATTACACAGCTGCACGCCATTTTTGATCGCACCAGAGGTTACATCAACAGCTTCATGGGCGTTATCCAGCCGATTATCGATGCGGCAACGGACGAGCACACTCGTCTTTATTACCATCACATTTTGGAAGAAGAAGAACAGCGCATGGGTCGCTTGCAGGAATTGGTTCCCTACCTGGAGAAGCTGTCAGCAGGAAAAAGCCTGGATCAGCTAAGTGATCGGGACCTCTCGCAAATGCTGTCCGATGTGAATCTGGAACGTTTTGGACTGCACAATTTCCGCGAGCATCTGGAGCTCTCTTTGTACGAATTCAAGGATAACGAAACACGTCAGCTCCTGGATGGCATGCGTGAAAAGACGCATACAGACTATTTGACAGTCAAAGAGATCATGGCGAACATGAGCCAACGATTCTCTGATGCGGCTCATCCTGATCTCACTGATCACGATGAGGGGCACGACATTCACCAGGTAGATCATTTGAAAGCCTCGGCTTCCGCTCCTCACGGTGTTGCTTCCGTGATCAAGCATTCCGCCCCTGCCGTTTCCGGTAAAAAAGGACTGACAGTTGGCAGCTTGAAAGGAATGTAAAGAATCGGAAATCCTGAAATGACATGGAGGTTACACTATGGACAAGCTTCGTAAATACCCAGACTCTCCCTTGACGACGGAAGAATGGAATCAACTGGACGCAACTGTTGTTGACATGGCTCGCCGTCAGCTAGTGGGACGTCGTTTTATCGATATTTATGGACCATTGGGTGAAGGTATCCAAACCATTACCAACGATGTATATGAGGAATCCCGTTTTGGTGGTCTCTCCCTGCGCGGAGAATCACTGGAAATGACACAGCCTAGCCGCCGTGTCAGCATGACGATTCCGATCCTGTACAAGGATTTCATGCTCTACTGGCGCGACGTTGCCCAAGCACGCACACTGGGCATGCCTTTGGACATGAGCGCGGCTGCCAACGCAGCTGCTGGTGGTGCACTGATGGAAGACGATTTGATCTTCAACGGTGCTGCGGAATTCGACCTTCCTGGTCTGATGAACGTAAAAGGACGCCTGACTCATCTAAAGAGCGATTGGATGGAATCTGGCAATGCATTTGCCGACATCGTGGAAGCACGCAACAAGCTGTTGAAAATGGGCCATAGCGGTCCGTATGCACTGGTTGTTTCTCCTGAGCTCTACTCTCTCTTGCATCGCGTGCACAAAGGCACCAACGTGCTTGAGATCGAGCACGTTCGCAATCTCGTTACAGATGGTGTCTTCCAATCCCCTACCATTAAAGGCCGTTCCGGCGTATTGGTAGCCACTGGCCGCCACAATCTCGATCTGGCGATTGCGGAAGACTTCGACTCCGCATTTCTTGGAGACGAACAAATGAACAGTCTGTTCCGTGTCTATGAGTGCGTTGTATTGCGTATCAAGCGTCCAAGCGCCATTTGCACCTTGGAAGAAACAGAAGAATAGGAAGCTCTTTGACACACCCAGTGACGATTCTCGTTGTGGGTGTGTTTTTTTATCCTTGAAATATGTAGCAGATTGCTTATAATAAGAACGTACGTTCCAAATTTTCCAAACAGTCTGACACAAATGTCGTTGGGGGGCTTTTTATGAGATGCGAGGTCAATGGCGTCAACCTTTATTATGAGGAGATCGGAAGCGGTTTTCCTGTCGTGATGATTCACGGCTTTTCACTTGATCACCGCTGCATGACTGGTTGTCTGGAACCGATTTTTGAGAATCGTCCGGGGTACCGACGGCTTTACATAGACCTGCCAGGAATGGGACAAACGGAAAACTACGAACATATCCACACCACGGACGATATTCTCGAGGTTGTGCTCGCGTTCATCGATCAACTCATTCCAGGTGAGCCCTTTTTCATTGCAGGTGAATCATACGGCGGATATCTTACACGAGCAGTTATCGAGAAGCGTCGGGAACAAGTAAAGGGTGCCCTTTTCATCTGCCCAAATATCATTCCTGACAAAGAAAAACGCACATTGCCGGATAAACCGGTCCTAGTAGGGGAGCCTTCCCTCTGGGAGCAGTTGAGTGAGACGGAACGTGCGGAGTTTGAGTCGATGGCGGTAGTCGCTACCGATTATACGTGGAATCGCTATAAAAAAGAGATTATCGACGGCTACATGCTTTCTGACCCTGCTTTTCTCATGAAAATTAGACAAGCGTATGGCGTCTCCTTCCCATTAGATACGGCCCCCTTCCCCCATCCGAGTCTATTTGTTGTGGGGAAACAAGACCAGTCTGTCGGTTATCGCGATATTTGGGATATCATCGAAGCCTATCCCCGCTCTTCTTTTGCCGCTCTCGATTGTGCAGGTCACAATTTGCAGATCGAGCAGCCGCTTCTTTTTACAGAGCTTGTAAATGAATGGCTGGATCGGGCACAAAGAGAGCAAGCCCTGTAAACATGCATAAAAAAGACAACCAGGCCCTTGAGAATGGTTGTCTTTTTGCTTCTATTAAACATTTGTCACCAGTGATTCGCTGTAGGCGTGAAATGCCTTGCCCAGTCGTGAAATCGCAAGCTCCGTGTCTTCCCGATTCAAGAGCGTATAGTTCAAGCGCATCGTATTGAGATGCGGCTCGGCTGCATAAAACGGCTTCCCTGGCACGAATGCCACGCCTTCCTTTACGGATTGGGCCAGCAGCTTCTCTGCATCGAAGTGTTCAGGCAGATTCACCCAGAGGAACATCCCGCCTCTTGGTTTTTCCCACTGTACGCCCTCCCAGTTTTGCGCAACCAAGAGCTCATGCATCCATTCCATGCGCGCCTTGTAGGACTCGCGGATTTTCTCAATATGACGCTCCAGATCAAAGCGGGACAGCAGTTCATACAGAGCGTACTGGTCGATTGTGCTCGACTGCAAATCAACTGCTTGCTTCGCCTTCACCATCATTTGAATCACGCGTGTATCTCCGATGGCCCATCCGGTACGCAAGCCTGGTGCGACAATTTTGGAAAAGGTACTGGTGTACACCACACAGCAATCGGTCGGATGCTCATCCAGTGAGAAAATGGAACGGTACGGAGCTTCCCCATCAAATTGGATCTCTCCATATGGATCGTCTTCCAGGATGAGAATGTTTTGCGCCTTGCATTGACGAAGCAAGCCAAGACGGCGCTCAAGGCTCCATACCTTTCCTGTCGGATTGGCAAAGGTAGGAATGACGTATACCATTTTCGGGCGATATTGGGCAATTTTTTTCGCCAGATCGTCCAAATCCATCCCATTGGCATCACCGTCTACCGGAATCGCTTTGATTCCCCGGAATTGGAACAATTGAACCGCTGCCAAATAAGTAGGGTTTTCGACGAGAACGACATCGCCTTCGTCTAAATATACACGGCACAACAAGTCAACTGCTTGCTGAGAGCCCGTAGTGATGATCATATTATCTGCACCGACGTTCATATGCTTTTGCTTCATGCGGGATGCAATCCACTCACGAAGCGGCAGGTATCCATCAGTCAATCCGTACTGAAGAGCTTTTGCTCCTTTTTCAAATGCGCGGTTAAACGCTTCGCGCATCTCTGCGATTGGAAAAGAATCCTCTGCTGGCAGTCCACCTGCGAGCGAGAGCACTTGATTGCCTTGGGTCAGCTTCAAGATTTCCCGGACAGCCGAGGAGGATAGTGCTTCGACAGATTTTGAAAATGAGTACTCCATGTTCCGTTCCCCCTTGATTTTGCTTATCCTTGTTTTATCACTGTCAACAGCGTAAGTCCAATCTTTGCTAGCTATGAGCAGATAGGTTTTGACTATGTCGAGCGGTTGTTCAACCAATAGTCTTCACACACTGCATGCAAAAAACCCCTCTTCGTATGAAACGAAAAGGGGTTCATATGTATCGGCTTTATTTTCGCTAAGCAATACGGAACACACGTGGTTTCTCTGTTTGTGGAAGGAAAGAGAGGTCGACATGATTGGACGCTTCTTCCATACCGATATCGCTTGCCAATAGCAATGCCTCTTCCTGGAAGGTCGGCGTACAGCTACCTTCATTCAGCTCACAGAGTCGCTTCAATCGCTTCAGTCTCTCTGCTGACTTCTCTACTCTCATGCATTCGTTCGTCAGCTCACATACGTTGACGTGACGAGCATCAGCGATCATGCTGATATCATTCACATGGACAATCAGCCGTTTGCCTTCTTCCGTAACAAATCCGATCGAGCAAAAATGCGCACCTGACATTTCCAAACGAGTGAGAACAGCATTGGCGTAAACTTCTCCCGTCCGCAAGCGAATCTGGCCTGCTTCAATGGCTCCGCCGATTTTTCGCTCGTTGGCGATCACCGTATACATATCCGTGTAACCGTTAATCTGATAGCGCATGGTACCCTCCCGCTCTCGCTGAGACTAATTATCATTAACAACAATGACATCGTATAATGAAAATCATTATCTGTCAATAATGAGAATGATTTTTATTCTAGAAGAAAAAAGCCACACTCCATTTGTATGGTAGTGTGGCCAATTTGCCTCGCTTTTATTTTGTTTTCGTAAATAACCCTAACCGCTCAATCCGCTGAACCGCTTCCGCGAGACGCTCTTCATTGGATAACAAAGCCGCTCTCACATAGCCCTCACCTGTCGGGCCAAAGCCATTTCCTGGCGCTACGACGACATGCGCTTTTTCCAAAAGCAGGTCAGAGAACTCCTCAGATGTGAAGCCACTTGGAACAGGAAGCCAAGCAAAAAACGAACCTTGAGATGGCGGAGCCTGCCAGCCAATCCGATGCAGATTGGAGTACAAGGCATTGCGGCGGCTTTCGTAGACAGCGACGAGATCGCGGACGCACTGCTGCGAATCCGTCATCGCTTTGGCTGCCGCCATCTGTACTGCACCGAACAGACTGACGAAGTAATGGTCCTGAATGAGGTTAATCAGACGAACTAGCTCGCGATTACCTACCATGGCACCTACTCGCCAGCCTGCCATGTTGTACGTTTTGGACAAGGTATAAAATTCTACACCCACTTCTTTTGCACCCGGAACCTGCATGAAGCTTACCGGCTTTTTCCCGTCATAGCTGATCGCCCCGTAGGCGAAGTCGTGGCAGACGACGATTTCATGTTTTCGGGCAAAACGAATGGTTTCCTCATAGAACTCGAGTGGTGCGTTGACTGCTGTCGGATTGTTCGGATAGTTGAGAAACATCAGTTTCGCTCGATCCAAATCAGCTTGGGACAGCTGGCTGTAGTCTGGCAAGAAGTCATTTTCCGCCTTCAACGGCATCATGACCATCCGTCCGCCTACGACTGCAACCCCCGACCAATAATCCGGATAGCCTGGGTCTGGAACCAGTGCAACATCGCCTGCATTCATGAGTACTTGGCAAATCTCTACGAGTCCGGTTTTACTGCCGAACAAAATCGCTACTTCTTCCTCCGGATCGAGGTCCACATCAAATTCTTGCTTATACCAATGAGCTACTGCCTGCTTCAGTTCCACGCGTCCCTGAAAAGGCGGATATTTGTGATGGAGTGGTTGTGCCGCTTGCGCCTGTAATTCTTCAATAATATGCGGCGGTGTCGGCAAATCGGGATTGCCCTGCCCCAGGTTAATGACGTCATGGCCTTGCGCAATGACCTTGTTTACTTTTGCCACCAGGGTCGCAAAAAACTGGGTAGGGAGTCGATCAATCATATCGGCGGGTTGAATGCGCATCTTTCTTCCATTCCTTTCTTGGGCCAATACAGTAAAACCCCCTTTTTCCATACAGAAAAAGGGGGAGATCAGCTTGGTCACGTCCTTATCTGTCAGGAAAAAATCCTGCTGGAATTGGCACAGCATCTGTCCATCACATGGCACAGATCCGCTGCCGGGCTTCATAGGGCCAGTCCCTCCACCTCTCTGAATAAGTCAAACACACGGAATATACTGTTTTTTCGTCTATACCATACTACTTGAGCACGTAAACCGTGTCAAGATGCTTGATTCTGTACCGGCACGTGATGCCTTCTTTTGTGAAAAGAGGTGTGGAAGGCAAAGAATGCCACAGACAACAGACACAAGCCTGCCATCACGAACAATAGTCCCTGCGCGTGAATCGATTGGAAAATGAAGGCCCCGAGCAGTGGTCCGAGCATCCGCCCAGCTGATCCAGTCCCTGCAATCAGCCCTTGAATGAAGCCTTCTCGTCCCGCTGGCGTAAACTGTGCAGCAACTGCCGGCACCGCTGGCCACACCAGCATTTCGCCCAGCGTCATGATGAACATACCCGCTACAAAGCCTGCATAAGCCGTTGATTGCGACAAAATCAACATCGACAAGGCAAAAATATAGGCGCCCAAGAGCATTTGGGCTTTTAGCGTTCGGGCAAAACGTCGAATGACCCACGCAATCAATGGCTGACCAAACAAGATCAAGCCGCCGTTCAGCGTCCACAACAGACTGTATTGACGGAGGGAAATGCCCAAGGATTGCATATAGGTTGACAGCACCGTTGTCCATTGTACATAGACAATCCAGCTAATTAATAGCCCCCCGCATAATAGCAGTAATGCTCCCCATACCACCTTTGGCTCTTGCTGTGGTTGTCGCAGCACATCATCAGTTGCTTGCTCAGGCATGCTTTGTCCAGTCGTCGAGTTTTGGCATTGTTGTTCCACCATTTTTAACTGACGCGGCAAAATGAGCATGAACATGGCGAGGACGATCACTTGTGAAATAGCATTACCGAAAAACGTCCAGGCAAATGACACACTTGCCAAGAAGCCGCCCAACGCAGAACCGGCAGCTACCCCCACATTGAGGGTGACATAGATCAAATTGATTCCTTTACGTCCTCCGTCCGGCCACAAAACTACGGCCAATGCATTCATCACAGGAGAAAGTAATCCATAAAACAGTCCATTCAACAGAAGCAACACAACATAAATCGTAAAATCCTCCGTAACACCTAATCCGAGCGAAATTAGGATAACGCCGATGGAACCGACAATGATGGTGCGCATTTTGCCCCAGCGGTCAAACAGCATCCCGCCGACTATACTCCCGATCAAGAATGCGCCTTGGTTTAAAAGCAACAAGAAGCCGGCTACAGTCAGCGGCTTTCCGAGATGGTTGTGAATATAGATCGTGACCAGCGGCCAAATACATGCCATTCCGGTAGAAAAAATGACGGCAGCAATCGCCAATAAACGAATGCTGCTCGGATAAGATTCCCACTTTTGCCTCATGGCTTACTTCTCTCCCCGATGGAAATCGCCGCTTTTTCCGCCTGTTTTGGATTGCAGACTGGTCGGACCGATTATCATTTCTTTATCCATGGCTTTGCACATGTCATACACCGTCAAAGCCGCTACGCTTACAGCGGTCAATGCCTCCATCTCGACGCCTGTTTTCCCTGTCGTCTTCACGGTTCCTGTAATCGCAAGCGTCGTTTCGTCCTCAAAAGCAAATTGTATGTCGATGCCAGTCAATGGCAGCGGATGACACATCGGGATGATTTCCCACGTTTTTTTGGCAGCCATGACACCTGCTACCTGCGCTACGGCGAGTACATCGCCCTTTTCGATTCGACCTTCGCGGATTCGAGCGAGGGTTTCGGGTTTCATGCTGATTTGGCTCTCGGCTACAGCCACCCGTTTTGTGACGTCCTTCTCGGACACGTCTACCATCCGAGCTCGATTTTGTTCATTAAAATGTGTTAATTGATCAGTCATACGAGTATCGTTCCTCCTCTATCTTCTCCTACCTTACTCCCGCCGCTGGATAAAAGCAATGGGAATGTAGATGGCGTAGTTTCGTTATCTTGCTCATCCACTCCTAAAAACGTACGAAGAAGAAGTGAGGGAGGTATACTGTGCGTACACAGCTTAAAGGAGGCGTATGGAAATGGAAACGAAGAAGGATCAGACGGTACGTTGGTCAATACTGAGACATGGGGATTGGAGCATTTATTTGGCTGCAACGGCTGCCGGGCTTTGTTATGTCGGCTCAGTCAACCAGCCTTTTGCTGAATTGAAAGCGTGGGTTGAAAAGCATCGCCCACACAGTGCACTGGTGCAAGACGATCCGTGGCTAAAGCCTTTTGCAACAGAACTAATGGAGTTTTTGCAGGGGACGCGCGAGCATTTTTCCATGGATTGCGACCTGTCTGGAACGCCTTTTCAGCTCGCTGTCTGGGAGGCACTGCGCCAAATCCCATACGGTCAAACGGCATCGTACACCGACATTGCGAACATCATTGAAAAACCCGCTGCTGTTCGTGCCGTCGGTGCCGCAATCGGTGCCAATCCGGTTATCATTACGGTCCCCTGCCACCGTGTCGTCGGTAAAAATGGTTCACTGACTGGCTATCGCGGAGGACTGCCCATGAAGACAACTCTGCTCGATCTGGAGAAAAAATCAAATCGGGGTGTGAAGCATGGCTAAATCAGTGACAGAAAGGATTGCTGCACTTGACTGGCAATCCATGCAACAGGATCTGGATGAACAAGGGTATGCTGCTTTTCCTTCCTTAATAAGCGCGGATGCGTGCGAAGAATTAATCGCTACGTACAGACAGGATGAGCTTTTTCGCAATACGATCCAAATGGCGCGGTACCGTTTCGGTGAAGGAGAATATCGCTATTATCAGGCTCCCCTTCCCCCGCTTTTGCAGGAGCTTCGCGAAGGCTTTTATCCGATGCTTGCGCAGACTGCAAATCGGTGGCTGGAAATGCTTGGTCGCGAAGCTATTTATCCTGCTACCCTACCTGAATTTTTGACCCACTGTCACGATCAGGGTCAGCTGCGCTCTACTCCATTAATTTTAAAATACGAGACAGGTGGCTATAATTGCTTGCATCAAGATATGTACGGCGAGGTGTTCTTCCCGTTTCAAGTGGTTTTTGCCTTGAATCAGAAGGAGAAGGACTACAGGGGCGGAGAATTTCTACTGATGGAGCAACGGCCGCGCGCGCAGAGCCGGGGACATATGATAACCTTGGACCAAGGCGCTGGTCTGATTTTCCCGACATCCTACCGTCCTGTGCAAGGAACGCGAGGCTATTATAAAAATACGCTACGCCACGGTGTCAGCACGATTACCTCAGGAAAGCGCTACAGCCTCGGAATTATTTTTCATGATGCAAAGTGAGGAACGCCCCATATGAAAAGCATCCTTTCCTATAAAGTGCCGAAAACCCTCCTTAATAAAGGAAGCGGATTTCTTGCGGAGTACACCCATTCGCTCAATCCGTATACAGGCTGTTCTTTCGCCTGCTCCTATTGCTATGTTCGGCAAATGCCTGTCTCTTTGTTTCGCAACGAGCAATGGGGCACGTGGGTAGATATCAAACAGCAAGCTGCTGATTTATTGCGCAAGGAGCTTTTGCGGGCTAAGAAAAAAGGAAAGGTGACTATCTTCATGTCTTCGAGTACAGACCCATACCAGCCCATCGAACAAACGGAAAAGGTAACGAGGTCTTTACTCGAAGTCATGGTAGAGAATCCACCCGATTTTTTGCTGGTGCAGACGAGGAGTCCCTTGGTTTGGCGGGATGCCGATTTGTTGCTCCTGCTGGGTGATCGCGTCCGCGTCAGCATGACCGTCGAGACCGATTTGGAGGAGATTCGTAGGCACTTTAGCCCACAAGCCCCCCCTATTCAAGCGCGGCTCAAAACACTCCAGCGTTTGGCGGAAGCAGGCATCCCTACACAAGCAACGATTGCCCCTGTTTTACCGAGCAGTGAGTCATTCCCGGAGATTTTGCGTCCCCTAGTCACCCGTGTCTGTGTCGACGACTTTTATATGGGAGATGGCAGCGGCGGTAAACGAACGAAAAGAAACGGCATTCCCGCTCTCTATGAACAGCTTGGACTGGAGCAATGGTACGATCCTTCCGCCTATCGGATCGTCTATGATCGACTATTACGTGTTTTTCCCCCGGATCAGATTTATTTGAGTCAGGAAGGCTTCGCCCCTTAGCATCAACCCTTGATTGTAACACCCCATTCATTGGCAACTTTGATCGGTTTATGATATCGTCTAGCCTAGAGAGTAGTATCATCCAGGGAAATGAGGAATTGTCTTGACCATTACGATCTTGTTATTTGCCGGACTCGCCGAACGTGCGAATGCCCGGGAAGTACAGTTGACCTTATCTGAAGGTGCTACCGTTAGCGATCTTCTGCAAGCAGTGGAAAAAGAATATCCTGCGCTCTCTGCGCTTTTGGGCAGTTGCTTTGTCTCCATCAACCATGAATATGCAGCGAAAAATCAGGTCATTTCAGCCGACGACGAGATTGCCCTCTTACCTCCAGTAAGCGGCGGAGAAGAAGACCCGCGCTTTGCCATTACCGAGGAGCCTATTTCTGCGGACAAGCTCGTTCGTCTGGTGAGCAACCCGCACGCAGGCGCGATCCTTACTTTTGTCGGAACTGTTCGGGAATTTACCCATGGTCAGCGCACCGTGTATTTGTCCTATGAAGCATATGCGCCTATGGCGGTTGAAAAAATGAAGCAGGTCGCAGCAGAGATCGAGGAACGCTGGCCGGGAGCACAAGTCGCGATGCACCATCGTATCGGTCATTTGACTGTGGAAGAGATTGCAGTTGTTTGTGCCGTTGCAACAGCGCATCGCAATGAATCGTTTGAAGCAGGCCGTTATGCCATCGAACGACTCAAGCAGATCGTTCCGATTTGGAAAAAAGAAATGTGGGAAGATGGAAGCGAGTGGAAGGGACATCAACAAGGACCGTGGAATCCGCTTGCGATGCCAGAAGGAAAGGTGGAGTAACGCCTTGGATACTCGCTATTCCCGTCAAATATTGTTTCATCCGATCGGGCGCAGTGGACAAGAAAAACTCGGTCAAAGCCGTGTAGCCATTGTCGGTATGGGAGCGCTCGGAACGGTTCTCTCCAATCATATGGTTCGGGCTGGAGTAGGTTTTGTCCGCATCATTGACCGCGACTTCGTCGAGCCGAGCAACCTACAGCGTCAAATGCTCTACGATGAATCCGATGCAGCCGAGCATTTGCCAAAGGCAATCGCCGCCCACGCCAAGCTGACGAAGATCAACTCAGCCGTTACCATCGAACCGATCGTCGCAGACCTCACCGCTTACAATGCGGAGGAATTGCTGGCAGATGTCGATCTCGTTTTGGATGCGACAGATAATTTTCAGGTGAGATACCTCGTGAACGATGTTTGCGTTAAACATAGTATTCCGTGGGTGTATGGTGGCGCTGTGAGTGCGACCGGAACCTTTACCGCGATTCGTCCGGGAATCACACCTTGCTTGCGCTGTCTTTTCCCTGAAGCGCCAAACCCGGGTGAGATGCCTACCTGTGACACGGCTGGCGTCATCGGACCGATCATTCACATCGTCGCCTCCTATCAGGCAACGGAAGCATTCAAACTGTTAGTAGGCGCAATCGATGAGCTCAATCCGAATCTGGAGCACTTTGAGATTTGGCATAACCGCCATCAGCAAATCAAGGTGGTCAATGCCCGCCGAGACGACTGTCCGACATGTGGGGAGAAGCAATTTTCGTTTTTGCAGCCGGATACCCAAGATGGACAAGCCGTTTCGCTTTGCGGTCGAGACACCGTACAAATCTCACCCGCCGCTGCAATGACACTTGATCTGTATGCATTGGCAACTAGACTTTCCCCTTTGGGACAAGTCGAACAAAACAAGTTTTTGCTTCGTTTCCGTGTTGATACGTACACACTCGTTATTTTCCCGGATGGTCGCGTCCTCGTGCAAGGCACAGATGACGTCAGCCTGGCACGTTCGCTTCATGCCAAGTATATCGGCGCGTAACTGGTCTACTGGTCTACCTGTAATAAAAATAAGCTGTCCCAGACCGTCACTCGGACGAAGGGGCAGCTTTTTTATGCCGTTTGAACAAAGGTAATCGTAAACGTGGTACCTTTCCCTTCTTCACTCTCAACGACGATCGTGGCATGATGCAAATTGATTATTTTTTTCACGATTGCCAGCCCCAGGCCGCTGCCCGAATTGGCTCTGTTTCGCGATAGGTCCGCCTTGAAAAATCTTTCGAAAATGCGCTCCTGATTTTCCTTGGATATCCCGATTCCCGTGTCGGTTATTTTCACGAGCACTTCTCCATTTACCGTCTTCAGCTTCACGCTGATTTTCCCGCCTGCCTCCGTGAATTTGATGCTGTTGCCAAGTAAGTTGGTCCAGACTTGACTCAGCATATCCTCGTCAGCGACGATTTCGACTTTTTCCAGGTCTATGTCCATTTCAATCTCTTTCGCCATCCATTGCGGCTCGCAGGCGAGGATGAGTGCGCGTAGCTGCGTGTCCAACCGATACCGCTTCCGTTCTAAATCATGCTGGATGCCCTCTAGCGCAGTGAGCTTAAGCAGGTTGTCGCTGATCTTGGACAGCCGCTTGCTTTCCGATTCGATAATCTCCAGGTAACGAATGCGCTCTTCTGGGCGAAGTCTTTCATTATGCAGGGCGCGAGCAAACCCGCTAATGGACGTCAAAGGTGATTGAATTTCGTGGGAAACATTGGAGATGAACTCCTGACGCAGCTTCTCCATTTCATTTAATTGTTCCGCCACATGATTAATGCCGTCCACCAGCTCCCCCCATTCATGTCCCAGCTTGATGTCGAGATTGACTCGAAAATCCCCCATGGCAATTCGTTTGAGTGCATCAATCAATGGTTGAAACCTGCCCCGATGCCTTGACATGGTGAAGAAAGAAATAATTATCCCAACCCCAATAAACAATAGGCAGTTCAAAACGGAATGGATCAACACTTTTACAAGATCATTGGGATGATAGCCCATATAGCTATAAAAGAGAGTCGTAATCCCGTATGCACCTAGCCCGCACAAGGCAAAAACAGCACATATGCCCACAACTCCTACGATTTTTTTCAGCAAAATATAGGAATGTTCGTCTTGTCGCCTCTTTTTCATACGACAATTTCCAATCGATAACCAAGTCCCCGGACCGTCCGGATCAAAAAGCCGTACATCGCTTCCGGAAAACGCTCCCGCAATCGGTTGATATGCACGTCTACTGTCCGCTCATTTCCTTCAAAATCATAGCCCCATATTTGTTCGATCAGCTGCTCACGGGAAATGGTCTGCCCGGGATAGCTGGCCAGTTTGAACAACAGCTCGAACTCCTTTAGTGGAATCGTCCATGTTTTCGTGCCACTGGCGACTGCAAATGTTTTACGATCAAGTATGAGTTTTCCTGCTTGAACCTGATGCGAAGCGGCAATCCGGTAGCGCTTGAGCAGCGCTTTTACCCGGACGACCAGCTCCTGCGGATCAAACGGCTTCACCAAATAATCGTCTGTCCCTAACTCAAAGCCTTTGATTTTTTGCGAGGTCTCTCCCTTGGCAGTCAGCATGAGCAAGGGAAAATCATAATGCTCGCGAAGCTTTCGGCACAGCTCCCAGCCGTCCATGTTCGGCATCATGATGTCAAGAATCACCAGTTGGGCGGCAACCGACTCCAGTTTGTCCAGTGCCTCCTGTCCGTCAACGGCTTCCACTATCGTAAAGCCTTCATTGCGCAAGAAGACGCTGACGAGCTCGCGAATATGCGGATCGTCGTCGACTACCATAATCGTGGTCACGTTCTACACCCTCTCTTTTACGAGCAATTGCTGACTAGCCAATTCCCGGTACATCTCATGGGTTTGATAAAGCTCTTCATGTGTACCCATACCTGTGATTTTTCCCTTTTCCAAAAAGATGATTTGATCTGCTTCCACCACAGTCGACAAGCGATGGGCAATCACAAGGGTGGTACGTCCCTTCATCAAATTTTGCAATGCCTTCTGGACAATCATCTCGGAATTGCTGTCCAAACTAGAGGTAGCTTCATCCAGCATCAAGATTTGCGGGTCGCGAAGCAGTGCACGGGCAATGCCGATTCGTTGGCGCTGTCCACCCGATAGCTTCATGCCTCGCTCCCCTACTTCTGTCTCATAGCCATTCGGCAATTCCTCAATAAATTGATCCGCATAAGCCATCTTTGCCGCTTCCTTCAGCTCTTCGTCGCTAATCGTCCGTGAAATCCCGTAGCAAATATTTTCTCGGATAGTTCCGGCGATCAATGGACTTTCCTGGGACACGTAGCCGATTTGACTTCTCCATGACTTCAAGGAAAAATCCGTGACGGGATCATTACCCAGCCTGATTTCTCCACTGATTGGCTGGTAATACCTTTCAACCAAGGAAAACAACGTCGTCTTGCCGCTGCCGCTCGGTCCGACAATCGCATTTACTTTTCCGGCCCCAATCGTGAAGCTGACATCATCGAGAATCTTTTCCCCGTTCTCATACGCGAAGCTCACTTGGCTCAAATGGATGGGCAGTCCCGCGTTTTCAAGCGTCTGTCCTGTCAAAAGATCTTCTTCTTCGGCGTCGAGAGTCGCAATGATTCTCTCAGTTGCCCCCATGGCTTTTTGTAACGAGGTGAAAAACTGTGTGAATTGCCCCAGCGGGATGATAATTTGCACCAGATACAAAATAAACGCGACCAGTTCACCAGCTGTCAATGCTCCCATGGACACCCGCATGCCACCATAGCCGATCACAACCACGAGCAGCACCATCAGGATAAAGGACATTAGCGGTCCAATGACGGCTTGGACTTTTCCTTCTCTTAACCCGAATCGGAACAAATTTCCGATTGCCTTTGTTCCCATTCCCAGTTCGTGGGTTTCGGCATTCGATGATTTGACGAGCCGCATCTCTTGGAGCACTTGATTCATAATCGTTGTAAAGCTGGCAGTCTCATTTTGCAGACCTTTCGAAATTTTGTACATCTGACTGCCAAGCGGCATGAGAATCCCGATGCACAGCGGTACAGCAATGAGCATGGTTAACGTCATTTGCCAATCGAGGTAGAGCAAGGTCACCACAGAACCAACAATCGTGATCAATCCTGTGAAAAAGCTGGACAGGTGCTCTGTAATCAGGCTTTTCACAACGCCGGTATCGTTGGTCATTCGACTGATCGTATCGCCTGTCCGGTTGTTATCATAATAAGAGATCGGCAGGACGAGCAATTTTTTCCATAGTCGTTCACGGAGTGAGGCCACCACACTCTCGCCGACATGATTTAATAAGTAGATGGATAACCCGCCTGCAATGGCTTGTGCGACAAAGGCAACAATCAATAGAATAATTTGTGGTGTGGTGATCGTAGACAGGGAAAAACCGTCTACCAAATCCTTCGTAAACAGTGGAATCACTAAGCTCACCAGTGTGGTGGCGATGCTCATGAACAATGCGACACCGATTTTTAGCTTGGATGGCTTTGTTCCCCTTATTAATCGAAAAAAAGGCCGCCAGTTTCCCCATTTCGCTACGCTATTGGTTTGTTCCATTCGTTCATTTCTCCCCTTTTTCCTCCTCATTTTCACTTACAAGTGATAAGATACTGCATGAATGTAAACGAAATATAAACGGGATAATATTGAAGTGCGTGCAATTATCTTCTTTCTAATAAGAAGACGTTTCTGATCCAATTTTCTTTACCTGTGATTTTTGTATATAAATGATGAATTTGGGGTAGAAGCCGGGAAACAAATCGTATATAATAGGTTCGTAATGAAGAAACGAAACAACGTTTCACCAGATGAAACTCCAAGATATTATAGGGAGGTTGTATACATTGGCTAATAAAGATGCTTACAAAGTAAAGTCATCCCTGCAAGTAGGCGACAAGTCTTTTGCTTACTATCGCCTGCAAGGGTTGGAAGAACAAGGATTGGGCGATGTTTCCAAACTGCCGTTCTCCATTAAAGTTCTGCTCGAGGCTGCTGTACGTCAGTTCGATGGCCGCGCTATCACGAAAGAACACGTACAATCACTGGCGACCTGGACAAAAGGCCGCGACGAAAACCAAGAAGTTCCTCTCATGCCAGCTCGTATCGTTCTGCAAGACTTCACCGGTGTACCGGCTGTAGTTGACCTGGCAGCGATGCGCATCGCGATGAAGCGCGCTGGTGGAGATCCAAAACGAATCAACCCATTGGTTCCAGTTGACCTCGTTATCGACCACTCCGTCATGGTTGACGACTTCGGTAACGCGTCCGCTCTGGACAACAACATGAAATTGGAATTCGAACGCAACCAAGAGCGCTACCGCTTCCTGCGTTGGGCACAAACTGCGTTTGACAACTTCCGTGCGGTTCCTCCAGCTACTGGTATCGTTCACCAAGTAAACTTGGAGTACCTCGCAACTGTAATCGCTACTCGTGAAGTAGATGGCGAATTGGTTGCTTTCCCTGACTCTCTCGTAGGTACTGACTCCCACACCACTATGATCAACGGTCTTGGTGTTCTTGGATGGGGTGTTGGTGGTATCGAGGCAGAAGCAGGAATGCTCGGCCAACCTCTGTATTTCGTAACGCCAGAAGTAGTTGGTTTCAAACTGACTGGCACACTGAATGCTGGTGCAACTGCAACTGACCTCGCTCTGACTGTTACGCAAATGCTGCGTAAAAAAGGCGTTGTAGGTAAATTCGTGGAGTTCTACGGACCAGGCCTGTCCAACATCTCGCTGGCTGACCGCGCTACCGTAGCAAACATGGCACCTGAGTACGGCGCTACAATGGGCTTCTTCCCAGTAGATGCTGAAACACTCAACTACATGCGTCAAACCGGTCGTGAAGAAGACCTCATCTCCTTGGTTGAAACTTACACCAAAGCACAAGGCCTCTTCCGTACTGACGAGACTGTTGACCCAGTATTCTCCGAAACATTGGAACTGGATCTGTCCACAGTCGTACCTAGCTTGGCTGGTCCAAAACGTCCTCAAGACCGCGTAGAACTGACTGCTATGAAGGAATCCTTCAATAACAGCCTCCGTACGCCGATCGAAAAAGGCGGATTTGGTCTCTCTGAAGAGAAAATCGCAGCTAGCGCACCAGTTGCTTATCCAAACGGTGAAAAAGCTACGCTGAAAACGGGTGCGGTTGTAATCGCAGCGATCACTTCCTGTACCAATACATCAAATCCTAGCGTAATGCTGGGTGCTGGTATCCTGGCGAAAAAAGCTGTGGAAAAAGGCCTGAAAAAGCCTGCTTTCGTAAAAAGCTCCCTGGCTCCAGGTTCCCGCGTAGTTACACAATACCTGACTGACGCTGGTCTGATCGACTCCTTGGATGCTATCGGATTCAACGTAGTAGGTTATGGTTGCACCACTTGCATCGGTAACTCCGGTCCATTGCCAGAGGAAACCAGCAAAGCTATCGCAGACGAAGATCTGACAGTTGCAGCGGTACTCTCCGGTAACCGTAACTTCGAAGGCCGTATCCATGCACAGGTAAAAGCGAACTACCTCGCTTCTCCTCCATTGGTTATCGCCTATGCACTGGCAGGTACTGTAGATATCGACCTGACTACAGAGCCAATCGGCACTGGCAAAGACGGTCAACCTGTATTCTTGAAAGACATCTGGCCTTCTCCACAAGAGATCGCAGCTGCAATGGACAAAGCGATGAATCCTGCTCTGTTCCGCGCTGAGTACGGCCAAGTGTTCACACAAAACGAAGCTTGGAACAAAATCGACGTTCCAACTGGCGACCTGTACGAGTGGGATGAAAAATCCACGTACATCCAAGAACCGCCATTCTTCCAAAACCTGGCTGGAGAAATCGCTAAGATCGCAGACATCAAAGCAGCGAACACCATCGCACTCTTCGGTGATTCTGTGACAACTGACCATATCTCCCCAGCGGGTAACATCTCGCCAACTAGCCCAGCAGGTCTGTATCTGCAAGCAAACGGCGTAGAGCGCAAAGACTTCAACTCCTACGGTGCTCGTCGTGGTAGCCACGATGTAATGATGCGCGGTACATTTGCAAACATCCGTATCCGCAACCAAGTAGCTCCTGGAACTGAGGGCGGCGTAACCAAATACTTGCCAACTGACGAAGTCATGTCCATCTACGATGCTTCCATGAAGTATCAAGCAGACGGTACTCCACTCGTTGTACTGGCTGGTAAAGAGTACGGTACTGGTTCTTCCCGTGACTGGGCAGCAAAAGGTACATTCCTCTTGGGTATCAAAGCAGTTATCGCTGAGAGCTTCGAGCGTATCCACCGTGCTAACCTGGTTGGTATGGGCGTTCTGCCTCTGCAATTCGCTGGTGACCAAAGCTGGAAGTCCCTCGGCATCGACGGTACTGAGTCCTTCAACATTGTGGGTCTCTCCGATGATGTTCAACCTGGTCAACGCGTAAAAGTGGAAGCAACGAAGAAAGACGGCAGCACTTTCGAATTCGAAGTAATCGTGCGCCTCGATTCCATGGTAGACGTAGACTACTACCGCAATGGTGGTATCCTGCAAACGGTTCTGCGTCAATTGCTGGATGAAGGCAAACCAGTAAACGCGTAAGCAAACGAATAACAAATAAGTTCGTATCAGCACCCACCCAACAAAAAGGGCAGACTCCGAGTATTCGGCAGTCTGCCCTTTTTACGTTCAAAGCCAGAACATGGTCGTCGTTTGCAGGCCCACTCTACACATGGCCTGCTTTTTATTTTCACTTCCTGATAGGCCACGCTTAAGAAGAAGATACGGTGAATACGCATGGAAGAGGGAATTGTTTCCCACAAAAAGGGAGGGATTCGTGATGAAACAGTTGTTTCGCGAAACCTGGATCGAGGTCAATCTAGATGCCATCAAGAAAAACATTCGGGCCATACGCCGGCATATTCCTGAACAGACGAAAATCATGGCGGTTGTAAAAGCGAATGCCTACGGTCATGGTTCTGTTGGAGTAGCCCGCCATGCCCTCGAGTACGGGGCTACTTCTCTCGCTGTCGCTATCCTGGAAGAAGGCATCGTCTTGCGAAAGGCGGGCATTGTAGCACCTATCCTCGTGCTGGGATTCACTCCTCTTTCACGTGTCAAAGAGGCGGTCGCCTGGAATATTGAGCTGTCTGCGTTTCAGGCCGATTGGATCAAAAAAGCCGATAAAATTGTCAAAGCAACCACTTTCTCCAATCGTTTGAACATCCATATCAATGTAGACACTGGCATGGGCCGTTTGGGCGTACGGACAAAATCTGCGTTGCTTTCAGTCGTGAAGGCGTTAACTTCAAGCTCTTCCCTTGCATGGACCGGAATCTTCACCCATTTTTCCACTGCGGATGAACCGGATCACACATTGACCAAAGCGCAACACGAGTTATTTGTTGATTATCTTCGTTACCTGAAGGAAAAAGGCTTCGAGCTTCCGACCGTACACATGTGCAACACCGCAGCTACTATTGCTTTTCCCGAATACAGCGCCGATATGATCCGCCTCGGAATCGGCATGTACGGGCTGTATCCATCCGCCTATATCCGACAACTCTATCGTGTGAAGCTCGTTCCGGCACTCAGCTTGAAATCGCGCTTTTCCTATGTAAAGACAATGCTGACGCCACCGTATACCATCAGTTATGGGGCTACCTACATAGCAAAGCACGGAGAGGTCATCGGGACGGTTCCAATCGGTTATGCCGATGGGTATTCGCGCGCGCTCTCTAACCGGGGATTTGTTCTGTATCGAGGCAGACGTTTGCCAATCGCAGGGCGAGTGACGATGGATCAGATGATGGTCAGCTTGGGGGAAGGCAGTGGAAAGCAAGGCGATGAAGTCGTGATTTATGGGAAGCAAGGAAACCGCGAGATTCCTGTCGATGAGATTGCCGAAATGCTCGGAACGATCAATTATGAGGTCGTTGCCACCCTCAGTAATCGCATCCCGCGCCTCTTTTTGGAAAAAGGGGTGGTTGTAGAGATCTCTCATCTGTTGCCGGAAGGGTAAATGAGGCACGCTTGGAGAATAATTTTTCCCCGAAAACGAAAAATAGGGAAAACCAAATTCGCAAAAAAGGAATGGAAACATGAAGTCGCGATTCACATACGCCATCCTTCTCCTGTTGGCGCTAAGTCTGACTGTGATCAGCTGTAAGCCAGACTCAGCTTCCCAAATCCGTCAGCATAGCCTTAAGGCTCAACCCTCAGCTGAGAAGAACGAATCACAAAAGCCTGTCCTGCTCATTCTCATTGATTCGTTAATGGACAAACCACTGCAAGAAGCAATCCGGCAAGGCCGCGCTCCAGCTTTGGGTTATTTGCTTGCAAACGGGCGCTATTACCCGCAAGTTGTGAGCTCATTTCCCACCATGTCAGTGGCGATCGACAGTACCCTTCTTACAGGAACGTATGCCAATCAGCATCATGTACCGGGATTATCCTGGTTCAGCAACAAGGAAAAGCGAATGATTTATTACGGGTATGGTCCCAAAGAAGGACTAAAGATCGATCAGCCGCAAGTGCTGCTAGATATCCTTCATCAATTAAACCTGGTCCAGCTCAATCCGCATATGAAAACCATCCATGAAGAATTGGCAGAAAAAGGCAAGAATACCGCTTCCATCAATGCGATTCTATGGCGAGGCAAAACGCCGCACACCTTACAAATCCCCCGTCTCATTGATTTCGGCACACGTTTGCCAAGTGAACTAAATGTGACCGGACCTAAATTAATGTCGTATGCAGCATTTGCCCAGCTTGATCCGAATCAAAAGCGTGAAAAACGCATTTGGCGAAAATACGGGATGAACGATGAGTTTTCCGCGCAGGAGGCTGCCTATCTCATCGCCAACAAGAAGCTTCCCCCTCTTACCATCACCTACTTGCCGGAAAATGATATGGAAGTACATAAGAAGGGACCCGCTACGATCGAAGGGATTGAAAAAGCGGATAAAGCGCTTCAGAAAGTACTCGATGCATTTGGCTCGTGGGACAAGGCAATTAAAGAAGCGCGGTGGATCGTCATGGGAGACAGTGGACAGACCCCTGTTCTGGATGACCGCAAGACCGCTACCATTGACTTGCGCAGCTTATTGACCGACTATCGTATAGCCAAAATCAGTCAGCCTGTCACCCATAGTGACCAAGTCGTGATTTCGCCCAATGAACGGATGGCCTATATTTATGCCTTGGACTCGCGTATTCCATTATCCGATATCGTAAAACGCTTGCAGCGTGAACCAAAGCTGGACATCATTGCGCGTAAGGAAGACCAAAAGATTGTCGTAACAGCAGGCAAGATCAGCCGACAGTTTTCCTACCAGCCAAACGGTCCCTATACTGATCCATATGGTCAAACATGGACCTTCGATGGCGATCCGCGTCTGCTCGATATGACGATCAAGAACAACCGGATCACGTATGGGAAATACCCGGACGTTTTGGCGAGACTATACGGCGCGATGAATTCCCATGAAGGCAGATATGTAATCGCCACTGTTCAACCTGGATATGAACTGATTGGGGAAAGTTCGCCCACCCATATTGGTGGAGGAGCACACGGTTCCTTGCACGAGATCGACTCACTCGTTCCCCTGCTAGTAACCGGGACAACCACCGAACCCAAAACTCTGCGTATCGTAGACTTGAAAGATTGGCTGCTGCGCCTGACAACCGAGTGAGTAAGGCAGCTTTTAGAGAAAGGGCGGGTTTCGGAAAATCTGCCCTCTACTCTTTTTATTCCGTCGTCACCAGCATTGCAAAAATAACCTTGCTCGCGAATCGGGCGAATAGCTTTCTGGCGCCGCCCCATGCTTTTGAATTGGCACTCGAAATGGTTGCGCACATCGGTTCACTCGATCCCCAACTGCGTGATAAGCTCATCTACTCCACGTTCTCTCATTGGATAGAGGAAGGTGTGCTCACCCCCAAACAACTGCAAGAACTGCTAGCGATTGCACTCGACGAACAGCATTTATTTTATCGAATAGGTGAAAGTGGGACAGACGCGGTATTACAGGGGCGAATCAATGTGAAAAACTTTTTGCGGAGCCTGTACTATCGCATCCACGACCAGGAAAAATATAAGCGGATTGTAGCGACCTTGCTTCCTCTAAGTTCACAGCGAGCATAGTCCCAGAAAAGCAAAACGAATACATGTTCTCCCCCGTTTTAGGCACCCTACTGATGAGGAGGGATGATACATGGATCAACGAAACTTTGAACAAATTTATGAATCGTACAAAAATGCCGGAGAACAACAGGCGATCCAGGAAAATGAAGATAACAGTCCGCTGACGAATACCGGAAAAGAGCAAATCGTGGCCGTCAGGAAAAACGAAGATGGAGACTTGATCGCCTTTAAAACGGACACTGGTCGAGAGCTCGACTATATCACCGCACTCAACGATGCAAAGGCTGGCAAGCTGGCTCATGTAGACGTGTTTCACAAGTATGGGAGAGACATTCTGCGGAGTGAGCCAGACGGCATCAAGGAAAACAATTTGGATCGCCTGCCTAACTTTTAAAGGCAAAAGGGTCGCCCACAGCAGAAGCGGGGCGACCTTGTGCTTGTTTGCGACTGAATGTAATTGCTTCGAGGTATCTTCTACTATTGAGTAGGAGTAGGGAGCGCTGGCTCGTTCTCACCACCCAAACGGCGGCGTGCCGTCTCCCTTTTTCCCACAGCTGGTAGATGCTCACCCGCCTTGGCCAATCCCCAGACAGGCATATTTCCGTATAGGCATTCGTATTTTCCTGCATCGACCAAGTACGTCTCGTGAAAGATCCCAACCGTTCCATCCGTTCCTACCGCTTGGTTGAACTTCTTCCACGCGCTCAAATGATTGTGGTTTTTTCTCGCGTAATTTTCCAGATGCTCATAGGATCGCCAGTACTGGATTAGGGTGATTTCACGCAGATTAAAATGCGAAGTGTGCCCCAATAATCCTAGCTCCGGGTGCTGATACAACTCCCGCATCATGCCTCCCATCGCATTGGCTACTGGCATCCACTTGTGAACCGCAAGCATACGATTGATTCGCATCCCGATGATAAATACGACGAAAGATCCTTCCATTTGTGCTGTAAAACGCCCCGGAACTACTTTTGCCATCCGACTCCCCTACCTTATCAATGATTTGAGATGCAGCTCGTAACACGCCATATAATCAGACACATGAAACAAATGTGCCGTCAGATAGGCTCCGTAAAACATCGAGAATAGCAAAATAACGGCTTCCTCCTCCGACAGGTGAAGGGCAAGCTGACCATCCTCGGCTGCTTCTTGCACGCACTTTTGGAAAAGCTGATGCAGATCAGTAGCTCTAATGGCTTCTCTCTCCTCATGTGCGGGGAAGCGTAAATGCAATTCGGCATCAGATAGAAGCGGGACACTCGGGTGCATTTTTTGCTCGGCTAAAAAGCTGATAAGGCTAAGCATGATCCCCGGCTGCTTCACACCATCGCTCGTAACCTTGGCAAAAATATGCCGCACCGCTTCCCAGCCTCTCTTGCCAGTACTCTGCAGCTCAATGAAACACTCTGCTTGCCAAATGCTCATGTAATAAACCAAGAGCTCTTCCTTTTGCGGGAAAAATTTAAAGAATGTGACCTTCGATACCTCTGCTCGTTCGCAAATGTCATCCACCAGTACATTTCGGAAGCTCCCGTCGCCTATTAGCTCCAAGGCAGCGTCCAGAAGGGCGAATTTGGTTTTGGCTTTCTTTTTCTCACGTAGTGGTAATGCTTCTGCCATCTTGGACTCCTTTTTTCCTTTTTCTACTTGTGTTTATCATAGTATATAAATTAACTCTGGTAAAGTTTTTTATTTGAGTAACAAAAAGCCAGCACATCCGTGGCGGTGTGCTGGCTTCTTCGTTATTTCATCATTTTTCCCATTCGGTAGGCTGCTTCCATGATGTAAGGCGCATATTGGCTCATTTTTTCAGGAGTCAGGCGGTTGGATGGACCCGACGCTGCAATAGACGCTACCAATTGTCCGTTGCGGTTGAATATCGGGACGGCTACGGCTGCTGTCCCCAGCTCCCGTTCCTCCACGCTAGTCGCGAAGCCTTGCTTCCTGATTTGATCCAATTGCTCAATGAAGGACTCCTTGTTCACAAAGTCAGGCCAATTCGGATCGCTGATGACTTCCTGCAAAATGAAAGGTTCTGCGTAAGCAACGAGTACCTTGCTCGATGCTCCCACCGCGAGTGGCATACGCGCTCCAATTGGCGCCACCCTGCGAATCGGCTGCTTGCTTTGGACTGCCTGTACGCGTATCCGCTCGTTTCCATCCCGCACATACAGACTGATCGTTTCCTCCACCAAATCCCGCAATCGCTCCATCTCCGGCAGCAGCAATGTCGCTGGATCATCGTTTTGCGACAAATTGGCGGATAACTCCCAAACTCGAAACCCAAGTCGATACTTCTCCGTCTGGACATCTCGTATCAGAAACCCTTTGTTCTCCAGCGTTGCCAGCAAACGATGCACGGTACTTTTATGCAAGGAGAGTCGACTCGCTATCTCACTCAGGCCCAGATCCGTCGCGTCTGTAAAACAGAGCAGGATATCCAAAGCCCGATCGACTGCTCGAACGTTTGCTTTTTGTTCTTCTTCCATAAGTGTTTGACACCTGCTTCCTACTTTGTTCCGATCGTTTCATCTGATGAAACGAATATGCTACTTTTCAGTATACGAAAAAATAAAGCATAGTAAAGAGCGAATCCGATTGTCACCTTACAGAATGGAATAAAAAAAGGGCAGCCGACCTGTTACGGCTTCCCTTTTTTATGTTATTTTTTCCCTTTAAAAATCAAAATGATCGGGGTCTGGCCCAAAACGCTTGTTGTCATTTAGGGCAGTGATTTTTTCTACATCCTCTGTGCTGAGGGTGAAATCAAAAACATCTGCGTTCTGACGAATCCGCTCTGGTGTGATCGACTTCGGAATGGTCACCACTTGATTTTCCAAATCCCAGCGAAGCACAATTTGCGCTGGAGACTTGCCATATTTTTGTCCCAATTCTACCAAGAGAGGATGATCGAGATTTCCTTGCATCAACGGGCTCCATGCCTCTAGTTGAATGTGGTGCTCTTTGCAATACGCATGCAACTCTTTTTGGGTAAGCAAGGGATGATACTCGACTTGGTTGACAACCGGAATGATCTCGCTATGTTGGCGCAAATCCTCGAGGTGGTGGCTATGAAAATTACTGACGCCAATCGCACGTACATATCCATCGCGGTATAGCTTTTCCAAGGCTCTCCATGTATCTACATACTTGCCTTTTACCGGCCAGTGAATCAGGTACAAATCCAGCGTATCAGTACCCAACCTTTTCATACTTTCATCAAAAGCCTTCAGCGTTGACTCGTAGCCTTGATCCGCATTCCACACCTTGGTCGTGATGAACAATTGGTCGCGATCAATTCCGGCTTGACGGATTCCTTCGCCTACGCCGGCTTCGTTGCCGTAGATAGCTGCCGTGTCTATACTGCGATACCCCGCCTCAATCGCGGATCGGACGGCCAATGTTTCGTTTCCGTCTTTTGCCTTCCAGACACCCAGACCCAGCCAGGGCATCTTCACCCCGTTGTTCAAAACGGAATGATCTGTGATATGTGTTGCCATTGGATCTCCTCCCGTCTAACGCTGATATGTACTTACATTTAGAAAGTTTAGCATAAATACAGAATGAAGCAAACCGTCCCACTCTTATGAATCTTGAAACGCTACATCCTCTGTCCCCTCTGCCAGCGGTTTGATCGCCCACCACCTGATCCTCGCCCGATCTGTCTGAACAGGTCCCTTCACCTGTACGCCAATCCGAAACGTTCCTTTCTGCGGATAAACGATGACCCCTACGGCAAAATGCGCTGCATCTATCGCATACTCCGAATCATCGAAAACACTGGTATGCCCGTACATCACTTGCTCATGCTGGGAAAGCAACTCATCGATCACATCTGCATGAAAATCCTCCATTCCTGCACTGACATACACGTTCCCTTTTCCGAGGGAATGCTTGAGCTCCTCGGAAAAATAACGATTGCCGATCTTGACTCCAAACGGCCAGTTGGAGGAGTATGGATCAATCGGTATTTCTATCACGCCCGTTGCTACTTGTTCATTTGCCTTTCCTGGTCGGGGCAGACCCAGCTCAAACTGGTAGACAGACGCCAGATTATCGTAGCTCACATCGAACTGCGGCTTATCAGTTGCCGCGATTTCTTTCACTCGCGTGGTCACCCGAAAGGAATCCGCATGGGAGCCTTGCTCGAATGGCCTTCCCTTCTGTCCACGCAACGCAAGCTTTTGCAAAAGCGCTGGCGTATACACGTACTCCCCAAACGGAACAGGAACAACCTTCTCAATCACATAGGTCGCATTCATTTGCAGCAAGCATACTTTTGCCAAATATAGAAAAGGCTGTTCGTTCGCCTGTGTCACATGATCCAACTTGCGATTGTAGTAATCGGATACGAGCCGCTCTACCAGATCGCCTGGCGTGATTTCGATTTTCCCTACAGAAACGAGATCGGTATGCACCAAGCGATCGCCGAGTCGAACCTCTGCCTTGCCACCCAGCACCGCCAGCTCTACCGTACCGCGATCCCAGCCAGCCTTGAGCGGAATGGAGACGACATAATCGGTCTCTTTCCCGTCAACAGGCTCTAAGAAGGATACGCTACCGTCACTGCTTTCCAAGACCGTCAGCCCTGGTGCATCCAGCTTGTATTCGAATTGCACGCGTGACGTTTGTACCGTCTTCTCAATGTGCAACTGCAAGGAAAATACTTCACCTGGATTGACGTATCGCGGAGTTGCCTGCCAAATGCGCACCTGTGGATCTGCATAGAGCAGCACTCTTTGCTCTACCAGTTGTACCCCTTCGATGGATGCAGGATGTGGTGGCTCTTCTTTGATAAAAAGTCGATATCCTTCTGCCACCCGGTTGTATTCAGCCATTTCCTGCTCGACGGTTTCCGATACGGAGAAGACCTGTTCTTTGCCTTTTTCATCATAGGCCAAGCAGACGTACACATTTTTCGCGTAATCGTTGTTGCTAAAGCCTTCCATCATGGACAGCTTCAGCTTCACTGGTTCAGGAAGCACAATTTCCCTCCCGAGATAATCAAGAGCGACTCCAGCCTCGACCGAAATCTGCTTTTCGTCCACAGCGATCACCTGCAAACCGCATACCACTCCACCCCCGTGAAGCAGCCGATTGGTGAGTCGACGCTTGTCATTGAAATAGCGTTGTTCTGATTCGAAATCTCTGACGGTCAACAGCTTTCCTTTGAAATACACATTCCGTTCATGTGGAAAATAACGCAGATTCTTCATCTCGAACACCTCACTTTGCGAATAAATCTCGGCTTCTTACTCCAGCTCTGCATCCAGCCCAATCCTCGTGTCATAATCGATTCGTCTGCTGCGGTCCTTCCCACTTAGCACCGTGTTGTATGGAATAGACAAATTTTGATCAAGCGTAAGGAACGACGGCTCCGTCAAATAAGAATTAATCCCCACGTAGCTATGGAGGTCGGCGTAGATGCCCGGGCGCAGAACGATGAGCTTTGCCTCTGTAAAAGCAGGCTTTTGATCTTCCAAAATCTTTTGCAAAACCGACTGCTCCCGCTCTGTTGTCGCACATTCCTGCGAAACAATCAGACAAAACTGATACGGATGATCCATGTACAAGGAAGAGATTAGCTCGTGCAGCTCCGGGATCGCCTTCATGTCCCTGATTTGAAAATACTCCACGATCATCGGGCGCTCCCCGGTATACAGCTGTACCATCTTTTCCAATCCCGCACGAGTGCCCCGCTCAGCGTATAGCTCCGGTGCGCGACGAACCAGCTCTCGTCGCTGTGCTTCTGTCCAATGCTCATCCCTGCCCATCCCCAACCAAGAAGCGAGCCAAGGGACGAACTCTCCCGGTGTCGTATCAGGATCGAACAACCGTGAGATGGTATCAATCTGTTCCTCCAGCTCCAAGTAAAACGTCCCGAAAAGGGAAAGGAATCGCTCCAAAAAATCAGCACTGGTAGGTTCACTTTGATAAGTCGCTGGTAAATAACGCAAAAATGTGTCACGCGGCGAGTAAATCCGCATTTGCCTGAGCAACGGGGAATGGCGGTCCGTTCCAAGCCATTCGATTTTGAGCCACAAATAGCGGCCTTTTGCGGAATGAAACAGCGCATCCGAAGCGTTGATTACCGGCTCTGACCATAGATTGGCCGTCCTTTGCAGCTTGGTTCTCCAGTCCATGTCGGGTGCCAGCAAAACATCATCCAGATTGCGAACGGCTCCATCAATCACATGCTCTTTTCGATCAGAAGAAAACGTCGAGATGAGTAACTGTGTTTCTTCCGGTATGTCTGCTTCCAGCGTGAATTTATGCCACACTGTTTCATATTCCGTGCTATCCAATGCACGAGAGAAGTAGATACCCATCGGTATTCCCGTCGCATCCAGATTGGACGTTCGGGAAACGAGTCTCATCATCGTCAGAACATTTTTCTGCGCGTCCCAAACATACAGCCGTTGCTGGTTATCAAAAACGAGCTTGTCTGCTCGGCCGTGGTAGTTGGTCAACGGCGCAAGTGCTTCCCCCGTTGGTTGAAAACGTAAAATGAATCGGGTATGATCATGAGCCGAATCGATGGAACGCCGATCACCCACATAGAGAATGGGACCTGGACCTACTGCAAATCCCGCGGGCTTGGTGCCTGACGGGATCGCCAGGGTGCACACATCTGCGCCTTCCGAAGAGAACCGAAACACTTGATTCGTCTGTGCCCAAAAGAGATAGGCCTTGCCCGCTTCGGCAACAGACAGGCGAAACAACCTTCTTCGCCTGATCTCACGGAGTGTAGCTGTCTCTTTTACTCTCAATTCCTCATGCGCGTATGTAGCGTCTATTTTGCCTGCCCGATTCAGCCGAAGGACGACGACTTGTGTTCCCGCCGCGATTTCCTTCCGTTCGTTGTCTTGATCTACGACCACAGGTGTCGTGATGTAAAGACGTCCTTCTTCATCCAGCCCTGCATCCAAAGGAAAAAGCCTCTGTTCCTCCCCCTCCTCCCGGCTCCAAACGCACTGGCCGTTGGCTATGGAATACGCACCGACTTTTCGCCTTGCTTCGGGGTCGAGGATATACACGTATTCATCGTCAGCGACGAGAAACGAGTCTTTGGAAAACAACCCCCGTCCAGCGCGAAACACAGTCTCCTTGAAGTTGTTGCCGTCATCATAATGCGTGATCTGTCCGCTTTCATCCAGCCAAAGCAATGAGCCAACGCGTGCCATGGCAAAATCCAAGACTCGAGAGTGATGTGTCGTCCCAGCCTGATGCACATGATCGATCACATATTCGGGCGATTTGTTAAGCGCAATCCCCTCGTTGGAGACGTGAAGGTTATACCAGATCCCCCGCTGCCAATCAGACGGATTGTTCAGGGAAAAGAAACGATTCATTGTATCCACGCCCACTCCTCCGTTTGTCCCCTTCTATCTTTCTCTATCCAAAACGAGCTCCAAAACATGCTCTCCTGAGTACACCAGCCCATGGGGCGGAATCTGTATATCGCCCCCTTCATCCCTGATGATGCCTGTACCCTCTGCGGAAACCCACAAATCCGTCACGTACAGCACACCCTCGATCTGGTTTAATACCTCGTAGAGATCGCTTTTATAAACAGGCCGACCAAATTCCCAGCCTTTTCCTTGTTGACTCGAAGCATTGTGTAGATCCAATGGTGTCAAATATCGCTGCAATGCCTGTAGCACCATCTGCTTTTTGTCTACAAACGCAGACTCCACCACGATTGTCGCAAAAACGGTCACTTTGATATAAGCTGGAGCAGCCACATGGACCTCTGTCGTCAGCAGCCTTCGTTGTTCCAATTGGTGGCGAACAGTCCGCAGGAAGCCTTCACTTGGCAGTGGTGTCGGCTGATCGCTAAATGGGACGATGACGACAGTCGTTTGAGCGGCTGCGTTTTGCTCGGAAGCTCCCATTTCCCCTACTCTGTACAGGGGGATTGCCTTTGCGCGGGCTACTCGCAATCCAGGTGTCGAGAGAGCGAGGGCCTCATAATCTTCTGCTGTAACAGCCCGCTGCGGTTTTTTCCCTTCCATTCTCATCCTGCGCTTCGCTTGATCAATCGTTTCGCGCTCGCTTCCCCCACTGGCTGGAAGTGGATTCGTCACCTGCGCGGTGGTTTGCTGCCGGGCGAGTGGCAGGATTCGGGTAATTTGGCCTCCTTGCACATTCCCCTTCGCACCTTGGCTTGTCTGACACGATAGGATCCGAATACCCGCCATGCCTTCCAGCCTTTCGGGAATGGCTCCGTGCTCATTGTTGCCAAAGGCAATTTCTGCCCCATCCACATCAGTCAGCATAAAATGGCGATCCTGTGGCCCTGATCGGTCAAAATCAGTGACCAGCCACCAGTCTTCCCAGACGGGAAACGGACTGCCTTCGATCTGACGGGCCACCTGAATGACAAACGTTTCTGGCAAGATCGATTGGACGTTCAACCGAAACACTTGATGTGGCAATCCACTGCTTTCTCCGATGGACCGTTGCCCTGCAAAGTCAATCCGATAGGCGATGACTCGAATATTTCTGCGACCTTCAGGCATTGCACCTCCAAATCCAATCATCGTGGTGCCCTGTACTGGGTCACGCGAAACGCGAAACGAAAATACGCCTGTATCGGCTTGGTCTGGTTCATCTTGATCCCATCCACTTTGCCAATGTTGTCCCATTTTGCATTGAACCTCCACAGTACCTTCATACGATAGCGAACTGGAAAGGACGATCGTCTGATCTGCTTGCCCGGTTCCATCGAACTCCCACACTTGACTGAAGGTTTCGCGTTGGATCACACTCACGGTGTTCAACTCGATTTTTTCCATGCGAGGAGCCAATTCGAATCGACCTGCACGCAATGTCGCACAGAGCCAGAATCGAGGGCGATCATTGGCGGGGTAAAGCATGAGCGGCTTCATTGTCCCTTCCAGCTCGATCAGGACACGTCCCGAAAAGGATAGATTCATCGTTTCATCCGAGACTAGTGGGAACGGACCCCATCCCGTTTCTTGCGTTGGTTCGTTCTGTCCATAGTACTCCCACTCGAGACTAGCCGATGGAACGAAAAGCGCTGTGGGCGTAAGCGGGGCGATTGGGACAGGATAGTCTTCAAACAGGCGCAATCCAATCGAGACTACCTTCCCTACTGGCAGTGGCCGATCAAAGCCTAAGTAAATCTTGTTCCCTATCTTTGGTTCCTGGCCGAATGCGAAGTAGGAAACACCATTATGCGCATTAGATGAACTCACATCCGCCGTCCCGCTTTCTGTATGAACCAGAACACGCTCCAGGTTGGCTGGTACCAGAACAAGCGAATGTTCCGTCTCGAAAGGAAGATTCCCCGCGAACAATCTCGTCTTCTCCGGAAGGATCGCTTCTTCTGACACGTCGAAAAACGTTACATCCGTCGTCGCACATGACTGGTTCTTTGGGTGTACACCCATGAGCTGCAAAAATTTGCGTTCATTCTTTTCCGTGACCCGGTTGAGATAGTATTGCTGCATTTCCATCAACCACGCGAACATCTCCAAAAGCGTAATGCCAGGATCGTGATGACGGTGATCACTCCACTCTGGCTGCAGCTTGGGGATCGCGTTTTTTGCTTGTTCGACGATCTCCTCAAAGTAGCGATCATCCAGATTCTTGGATGGAAGCATAGCGCACACTTCCTTTTTCAATGTTTGGGTGGGTAGGCAGCCTGGCCTTCGTGAACGCGGACGCTGATTCGATGCGCACCCTCTGTGACAATCCCATGTACGATCGTTTCGTATTCAGAAGCGAGCATTTCCTTTCGTTGCCCATTTTCCGTTCGAAATACAGCCAAGGTCAGATGATCCACAAAGCGGACGCCCTTTACGGATTTCAATAAGGCAAATAAGAGCGAAGGGTGCACACGCTGGCCTATTTCCCAGCCCCCACCGTGCAGATTTCCCGATATCGGGTCAAGGAATCGCGCGAGCTTGCCGAGTGTCTCCAGCTCCACCTCCACGATTTCGTCCAAAGACCCCACTGCCAGCTCTGCTGTCACCGCAATTTCCAAGTAGACAGGCTCCCTGACATGAATCCGTTCGGGAGAGGCTATCGTCGCTGCCGCATGTGTCAGCAAGTGGTTCGTGACAGAACGCCGAAGCTCCAAAAATGTTGTACCGAAGCATCCCGCTGCGGGCAATACGATCACAGTGACATGTCCTGCTTCTTTTTGCAGGCGGCTGTTCCGATTCGGCAAACACTTCACCTTGACGATCCCCGGATGCGCTTCACGGACAAGCCATTCGAAATCTTCTGCCGTCACCGCTCGATAGCGATGCTTGATTGTCTGTGGACCGCGCTGCAAAGCTTCCTTCAGCAATTCCCGATTACTTCCTCCACTCGCAGGCACCGGATTGCTGACAGCTTGGACAAACGGAATCGATTGTTCCAGTTGATTCAACTGCCCGGCTGGAAGATTTCCTGCTGTTCCCCCTCCCACCTTATACGTCACCCTCACGGAACCGAGTCCGGTTTGAGGAAGCTCCCTACCGTGTCGGCCATCGCCAAACAAAATTTTTCCGCTAGCACTCTCCAAGCAGTAATGGCGATCATCTGGGCCTGAATCGTGCAGATGCTCAACTCGCTGCCACAGAACCCAGCATTTTTGCTCGTTCCCTTCAGAATCGTAGAGAATCTCCACCCGATTTTCTGGATGCTCCAGCCAGCTCTTTCGTTCACTCGGCAAAAAGAAGCCTGTTTCATCTACCCATACCTCTTCGTCCATGACGGGATGTCGAATCAGTCTGTACTCGGCTTGTGGTCCCTCTGCTATCCGCTCTGCCATTTCATTGCGAATCGTCTCCTGTTGAATGGCTCGTATCGTATTCGGATAAAAGCCCCTTAGCACGGGGTGTCGTGCATCCGAAGCGACTCCTCCCAGACGATTGTCTACGTTGACGGCGCGAATCCAATAACGCTCCCGTTCAAACATTTTGCTTTTTTCCATATCAAAAGGACCAGCAAAACGTACGGTACCACTTTCCGTAAAACCAGCGGTCTGATCAATCGTTTGCAGCTTGGCCCAAGTCGTCGCACCTCTATCTCCTCGCTTGTATTCCCATTGCACAACCGGAGCAGCCCCTGGGGATTCTTCCATTGGTAGAAAAGAAAAGTAGAAAGAGAGCGGCCCTTGTAATGGCGGCTGCTCAAATCCGAAGTAGACGGCGGGATGCAAGCATTCGGACGGCAAAAACGGCTGGAAGCTAGCCTGATGATTGCTTGTACCGACAGGTTGCTGCCAATCCAAGTCGTTCTGTGTGAAAATGGCTTCGGGCTCATGCAGCGACTCGCTGTACGAGTAGGTCAGGCGCATATCTTCCAGCCACGGGGCCATGTATACAGGATTCGGGCCATATAAGCCTTCCACTTGAAGAATTCTTACACGAATCCAATAACCATACTGGGATTGCACAGTTGTCGGCTGCAAATCATCTGGACACGTAAAGGCAACCACAATCTCCTCATCCGAATCAGTGCTGGCAAACAGCTTCTCACGGTCGTCTCCTGACAGAAGCACCATCCATCCGCTGCCATTCCAGTATTCCCATACCACCTTGCTGACCGTGACGGGTGTCGTCGCAGGAGGGGCAAAGGAAGATTCCTTCATGATCCATTTCCATTTCGGTTCCGGCTGTGATAGATGCGTTGCAGGATAAGGCACTGTCTTCATCCGAAAACGCAGGGCAACTGTACTTCCCGGCTTCGTCAGCGCCTCTTCACAGGACAAAAAAAACATGCCATACGGTGCGAGCTGCTCGCCAAACGCAAGGCAACCACTCCCAGAAACCTGCACATCATTGGAGAAAAGCATGTCGGGTGCAAGGCCCTCCGGATCATCTGTCGGCAAATAATCCGTCTTCATCTGGATTTGGGTCAGAGAGGTGCTCCCGCCATTTTTCATCCACTCATGAATCATGCCTGGCTTCACTCGACAACGGAGCCAACGGTTTTCGATTCCTTGCACGTGACTAGACTCCCATTTTTTCCGCTGCGTTTTTTCCAAGCGCAGCCGATTTTGATCAGCCTCGATCTTGTCGAACAAAACCCATTCGCCCTCTGACAGATACGTCCACTCGACCAGTTCGGGATTCGCTAGCTTCTCTGTCAGCAAGGATTCCAGGTAGCGTTCCTGATTAGAAACCATCGTAAGCTGGATCGAAGCACGATCTCCTAAACAAAACAAGTCCTCATGCCCCAAATACCAGCAATGCTCCTGCTGATTAGGCAAAGCCTTGCAGTCAAAGAGAGAGAGCGGTGCATTTGTTCCAAGCCAACTCGTTGCATCTATTAAAAAGTCTCGACTGCCATTGGAAAACAACAGGTCTGTTGGGAGAGAGGGGGTAGCCAGCATAGGCTGATCGGTTTCAAAAACCACTTCATCGCCAAGGGCAGACTTCCCCGAAACTTTTGTGCCCGCTGGAATCCACACTGGCTTTTGCACGCCCGTACTCAATTCAAATGCCAAAAAGGTTTCTGCCGGTCTTGCCTGAGACATTCCGACACCAAGCATATTGAGAAAAGCGATAAAATTTCGCTCCGGGACTTGATTCAAACGCTCACGATTATTCATCAGCATGTCTGCGAAAAGGAGAAATAAAGCCGTACCTGAATCAGGATCTTCTGGCGTGAAGCGCCACTCCGGTGTGTAGAAGGGCACCATTTCGCGCATTTTTCGGATGACTGCCTGCATATCCCGCGGATCGACCAAAGGTGGCTTCACATTACCCACCTCCCTTCCTTTTTTTCACGCGACTGTGATTCTTGCGCTATCCATGTGGACCGAGACGATGGACTGGATACAATAGCTGATACCCTTTGTTTGTCGCACGTACGGTATAACTGATCGTAACGTTCACCGTTTCGGAATGAGTCTTGTCGACCTTCGCCTCCACCTGCACATCCCGCACACGTGGTTCCCAGATCATGATCGCTTCTGCGATGTCCGACTGGAGCAAGGCCAGGCTCGTTCCGTCCGTGCCATCAAACATGAAGCCTTGCAATCCGCTCCCGAATTTCGGTCGCATCACACGCTCACCCTTTGCTGTGGAAAGAATGATGCGAATGGCTTCTGCGATGTCATCCTCGTAGTCGGACAAACGAATACGGCCTGTAGCCTGATCCACCTGAATAGGGAACTTCCATCCTTTTTCACCGAATGGCTGCTGCATGGAATCCCCCCATGAATTAATTCAATTTGATCACCGAACCGTTGATGGCAACAATACCGTCAGATTTGATGTTCAGGGACGCTCCTGCTTTAATCGACATGGCTCCCTGTGCCTCCAGATTCAGCTGGGTGGACTTGATTGTCAGTGATGTGTCTGACTGAATGGTCACTTGCCCTTTTGCATTCAACGTAATCGAACTTGAGCCGCTCTTCACCGTAACTTCATTGGCGCTGCCGCCTTTGATGGAGATTTGGTTGTTTCCGCTGCTCTCCGTCAGCACAATACTCTCATCCTTGTCCGACAGCTCCACCTGTTGTCCTTTTTTCGTGGCAATCGTGATCTTCCCGTCATTGGGATCATCGCCAAAAATCACTTCATGGCCTGCTCGGGTCGTGATTTTTCGGATGTTGTTTTTCTCCGCCATTTCCGGGCCTTTGTTTTCCTTATTCCATAACATCCCGATCACAAATGGCTCGCGTACATCTCCCCAGTGAAAAGCGACCAGCACCTCGTCACCTACCTCCGGAATAAACAGGCTGCCGCGATCTTTTCCTGCAAAAAGCGTGGCAATCCGCACCCAATCTGTCTCCCGCTCGTTATCCACCAGTGGCAGCTTCAGCTTTACACGCGATAGCTTTTCCGGGTCTTCGTTGTTCGTCACAATGCCGACAATGACACCGTGAATCCTTGCCCGTTCTTCTTCTGTGATTTCATCCTGGTAGAACCAATGATCAAAGCTCATATCGTATTTCCCTTCACTTGAAACGTCGTGACATAGCCAGATGCCACATCGATGGTGTGTGTAACAGATGTGATGTAATAAGGTTGACTCAGCTTTTTCCCCATGCCCTCTAGTGTGATATAACGGCCAGCACGAATTTCTGGCAGACCAATGGCCTCACAGTTGCCGTCGAGAAGGTTCATGGCGAGTTGATTCAGGCGTGCCTTGGCGACTGCTTTTATCTCCTCAGGTGAGTCCAGCTTTTTCGTAGACTCGTATTTATCAAAATAATCACCGATTGCTCGCAGCAGATCAGCGCTTGTCTTCGAATTCGTCCCGAGCTTCCCGATATCTGCGCTCGTTGCTTTCGCTTCCTGAAGCACCGTTGTTTTGTCCTTGTCTACCCATCGCACCGTATAGGAGGAGGCTTGAGAAGCAATGTTGACATCGACGGAAAAGCTGCGCAACGAAACTCCCCAAATCAAGGTAATGACCGGTGTCATGTTGCTCAGTGGCTTACGGAAATACAAGTTCTTCCCGACGATAAAAAAGTCGTAGTTACAAATTTTCGCAAGACGATTGATAAACTGAAAGTCAGTCTCGGACACCGTCTTGGTAATGGTCTCGATTGTCTGAACCGTATCATCCACATGCGTCGACAATCCGTATTTTTGTCCCAGCTCTTTCACGACATCGCTGTATTTCTTTTTATTCCAAGCGGTAGACTTGTTATCGACCATAAGCAGGAACGATTTGTCCATCCCTTTTACCGTTATGGTAGGCGTCTCCTCGCATGAAAACGAAACGGCTGTAATATGTCCGTAAAAGAGGCTGGATAGCTCGGTTCCATAGCCCAGCTGAATTTCAATTTCGTTGCCAGGAACCAAAAAATCATCTACCCAGCGGAACTCCCACGCTGCCGTATCAAAAGCATTGGTTACCGAAAACGAGAACGTATCTGCTTTACCTTCCAGGCTAGAGTTGATCGTTGCTTTCGTAATGGCGACACCTACCTGGCTGATGAGCTTTTTCCCTCCAACGAGTATTTCCAAGGCTGGGGAATGAAAGTTGTTGTATGTTTGGCGCAGGTCATCGAAGGAATGGCGGTCTGTCGTCAATTTCAATTCGCTCATGCCTTCGTCACCTCACTAGTGGCACATGCAGCGTAGTAGCCGGTTTTAGAAGTCTGGGATTGTCAATCTGATTGGCGTTCGCAATGTTACGCCATTTCGACGCATCATTGTACGAGCGATACGCCATCAAGTGTAGCTGGTCTCCTTGGTTGACCATTTGTTGTGCGACCTTTTCTCTTGCAGTCCCGATATCGTCCGCGGACTTTTTCACGCTCGTGCCTTTAAAGGTGACGCCTAACGTAGCTCGTACCGGTGTCCCGTGATCGAGAAACATCGTAAACCGCTGCGAAACCTTTTCAACAACACCGGTGAATTGAAAGCTGTCCCAGACGAATTTGCATAGGGGCGGCGTACTGATTTTCTTTTCTACGGCCATCAGTCCCAGCACCTGATTCGTGAATGCACGCACGTCTACCCCAGCTTCGTATGTATCAAAAAACAAGTCGACCGATAATGTCTCGATATCACCGCTCGTGAACATCCCGACTGGTACCGATTGCCCCAATATCTTTTGCCAAGAGTAGTTATTGGAAGCATCGACCTTGTATTCCGAAGGGTTAAAGAGAACGGAAATACTCTCTTTGAAGTCACCTTGCCCATTGCGATCCACTAAAATTTTGGCCTTTTTCTCCTGACCCATCATTGGCTTTTGCCTCTCTTTATCGAAGAAATAGTCGTCTGTGAGTACGGAAATTTTTGGCTATAGACCTCGTCGCTGCCGCTCTTGCGTGAGGCGCTTGTCCAGCTCCTTCATCATTTTATCCATCAATCGATCCACCTCTTGTGGGGATAACGAGGTCTGATTCCCAGTCCTCTCTTGCACGTCTAGATCGACTTGTCGCTGGGGTGGAAGTGTTGTCGCCTGCTGCACTGCGGTTTCTTGAGGAGGGATGCTTTTTCGCAAATACTCCATGGACGGTGGCGACTGAACGGTAGCAACAGGGCTTGTGTGGCTGTCTTCTTTGCGTAACGCTCGTCGATGAATATGGGTTGCATTTTCGGACAGGGAACGCGGCTCGGATTCTCCGGGTCTTCTTTGAGCTTGTTGCATTCGTTGCAGGAGCTGAAGTTGCATCGTCATTGCTGTTGACTGTAGCTTGAATATCCCTGGTCTTTGCGGCGACATGAGCCTAGCGTCTCGAACCTCGATCGTCTGTGTCTTATCACTCGTTAACCGATTGATCGTCTGTGTCTTCTGGTTGACCGTCAGAGTCTGACCATGCTTGGTTTGTTGGAAAAGTCTGCGGCGACTAAGTTGTCTGGCATGCAGTTTGTCCAGGACAAAATCAACAGATGTTTCTCTCGAGAATGGAGCCGAGCTGATTGGATGGTGGTGAGATAATGGCTCCAAGATGCTGAATCGATCTTTTCGTTGTTGTAGTTCTATTGCACGACTGCTTCCACTCTCATGCATGAAACTGTCGGGCGCCGACATGCTTTGATGCACAAAGCTATGAAGTGGTCCCCATTGTTTCTGAACAACCATTTGTGCATCGTGACGATTCAAAACAGTCAAGAATGAATGATGCTTCTGTACATATGCTTTCGTCCGGAAATCGGTCTGGATTGCTTTTCTGATTTGCTCCATGACCTGAAGATAGGGACGGACATGTAGGGCAAGGAAGCTTGTCCTCAAGCTGGCTGTTTGCTGAAAGAAGCGAGAGTGACTGATTTCACGAGAGTGACGGCTTTCTCGTAATGGATCGCTTTCGCCCATGCGAGACCTTGACTGATCATTCGATTGCTTTTCAGTGCTTGGCGGAGCTTTCCTACTTGTGCTTGAGGTGCCTAGCTTTGCAACCCCACTTGTTGATGCGAGCTTTGCAAAATCGTGTAATGCCACTAGCTTCGCGCTTTTTTGCATGAGGATCGTAAGTCCTAGTTCCGCACTCCATCCAGCAGCTATCCGTCGCAATGAGTTCCTGTCAAAGACGTCCTCTCTCATGGAAAGCAGCTTCGCAGACATGCTGTACAATCGCTGATGATCTGCTCCACCGGGTCCAATCCACTCTGTAGCACGAAGCATTGCAGGACCAAAGCTGTTCAACCTGAGGAAAAGTGCCTCCTGATCATGACGACGAGTAAGCACGAGTGATCGACTTGTGCTTCGCTCATTATTCAAGAAGACGTCGTGCCGTATTGGACGATGCTCATGCTCGTGTACCATTAAGATCGTCGCTTTTCGTTCGGACAGGCTGAACTTTTCATGATTCTTGGAGAAAGAGAAAGCGACTTCTGTCTGCTTGTCCCTTCCACCCTGTAACGGCAGTAGCTGACGTACCATCTCGTATGACATCTGAAAAACGTGTTTATTTTGCGGAAAATGAACAGCTGGCTGGAAAAATGGTTGGGAGATGCCTTCAGGCTTACTTGCAGCAGGATACAGAGATTGCTTCCCCGGCACATATAGAAGGTTCCTTGACGCATGAGATCTAGTAGTATGGAGCTCCCTTGTTCTGAGCTGTTTTGCCGCCATCTGCTGAAAATGCATCCACTCCATCACAGACTTCCCGTTCGTCTTGTGGTGGGCAGTACTGACGATACGATTCTGTAACGTTTGCCAGCGTTGGCGATTTGTGTGGAAGATAGGCGCGAAGCGATTCACACGGAAGACAGGCACGAAGCGCTCCCATACAAACCGTGCATTACTTGCTATAGCAGCTGGCTCACGCTCGATTTCGTTTTGAGTTGCAAGATGTTCCTTCATCCACGGCTGGGTCAACCATCCTCGTTTTTCAAAGAAAACGGGATCAATGCGGGACGGGAAGCTCTCAATCCAATAAGCAGTGATCGACTTTTTGACAACTGACTGCGAGAGAAGCAGAACTGTTTGGGAGCTATCGGTGATACGGGCTGGTTGCAATGGGAACGGTAGCCCCTGCATGGAGTGTAAAAGGTGTAAAGACAAACCCGTCCGCCAATCTTGCTGTAGCATGTCAGGCTTCCGATACGAAGTAGGGGACATGGCAGAGATGGCGCTCGTTTTGCCAAAATGAGTTTGCTCATGGCTTGATTCCAAACGAATGGACTGCTCCCTAACAATCTTGTTCAACCTAGCTTCCTGTGATATCAGTTGTTGAAGTAACTCGTATGTCCGCTGATTCCTTGTTGCGCCGGATTCGAGAGGAAGCAGTTGCAACGGGGGGAATGTAATGCGATTCGGCTGCTTCTGCTCTACCCGAGATGCAAGCGCGGTTGCTTGTCGCTCTAGACTTATGACAAAGTGGCGCAACCAATACATCAAGGCACTCGACTGTTCTTTCCGCCCGCTCTCTATCTGCTTCAACCTCTGTCGAGAACCGAGCGCTGCTAGCCCACGTTCGCTTTCTGCCTGAGGAAACTGTTTAGCCAAATGGAACAACTGCTTAATCCGTTCCCTTACAGCCTGTTGTTTTGTCCGACCAGTATCCGCTGGATGAAACATGCTTGGCATTAAGGACGTGAACATCTTCGAAAACCCATTGCTCTGAAGTATCCTCTGTTCCAATGGGATAAAAGAAACGTCAGACAGTGTTTCTAGCATCCACCCGTTTTTTGCTTGCGGATGCTGACGGCTTCTCGGGAAAACAATCGGCTGTAAAACATGTAGACGTGGATGAGCGATCATCGTCATTGGCAGCCGTGTTTCTCGACTTTGTTGCCAGTGCAGACTCAGGTTTTTCCACCAGCGACCCCAAAGTTCAGTCTGCTGAGAAGCTACAGACCCATGAATATTTTCACTTTCATGAACGATTCGTCTCGTGATGTCTCTACCGTCTATTCCGGCTTGCACTGTCCACACCGAGCGATCCAAAGGTAAGGCAGTAGCCCGTTCTTCTGCTCTTTTTAGCAAATCAGGAAAGGACCACGTCCCAATCTCTGGTTCCATCCTTTTGCGGATCAACTGCAAAAAGTAGCGAACTCCAGATTGTTCGAATCGGACTTCATCAAAACGCGTCGCTCTGAGACGTGGAATCGAAATTGCATCTACTCCTGTTGCTGATTCAAGCCGTATCCGTTCACGTTCATATTGCAAGCTCCCGAGTTCACCAGGATCACCCTTACGTGCCGTGTGTACCCATAATTCCGGCGAAACATAGGAGGTCTCAGGCGTCCAAAAACTTTCACGGACAGTTTCCTTGCTGTCTGAAACCATTGCTTTCAAAAGAGGCAAAGCAAAATCGGCCGGGTGTATCTGCTCTTTGAACCGCCCCAGCGGCAGCCATTTCTCAAGTGGGCTTCCTCGCTGAACCGAAGATTGAACATTGCTGGACCAGCGATATCTATCTCTTCCCTTTGAGACAACCGTGATCTGCGGCAGGTAAACCTTCTCGATTATTTTGGATGACGCCCACTTCTGAAAAAGCTCATGTATGAAAGCAGCTGGTCGTACTTTTCGTCCTGATCCCAATGCTTGCGTCATGACTACGTGCTCTTTTGATCCTGGTAAGCCAGCCTGTCCGTTCGGCAACATTTCTCGATTCAATCCGAGGTAGGAGTCCACTTGTACTTGCATGCGCACATGAATGAAGGTCTGATGAAAGTGGTTTTCCTGCCCTCCGATACTCGGCGAAAAATCACGATGGATCAAAGCGAGGTAGCCGGGATCGCGACCTTCCGCGTTCCGATACTTCTGCATGATGCTCTGTGCAAAGCCTTGACTGGACGCTCTTGGCTGCAGTGATGGACGACGCGAAAGTGGGAGCGCCTTGATCGTTATCATCGTTTCTTTTGCTCCTTGCAGACGGGATAAGGCTTAAAAATACGATTTTAAGCCGTGGTGCACGATTTCCAATGTCTCAACGGCTACTTCTCCATGCGTGGCCCGAAACTCCGGTCCAACCCACTTGACCGGATAAGCCCCTTCAAATGCCCAAGCCCCCACGTCATTTCCGTTTGCGTCCATAAGAATGATTGCCCCTTGCTTGCGCTTGCGCTTTTCTGGCGGGCCAAAGTGGAAATCCTCATACCATCGCCACAGCTCGTTTGATCTCACAAACCCTCGTTTGAAGACGAGATTGGGAAACTTGCTGCGTTTCGGTAGCTTGTGGACGAAATGATTCACGCCGCCCTCTTGGTACTCCTCCAGCTCTGTTTCGACGGCCAATCCGGACACTTCACTAAATCCAGCGACCCATATGCCATCCATCTCCAATCCAAACGGGAGAAAGTCCACACGAAATCGGAGGTTGGTGTAATACGGATTCTCATTGGCGAACACCAGAATCACCTCCGCTTGAACACATCAAAAACATTTTCGGGTTCGTCATTTTGCCTGCGATTGATCGCGGATATCTCTTCACACCAACGCCGCCGTTCCTTGTGTTCCATCGACATGATCTCGTCGTGAGGCCAGTGAAAATAGTAGGCGATGAAGGCGGCTTCTTCATAGATCTTGTCGACGGGATACCCACTCATACTCCCTCCAGCGCCCCTGAAAAAGCCATGTCTACCTGAAATTCATGCTCGCATTTCGGACAAGAAGTCTTGAACATTGAGCTGTCCAATTCATTGATCTGTCTGTACAGGTTTTGTAGGTACGCGAGATCCGCCGTAAACAGCCGCTCCACCACTCTGGTGTCAATTCCCCGTACATCTCCCAGCTTGGTAATCACTCTCGTCAGCAAAATAATCGTCAAGTAGCCGGGATTTTGCTGAACACGTGGATCACGCATCGGCAAAATCTCATCGGCAGCCGTCGCCAAGCGCATGACGCCCCGCTTGTGCAGGTTTCCTTCTTCATCCACATAGCCGCGCGGGAGCTCAAATTCGTATTCCGTTTTAAATGCCATGGTGTCATCCTCCTCATCACCCTAGGCCAGCAAGAGTGACAAAGAAAAACCTCTTTTCCTTGCCACTCTTAGGCGTTCGGATCTTCTCTTATTTCGTGCGTGTCATTCCTTCATGAGCAATTTCCAACTGCTCAATTGCTACCTCTGAGGACGTACCGTTAAAATCAGGCGCCGTGTATTTGGTCGGCCATGCTTCGATGACCTTCCATGTAGCGACATCATCTCCGGCTTCGTTAATGGCAATGATCGTTACCGTTTTGCGTGCGACCTTGCCCTGGATGGTGTCCTGCATCCAGTTGTACAAATCCATCGAATCTGTCACGCCCCATTTCAGCGTGATGTTCCCGTACTTGGCCAAGCCTGTGAGCTTGCGCGGTGTAATCACCTCATTGCCTTCGCGATACTCGACTACGTCCACAGACGCATCAAAGCCTGACACCTCACTGAAGCCTGCCTGCTGAATGCCGTCCATCTCTACCCGATACCGAAACTTGCGGTATGGATCCTTGCGATCTGCCATACTGTACCCCTTTCTTCACATCGTTTTTCCCCGTGAATGATTACTGATCAGATGTTTTTTGCGTAATACGGAAGATGACGAACTCTGCTGGTTTGACAGGAGCTACACCAATCACGCAGATCAATCTGCCATTGTCGATATCATCCTGCGTCATCGTGCTTCTTCCGATTTGGATGTAAAAGGCTTCCTGCGGGCTTGAGCCCATCAACGCGCCATCTCGCCAAACTCGCGTCAGGAAAGAATCGATCGTGCGTTGGACGCGGGCCCACAGCCTCTCGTCATTTGGCTCAAATACCACCCAGTTTGTCCCGTTTTTGATCGATTCTTCGAGGAAAATGAACAGGCGGCGCACGTTTATGTACTTCCATAGCCCGTTGGATGACATCGTCCGCGCACCCCAGACACGAATTCCTTGACCTGTAAACGCGCGAATCAGGTTGACTCCCTTTGGATTCAAAATATCCTGCTCGCCCGTATTGTACTGGCAATCCAGTCCTGTGCAGCCGCGTACGACCTCGTTTGCCGGGGCTTTGTGGACGCCGCGGGTGTTGTCCGAGCGCGCGTAAATGCCTGCCATGGAGCCTGATGGCGGAATGTAGATGTTGCGCTTGTCCAGCGGATCGAACACTTGCAGCCAAGGATTGTAGATGGCAGCGTATTGCGTATCGAAAATATTGCGATGCGTCAACACATCGCTTACTTTTTTCTTGTCGCGTGGGATATCGAGGATGGCGAAGCGGCTTTTCAGGTTTTCACAATGAGCCACAAGCGCGAGCTGCACATTCGGGTCTGTTACGCCAGGAATAGCCATAATGCTCACTTCGTCGTTATCGATGAAGGCTTGGATTCCCGTACGTTTTCCCGGTCCATGGTCCTCCCCCATGTATTCACCTGCTGACAGATTGGCGACAGAACCGTCGCTACCCCCTGCCAATGAGATTTGATACAGACCGAATTCCGTCTTTCCACCCTCAGATTGAGTTTCTTCCGCCATCCCTGAAATGACGGTAAAAGGCGGTATGACTTCTGGGCTCGCAGGGGCAGCACCCGCTTCGACCTCTACGATATTGCTTTTGGACAGCAGCTTGCTGACATGATTGGCAGCAGAGACATTGAGCGAGCATTTGTCGAACTCTTCGGCCTCATCGTTGTAGAAGACTTGCACCGTGAATTCGCATGTGGACAAAATTTTGACCGGCAGCAGATTGTTATCGATGACGTCTCCTGTGAGCACGGCAGACAACTCGATCACATTGTCTTGGGAAGAAACCACTTCGCTGTACTGCTTGGTTTCACCGTCATAGAAAGAAACGACATCACCCGCTTGAAAGCCTGCACTGTTTTTCACGCGATATTTAGGAACCTCTCCTAGCTGCTCGTAAATCTGCGTTTTCGCCTTGCTCGACGGAATCAAATTTACGCGGACCTGATTTCCCCATGCACCCGGGTTTTTGGCCGTAATCCGAAGGACAGCCCCTTCGCTGTTGCCTTCATTAGAAGCCGGCTTCGCATCTGCTGGCGCTACCCGCATCACATAACAACGGGAGCCTCCATTCAGAAAGAAGTGATCCACCGCATAAGCGAGATAGCGGTATTCGCCAAACGCATTTTCAGACAAATAGGAACCGAACATCTTGCGGAAATCATTGACACCTGTAATCAGCTCAGGCAATCCTGCAACGGGTCCTTTTTGGGCAAGCCCGATAAAGCCGGCCGTGCTCGTGCTCGCTCCCTCCATGGGAACGGGGCCACTATCAAATTCCTCGACATACACCCCTGGTGATAAGTACTCTGGCATCGTAACCTGATTGGAGAGTTCCGCGTGTATCAGCAGCAGAAACCTACAATCAGTCCCTCCCTCCGATTAATTTCATCACTTGCTTTACCACTTACAAAAAAGCCGTTTTGATACGTGAGTCTTGCTCTATAATCAGGCAGCAGGATGGCATGGACCGACGCCAAACAACTGCCGGATCACCCTATTTGGGTCTGTTCATTTGGATGATACCTATGGATTGGGTCGTATTGGCTTGAATGGAAAGCTCGGCAAAACCAGCGGCTTCTTCCCGCCACACTTCAATTTTCATACGCGCATGAGTTTTTTCCAGAAACAACGGAAGGGCAACTACGAATTCTCCTCTGTCGTCGCAGTTCGTTTCGAGCAGTGGGAGTAAGACAGTGCCTCTTGGGTAGGCAAAAGAAAGAGGTTCGGTCAAGGGATAAATCCGACCTTTTGGGGGACTTGCAAAACGAATGATCGTCCCTTTGCATGTGGGTGTTTCGAGAAGAAAAGCGTCAGCCAAATCGACTTGACCCTTTTTACTGGCTACGATTAGCTCCGTGGCCTCTTTGGCAGCGTCCTCAGCCAATTTCACCGGGGCATCCCCCTCATATGAGATGACAGCCTGCACATAGGCACCACCAGCTGGAGAACCATCCTCCACGCAAGCTCTCCCTCGAATAAGGGAGTCTCCTGCCCGAAATGGATAGGCTGGACTCGGATGCAAGTAAATGATTCGTTCGGAGTAAGATGTGCTCCCGGTGATCACGGAGAAAGTCACGGAGCGATCCATATACTCCCGGCTGCTTATATTGAGCGTGTATATCGCATCAGGCAAGTCAGTAAAGATATACCATCCGTCCCCTTTGCATACGGGCACTTGTGGATGATTCGCCAAGCGAACAGACAAGCTCGTGCGAAAAGGGGCTCCCCTTGTATACATGTCCACCAGACGGACGGCATACGAGAAAACGGAACGAATGCGCACCTGGAAATGCTGATCCATTAACGTTGACCTTCCCCTCGTATGCGAATATCCCGTTCCAGTACGCGCTTCGTTGAACGAACTCGGGTGGAATCGATATGAACCGGCCCTACCGAGTAGCCGATGGATAGCTTGTACGGAACATGTGGAAAGAGTTGGATGAGTTTATCAACGGGAGGCTGCTCCACGACGACGCGAAGCTCTGTATCCATGTTTGCAAGGGAGCCTTGAAGCTGATCGCCACGCAAAATGGCGTTGTCGTAGAGAACCTGCATGGCACGCCCGAGGATGCGGTGCTCGTCCAGCATGCGGGTATGCTGTTCTGCTGGGGAATGGGCGGTCAATATGTAGGATAGATTGACCGTCATTGGGGGATATCGCAACTGATCAGTACCTTCACTGATCATCATATGCTGCCTCTCCTGACTTTCCCGGATTTCGTATAAAAACAAGGCTAACGCCAAATCTCCTGGCTGAGCAGGCGAGCTTAGACCAATCAACTCCGGTTGGCTAATCGGCTCCGGCGTCATCTCTTTTCGCAAAAGAGCGAGCAGTGTCTCTCCTACTTCAGCAATGGCGGTGTACTGGCTAATACCCGTTCACCTCGACATTATTTGACAGAATACACTTATCATAACATTCAAATTAATGGTTTTACATGCATTTTTATCTAATTTTGTAAAATTACACACTTTCTTCGACACGCTACCTGTTGGCATACTCCCCCAAATCCTCTTTCAACAGCAGTTTACCCGTCTTTTTTAATTCCTGCTTTGCAGCCTCAATCAAATGACGCATGGAAACGGAGATGCCCTCCGATGCAGCCAAGAAAGAGGCAGCGAGCACCACATTTTTGATCCCGCCTCCCGCAATATGCAGCTTGGATGCGAGAAACTCAAAATCGATGTCAGCAGCTCGTGGTGTATCGGCCGGGAACATGCTGCGCCATATTTCTTCGCGATAGTACGGTTCGGGAAAAGGAAACTTGACCACGTAGTTGATTCTACGCATAAAGGCCTCGTCAAAATTTTGCAGAAGATTCGTCGCCAAAATGGAGACCCCCTCGTACTCCTCCATTTTTTGCAGCAAGTAGGCCGTTTCCACATTTGCGTATTTGTCGTGCGAATCTTTCACTTCTGAGCGCTTGCCAAAAAGGGCATCGGCTTCGTCAAAGAAGAGGATGGCATTACCGATTCTCGCTTCCGAGAAGATGTGGTGGAGGTTTTTTTCCGTCTCCCCAATGTACTTGCTGATCACCTGCGACAAGTCAATTTTAAAAAGCTCCAGACCCAGTTCCTTTGCTACGACTTCCGCCGACATCGTCTTGCCCGTACCCGGAGGACCTGCAAACAACATGCTGACGCCTTTCCCATAAGAAAGCTTTCTCCCAAAACCCCACTCTCCCAAAACAACATTTCGATAGGTCACCTGATTGCAGGCGTTCCGCAACAAAGTCAGTTGCTCCTCAGGCAAAATCAGATCTTCCCAGCTGTATTTGGGTCTCAAGCGTGTGGCGTGCTTTTCTAGCGCATGTCTCATTTGCAGGAAGCAAGCTTCGTGGAGATGTGTTTTCGTAATGATCCCGTCTTTCGTCTGCATCGCCATCTCGTTTGCTCTGTGAAGCGACTGATTGATTTGCCCGGCATTCAGCTTGAATTTCCCTGCTAAAACGCCTACGTCAATCTCTTGAGAAAAGCTCATGCCTGCACAGCCTGTCTCCCATAATCGCCTCCTTTCCGTTTCATCTGGACTTGGCACCTCCATTTCCAGCCAAATCCGCTTCCCCAGTGCGTTTTCCGGCTTCCATTGACTTTTCGCCACAATGGCAATGGGACCAGAAAAGCTTTCGAGTTCATCCATCACCAGCTGCTTGCGCCCAACTGTTTGGACTTCTTCTGTCAGAAAAACCTCGAACTGATGCAAGCACAGCACACCCCGAAGAAGCTGCACCTCCCGCAATACCTGCTGTAATCTGCGCGAAAAAGCTTCCTCGCGGATCAAGCGCTCTGCATCGACGAACAGCACCGGTCGCCTGACGCGGTGAAACAGATGCTTCACCCGATGCCTTTTTCCAACGCCAGTCGGACCATACAAATGCAGGAGAAGCCGATTTGAATCTGCTCCTGCCGTTTCCCACAATGTGTCAAAGCGCTCCTGCAAATGAATCGCGCTCTCTCCTACCAACGGTTCCAGCCCTTGATCTGGCAAGCTCCAGGATAGCCAAGGCGGCAGACTGGCATCACCTCCATCCCTTGTCGTCAAAAAGTGCAGCAGTCTTTCATCCAGCTTTAACGGTCGAGAGAGCCAAGAGCCGCTGCCACCCATATCCCCCTCGGTAAAAAGCAGCAGTCGGCCCAGCTTGCTTTTTTGCGTAAATGTAGTCCAGACCTCTATCCTCTCGGTCGCTGTCCGGCAAAATAGCTGCATTGCCAATTCGGGAGTAGGTGACTTGCACGTAATATCATCGAGGAGGTAGCCAAACAGCTTTTCATACTTCCGATCCAGCTCGACTGACAGGCAAAGAAATAAACACCCCTGCTCGAAGCGGTTGAGTGAAAAAGCGTCTGCCACTGCCAAAATCGGTATGCTACCCGCTTCTTGTATGTGCAGGGCATGAAGTCGTTCCTCGCATGCTGCCAACCGCTCTGCGAACGCTTCCCATAGCTGCGTTGCTGGCGGAGCTGCCTCGAGCAATTGCACAACTTCCTCCTCTGTGACAATCACCCCCCTCATTTGATCCAGCGGATAATCTTCCCCCTTCTGTGCTCGCACGGCCAGCAAGCGCATCAGATGAATATCCAGCCATCGAAGCATCTCTTCGTAATAGTTCCACTGGTTGTGATTCGGTTCGAGATTCGTCATTTCGCTTTTTCACCGCTCCTACGATATTTTCAACTCGCCAGACCAATCTTGTTCTGCCCCTTTTTGCGCGTATTCGTCACATAAGTAGAAATACTGTCGCGCCGCCTGATCCCAGCGGTTTTGCTTGATGACGGACAGAAAAGCGGATCGTGCATCGTGAAATCTCCCATTCTGATACATCACAATCGCTTGCTCAAACAATTCCTTCGTCTCATCCTTGTGCGCACGAATCTGGTCTGCGTCCCCCTCGTATACGTCGTACAAATGCATCGACTGAGCCTCTCCCTCGATATGCACCCAGCCTAAATCACGATATCGATACGACGTACTCTCTCCCATCTCGGCAAATAGCGAATCGGACATCAGGATGCAGGCCCCGAGTGTTTCCGCCATCTTTTCCATTTTCTCCACCACGCGGACATGATCCGATATAATCGCAGCCTCCAGACGCGTCGCCTCGCCAATAATCCCCAGCATCAGCGGACCATGATGCAGCGCAACCCGCAATTCAATCGGATCGTATCCTTTTTCCGCCCGTTGCTCGTTATAGTCTGCTAGCGTACGGCGCATCTGTACCGCCGCATCCAACGCATCTTTTGCCTCTTTTGGATAAACAGCAAGCACCCCGGGATCGAGATATTCGGTAATCATCCCTTGATTCTCGTTTACAATCGGAGCAAAACGCTTGAGAAACGCATTGATGACACGGAAGGTCGTCTCTGGTCGCAGACGATGCGAGATGGCATGAAACGATTGCAGACTCATCCTCATAATGGCCATTTCCCGCTCCACCTGATCACCCAGTTCCACGTCGAGTATGCTTTCCTTCCCGAGAAAATGGATAAACTGCTGCGGCACAAAGCGATTGTTCGCCTCGCTCATCCTCGTGATATTCGAAATGTACTGACGAATGCGCTTTGCCATTTGGTTGAAGCTTTCTGCCAGCTTTTGAATTTCATCCATGGAGCGAACCCTGGCCACCACATTGTAGTCGCCTTTTCCCATATGGGAGACGTTCGTTTGGAGATTGCGGATGTTTCGGTATGTCAGCCACGAGAAAAGGAAGAATAGACTCGCACAAATCGACCAGACTAGCGCAGCGCCACGGCCTAGCTCACGTGACATTTCATTGTGCTGGATGCGGACCCCGTTCATTTCCCTGCCTAGCTCCAACACACCGGATAGCTTACCTGAGGAGTTGTATATCGGGGCCATCGCGTACATCCAGTAGCCTGTCCGATCCTGGGCTTTACCCGAGACGATCTCCCGTTTCATGACCACACTGCGGAATTCGTCATCAATAGCCACATTCTCAAACACTTCTGCGCTGTCATTGTCGTCCATCATGAGAAACAATTCGCCATCTGTGTATTTGTAAATCGTTTTATACAGCCCCCTGTTCACATTCACATCATCGGGGACCTCCAGTTTTTTCAGGTTGGCCTGTACGGCTTGATAGTCCGCATTCATGTAATCAATCGCTCCATTGATTCCATCCAGCTTGTCCCCTTCAATCAGCGTTGAAATCACATAGGCTTGGAGACGAAGATCGGTTTGATTTTCCTGCTCCATAAACGAGAAGGTCAGCTTCGTTCCCTCCAGTTGAAGGAATACAGGGACAACAATGAGCGGAGCTATCACAATCGTTTGCTTGATAATCAACGGAATCCGGAAGAGGCGAAACAACAGAAATTGAATGACACAAAACAGGAGAATTGCCACGCCCAATCCTGTCCACCAGGTCCATTCCTTCAAGCGGTCTTTTTCGGATACAGACGGGGACGTGAGCTTGGTCATCACATTTCCTTGTTGATCCAGAAAGGCAAGTTGACCATCTGTGGCGACTACGATCTCATACTGAGGAGTTACAGCAAACGCCGTTAGGACACTGCTATCACTCGACTTGATCTGCTCGAATGTTTTGGAAGGCACCATCAAGGCGATTTCATCTGGATGTGCGGGATCGAAGCGTTCAATGACATTTTGATCAGAATTGTAGAAAAGAAGACGACCTGCTGGCCCCACTTTGACATGATCGGGGACGGTACGATTCGTTTCCGAGCGTTCGGAGTGAATGTAGAGCGGACCTTTCACTTGAGCTTCCCCACTTCCTTGGGGAACATCGACCTGAAAAAACTCTCCACGCTTGGTAGTGACATAGGTATGACGCGGGTCTACTCCTGTGATTTCATTCACGTATACTTCATTAGGCAATTGGATTTGATAGAGTTGTGTGGGGGGTGAATCAGAGGGTACAAATTGATAGGCAATCACTTCAGGATGTTGATAAACATAAAAATAAAGACGATCTTTCGCAACTTGCAGGGAGCGTACCTTGCCAATTCGCTTGTACGGGCTGTTCGCTCCATAGGAATCTTCATACACGACTTGTACGATTTCTCCCTCTGGCGTCATTCGCACGATTCTCTCGGATACGGTCCGCAAGCCAAAGCTATCAAGCTTTGTGATCAGCACGTACGCATATCCTTCTTCGTCGATGGCTACCTCTGTGAAATTTTCCAAGCCCTCTTCTGGATTCTGCTCCAGGACTTGCTGGTACCGTAGCGTCCGATCGGGGTAAAGGCTAGTCAGCTTTTGGTGTCCATCCGTTATGAGGACGACATCCTTTTGACTATTGGCCGCGATGCTGTTGATCCCTTGAAACGGTTCGTCCTGCTTCCCGCTTCTATCCATGTTCCAAGCGAGCAGCAAGCCGATCCCAACAAATACAATCAGCAGTCCGGTCAACCAGGAATACTTCTTGTTATTTCCCATCGTTTGCGGTTCTCCCATCTCTCGAAAACGTATTTTCGAAAATGATACCAAGCAACATTATACTAAAAATTACAAATTTCGCTATACATCTTCTCTATTTGACATTTATACTACTATACAGATTGATTTTCAATATCTTACCAGATGACTTATGAAAAGGAGTTGGCTTCATGGGACAACTCGTCTGCGGAGGAGCTATGCTACAGTGCAGCTTTGGTGCTGCTCCCAGTTCACTCATGGTGCTCCCGGTGAATCGCGTCACAACCAGTATGCCGATCGCAAACATTATGGACAATAAACCGATGGTAAACGTCCTTCCATTCGGGATGTGCAATACGATGTCCAACCCTCAGGTCGCAGCAGCCACAGCGGCGAAGCTGGGCGTTTTCACTCCGGTCCCCTGCGTTCCTGTCACAGCCGCCCCTTGGGTTCCTGGCTCCCCTACTGTTCTCGTAGCCAACATGCCTGCCCTCAACCAAACCTCCAAGCTCATGTGTAGCTGGGGTGGCGTCATTTCGATCACGAACCCCGGACAAGCGACGATTCAGGTTCCCTGACGAGTAGGGAGGTTACGATATGGACAAACAACTCCAAAAGCTAACGGAACAAACAATTGTCGACCCGCTCACCCAGCCGCTCAAAAAATGGGGGCAGGATTGGATAAAAAAAGGAGCCGCCCTCCCCAAACAAGCCCTCGATTGGATCAAGAACGGCATTGCCGGACTATTCACCAAAAAAGAAACTTCACTCAACGATTACATGCATATCGGCCGTTTTTACATCGCCAAACGCTTTCTCATTTTGACAGGACTATTCCTCCTTGTCCTGACCTACTTTCTTTTCATCAACCCTCCCGATGCCCTTAACCGCTTTTTGCAACGTCCCATCGTCATTCATTTAAAAACTCCCAATCAACAGATTTCCGACACGGGTCTGGCGATCATTTACAACCCGGAAGGCACGATGATCTATTCTGGCCAGCTCGTGGACGGTCTGTATGACGGAAAAGGCGAGCTCTATGACGACAATGGGAAGCTTCTATACAGCGGCGAGTTTAAAAGCGGCACTCCGCAAGGCTTCGGCAAAGGATACCGGAAAGGCGTTCTCGTCTATCAAGGCGGGTTTGAAAATGGGGTATACGCTGGTCAAGGAGCATTGTACAACGACAACCAGCAAGTTGTTTTTCAGGGAGATTTCAAAAATGGGGAGCTGGATGGAGCCGGTCAGGAATTGTACACAAATGGCGTAATCAAATACGAAGGCGCTTTTAAAAATGGGGTGTATAACGGAGCTGGCAGACTTTTTACGAAGGATGGAAAGCTGCTCTACGACGGAATGTTTGACAATGGATTCTACGGCGGCGAAGGAACTGATTACTACGAAAACGGGCTCGCTCAGTATAAAGGTCAATTTGTGGACGGCAGATACAACGGGGCCGGGAGTCTTTTTGATCGGGATGGCAAGCTCGTGTATGAAGGTCATTTTCGAAACGGGCACTTCAATGGAGCCGGAACCAAATTCTCCACCAATGGCAGCATCGTTTATCAAGGTGATTTTTTGCTGGGTGTGTATCATGGGCAGGGCGAGCTGAAAGATGCAAGTGGCATAACGCTGTATAAAGGCGGCTTTGCCGAAGGGCATTATCACGGAACGGGAGAGCTTCGTTCTGCTGAAGACGCACTGTTGTATCAAGGGCAATTTCGGGCAGGTGCATACGACGGCATCGGGGTACTCTACGACAAGGAAGGCTTGCCGTTGTACAAGGGGTACTTCCGCGAAGGGCGCATTGATTTGCCAGGATTCATTGGCATCTCCCGGAGCAAGCTGGAGGAAATCATGGGCAAGCCCGACGATGACACACCGAAGGAAGTCGAAGGTGCTGCCCCTCCTCCTGCTGATCAAAAAGCACCCGAAGTTCCACCAGCGAAAGGTACCACCTTATTACCACAAAAGCTGGCGTATCGTGAAATGAACATGGCTATTACACTTGAACCAGCACCCGGACACCCTGGCAAACAGATTGTCACTGCCGTCCACGTCTATCACCCACAGGTCATCTCGATCGTCAAAGAAGATCGGAGCGAGCTCGACAGCAAAGCGGCCATTTTGCCCAAGACATCCTCCACGTACGCTAACCGCACTGGCGCTATCACGAGCTATTTGGTCGACCCGTATCTGTATCTCTATTTCTATCAAGCACAGCAAAAGGAACCCGTACAATTGGACGTGACAAAAGTAGAGGGGGTGTAATCATGCGACGCTATGAAACTAGCAAGCCGTCTATGGATGCGACCCGTGAAAAACCGGGTGCACCTGTTTCCAGACCCATGCTCCAAATGAATCAGGTCCAAAGAAAGGCGAGTCACTCTTCCCACATCCTTTCTCTACAAAAGACTCTTGGCAATCAGGCTGTGCAGCGCATGTTAGCGAAGACTCCCTTGCAAAAATCGGAGAATCTCTCTGCCGGCAGCGGTCGCTCCCTCCCTGATTCCGTCCAAGCAAAAATGGAGAATGCTTTTCACACTGATTTTTCAGATGTACAGATTCATCCAGAATCGTCTGTTGCCTCCCAAATCGGGGCGGTTGCCTTTGCCCAAGGGAATGACATTCACTTTGCCCCGGGGACGTATCAGCCAGAGACGCAAAGCGGTCAGCAGCTACTCGGTCATGAGCTGACACATGTGGTTCAGCAACGACAAGGACGGGTACAAGCGAACGTTCCAGATTCCAGCTTGCCCATCAATGATGATCCGGCTCTGGAAGCGGAAGCGGATCGCTATGGGTCACTGGCTGCCACAGGCACCATGACAGAACGCACAGGTACGGATACTGGTAGTTCCGTATCATCTCCGATTATCCAAGGCACTTGGGACGAAGATGTAAAAGATGCACGCAGAATGTGGGACAAACATGTGGAAAAAACAAATAACCTGGATGAAGGAACGGTAAATGAGCTTTTTGAGCAAGTGGACGACGTAGATAACTACTTTGCCAAAGTACGTTACGGTATCAGTCTGCACGCCAAAATTTCCGATATTTTCTCGGTTACGGGTGGGAATTATACAGAACTGGAGGAGGCACAGCGTCTATTCGGAGAAAATATCACGCCCTTTTTCGGAAAGGATAAGGACGACGATCCTGACATTGATTACACTTATTTGGAGGAGCAGCAAAACGACACGCCTAAGGAAGACCGCATGCTGGAGGAGGATGAGGATGATTCAACCGTTTCCTACGAGGAAAAACGTGTGGCTATGGAGATCAAGACAATCAGCTCTCATGACGATTCCCAAATTGGCTCCCGGATTCATGAAGCGATCGGTCAATTAGACAAGCGGCGGGATACGAATCGATATAAAGAGTATGTCATTGTCATTCAAAAGTATCATCCTGAAAACCCTTGGCCGTACACCGCTGCCGAAAATAAAGCCAACGCCCCACTGGGTGATCTCAAGGCTAGACTGACCGCTAGATTGGGCAATATGAACAGTCTGCCAGGGTATGATATCAAGGTCATTTTCCGGGGCATTACAAAAGGAACCCCAACGGGGGGAACCGGAAACGTCGACCCGGTCTTCATAATCCCGGAACATATACGTTATTCGAACATGCCCTCTTATACAGTCGAATGCTATTACTGTGGCAGCTCCAATACTGGGTGGTTGGTAGGCGACCCTATCCCTGAATAAACCGAAAACGGCAGGCTCCACAACGAAATGGGAGAACTGCCGTTTTTCCTATGCTTAATACAATCGATTCGTATAGCTGTCTTGCAAGCCCTCTGCCACTTCTTTTGCCGTCACACCCGGAAGCTTCACATGATCCGCCAGCATTTGTGCGACATTAGGAGTCGTCCCCTCTGTCGGCCAGGACTCCGGCTTCCATAGACCAGAGCGCATAAATGCCTTCGCACAGTGGACGAAGCACTCCTCTACCTTTACTCCGATTCCGAGCGTTGGCGCCTTCCCGTTTACCGCCATCTTCGCCAGTATTTCTTCATCGCGAATAATGCAAGCCTTACCGTTCACGCGGAACGTCTCTTCCAGCGTAGGAATCAAAAAGATAAGCCCAATATGCGGGTTGACCAAAATATTCGTGATAGAGTCCATCCGCTTGTTTCCTGGGCGCTCGGGGATGACCAGATGGTGATCATCGATGACATGTACAAAGCCAGGCGCATCTCCACGTGGCGAAGCATCGCAATGGCCATCTTTGTCTGCTGTGGCAATGATGAGAAATGGTGCTTGGGCAATGTAATTTCGGCTATGGTCATCCAGCTGGGGTATCGCCTTGTTCTGTACGAGACGACTTGGCTCTCCGACCATTTCGCGCAGTTGCTGCTCTGACGTAATAACATCACGGAAAATTCCGAATCCTGACATGACTAGCCCCTCTTTCCTCTGCATGTTCGAACCTGCCACCATCATACCATAATTGTCCATTGGCTATTCATGATTAGGGCAGAAGCAGGAAGGCTAACGGGGTAACAAACAGCAGCGTTAGGATCGTACGCTCTACCCAAATCACCAGAAGCTTTGGAATACTAATCGGAATCTCGGTAGACAAAATGCAAGGAATCGTCGCGGAAAAGAACAGGATAGAAGAAACCGAAACAACGGCAATGACAAACTTGGTGACCAGAGGCGCTTTTACCACTAGTAGTGCGGGTAAAAACATTTCGGCAATTTCGATCGCTGACGCTTTTGCCGCCAGCATCGGCTCTGGAATTTGCAAGAGCCATGTTAGTGGATAAAACAAGTAGCCCAGCCAGTCAAACAAAGGGGTAAATTCGGCCAGTACCAACCCAAGCAAACCGACCGACATGATGGACGGAAGAATACTCATGGTCATGATAAAACCATCCCGCAAGTTCTCCCAAATGTTCCGTTTAAGCGGCAGTGCTTTTCCCGCTGCATCCATTGCTTCCATCCACGCCTGACGCAGCCGTTTTTCCTTGATTACTTTTTCAGGATCGCCGTTGTCCTGGTAATACGCATCGCTCATCTTGGACAGCGGCCAAATACGCACAGTCACTGCGGTTACGAGAAACGTCACCACGAGCGACACCCAGAAGTAAAGATTCCAGTAATTCATCAAATCCAATGTTTTTGCAATCACGATCATAAATGTCGCAGAAACGGTGGAAAAGCCGGTTGCAATAATGACTGCTTCTTTTATTGTATATTTGCCTTCTTTGAATACCCGGTTCGTGATCAAAAGACCGATCGAATAGCTTCCCACAAAGGATGCCACCGCATCTACTGCAGAGCGGCCAGGTGTTTTCCAAATCGGGCGCATGATCGGTTGTACCAATACCCCAATAAACTCCAAAAGGCCGTAGCCAACTAGCAGAGCCAAGAACACGGAGCCGATCGGAACCACCATGCCTACGGGAATCACCAGCTTTTCGAAGAGAAAAGGCCCCATATTCTTGTCCAGCAACCATGCAGGACCCGCCTGAAAATAAATCAACAGAGCGATAGGCACACCCAGTACTTTTAGCGCCGAAAAGACGAGGTTTACTTTGCTCTGCTTCCAACTGCCCGTCACAAACGGATAAATGGCCCCAAGCACAATCACAAGCAAAGCGTACACCGGTATTGCACCCGGCATGATTTGACGAACCCATGTCACGATGTGATCGAGCATAATTGAGCTTGTGTCATTAACGGTAACAGGAATAAAAAAGACGAAAATACCAATAAGGCTAAAAACAAAAAACTTCCAAGCATGTGTGGTGGATACGGCTTGCTGACTAGGATGCGGCGCAAGATTGCTGTTCGAAATATTGCCCATACATGTCCCCCCATTTCAAAGACAAGCCGGTCTCCTCCACTTCTATCCGTTTTTCTTTTGCTCTCTCTCGTATTACGCCAGTCTGCCCCGAGCAACGACAATCGTTCCGTTTTTGATGACCGTGTTTACGTGGTTGATTCCATACCGATATTGCAAGGTCATGAAATCAGGAACATCAAAAATCGTGACATCCGCCTTTTTCCCCACCTCAAGGCTGCCGACTTCATGCGCGCAGCGGATTGCGTGAGCAGCATTGATGGTAGCTGCTGTCAGCACCTCAGCTGGCGTCATCCCCATTTTCAGGCAACCCAGATTCATGATGAGTGGAAGCGAAACCGTTGGAGACGAGCCCGGATTGCAATCCGTTGAAATCGCGACAGCCACGCCACGATCGATCATTTTCCTGCCATTTGCTGACTCTGCCATCAGGAAGAATGCCGTACCAGGCAGTAACACAGCGATGACGCCCGCTTCCGCCATCTGTTCAATCCCCTTGTCTGAGGCGCGCAACAAATGATCCGCAGATACCGCTCCAACCGAAGCTGCCAGCTCTGCCCCTTCATACGGTTCGATTTCGTCCGCATGAATCTTCGGCAATAGCCCATGACGGACCCCTGCTTCGAGAATGCGTCGGGATTGCTCCGGGGTGAACACACCTCTTTCGCAAAATACATCGTTAAAAACAGCCAGCTTGCGTCGAGCGACCTCCGGGAGCATTTCCTCGATGACCACGTCTACAAACGCATCCGGATTTTCCTTGTATTCACGTGGCACAGCATGTGCACCCATAAAAGTACTGACGATGTCGATGGGATGTGCTTCGTTCAACTGCTTGGCGACCTCAAGCTGCTTCAGCTCATCCTCCAATGTCAGGCCGTAGCCGCTTTTCGCCTCGACGGTTGTGACTCCATGCAACAGAAACTGGTCAAGACGATGCTTGCTCTGGGCAAACAGCTCTTCATGGGTAGCTGCACGGGTCGCTGCGGTAGTCGAGTGAATTCCGCCGCCATTGTTCATAATCTCCATATAGGTCGCACCATTTAGCCGCATGTTAAACTCGTTTTGCCGACTGCCCGCGTGCACCAGATGTGTATGCGGATCGATCAGCCCTGGCGTGACCAGCTTGCCCGAAGCATCCATGATTTGCGCCTCATGCGCACGGTCTCGATAGCGAAGCGCCAGCTCTTCATCTGGTCCCACACGCTGGATAACGCCGTCTTCCAGCCAGATGCTTCCGTCCTCGATGATCGACAACTCGTTCATTTGCGCTCCTACAACCGGGGAAGAGGAGCCGCCAGCCAGCGTGGCAAGCTGACTGGCGTGGCGAATCCATACAGGTTTTGTCATGGCTTTTACTCCTTCATCATCGGAATGTTGACGCCTTTTTCCTTGGCTGTTTGAATCGCGAGGTCGTAGCCTGCATCCACATGGCGGACGATGCCCATGCCTGGATCGGTCGTGAGGACACGCTCCAGACGACGTGCTGCTTCTGGAGTACCATCGGCCACGATGACCATTCCTGCGTGGAGAGAGTATCCCATGCCAACACCGCCTCCGTGGTGCACAGATACCCAGCTCGCTCCGCCTACCGCATTGATCATGGCATTAAGAATCGGCCAGTCTGCAACCGCATCGCTGCCGTCCTTCATCGCTTCTGTCTCACGGTTTGGCGAAGCAACAGAACCGGAGTCCAGATGGTCACGTCCAATGACGATTGGGGCCGATAGCTCACCGCGTGCCACCATCTCATTGATGATTTGGCCAAAACGCGCACGCTCGCCATAGCCTAACCAGCAAATGCGGGAAGGCAGTCCCTGGAACTGAATGCGCTCCTGTGCCATGCGAATCCAGTTGCACAGATGCGTGTTGTAGGAAAACTCGCGCAGGATGACTTCGTCTGTCTTGTAAATATCCTCAGGATCGCCAGACAGTGCTACCCAACGGAACGGCCCCTTGCCCTCGCAAAACTGTGGACGGATATAGGCTGGCACGAAGCCAGGGAAACGGAACGCATCCTCCACACCCTCGTTTTTTGCCACCTGCCTGATGTTGTTGCCATAGTCGAAAGTGACGGCTCCTTTTTCCTGCATGGCGAGCATCGCGCGTACGTGCTCAGCGATGCTTGCTTTTGCCCGAGATTCGTACGCTTTCGGATCGCGTGTCCGTAGTTCAGCTGCTTCCTCCAGTGACATGCCGATGGGAATGTAGCCATTGAGTGGATCATGCGAGGAGGTCTGGTCCGTCAGCACATCCGGGATAAAGTCGCGAGCCAGCATGGCATTCAGCACTTCGGGAGCATTCCCCAACAAACCGATGGAAATGCCTTTTTTGTCACGTTTCGCTTCTTCCGCCAAGCGGATCGCTTCATCCAGACTAGCTGTCATTACATCCAGGTATTTCGTGTCCAGTCTGCGTTGGATACGGGTCGGGTCCACCTCGATATTGATGCTCACACCGCCATTGAGCGATACGGCCAACGGTTGCGCACCACCCATGCCGCCCAAGCCTGCTGTGACGGTAATCGTTCCAGTAAGCGTGCCTTCAAAATGCTGGCGTGCCAGCTCTGCAAACGTCTCATACGTTCCTTGTACGATGCCCTGGCTGCCAATGTAAATCCAGCTTCCCGCAGTCATTTGTCCGTACATCATCAAACCCTTTTTGTCCAGCTCGTGGAAATGCTCCCAATTCGCCCAGGCAGGCACCAGGTTCGAGTTTGCCAGCAGCACACGCGGTGCATCGGTATGCGATTTGAATACAGCAACTGGCTTCCCAGACTGGATGAGGAGTGTTTCATCGCTCTCTAACGTTTGCAATGTTTTGACAATCGCATCGAAGCATTCCCAGTTCCGTGCCGCCTTGCCAATTCCGCCGTATACGACCAGATCCTCTGTACGCTCCGCTACATCAGGATTGAGGTTGTTCAAAAGCATGCGCAGCGCAGCTTCCTGCACCCATCCCTTTGTATGTAATTGGGTACCTGAAAAGGCTTGGATCAATTGTTCAACGGATTGTGTCGTCTTCATCATTTCCACCTGCTTTTCTAAAAGGATGTACTTCTTAGCTCCATTGTAAAAAAGCACGGAAAGACAAAAAAGACACCGCGCTTTCGATTTGGTGCCTCTAATTTCGATTCACTTGCAACCGCATTCATGGTTTGACAAAAAAATCTGCCTTTTCTTTCGATTTCTATCTTTTCTTCTGATTTCGTAACAAACGTGGGGTTGTCCCTGTCTTTTCCTTAAAAATTTTACTGAAATAATTCGCGTTAATAAATCCACATCGCTCTGCCACCTCTTGGACAGACAAGGATGTTTCGAGAAGCAATCGGCGTGCTTCTTTTACCCGCAACGAAGTGAGAATCTGGCGAAAAGAGCTTCCTTGCTTTTGAGCGAGCAGCGTACTGAAATAGGAAGGGCTCCGGTCGATATAGCGTGCAACTTCCTCCAGGCGAAGTGCCGGATCGGTATAACGTCCTTCTATATAGCGAATCGCCTGTTCCACGACATCCACACGGGATTCGTCGATGGGATGATGAGCAGCATCAAGAAGCTGATTGATGAACAGCAGCAGTTCCACTACGATCCGATACAAGATCGGCGAGTACAGAATCGTTTCGAAAACCCGGTGATACTCTTCTTCCAAAGGTGCGGAGTCAAGACCACGTGATATCATGTACCGTCTGACTTGGGCCAAAATACTCGTTAGCCGAATACGCAACAATCCCGGCTCTGGATAAGGCTCTTCCTTGTAAAAGAAGTGTGTATACAGCCACTGCTTCAACTCTTCCCGATTACCTTCATCCAGCAATTCTACCCAGGTGCGCTGTTCGGCGGGCGTCAAAAATGGGTCTATCATCGTCCAATTCACGGGATTGTCCATAACCGTCACTTGCCGATATCCTTTGAAAAAGCGCACTTGCAGGGCTTGGCTCGCCTCCGCATAATTTTCGTTCAAGCTCTGCTCATGGTTACTTGCGTCATACATGACCAAAAAGAGTGGCGCATCATGGTTTGCTTCCCAGTCCATCAGCAAACGCTTGCCCATTTGGTGGAGCGTAGAAGGCGAGACCGCAGCATCCATTGGAAAAACCCCCACAATGGTCTCCCCTAACGGCAAAAGATCGGGTTTGTCGCGAAACGGATATTCTTCAAAGAAGCGCAGCAGCTCGAGATGCCGCTTCGGGTCCTCCAATTGAGCCAGCATGAGCGAATAAGACTTGGCTTGTACATGCCCGGGGAAAAACAGGTCAAGATACGAGACATCCCTGTGTTTGTCCGCTCCTGTTCCCTTCTCTTCGTTCACTCGCTTCCGATCCAAGCGCTCCTGACAGCATCTCGTCAGGATTCTCCTGATGTATTCCGGTGTCTGTGGCTTTAACCATAGATCGCGTGCAAAAAGTCCAATCCCCTGCATCGCGCGCTCAAATGTCGCCTCTGATGTGGTCACGACAACAGTCGGACGATATTGATCCACCAAAAGCTTCAGTCGGTCCCACTGCCCGCGCCCGATCATGTCCAGTTCAATACAGAGCACTTCCGGTGTATGCGCTTCCATCATTTCAAAAACGTCTTCCATGGTCCCGGCACTATGCACCTTATCATACGGAATGGCATAGCTGTTGACGAGCCATCCGATCCCGATTCTTTCGTTCGGGTCTCGATCCGCTATCAAAATACTGGGCATAAGCTGGCCTCCTTTTTAGAGCGATCAGAAAAGTGAGACATCTTTCCCTATGAAACAAAGGTTGCCCATAAATGGACAACCTTTTCTCCTTCACGGTCTTACTTCTTAAGAGGATTTTCGATCATGGTTCCCATCACATGATCCAGCGGAATAAAGCCAATATCGCGGGAATCTGTGCTGTGATTCCGGTTATCTCCCATGACAAAAATATGATCGGCTGGAACCGTGATCTTTCCGTCTGCTACATATTCCATCGTTTCTTTAATGTATGGTTCGTTCAATGCCTCACCGTTTCGATACACCTTGTTGTCTTTGAACTCCAGTACGTCGCCTGGTTTTCCAATGACGCGCTTGACATACATCGTGTGATCATCAGCTTGACCTGTGACCAGCGACACCAAGGGATGCCCCATGATATCGTCCATCAATGTACGGTTTCGTTCTACCCGACTGTCGATCACGACAATATCGCCGTAATCTGGCAAATAGGAAAACGTGTGTGATAGTTTAGACACATATATGCGCTGTTCGTCTTGTAAGGTAGGGTCCATGGAATGCCCATCAACCTTGAACGGTTGAAATACAAAAATTCCGAGGACAAGAGCGAAAACGACAGCAAAGGTTATCGATCGAATCCATCCTAATACTTCTCTCATTTCTTTTGGCACTCCTTCCTTTTACCACTCTACTTCCGGTATCGAAACCATCATACCACATTATCCGCTCAATCCCAAAAAATCGGCCAGAAGTCGGATCAGGTGATACCGTACTCGCGCAGTTTCCGAAACAGCGTTGCCCGGCTTATGCCTAATAGCGCAGCTGCTTCTTCTTTTCTTCCGTTTCTATCACGGATTTGTTGCATCGCAGTATCGATTGCCGCTCGTTCCAATTCTTTCAGCAGGAGTCCTTGCTTTTGCCAATCAAATGGTCCCTGACTTTCGTCTACGGAATGCGGAGAAGATTCACGTAGCCTTCCCGTTCGAATGGGCAAGCTCGCAGGCTGAACCCAAGAGGTTGCCTCCATATTGACCGCATATTCGATGACATTTTCCAACTCTCGGACGTTTCCTCTCCAGTCGTGATGGAACAGGATGTTTTGTGTCTCCTTGGAAAAGCCGTGCAACCCCTTCCCCACCCGATTCGCATGCGCCAAAAGGATATCGTTTGCCAAAGGCAGGATATCCTCTCTTCGTTCTCGTAGCGAGGGCAAGCGGATGGGAATCACATGCAACCGATAGTACAGGTCCAGCCGAAACAGCCCCGCGTCTACCCGCTGCTGCAAATCCAGATGGGTCGCTGCAATGATCCTTGCCGCTAAGCGTATGGGCTTGCCGTTCCCTCCTATTCGGTACAGTTCCTTTTCTTGCAAAACGCGCAGCAGCTTGCTCTGTAAATGCATAGACATATCCCCGATTTCATCGAGGAACAGTGTGCCTGTACCTGCTACCTCAAACAAACCCGGTTTTCCACCTTTTCGTGCTCCTGTGAATGAGCCTTCCTCGTAACCGAACAACTCGCTTTCCATTAAATGCTCAGGGATTGCGGCGCAATTAATCGAAAGGAACGGCTCCTCACGTCGAGGGCTTGCCTGATGAATGGCTTTGGCAAAGAGCTCCTTTCCTGTTCCACTTTCACCTTGGAGCAGGACAGTCGAATCACTTGCCGCCACACGTCTTGCCACTTCCTTTGCCTGTACAATCGCAGGACTGTTACCACCAATCATCCGAAAAGGGTCGGGCTCCGAATATCCACTTACCTGCCTTGCGATTTGCACGACTTCCTGCACATCATCAAGCGTAATCACCCATTCTTTGACCGTTCCGGCCAGTAGAATGGGCTTGATGGCAAACAAAAATGTCTTGTCTTCCTGCCCGACTGACAAAACGACCTGCTTTGGCGCTGACTGCGCGGCATCTGCAAGTCGGATGGCATCTATCCATTCTGCCGTTTGACTGTCGTCATGATCGAGCTGCAAATATTGACGGGCACGCTGGTTCGCCTGAATAATCCGATTGTCTTGATCGACGAGAAAGACGGCTTTATCCATTTCATCCATGACGACACGCAGCTTTTCTACCGTATGCAGCTGCTCGACGTACAAGTAGTGCTCTTTTAGCTTAATGGCGATCAGCTCGGCCATTTTTTGCAAATAGGTCAATATCGCGTCCACATCTGCAAACAACCGCTCGCGCTGCTCCTCATCGAAAGCGAGTAGGCCGATCACCCCAATATTTTCATTGTCTAATTGTATCGGGCAGCAAATCTCTCCCGTCTCTGTACAATTTCCATAATGCATACAGGGTCGACACCGCTCATCCTGCCCCGGATTCATGATCACAACAGGATGTCCGGCGAGCAACGACTCTCGGTATATATGATCCTCTCCTGCCATCGTCCGCAAGACGCCAGCCTCATTCTTTCCCGTCCCTGCGATCCGCAAAAACTGACTGTCTGCAATCTCTACCTCTACGCGCAGAACGGATGCAACAGCCGAAGCAATCTGTTGCACACTTTCTTGTATTTCTCGCAAGGGCATCTGGCTTCCCCTCCCGTCAATCTCTTGCCTCCATTATAACGTATCACAGGGAAAGCCAGCCCTCTATGCCGTTTTTACTGGCAAAAATCGCAAATTGTCTCCACCAAGATGGCACTCATGTTTACCAAGCTATCCACCTCTACATATTCGACTGCTGCATGCAAACCGGCTCCCACTGGTCCAAACAAGACAGTGGGAATTCCCGCTTCCTGCAACAATGCTGCATCCGTCCATCCCGAGAATCCGCATACTTCGGGAGTTTTACCCATCACGCTCTTACACGCTGCCTGAAGGGCTAAATAAACGGGTTCATCCAGCCCGACCTCAAATGGCTCTCGCAAAAATGACAGCTCGGCGCTTGCTTGAAACGTCTCATCTTCAGCGCTCAGCTTCTGTAGTAATGCTTCGATTTCATTGGCCACGTCTACCTCTGTCTCGCCTGGCAGCGTCCTTCTCTCCCAATCGATGCGGCAATAGTCTGGGTAGGTCGACAGCTCCGTTCCACCCTGAATGAGTGAAGCATGAACAGATGCCGCACCTAGTATCGGATGAACTGGCCCTTGAGCCAACCTGTCTGAAAGACGCTCCAGCTCTTGCAGGACCCTGCCCGCCCGAACGATTGCATCAATCCCTTCTGCTGGACGACTTCCGTGAGCTGCCTTGCCCAGCACCTCGCATTTGACCCAGGCAAAACCTCTGTGTACGACGCCAATCGCCAGGTCGGAAGGCTCACAGCATATCGCCGCATCTGCTTTGTACGCTTTTACCAGCTCCTCCGTGCCGATGCTTTTATATTCCTCGTCAGCGACAAAAGTCAAAATGACATCTCCTGTCAACGGAACCTTTGCTTGTGCGATCGCCTCTACTGCGGCGATCATGGCCCCCAGACTTCCCTTCATGTCCTGACTGCCTCTGCCGAAAATTTTGTTGTCTACAAGGGTAGGCTCAAACGGCGGAATCTCCATGCGCTTGGCACTTACGGTGTCCATATGCCCGTTGAGCATCAAGGATTTGCCACCGCCTGTTCCGCGCAAAATCCCGACGACATTGACCGCTGTGTCGTTAATCGGCGTGACGTGAACCTCCAGTCCTGCCTTCTGTAAACGATCTCGAATAAAAGCAGCAATCTCCTTTTCGCCCGGCCCATCCTCATCGAGGTATGGATTTACGGAGTCGATACGGATTAAGTTCTGCACCAATGAAATCAGTTCGTCTCGATTGATCGTCACGTTCATTTTGTCATCTCCCCCTCTTCCCGGCATGCGCCTTCCCAGATGATGCGTTTGTATATATCCTGATCCGTGTCCCCTTCCGTACTAAAGCACAGAACAACGGAATTTTCATGTAAACCAAGCTGCTCACGCTGTTGATGATACATTGGTTTGCTCATCAAGGCAGCGAGTAGCCCTACGCCGACTGCACCACTTTCCCCGCTCACAATAGAAGGGTCGCCTCCAGTCGGTGCCGCAAGTATACGCATGCCGTTTGCCGCCACGTAATCGGCACAACTGACGAAGAAGTCTGCATGCTCCTGCAAGATTTCCCATGCCAGCGGATTCGGCTCGCCACATGCCAGACCTGCCATGATGGTTCCTAGCTCTCCTGTAGCAGCATGTGGTTGTCCGTCGTTCTCTTCTGCTGAGAGGACCATGCAATTGGCGCTATGCGGTTCGACGATCACGGTTGTTAGGTTTTTGTTTGCTTGCGCTACTACAAAATGTCCCAAGACTGCGGCAGCCATGGAACCGACACCTGCCTGCAAGAATAGATGCGTCGGCTGTTTGGCGTCCGCGGTGGCTGAGAGTTGTTCCATCGCCTCTGCTGCCATCGTCGTATAGCCCTGCATGATCCACGTGGGAATGGTCGTGTAGCCTTCCCATGCCGTATCTTGAATCACTTGCCAACCATGTTCCTTGGCCATTTGTTCTGAGAGACGCACTGCTTCATCGTAGTTTCCATTGATGACGTGAGCTTGTGCGCCGGCCTCGCGGATCGCATCTACCCGTTGTTGGGCGGAGCCTTTGGGCAAGTATACAACGGCATGCTGTCCGAGCGCCTTGGCAGCCCAGGCAACGGCCCTTCCGTGATTGCCATCTGTCGCCGTAACGAAAGTGACTTCTCCAATTCGCTCTTTCACTTCTCGGGAGCACAGTGCCTCGAAGGTCATCTCTTCTGTCGATATGCCCAGCTTCTCGCACAAGAAACGCGCCATCGCGTAAGAAGCTCCCAGAACTTTGAAGGCATTGAGGCCGAAGCGTTTGGACTCATCTTTTACAAGTACTTGTCCTACTCCCAGCTCACGTGCTAACGCAGGCAATGTAAGGAGAGGAGTCGGCTCGTAGTTTGCGAGAGATTGATGAAAGGCTTTGGCAAAACGGGATTCTATTGGGGTTAAATAGGCAGGAATGCGAGCACTCTCGCTATTTTTTCTCTTATTTTTCACGACGTAGATTGATGGTTGATTACGTTTATCCATTTGATGTGTACCTCCTCGGTTGGTTTCATCCTAACTGATACAGCAAGGATCGTGCCAACGGTATGAGGACGTGGATGGCTTATTGTTTTGGTGATGATCGTATCAAAATGAGATTTTGTTGTATCAATTTGATACTTTGAGTCTTTATTTGATACTTGTTATTCCTGCTGCTGTGGTGGGAGGAAACAGGAGAAAACGCTCCAGCTTCTTGGGTCACCAGCTAGGGGGATTCACTGCACGGCTCCATGGAAAAAGCGAAACCGCGTCCAAAGTAGAGGTTCAGGGATGCTTCTCAGAGGTGGACGCTTAAAAGCGTGTTTCGCTTTTTCCATTGCGCCTCGGTGGGTGCCCCAAAGATCTTCGCTTATTTCTCCTGTTTCCTTGCGAGCTGTTGGGTTTTCAAGTAGGTTTTAAAGATTGATAATCATTGAACAGCAACGTCAGAGAAGAATATTTCCAGTCCTAGCGACTTTCGAAGTCCAACTGAGCTTCGCAGTGATTTGCGGGCAATAGAAATGCAACGTGCCCAAACGACGTAGCGGCTACCACTTTTGCATTTCCCCGCAAATTGCTGCGGAGCGGACAGTCTATACATCCCAGCAGGACGTAGCCCGGAGCGTAGACTGGAAATATTCTTCTCTCCACCGCAGCAACTGGAACCTCGGCTTGGCTTTCTATGCTATTATTTTTAGTAAGCCCAAAGGTATTGATATCGTGATACATAGCGGATAAGTCAGGAGTTAAGAAGGAAGGATGAAGGAAATGCCAATTCATAAGAAAGTTGGTTCTCCTGCTGGTTCTATCAGAGAGGATGGTCGTTATCCTATCGACCTGACTGGCCCTCACAGCCACACACTTGTTCTCAAGCCCGGCGTAGGCAGCCTCTCCATTGGACCTTCACAAGCGGGCAATAAAACAGACCTACACGTCGATCCCTATACACCCATTAATTGGAATGTATTCGATTCCTTCGCCACGCCAGCTGGCTCGCCTTGGCCGCGAGTTCTGTACTACGCTGGGAGTGACACGAGCTTCTTCGACTGGGCCATAGAACGCCCCATTGAAGAAATGACATGGGTTCCGATCCTGCCTAAAGACATAGTCGTGGACGCCAGCCAATCCAAATTGCACGGCTTGCATATTGAACTGGACCAGTTTGAAAGCCGTTTGCACCTGAAGCTCCCGAAACGCCAGGTCTCTGAATATTTCCGTCTGAGTGTAGCTGGTGATCTATCGCGTTTTTCTGTCGCTGGCGACATGCCCTACTCTCTGACACTGAAGCCGCGCACCAGCCGCCGCAAGAATGATGAGCCCTTCTTGCTTCCCGATCTGGGCGCACTACACCAGGTCACAACCCTGACGCTTCGAAACGAACCGCTTGCGCAGCCTATCTCGCTTGCGTGTCTAGAGAGATTTCAAAATCTTACATCACTGAGCTTGTGGGGGAATTTCTGCGATTTGGAGCTCTTAGCTCGTCAGTCCCAGTTAACGAATTTGGAGCTGCGCTTTATGCCTGATCTGGGTGATTTGCCGCCATTAAATGTGTGGCCGTTGCTTGACAGATTTATCGCCTATAACGTGGAGGAGATTACGGGTAAGCGACTGAGGCAGCAAATGAAAGCACGAGCTAAGACTCGCCCGTGGACTGGCTACGCTTCCGTGAGCCAATTACGGAAGCCCGAATGGTGGACAACCGAGTTTGGCCGCCCATTTTCGTCCTGGCCGAAACGTCTGGCCAAGCTGGCTAATGAAGCCTATGATGTTGCACAAGCGGCCTTGGCCCAAGCCCGCAGCCTTGCTGATGCCGAGGCAGCCATTACCGCCTTCACCGTGCGCTTCAACCCCCTCAAAGGTATCGAAACGACTGAACGAGAAGACTTGGGTGAAGCCGTATGGCAACTAAGCCAGTCTGACCACCAAATTGGCCAGCCTATTACGGAGGAAATGGCTCAAAGCTGGTTCGACGCAGCACGCGATTATTAAAGGCCATCCTTTGCGGGATGGCCTTTTTTGCGTTCGCTGCTCTCATGTGATCACCAGATAACTGTCGTTATTCTATCTGGTCTGCATCCGGCAGACACCATGGTTAAAAATGGAAATTTCCCCTTGACACACTCCATTTACATTTGTAATATTAACCCAACAGATTATATTTACATCTGTAAATCAAAAGGTGAATGAGGAGGTGAGTACATGCCCAATATCCCCAAAATTTCGGAAGCAGAGTGGGAAATCATGAAGATCATTTGGAAGAACAATCCTATAAACGCTGAAAATATCGCACTTCTCTTGCCTGATGAAATCGAGTGGACCGATCAAACCGTTCGTACCTTCATCAACAGACTTTTGAAGAAAAAGGTGATCGGTTTTGAAAAATCGGGAAGGGGCTATAAGTATTTTCCATTGATTTCCGAAAAAGAATGCATCCGGGCAGAGAGCCAGTCGTTTTTGAAAAGAGTCTTTAGCGGGGCGGCAGACATGATGATGACCAATTTTTTAGAAGACGTCAAGTTGTCCCAAAAGGACATCGAGCATCTCCAAAAGATTCTGAATGAAAAGCAGAGAGACATGGGCAGCAGAGGCGATGACAGATGAGAAGAATGACAAAGCAGCAGATCTTACTGTAAAGAGGTAGAAGGCATGAACATGCTATGTGATATTTTTTTATGGGTTTTTGATGCCACCATTGGAGCTAGCCTCGTCGCTTTCATGGTGATAGCCATCAAGAAAATCTTTCATTACCGAATGAGCGCTCGGCTTCACCACGCGCTTTGGCTGATCGTGTTAATACGGCTTCTGTTCCCTTTTCTCCCTAACAGTTCGGTAAGCATCTTCAATATTTGGCAACTAGGCGTAGACAGCATAAAAAATGCTGTTTCCCCCCACTCCCCTGTTGCGAATGACGCGTCACAAAAAGAGAGAGAGCAAAACAGCAAACAAATAAACTCACCTCAAAATGATAAGACAAAACAGCCAGAAAATCAAAAACTTCTGGATCCCTCCATATCCCACCCAATCAAGATCGATCCAGACCCTGTCGAGGACACTCACACCCTTGGCGTAAAAATAGCAGCCATCGTCTGGCTAATCGGATGTATTTCCCTGCTTGGATTTATGTGTGCCTACCTGTTGCGGACCAGACGCAGAATGAGCAGCCTCAAAATCGTGACAGACCCGCAAGTCATTTCCATCATGGATGATTGCCGAAAAAGATTTGGCATCACCAAACCAATCCCTATCTATTCAGGAAGCTATAGAAAAAGTCCACATATCGCCGGGTTGATCCATCCTTGGATTTACTGTCCCGAAGAGATATGCAAGGAATCGAACGCCTCTGCGCTTACCCACGTCTTCTCCCACGAGCTTGCCCACTACAAAAGAAAAGACATCGCGTGGAACCTACTGGGTCTACTTGCTCTGGCCATTCACTGGATGAACCCTTTTATTTGGATGTGTGTAAAACAGATGAAGGCCGACCGGGAGCTTGCGTGTGACGCTTATGTGTTGAACGTTCTGGGTGAAGCTGAGTCTGTGCCCTACGGGATGACGATTATTCAATTTTTGCAGCGTTTTTCTACCAACCACCAGCAGCTTCACTTGCTTCCCTTTACCGAAGCAAATAACAAGAATCAAATGATAAGGAGAATTCAAATGATAAAAAGCTTTAAAGCAGGATCTTACAAGCTTTCGGTTGCTGCCGTTTTGTGCGTAGCTTTGATGAGTTCGGTGACCCTTACGAATGCCGCAGTGAAGGTAGAGAGTACCGTCAAGTCAGTCGCTTCCGATCAGGCTAATACAGAGCAAGAGGCTAGATTTTTGTTTGATTCGGATGAGCGAACATACGACCGTCTGTCAAAAGGAATACAGACAACTGGTTTTGCCTTTAAAGTTCCTGATGTGCTTGCTATGGACTATGAGTTTAAAGGGATGTATATCGATCAGAAAAAGTTGCGTACCAATAAAGAAACTCACGTTTATATTGAATTTAGCAAAAAAGATCCCTCATCTAAAGATGTGCGTTTTTCTGCAAGTAGCGGACTAAATGGACTAGAGGCTGCTTACAAAATAATCGTGGATGAACAAACAAAGGGATATGGGGAACAAAAAATAGAGAAGCAAAATTTGAAGGTCCAAGAGCTAGATGTAGTGAAAGTGACTTTTATTGGCGCAGATAACAACATTAACTCCGTTTACTATCTATGGCAAGATAACGGCATACAGTATAGCCTTAATAGTTTCGCAAGCGATCTTCAAGAAGACATTGTGAAAATGATCTCGAATGTGAAATACCCGGATCAAGCGATGAAAGAACGCTATGTAGGCTATACGAGTTACGTCATGGGCTTATATGATACGGAAGATGTACAGCATGGCTCAAAAGCAATAGGGTTTACTCCCAAATTTCCTTTGGAACTGCCGGGACAGTTCAAAGGTACAGCAGCAGATATAAGCTCAAAGGTAAATTTCAGCATGCCGGCAAATGAGAAAGATTATAAGACCATGTACCTTGGGATTTACTATGATGTTGCTGAGAAAAACAAAAGATTGAGCGGGGGAAATAGAATCTCGTTGGATCAAATCAAAGACACGAAAATATACGAAGATATGAAAAAGAATGGGAATGTAGCATTTTACCAATCTATGGACGAAGCGTACAAAGTTAAGGTAAACATGCTGAAAATCGCTGGAAATGAAGTGTTCAAAACGGAGAAATACAAGCGTTACGGAGAGGCGAGCACCGCAGCGGATCCAACTCTCATCTCCTATTTCTGGAGAGAAAATGACGTTTGTTTCAAAGTCACGTTTACGGACGGAGTGTCCAATGAGGAAGAGATTGTTTCCTACCTGATGAGCCAAAAAGCGGTAGACTTTCAGAACTTGAAGTAGTAAGGACGTACTAGTACTGTACGGTAGAAGAGAAAATGGTTTTGGGTGCCACTCCAGGAGCAAGCCTAGTTGCTTTGGTAGTGGCATCCGTCAAAAAGTACGGTTTCAAAAATGCACTGATCACGGAAAATCCGGCTTGTCATCGATGATGCGAAACATCCTAGAAGAACGTAGCCCGGAGCGTAGACTGGAAATATTCTTCTCCCCACCGCAGCTACATGTGAAAAACCTCGCTTTCAAGCTGTCGTGGTGGGAGGAAACAGGAGAAAACGCTCCAGCTTCTTGGGTCACCAGCTAGGGGGATTGACTGCACGGCTCCATGGAAAAAGCGAAACCGCGTCCAAAGCAGAGGTTCAGAGATGCTTCTCAGAGGTGGACGCTTAAAGGCCTGTTTCGCTTTTTCCATTGCGCCTCGGCAGGTGCCCCAAAGATCTTCGCTTATTTCTCCTGTTTCCTTGCGAGCTGTTGGTTTTCAGATAGGCTTTGAAAGATTGAGACAAATCATTAGCCACGCCAGAGAAGAATATTTCCAGTCCTAGCGACTTTCGAAGTCCAACCCAGCTTCGCAGTGATTTGCGGGCAAAAGAAATGCAACGTGCCCTAACGGCGGAGCGGCTACCACTTTTGCATTTCCCCGCAAATCGCTGCGGAGCGGACAGTTCCCACACACTAGCAGGACGTAGCCCGGAGTGTAGACTGGAAATATTCTTCTCTCCACCGCTGCCCCGTTGATAAGAATAACCACCTGCATAACTTTCACAGGTGGGTTTATAGAATCGGGTATCTCTATGCGTTTCTCTCTTCATCCTCAGCTGAAGGCCAGCCACCCCATAGGTGGTTCAAGTGCCCATCTGGATCACGAAATCGAAAGCTGTAGCCCCCGCCTCGCTTGTACGTCATTTCACTTACTTCGATTCCTTTGCTTTTCAGCTCCTCATAAACCTCATGGATTTGGTCTACCTGCAAAGAGATGATCGGCTGGGCTTGTCCTGCCATATCGGTAAAGTCCAAACGAGGAACTTCCGGACTACGAATAAGCCCGAGACCTACTCCACCTACGTTCAACCACGCTTCATTGTCTCCAGGTGAAAATTCGAAGGTAAACGGAATGCCGAGCACATCGCGATACCACTTTATGGACACCTCCAAGTTTTTGACGGGCAGCTGTACAACCGCAAAATTACGCACATGGATACTCATTTGTGTTCGCTCCTTTATTTCAAATATGTACTTTCACCCTCATAAACGAAAGAAAAGAACAAAAAGAAACGGGTGCTTCTACCATTTCTGAAAAAAATGCAGCAAATGTCCATCCGGGTCACGAACAGCAAAGAAAAGGCGATCGCCTGCTACCGAAACCTTTTCCACGCTCATACCCTGTTCGGTGAGACGCAGGTACGTTTGACAAATCGCATAGGCATCCCCCGCACGAAAGGCAGCCAAAAATTGCTCAAACCCTTCTTTTGATACAAATCCGGACGAATCACGATGTCCAGCTTTGTCGATTTTCTTTTTGTTGGACGGGCTTTCATCCTGTCTGGATTGCTCTGCTAACACGAACAAGCGCTGTCGTGCCCTCTTCACCCCTTCCTTCACTGCCCCTACGGTCGTATGCAGTAATGTAGCTGTTTCCTGCGCCGTAAACGAAAAAATGTCCATCATGAGAATCAGCACCATCTGTCTGGCATTTAGACGATCAGCCAGTTGCTCGAACACCTCTCTTTGCACAAATGCATCGGATACACGGGACTGGTGCAGATAGATCGCTTCATCAAACAGGGCGAGATGCTCATTCGCCTTTCCCTTCCTGCAATGATCGATCCAAGCATTCGTAGCAATTTGCCTCAAAAATGCCTTGGTTAGTTCTCTGTCTGGAGCCTTCTGCAAGGAACGATATAGCTTCGTCAATGTTTCTTGCAGGAGATCCTCCGCATCCCAGTCGTTTTTCGTGAGGGACAAGCAATGCTTTTGGATATCCGCTAGAAAAGGTTTTACGCGCAAAAAGGAAGCCTTATCCTGATCAGCCCCCATACTATCCCTCCGAGACTTTTTCGAGTATTCATACTTATTTTCAAAAAAAGAAAGAACGCTGTCAACAAAGACCGTGTAAAAATAGGAAAGCGACCGTCCAGAACGTATTTTCCCGCTCAGGACAGTCGCTGCTTTATTTCCTGCCAATCAACACAACCAAGTCTATCGTCATATCCATTCCAGCCAAGTTTGACACCCGTTCCAACTGCTCAGGTGTCGCCCCCCATGCCAACGGCGTCATCTGAAGCAGGGAAGCTAGACCCTCTTCATCCAGTCGAAACTGATACTGAACCCGTTCCTTACCGATTAGTTGGAAGCTGGTTTTGAAGTGATCGATCGTACGATGATTTTCATATTGTGTTTTGGGTGTCTCTTGATACAAGACTTCCCGTAGCTCTCGCAAGTAGTTCGCCTCTGGTATGACTTTGATCATTCGTCCTTCATCAGCCAGAAGTCTATGAAACTCATCCGAATTGGATGGAGATAACAGATTGAGAATGTAAGGAAACTGTCTATCCACAAACGGTGCATTCGTCAAATCACCGACGCACCAAACTATTTCTGAATCATTCTTCGCCGCAAGCATAACTCCCTCTTTAGCGAGATCGACACCCACTCCGATAATGGGGACTTCGCTTGCTTGCATCACTCTCTGCCGAACCTGCGTCAAATGATAGCCTTCGCCGCATCCTGCATCCAGCACGTACATCCGGTTTTCCTCAGGTTCTGTCGTTTGCAGGATGACTTCGCTCAACACGTCATACAATGGATCAAAAAAACCTTGCTCCATAATCGCCCTTCTTGCGCAAAACAATTGCTTGTCATACTTTGTTTTGTAGGTTCGTGTAGCCAAGTGAACGTAGCCGTGCTTGGATAAATCAAAGCAATGATGATTGTTGCATACCAAGCTAGTTGCAGGTACGTTGCGCATAGCCGCTTGGCAAATTGGACAACGAAAAATCCCCACATGCTGGGAGATAGCTGTAGACATCAAAAAAGCACCCCATTCATTCGAATTTCGGTGAATGAAAAAAGGCACAGTCAAATAAACCCCAAGCATTTTAACAAAAATGCGGGATTACGTTGATCTGTACCTCACATTACCGTAGACGAATGAACTGGATGATCATGGTGTGTAACACTCCTGCATTTTGATTAAGTAGGCATCACGTGGACGCTCACCTGCAATTGTAGCACATTTCAGTATATACTTCAGCGCCAAAGCCTCGGTGATCAGCCAAGCAGTTAACGAACGGGCGTGTAGCGGAGCACCACGACGCCGGAGCCGTGCGAAGTCGACCATGAATGAAGGTCCGTCTCCGCTGCTGGCAATGGTAGGCCAAGCACTTTCCATCGGCTGGTAGATTTCACGTTAGACGACCGGGTATGCCATCGCTGGGCTTATCCGTTTGGGGTGCCGATCTTCTTGTATTCCATGTGATGAAAACCCCATTCACACATATCACCAAGTACCTTACTGAGCGTATGTCCGTGCTCAGAAACGAAGTACTCGACTTTAGGCGGAATCTCTTGATACACCTGCCGAATGATTAGTCCATCCTGTTCCAGCTCGCGAAGCTGGCTGGTAAGCATTCCTTGGCTAATCGACGGAAGCATCCGTCTCAGCTCTCCAAAGCGCTTGGTACCTTCATTTAATAGAATGTATAAGATGATTGGCTTCCATTTGCCCCCGATTAATTGAAGGGTAACCATGATTCCTTCTGATAGAAAGGACTTGCTTAAATCTTCGGACATATACTTATTCCTCGCTTACTGACATTTTTCTTCGGATGTAGTCATTGTAGCAAATGCTACAGGTTTAACCAACTACTCCAAAAAACCGTACTTAGTACGGTTTACCATACCATCCTACAGGAACTCAGGTCTGATCAATAGTACGATCAACCCGACATAGTACGGAAAAAGAGCGTACTTTACAATGCTCGATGCTCCCTGAATAATAAGGGCTGTCAGGTGAGAAGCCCTGATGCCATCTTTTAAGAGAGAGGAAGATCTTCATGAAAACACTGGTAATTGTCGCGCATCCGTCCTTGGAGCAGTCCCGGGCCAACCATGCTCTTATTCAAGAACTGAGCCTCCATGATAACATTGATGTCCACAACCTTTACGGGGAGTACCCAGATGGGAACATCGACATAGAGAGGGAACAGCAGCTGCTGGACAAGTATGACCGGATCGTACTTCAATTCCCATTGTACTGGTACAGCACCCCACCGTTGCTCAAGAAATGGTTTGACGATGTATTGACATACGGATGGGCATTTGGATCTGAAGGTGATCATCTGAAAGGCAAGGAGTTCATCGTGGCAACAACAGCAGGTGCCAGTGAGCGGAGTTACCGTTCAGGAGGCAGCAACAAATACACGATCAGCGAGCTTATGAGGCCGCTTGAATTGTCCCTCAAGTACACCGGCGCTATCTATCTGCCTGCTTTCGTGGTGTACGATACCATGGAAGTTACAGATGAGCAGTTGAAATTGGAAGCACATAAGTACCTGGAACATATCCGCGCTTCCGCAGAAGAACTTATTGAATAAACGGAATATACGGAAATTAACATCCTAAAAAACGCTATAACATTGAACTATCCCGTTAGCTTAACCAACAGGCGCGAGTCTACTACTTCTTTTCATCTGACATCTTCGGGCACGATACAATATGGGGCAGGTACGCAGTTATTCTCTTGTTTTTAACTTACCTGCCCACTCCCGCTCCTTAAGGAAATTTTCCCCTTCACTCAAACAGCATGACCTCATCGTATTTCATCAGGATGCTTCCTTCCTTGTATTCCCCCACTTTAGGCACATTCACCAGACCCTTTATGTTTTGGAGAAGCGCACGAACGATGTTCACTCCGCTTTCGTGAGCATGCGGATAACCTCCGCCAAAACGGGGATTGATCTCCGACACAACGTACTGATCTCCGACCAAAAAACAATCGATGTCAATGGGCCCACGCGGCTCTAGGACACGGATGAGTTCCTTCGCAAGTGATAGCAGACGCGGATCTTTTACCGCGAGGGAGCGATCCGTCTCCCCTGCCCGCATTCGCAGCTTTTTGCGGGTGAAAAGTGTCACCAGCTCCCCCGAGATCAGATCCACATAGCCATCCACTCCGTACTCCTCTGCCTGTAGGAACGGTTGAATGACGACATCCTCCATTTTTTCCATGAGCACGGGCCATTCTTGGTCATTCTCCACACGTGTGATGCCCAAACTGGCACTTCCATACCGCGGCTTGACGATCAATGGATACGTAATCTGCCCTGCAAAAAGCGCTGCTTGTACCTCGTCCATTTTGGTAAAGGTAGGAATGGCGGGAATCTGATGCGCGGACAAAAAATCATACGTTGCCCTCTTATCCAAACACATCTGGATTACATCCCGGCTGGACACGATCACCTCGATGCCCTGCATGTAGAAGCGATCTGCATGCGCTGCCAACAACGTCAGCTCAGGGTCTATTAAAGAGAGGATTGCCTTGATCTCGTATCGTTGGCAAATGTGCAGCAGGGCATCGAGATAACCAGGATCATCGATACGCGGCACCTGCTCGTGATGATGGGCAGCGTACAAGGCCGGGGCCGTCGGATCACAGTCCACTGCTATGATTTTGCCAGTGTCCCCCCATTCGCGTACAAAATAGTGGAGCAGCTTAACTCGTCTGCCTACACTTGTCACAAGTACGTTCATTCAGTTCACTACCTCCTGCTTGTCAACGTGAAAACGATAAACCGATTCGGGAATGAATTGTTGAAGAGTCTCTTTTCCCCTAACCATGAACACTTCAGTTCCATCGATGGCAAGAACAGGCGGTCTCTCCCGAATAAATGGTGGATTAAAGACGAGCGTATAAGCTCCTACGTGCCCGAAGACAAAATAATCCCCGATATCAGGCAGAGGCCCCGTGTAGCCTTGAAGCAAATAATCTTTTTCCATGCACGTATACCCGACAACATGATATGTCGCTTCGGGAACTGGCTTGCGGTTGCACACAAGTCGGGTTGGCAAGAGGTGCGAATGCATCGTCGGCTTGACATTGTGAATACTTCCATCCACGAGAACAAATCGCTCGCCTCTGTTTTCTTTTACATCGATGACTCGGCAAACAAAATCAACGGCATCTGCCACAAGGGAAATACCCGGCTCGAGTATCAGCAATGGCATATGATCCAGCTCTGCCAGCTCTTCCTTCACAACTGACGTAATCGCTTCGGCGTACTCCTCAAAGGTTGGAGCAGCCGTCATCCCGAATGAGGTCGGGAGCTCGCCATAAAATCCGCCTCCCATATCGATAAAAGCAAGCCGCTCTCCCAAATGCTGCTTCCCCAAACGGCATAGATGGCGCGTAATTTGGCGATACACACCGACACTGCGATTGGTGGAAAAGTGTCCATGCAATCCGACTACATGCACATTCGGGGCGACAGCCAACTGGCTCAGGGCTTTTTCCAAATTGCCGTTTTCGACGCAAAAACCAAATCGGCTGACCTCGTACCCATTTTGCAAAGGACTCACTCCACCCCTGGCCAAATCCACATTAATCCGCAGTCCAATCCGAAATGTCTGCTCGGGATACTGCATGGCGTAGGCCACCACCCACGGGATTTCCGAAAAAGAATCCAGATTGATCAGACTCCCCTGCTCTAAGGCAAAGTGAATGTCGTCTTCCGTTTTGAGCGGGCCGTTAAATATGATGGACGCAGGATCGACGCCGAGCTTCCGTGCCAATTCGTACTCCAATCGAGAGACGACTTCCGCATGCGCCCCTAACTGATGCAGCTCTTGGCATAAAAACGGCAAGTAATTCGTCTTATACGAATACGCGACGACTACATGCTCATAGCGCCGAGTAAACGCCCGTTGGAAGCGACGATAGTTCTCGGAGAGCTTCACTGTATCCAGCACGTAAAATGAAGACGAGCAAAGACTACGCCATTTTTCTAGCTGCTCATAACTATACATGGCGCACCCCCTGTTCCTGATTCAGGAGGCTGCTCGTGATCACACCGATGACTCGCTCCTGCTGTTCGGCGGTTAAGCTGGAACCAGACGGCAAGCAAACACCTTGGGCAAATAGCCGATCTGATATACTCTCATCAGGTTGGTGTGGATAGTATTGGCACTGTGCGAACAACGGTTGAAGATGCATCGGCTTCCACACAGGGCGGGCTTCGATATTTTCTTTGCCCAGTTCATCGATCAATCGTGCAGCTGAGAGGGTTGTGTCCGCCGGATTCAGTGTCATCACTGTCAGCCATCGTGTGGATCGCCCTGTCGTCGGCTCGGGCATGAACGAAATACCTGGCAATTGCCCGAGGGCTTGCTCATAGCGCTTGAAAATCCCTCGCCTTGCCTCGATTCGCTCCTCCAAAACACGCAGTTGCCCCCGGCCAATTGCGGCCAGTACGTTGCTCAACCGATAGTTGTAGCCCATCTCTTCATGCTGGTAATGCTTGGCTGGCTCCTTCGCCTGCGTCGACCAGAAGCGCGCCTTTTCGATTGCCTCAACGTCATCGGAGACGAGCATTCCCCCACCTGAAGTCGTCATGATTTTATTGCCATTAAATGAAAAGGTCCCAACATGACCAAAGGCGCCGCTCATTCTCCCTTTGTATACAGCCCCTAACGATTCGGCTGCATCTTCCACCACGCGAACCCCATACTGCTCACAAAGCGCCATCAACGGTCCCATATCGGCGCTCTGTCCATATAAATTGACGATGACGACCGCCTTGGGCAACTTGTCCGCTGCTGCCGCTTCCCGCAGGGCACGCTCTAATGCCAGCGGAGACATATTCCAAGACCCGGCCTCGGAATCAATGAATACAGGAGTCGCTCCCTGGTACAAAATCGGATTGGCACTGGCGACGAAGGTGAGACTGGAGCAAAACACCGTGTCACCCGGAGCGACATCTGCTAGCCGAAGCCCGAGATGGATAGCAGCCGTACCAGAGGACACAGCCAGCGCAGCTTTTACGCCCACATACTGGGCAATTTCTCGCTCAAAGGCATCGACGTGTTCCCCCAATGGTGCAATCCAATTGGAGGCAAAGGCGTCCGCCACCAACTCCCGCTCATCCTCCCCCATATGTGGCGGTGATAAAAAAATCCGCTGCTTCGCAATCATTACGACGTCCCCCCATTGCGATAGGCAGGAAAAAAATCTTGCTCGCCAGCCTGATCGACCTGTAGTTTTTGGCACAAAGCCAGATACACTTCCTCATCGTGAACTTTCTTGCCCATCCAGTAAGGAAAATGATTGCCGTTTGCAAACGAGGACTTGAAACGGAACAAGCCATCTCCATCCATATTTCCACCTCCAAGGAGAAGTAGCTGTGCCCCATCCTGCTTTGCCTGCTGGATCATGGCGTCGAAGAGGAGGTGGTTGACCCCAAGCGCCATGTCTTCCGTATGGGATGCCCCTAGCTGATAATGGGCGAATTGTTTTCCACTGAGCAAAAGCACTCCCGCCACCGGGCGATCCTCATGCATGGCGAGCAGAAGCCGCGGCTTGCACAGCGCTGTTTTTTTCATGAGTCCCCAAAAAAACTCAGGAGCATAGTAATAGTGCGCCGCGGCATGGTTACGGTCCATCGTCTCCCGATGCAGCTGGATAAAAGAATGCAACCGATCGGTTCCGCCCAATGTAACCCGGACGTCATTTGCCGCGGCCTTCCTCATATTTCTTCCTACGTTTTGTGTATAGTGGGCGCGGATGAAGGCAAGGGTGGGGCGTAAATCGACCGCCGTTACCATCCTCACCAGATCCAGTTGCATTTGATCCGCGAACAGCTCCGCATTCCCCAGCAACGGATGAAAGCGAACCGTTTCTGTCAGATAGTTTTTGTACCGACAGTAGACGTGGAATTGCTCCTGGAACAATCGGGCAGCCGTCTGTCCTCCCACGACAAATGGCCCTCCGTATCCAATCGAAACCAAATCAGCATAGCCGGGAATCCACCCATCCAGACGTCTGACCAAATAGGGATAGAAAACCTCGTTCTCCCCACTCTTGAAAAAAACAGCTTCTGGCGTGCCCTGCTCCATTTTGGCGTATAGCTGCACAAATTCTTTCGTGTAGGACACGTCTAATTTTAAAAAACGCCGCAAATATTCGGTCCAATCATCCTGTTCCGACAGTACGATCAGGCTCACATGCTCCCCTCCCAGCGCGCTCTCTGTTTTCACTCCCTCTGAAGTCTTCTACCGTGACGCTGCCCTGCTGATTTATGCCTGTCGATTGAAAAACACGCTTGATCGTCAGACCGATAATCCGCATATCCAGAAAAAAGCTGCTATTTTCTACATACCAGACGTCCAACTCAAACTTTTGCTCCCAGTCAATTGCATTTCTCCCATTGACCTGCGCCCAGCCTGTAATCCCCGGCTTTACGTCGTGTCGCTTCAACTGCCGTGGCGTGTACAGCGGCAGGTACTCCATTAGCAGTGGTCTCGGCCCTACGAGACTCATTTCACCACGGAGCACATTCCATAATTGCGGCAGTTCATCCAAGCTATACTTGCGCAAAAGCGTACCGAATGAACCCAGTCGCTGCTCATCAGAGAGAAGCACTCCACTCTCATCACGCTCATTCGTCATCGTGCGAAATTTGTAAATGAAAAACGATTTTCCGTGCAAACCTGGTCGCTCTTGTACAAACAAAACCGGAGACCCCAGCTTCCAGCGGATGAGCAGACTCACCAGCAAGATCAGTGGGGACAGTATGACGAGCATCAGGAAGGATACGCAACGATCAAACAAGGACTTCATGCCGCACCTCCTGATGATTCCACTTCGCTGCCGCTTCCTCCATACTGAGGCTCTGCATGCCGTACCTCTCGCGTAACATGGAGTAATGCTGGAGGATTTCCTCCAAAAAGGAGAGATTCTCTTCCATGTGGCTCCCGAAGTTCTCCGGATGCCACCATAGATGGTACAAACGATTGTGCTCGGCCGTATGAGTCAGGTCGCATTTGATTCTTTTCATGCGCCATTTTTCCAACCTCTGTAGTCGAGGATGATAAGGACGCAAAAACCGGCTGGATGGAACATCGATCATTCCATCTGGACTACGCTGCAATGAAACGTAGTTGTTATGGCCGGAGAGATTCACATACGCATCCATCAGCCGCATGGCTCTTTTGAACAATGTCTCTTCGGCAGCCCCTCTTGTGTGGTACATCCAAGACTGCTCGTTGCCGCGATAGGAACGGAATCCCTTTTTCTTGCACAAAGATAAATAAGCGGACTGCACCTGATTTCGCGGAAAAACGATGCTGGATGGGGCGTACCCTTTTTTGCGAGTTAATCTATGAAAAGAATCAAGGTCAGCAGCAAAAGCTTCGGGAGTCTGTCCTGGCTCTAGACAATAGTAGTGGGAAAGGGTGTGGCTTCCGATGAATTGATGCGGGTAAGAGGATATCAGCTTGATTAAGGAAGGAGCAAAATGATACGGGTCGACTTGCTCATGCTCTCCTATCGCATCTGTCTCCATATAGGGATAGGGTGACAGCTTTTCATCGGAATACGCCGGGAGATGCCGTGGGACGACACTTGCCAACTCCTTGCGCGACTCGCAAAACAAAAAACCGACAGTAGCCCAGGTGACGTGCATTTCATACTTGGCAAACAGCTCCAAAAGTGCGGGGATCACTCGACGAACGCCTAACAAATTTTGCTCATAGGATGGAATGGTTCTCTTGTCTCGGACGCCCCAGTAAAGTTCAAAGTCTAGGGAAATGACGAATGCTCCCGTCTTGTCCAATCTTCTCCGCTGCCTCCTTTCTCCTGCTCTCTTTCTTCTCGCAGCTGACCAGTCAGTTTGGCAAATAACGCCGCCTGCTTCGCAAGGACTGTCCGCTCATCGAAGTGCTCAAGCGCGATGCTGCGGCTATTCTGTCCGAATGCTTCTCTGAGTCTCGAATCCACTACGAGCTTTTTTAAGGCTGCATACAAGGGAGTTACTTGTTTTGGTTCTACTAAAAATCCGTTCACACCATCCCTGACTTCTTCCCGACATCCACGGATATTCGTGGCGACGATCGGTTTTGCCATCGCCATCGCCTCAATGATGGATCGAGGCAGCCCTTCACGATGAGAGGGAAGAACAAAAATATCGCTTGTGGCCATCAGCTCCGGGATGTCTGTGCGAAATCCAGCCAAAATGATTTGCGGATGCTGTCGGCAAAGCTCCACAAAGTTTTGCCCCCGCTGATCGCGTTCACTGGAAGACACGTCCCCCACCAACAAGAGGCGCAGACGCGGAAATTCGCCCGCCAGCTTGCGAAAGGCTTCCAACAGCTCAAAAATCCCTTTTTCCGAGACCATACGTCCCACATAGGTAATCACCACATGATCATCCTGCAGCCCCAGTGAGGATTTGATAGACTGGACCTTTTCTCTCGTAACGTGTCGTGGGTGAAAGCGTTCTGTGAGATCAACACCGTTGCCAATGTGCAGAATCCGCTCCGTCTGGGAGGAGAAGCCATCCTGCACGCTCAATTCGTAATCCTCTCGACTCTGAAGCAAAAGATAGTCGGTCATATGCCGGGCAAACCATTTTTCCAGCGTGTAGTACATTTGATACGTACTTTTGCTCATTCCCTCATGAAAGAAGTAGCCATGCGCTGTGTAAATGACATGCGGCACTCCTGCCAGCCTTGCTGCCACGCGCCCGAGAACAGCAGCAATCGGCGTATGGACATGCACGACATCATACTTCTCCCGTTTCATCAGCCGATACAAGGCTCCAATTGTGCCCAAATTGGAAATCGGGTCGATCTTTCGCTTAATGGGGATACTTCGAAGCGTCAATCCCTTTGCTGTTAGCACATCAAAGCGTCCTGTATCCGAACACGCAGTATGCACCTCGTAGCCTTCATCCATCAGCTTTTCAATCAGGGGAAACAGCAAGCTTTCTACAGAGCGGTCAATTGCGCATACTTGCAAGATTTTTTTCAAGCAGATCACCGCCATTTTTGATCTGACGCGTATTGATTTCGGCTGTCACGAAATACAGCGCGAGCATGATCCAGAAAAACGTTTCGCGGATTCCGTTATGCGTGAGTCCGTACAAAACTTGGAAGACAAGCGGATACCAAGCAACCAATCGATGCCCTCGGACCGCCCCATAAATCACGAGAATAAACAACACCGTGCCTATTACGCCGTAGGAAAAGAACAGATTGGCTAAGGTAGAATGCAGCTCCAACGAAATGCTGCTGTTAAATCGCTCGTACATCCCTTCCCCTGCTCCGAACAAAATGTACTGCGGATGGTTGGCAATCCGGTCATAGCCCCTCGCTGCCAAATTGTCATCCGAATCTTCGCCGAGTGTTATCATTCGTTCTTCTATCTGCGTGTAAATAGATGCATCGCTCAGCACGTTTTCGTTGGTGTACAAATAGATGAAGAAGACAGTGAAGGACGAGACGAGCACGCAAAGCAGATTTATCCAAAACAAGCCCGTTCGTTCTTTGATGGAGAGGAGCAAAAAAACGAGGTACATCCCTACGGCACTAATGATCGCTGCTTTCGACAGGGACGCTGCAATGATGCTAAACGCCGTGCCGATCGAAATAAAAAGAGGAATGGTCTTCACAGACACAAAGCGAGCACACAGCAGGCATATTCCCATGCACAAGAGCCCAAAATAGCCGAGCTGGTTCGGATTGTTAAAGAACAACGATTGCCTGAACTCTCCGCTATCCGGTGACAGACCTGACACGAGAAGGAATGCCTGAACGAGCAAGGAAGTAGATGTAGCCAGGAAGATCCATTTGACGTACTCTTGCGGGTTGCGCCTGAACAATATAATCAGGGCAAGCATCACGGCTCCGTTGTACATGTACCATTTGGTCGAGCTGAATACATCCATTTCCCCGCCTAATGCAATCGCCCATATGCCATTCACCATCATGATGTCGTACAAAAACAGAAGGGTAAGGAAGAGAAACAATCCGAGTCTGCGATTGACCCGCCCCAGGCGAAACAAGAAGCTGTAGGCGATCAAAATCAGCATAAGAAAATCGGCGATTTGCGGATTGCCACTTGGGAAGAAGTAGAAGGGCTTAAGCACCACATATAGCAAAAGAAGGATCTTGTCCGGGGAGAGCTTTTCCTTGACCATCATTTACCTGTGTGCCAGATGGTTAGTGAATTGCAGGATTCGCCGATAATCCTCCCACGTATCAACCTCTGCCCAAAACAATCCCGGTGGTATTTGTGCGACATACACATTCTTTTCGCCCAAAAAAGAATAGAGGACATTTTCCCACCATAAATCATACTGCTTCTCCTGAATCAACCTTTGTAATCGACGCAAAAATATCGGCAGAAAGCTCTCTTGAAGCTTGGCAATTCCAACGTATTCGCCAGTTGTCTCTTCCAGAGAGAGTCCCTTTCCGTGGCGAAGCAGCAGTCCGTTTTCATAACCAAATTTATAATCTCCCTCATAGCGACGGACTGGATCAGCAAGCATGACGGGACATGTGGTCTCTTGCAACACGACTTCCAGCACCTTTGATTCAAAGTAAACGTCAGCGTTCAACAGCAAGCAATCGCTCCCTTGCAAAAAATCGCGGGCGAACCAGAGGGACACGATACTATTCGTCCGATCATAAAAAGGATTGTGGTAAAAACGAATAGGTTCATCTCTGAGCAGTTTGAAAATCATGTTGGCTTGATAGCCCACCACCATCGCGATCTCTTCAATTCCGTGGCGCCTTAGCTCCGCTATCGTATTTTCAATGAGCGTTTGGTTCCCGATATCCACGGTACACTTGGGAATACCGTCAATTTGCGCGTTGATTCGTGACCCGAGACCTGCCGCCATGAGCAGTGCCTTCATCCGACTCCCCTCCTTCTTTCAGAGTTGGCATGACGTATTTGATGTTCAGCTTCAGCTTGTACATCGATCTGGCCAGTCCGACGAACAGGTGGTAGAAGGTCCATAAGAGCAAAAATAGCATCTGACCGCTGATTGCCCATAGAAACGCGGTAACGAGTACGCCCAACTGATAGCCCGTTTGGGTAAGAAAAAGGAAGACAAACGCATCGATCCATTTGCTACGCTTTCTCATGGAGACTGTTTCGTGAGAGATTTTCCCTTGGCTAAAGACGAGATCGGAACCATTGGTCGCCAAAATCTCGGCAAAAATCGAGAGCAAAATCAAATAGAGTAGCCACGGATCCAACATCGCGTGATGATCCGTGATTCCGTAAATCACACCGAATGACACCAGGTAGAGTGCATAATTGAGTCCGATGTCCAGCCATTCTCCTCCCTTGCTCTTCTGATTACGCATGCGGGCTACTTCCCCGTCGACGCAATCTGCCAAGTAGCACACCTGACAGAAGAAGCAGCCGAGCAGAAAGGATGCCGCCGTTCCGTACATAAATGCTGCAGCACTAAGGAGTCCAGCGACAATCCCCCCCATTGTAATCGCGTTGGGAGATATGCGTGTTTTTCGGATCAGCAATAAGCTCATGTAGATCGAGATGCGACGAGTAAAGTAGTACGACCAAAATTCTTCCCTGCTCCACGGCTTCTGCACCTGCACACGGCAATGGCGTGTCTCTTCACTATCCCAAAACATAGACGGATACAGCTCATCCTTCACGGTAAGCCACCTTCTTCATGACCTCGTCTCCTGGAGCGAGACGGAATATTTTTCAGACAAAAACGGGATGTACCATGTGCGAAAGCCAAAATATTTGGATGCCCAATACGAAGCACAAAGATCTCGACAGATCAGACTGATTGAAGTTGCAATGGCCGCCCCGATAATTCCATACTGCGGAATGAGACAAGCGTTTCCGATTATGTTTAGTGCAGCTGAACAAACAAGAATATTGCGGGCCGTTTTTTGATGCCCGGTCATTGTCAATAAAGGGATAACACTGCCTGTGCAAAAATTGACAAACTGCCCCATGCACAAAATCACAAGGACGAGACTCTCGCTCGCAAACTCTTCGCCAAAGAAAGTGAGCAACGGAACGGCGAATATCGCCACCAGCAGATTGAGAGGAGCAGAGGTGAAGAAAATGAGCCGATTGGCAAACGCAATCATCTTTTTCAAGCCGTCCATATCATTACGTGCGTACAGCTCAGAAAACTTGGGAGAGAGGATCGTATTGATGGAAATCAGCGCAAAGCCCGTCACCATTGCCAGACGAATGACCACACTGTATACTCCAACAGTTTTGGCATCCGTAAAAATACCCAGCATGATCATATCTGTCCACGTCATGATCAATTCCATCGACGCACTCAGATACATCGGGAGTGCGACTGCAATAATTTCCCTCAACCCAACACCAGGCTCTCCCGCAGTCGGCTGTACACTGTTACGGAATCCTCGGCTTGTGGCATACCACTGCCCCATCCCATAGACAGCATTCAAGAAAACAGCAGCTGCGAGCAGTTGAATCAAGAGCATCGTACTGGGTTCGAAAAAAGGAATGGCGATAAAGAGAAACGCCAAGTGCAGAAAACGCATACCGACAATATCGACAGTGATCGAGATGACAACCCGATGTAGCGCCCGAAATGCAGATGCATACAGCCTTGCGAGCGACACAAACGGAAGCATCCACGCGACGACTCGCAATGCCTCTGCTGGCAGCTCCCCTGCAAACACGTAGGCAGACATCTGCTCTGAGAACACATACAAAAGTACCCCTAGCACAATTGAAATCAACGTCGCCCACAGCACTACTTTGTTGAATACTTCGGAAATCTGATAAAGCGAGCCTTTCGCACGAAACTCCGAGAGAAAGCGGATGATGGCTGTATCCGTCCCCAAAACGGCCAGCACCATTCCGATGTTCATCAGGGTGAGCGTCAGCGAATAGATGCCCAAGCTCTCGGCTCCATACTCTCTGGCAATGTAGAACTGCAAGAGATAGAGCAGTACGAAGCCAAGGAGCCGAAACAAAAACGTGAAGGCCGAGCCGCGAATCACTTCGTGAACATCGCGATCTTTATTGAGACGGCCCCATTGTCGTTGCCAAGCTAATTTGAGGGCATGCATGCCTACAAACGCCCCGCTTTCTGCTATGCGTTGTACCCATATCCGTAGTAGCCTTCTCTCTTCCCTACCTTTTTGTTGTTGAGAACAACACCAAGCAGATTGGCTCCTGCTGCTTTTAACTGCTCTACCGCCTTGATAGCAGAATCCCGCTTCGTCTTGCTAGCATCCACCACCATGACACAACCGTCCATTTCCCTCGCCAGCACCATTGCGTCGCTTACGATTAATGGCGGGCTATCGACAATGACAAAATCATAATTGTGGCGCAGATAGTCCATCAATTCCAATAGCCGTGGCGTCCCGAGCATTTCCGCTGGATTATGCGGGATTGGCCCTGCCGTAATGATCGACAGCTCTGACACCCCAGACGGTTGGATGATATCGGGAATCTGGCACATATCCGAAAAGTAAGAACTGATCCCGTACAGATTGGGCATATCAAAAGTGAAATGTACCCGCGGATTGCGCAAGTCAAAATCAAGCAGCACCGTTTTCTTGTGATCCTTTGCCATCATCAAGGACAGGTTGGCAGCCGTGATCGTTTTTCCCTCAGAAGCCCCTGGACTGGTGACTAAAATCGTTTGCATCAGCTTGTCGCCCATGGAAAACTGAATGTTTAAGCGAAGGGTACGGTAGCCCTCTACCAGCGGAGACAGCGGCTCCCAATGAGCGATCAGCTTTTGGTAACGATCATCAGGCTTCTGCCTTCTCATACTCATTCCTCACTTCCTCCACCTTGGGCTGGCGAAATGCCTTCCGCGTTTTTTTATCAATCACCGCAATGGTTGCCAGTACAGGTAAGCCTAAATACTCCTCCACTTCTTTTTCCGATTGGAGTCGGGTATCCATCTGCACGAGTAAGAAGACGACGACCATAGATGTTGCCAACCCGAGGACAAAAGCGATCACCGAATTGAGGATCGGCTTTGGACTCACTGGAATGGCCGCCGGATTGTTTCGGGCTTCCGCCAAAATATGCACGTTGTTCATGCTGAGCATTTTGACGACTTCTTCCTGAAAGGTCTTCGCGATTGTATTGGCGATGAGCACAGCTCTGCCCTGATCCGGGTCTTCTACCGTAATGGAAATGACCTGCGAGTCCTTAACTGGCTCTACCTTTGTTTGAAGCAGCAGCTCCTCCATCGTAGAACCCGCCCCGATCACTTCGAGTACGCGCTCCATCACCCGCGGACTTTCAATAATGACGCGATAGGTCTCAATCAATTTCAGATTGGAATCAATTTCTGCGACGGATAGCATGCTCTCTACGGTTGAATCCAGCGAGCGATTCACTAATATTTCCGTCTTCGCCTGATAAATCGGTGTCAGCAAATAGAAGCTCACGAGCGCTGTTCCGATGGTGCATAAAGAGGTAATCAAAAGGATCAGCTTCCATCGCTTCAACAACATCAGGAGTATTTCACGAAGATTAAGCTCCTCATTCATCCTGCTTCCCCCTTTGCCCCGCTATGCTGTCACTTCCTTCTTTTGGCAGTTGTACGGGAGGTTCGATTTGTTTTTGAAAAGTTGAAAGACTCTCGGTCAACCTCTCGCGCTCTTGCGGGCTGACGATATAGTAGTAGATTCCATTGATCATTTGACCCTTTCCTTCCAAACGAATCGTCTCGACGGAGGTAACTACCGTACTGTAGCTTAGGGCAAGCTGTTTCATCACATCAAAGGTCATGTTCGTTTTCACGTATTTCCCCATCGTCGTAAGGACATCATTCAATCGAGTAGGCGATGCAAGAGTTACCCCTTTGTCCAGCAATGCCTTGATGATTTCCTGCTGTCTTTCGTTGCGCCCGAGGTCGCCTCTCGGATCTTCATAGCGCATGCGAGCGTAGACCAAGGCTTGCTTCCCGTCTAGCTGGATGGGACCGACCGGAAAGGTGTAATCGGCATAAGTAAAGGCAAGCTTGTTGTTGACTTCCACTCCGCCCAGCGCATCGATCACACCTGCGAACCCTTCCATATTTGCGGTCACCACGTAATCAACGGGTAATTGAAGAAACTGCTCGACGGTGTCTACTGCCTGCTGCACGCCCCCGAATGCATACGCGTGATTGATCTTATCCTGGGTACCTTTGTGCGCGATAACGGTTCGTGTATCACGCGGTATACTGATGAGCAGCGCAGATTTCGTTTTCGGGTTGACGGAGAGTACGAGGATGACATCTGAGCGCCCCTTGTCATTCTCTCGTTCATCAACACCGAGAAGCAACAGGGTGATCGGTTCTTTGGGCAAGATAGCGGAGTTCTCCACTTCAGCCGCAGGCGGTGTCGTTGCTCCTTGGGAATTCATGGTCGGTGTTTGTCTCACAGATGCTGGTTCAGTCGCTACAGGTATCTCGACAGATTTCTGCGTGCGGACAGGGAGGTACATTTTGCTGGCCGTTTCTTTTAACGACAGATAGACGTACACAACATAACCACTCAGGCTGATGAGACAAATCAATCCTCCCCATGCTAGCAGCCGCTTCCACTTGATCGTGGCGATCTTTTCCTTCCATTTGCTGACGCTCATCCGATCGCCACTGGATAAGGGACTGGCGTAGACTCTTCCTTCACGTAAGAAGTGGATTGATAGCCTGGCACGATCCCTTGCAAAATCTCGATGATGGATTGTTTATCCTCCATCGTCGCTCCCTTTTCTGCAATTTGCTCCAACCGGGCGATCCCTGCCAAGAGCTCATTCCAGGAAAAATCGAGGGGCTTCCCAATGAAGATGCGATTATGGCAAGTAGACGACAAGCCTTCTTCCGCCGTCAAAATTTCTTCGTACAGCTTCTCACCCGAACGAATTCCTGTGAATACGATCGGTATATCCTTCCCGGGCTCCAAGCCTGCCAAGCGAATCAGGTCGAGGGCCATATCGACAATCTTGACCGGTTTCCCCATATCGAGAATGAATATTTCCCCTCCCTGAGCGAGTGCTCCCGCCTGGATAACAAGCTGGGCAGCCTCAGGAATGGTCATAAAGAATCTCTCCATATCTGGATGTGTAATGGTAATCGGTCCACCCGCCCGTATTTGATTGAGAAAAACGGGAACGACGCTCCCCCTGCTCCCCAGGACATTTCCAAAGCGAACAGCCGCAAACCGGGTAAGTCCGAAATGGTTATAACCCTGGATCAGTAACTCAGCGATCCTTTTGGTTGCTCCCATCACACTGGTTGGATTCACTGCCTTGTCCGTCGAGATCAGGATGAAATGAGAGACGCTTGTTTCCAGCGCGCATTCCGCAACGTTTTTCGTACCCAAGATGTTATTTTTTAATGCCTCACACGGGTTGTTCTCCATTAACGGCACATGCTTGTGCGCTGCCGCATGAAAAACAACGGCGGGACGATATTCATGCATAATCGAAGCAATTCTTTGTCTGTCACGAATATCTGCAATCAAGCTGACCGTCTCCTGCTCAGGAAACAAACGCGAGAGCTCCAGGCCCATTTCAAAAATACCGTTCTCTTCGTTCCCCAAGAGAAGAAGTTTCCTTGGGCCAAATCTAGCTATTTGTCTGCAAAGCTCAGACCCAATCGAGCCGCCCGCTCCTGTCACAAGTACGACTTGCTGCCGCAAGTACCCCGTAATCTCTTCCAGATTGACTTGAACAGGCTCTCTTCCCAATAAATCCTCCAACGCTACATCCCGAATCATGTTCATCGTGATTTTTCCGCTGATGATATCTGCTACATGCGGCAAAATTTTGACGCTTGCTCTCGTCGTTTTGCAAATATCGAAAATCTCCTTAATCGTCTGTCGGGAAGCAGATGGCATGGCAATCACGATGTCCGAGATGGAAAGTCGTTGAACGACACGGGCAACGTCAGCCCGATTCCCTACAACGGGCAAGCCGTACACACGCAGATTTTGTTTACTGGGCTCATCATCGATAAAAGCCACTGGACGCAGCTCCGACAAAGGCGAGGTTTTCATCTCTCTGGCTACGAGCACCCCTGCGCTACCTGCCCCGATAATTAATGTGCGCCTGCGATCCTGCGTTCTTTTCTCCCGCTCTTCATACCACCACTTCCATACAAACCGAGAGCCTGTGATCCCGAGCAAAACAAAGGCTAGTGTCATGAGAAAGAGTGAGGTTGGAAATCGGACGGACCAACCAAGCAGGTACGTCATTTTTAGTACCAGATAGAGAGCCAAAACAGAAAAGCTCGTGGCAAAAATAATCGAGACCAGTTCGCGAACACTGACATAGCGAAAAACAGGTCGATAGAGCTGAGCAAAGTGCATGCCTGTCACGACGAACAGTACGTGGCCAATCATCAAATACATAGGTTGATAGTCGCTTATCTCCGTGAAAGAAAAATCAAATCGAACCAGGCAGGCCAACCAGACAGCCAAGCTGATAATTCCTGCGTCCGATAAGCTTAACCAGAATCTTCTCTTCCGGTAGCTCATATTCATCCGCTCCAGGTGATCGTTATTCAAAAAATGGTCATCATAAACGCCACAGGCTAATTTCTGCCGGGCATGTCTCGCGATTGAGCACGCTTTTCACATCTGCGATGACACCTTGCCCCTGATACAAGAGCCCTGCAAGCTCCTCCCATCCCAGGTGCAGATATCGCTCATGAGGTACAGCCAATACGATTCCGTGGGCAGGCTGCAGGTCTTCCCACTCTCGCAATTGAATGCCGTATTCCTCTCTCGTCCGCTCTGGACAAGCCAATTCATCTGTCACTTGGACCTCTACTCCGAACTCCTTTAGTTCCTGAATAATGTCGATGACCCGACTATTGCGGATATCCGAAACGTTTTCTTTAAAGGTGATGCCCATAATCGTAATCCGCGAGCCTTGAATCGCAATATTTTGCCAGATCATTTGTTTCACGAGTGAGGTCGCGACGAACTTGCCCATTCCGTCATTGATCCGTCGTCCAGCCAGTATGACCTGTGGATGATAACCAACACTCTCCGCCTTGTATGTCAAATAGTAAGGATCGACGCCAATACAATGACCACCGACGAGTCCTGGAGAGAACGGAAGGAAATTCCACTTGGTCCCGGCGGCTTGGAGCACATCTGCCGTAGAAATGCCCAAGCGGTCAAAAATAATCGAGAGCTCATTGATCAAGGCGATGTTGATGTCGCGTTGCGTGTTCTCAATCACTTTGGCTGCCTCAGCCACCTGAATCGAGGGCGCTTTGTGAATACCCGCCTCTACAATCAACCCGTACATCTCGGCAATTGTTTCACACGTCTGGCGATCTTGCCCTGAAACGACCTTGACGATCTGAGACAATCTCCGTTCCTGATCCCCCGGATTAATTCGTTCAGGTGAGTAGCCGACGAAAAAATCAATTCCCGCCAGCTTTCCAGACGCTTGTTCCAATACAGGAATACAAATTTCTTCTGTTGCCCCTGGATACACGGTCGATTCATAGACAACGATGGTCCCTGAAGTCAGATATTGCCCAACGCTTTCAGACGCGAGAATGAGTGCGCGCATATTGGGTCGTTTCGCAGAATCGACAGGTGTGGGTACCGTTATGATGATAAAATCACACGTTTCGAGACTTGCGGGGTCATCTGTATACGTGATGTTGGCTCGCATCAGCTCATCTGTAGACATCTCTCCGGTTTCATCCATTCCGCTCTCCAGACTTCGTATGCGTCTTTCGTCAATATCAAAACCCACTACTGGAAGCACTTGGCCAAAAGCAATCGCAACAGGCAGTCCTACATATCCAAGACCTACTACTCCCACTTTTTTACGCATGAGCGACACCATAATAGCTGACGTACCAGTCTACAAAGCGGGATATCCCCACATTGACTGGTGTTTTTGGGCGAAAACCTGTCGCCTCATACAAAGCTTCTACTGACGCATAGGTAGCAGGAACATCCCCCGGCTGGATGGGCAAATAGTCGCGAACAGCCTTTTTCCCCAGCTTCTCCTCCAAGATCGAGAGAAACGTAAGTAAATCGATCGGCTGGTGATTCCCGATGTTGAATACCTCATGCGGCGCCTTATACCCTTCCCTTTGGGGGATTCGATTCATCAGTCGCAGCATCCCTTCGACGATATCGTCCACATACGTAAAGTCCCTTGTCATGTTGCCGTAGTTGAAGATACGGACAGGCTCTCCCGACAAAATCGCCTTGGTAAACGTATAGAGCGCCATATCGGGTCGGCCCCACGGCCCATATACCGTAAAGAAGCGCAGTCCCGTCGCAGGCAAGCCGTATAAATGACTATAGGTATAGGCCATCAGTTCATTGGCTTTTTTCGTTGCTGCGTACAAGCTGACCGGCTCATCTACGGGATCGTACTCCGCAAATGGTAGCTTTGTATTCCCTCCGTAGACGGAGCTAGAGGATGCGTAGAGCAAATGCTTGACCCTCGACTGTCGGCATCCTTCCAAAATGTTTAGAAACCCGGCGATATTGGAAGTCGTATAGGCATGAGGATTTTCCAGACTGTACCTGACACCCGCCTGAGCGGCCAAGTGAATGACAGTCTCCGGCTCCATTTCTCGGAACAACTCGTCCATCTTGCTCTGATCTGCAATATCCGCTTTGATAAAACGAAATAATGGATACGCTTGAAGGATTTCCAGTCGGTTGCTCTTCAAGACCGGGTCGTAATACTCATTGCAATTATCTACCCCCCACACCGTCTGTCCTTGTTCCAAAAGCCGTCGTGCTACATGAAAACCGATAAATCCAGCTGCACCTGTCACCAAAATCGACATACTATCCACCTCTTTGCTTATTCATACGGAGGTTCTAGGACAAATATGCCAGTCGTTGCCCAAAGTTTATGGAACACATTTTTATGGAGTCCATGCCCTTTTTACTAAATGGTTGTCAACATTTGAGAAATGGTTGAATGAAATGAAAAGAAGACAATCTTGTCTACCCATTTTTTGGAGGGGAATGCTTTTATGTGGATTGATGTAAAAACGTACGGAGCAAAGGGGGATGGGGTGACCGACGATACCCAAGCAATCCAGACTGCATTAACTGCTGCTCTGAACCTGCAAATTCCATTATTTTTCCCTGCTGGCACCTATATCATTGAGCCAAACAGACTGGAGGTCATCCTAGGAGCAGGAAAAAGCCTAGTGATGCAGGGAATCGGTCCTTTTTCCGTAATAAAGAGGAAAGCGAATTCAACTGCCGCAGATTGGCGCTGGCTGTTCTCGATTACGTCCGCGGGTGGGGATGCTGATTCTTTTGTGGTGGCCAACCTGAAGATCGATTCCAATGCGAGAGCAAACCCGCTGCCACCCGACCCTTACGATTACGAGCATAGCACCGATTTCTACATTCGTGGTGGCGGTCCTAGCAGCTATATCAATTACGTAGCGCTACAACAAGTATGGTGTACGGATGGAGTCGCCGACCATTTTTACTTTGCTGGAGAAAAAAACTGCTATGTCCGCACTGTGCAAATTACCGATTTTTACAGCGACAACCGCAAGCGTACACGCTCAGACATTACCGTGACGGGTGGCCTAGAGCGGCTGAATGCAGCGAATGTAGCGTGTGATCGTTTTGAGATCGAGCTCAATCAAGGGTACGACGGAGCTACACCCATGTTCGTAAACCTGACCAATATCTCTTGCCGTCAACAGCTCGACTTGGAAGGAGATTTGTCCTCCCCAATGGTCGTGCAAGGTAGTCATCTTGTTTCGCTCGCTAGCTTCAGTCTTACTGGCATGACAGGCTGTATCAGCTCCTCGGTATTTTATACGGCACCTGAACAGAAAAATCGGGTGAACTTTATGAAAGACATGACGTTCAGCAATTGTCGCTGGGTATTGCATACGACCGCACAAGGAAGCACCAAGACAGTTGGTACTGGTCTCACCGTGGATTATTCAGATGTAGGACTTGTATTTGATGGCTGTAGCTTCGAGGCCACTGATACAGCGACTTCCATCGGCGGCTACGCCTTGAGCTTGGAGCCATGGGAAGTGCTCGCCGAGAGACAAGTTACTGTGAGAAACTGTTCGTTTGACCCTCGACTGACCCAAAACATTTCGTTGAACCGATGCGGAAATGTCTCCCTCATAAACAACCGGTACTCCGGGTCCGATCACGCCATCATGCTCTACGGCACTGGAACGTACCCATTGGTAGTCACCGTGGATGGTGGCGACTTCAGCCAGGTTACTGGAAAAATGTTCTATCACAAGTCTTCGGATAAAATAACCCTCTCCATGAAAAACCTCCCTGTTCCTGTTTCCCTCACAAGCGGCTACAAATCCGAAAACTCTTCCTTTACCCCCATTGTTTCCATCAACGAACGTGTTGTGTATGTCGCAACAGCCCCCAGCGCCTCCGTCAAATACGGCGGTATCAAAGGCGATACTCTGCGCTTGATCACTCCTGTAAACAATCAACCCTGTGAATGGATTGCGACTACGACAAATAAGACTGCCTGCACCTGGTTAGTGACCAAAACGGCCAAAAGCTAAAGGGAATGAAAAACATCCATCTGGCCCCTCGTTGTGGGATAGATGGATGTTTGTTATTAGGCAATACGCTCCAAATCCGGATTGTACCGTTTCACATAGGTATAAATTTCTTCCCCAAGCAATTGCGTTCTTACTAGCCCATCTGCCTGCTCACTCAAATGCTGGGTGAGTTGATTGGTTCCATTTTCGATGCGTCTTTTGGCTGCCTCAGGCAGTGTCAATACATGCGGTACGAGCAATTGCAGGTACCAAACGCCCTCGTCTTCCTCGGAGACATCGATCTCCAGTTCCATGTCCGGACTGTCGAAATCGTACAGCTGGTTAAAGAGCGACTCCCTTTTTTCCTGCGTCAGTGCGGTAATGTCAATTTTCTCCACGCTCAAATAATACTCTTCATTGAACAAGACAATTTTGTCGTCAATTTCCTGATACTTTTTCGCCAGCGGATTCATCGTCATCGTTCCTTTCCATTTCACATCTATTTTATAGCATACTACCTTACTGAATATTTAGGCAACTCGTCCGTATAGAAAGGGCCTTGCTCCATGCAAGACCCTCGTATTTTACAGGAGAGTCGATCCCTCCACTACGGCTTGGGCGTCCTCCTTGGAAATAAGGACGGCGCGAGCCTTACCGCCGCTTTGTCCTGCGACGTACCCATCTGCCTCCATCATTTCGATGAGACGGGCAGCACGGTTATATCCGACGCGGAAACGGCGTTGCAATCCAGATGCAGAAGCTTGACCCTGGTCGGCTACGAACACAAGGGCTTCCTGATACAACGGATCATCTCCGCTGTCAAACGATGCAACTTGCTGCTCCAAATCTTCTTTGCTGAAAATGTACGCAGGCTTTCTTTGCTTTTTGATCATGTGCGTGATTCGCTCGATCTCGTCATCCGAGACGAAGTTCCCTTGCAGACGAACCGGGGTCGTACCGCTCTCAAGAAACAGCATGTCCCCTCTACCCAACAGTCGTTCTGCCCCAGATTGATCGAGAATCGTACGCGAATCAACTTGGGAGAACACGGCGAAAGCAAGACGAGTCGGTACGTTTGCCTTGATGTTTCCGGTAATGACATCCACAGATGGGCGCTGTGTCGCCAAAAGCAAATGAATACCGCAAGCACGTGCCTTCTGAGCGATCCGGATAATGCAATCCTCCACATCCTGCGGCGAAACCATCATCAGGTCAGCCAACTCATCGATGACGATCACGATATAAGGCAGTTGATCATCTGTCGTCTGATTGTAGCGGTCAATATCGCGAACACCCGCATCTACGAACAACGCATAGCGCTTCTCCATTTCTTCCACGGCCCACTTGAGAGATGCCGTTGCCTGCTTGGCCTCTGTCACGACAGGCGTAACCAGATGCGGCAAATGATTATAAGGGGCGAGCTCTACCATTTTCGGGTCGATCAAGAGCAATCGCACCTGCTCAGGAGTCGCCTTGTACAGCAGACTGACGATGATCGAGTTGATGCAGACACTTTTACCCGAGCCTGTCGAGCCGGCAATCAAACCGTGCGGCATCTTTTTAATATCCGCAATAATCGGCTCTCCCCCGATGTCCATACCAAGTGCGACTGCCAACGGAGAGGAATGCTCCTGAAACTTGTCTGAACTGATAATCTTCTCGATTAATACAGGTTGGCTGGACATATTCGGGACTTCGATTCCGATGGCATTGCGTCCTGGAATCGGTGCCTCGATACGAATATCTTTGGCAGCCAAATTCAGCTTGATATCGTCAACCAATCCTGTAATCTTGTTCACTTTTACGCCCGGAGCCGGTTGCAACTCAAAGCGTGTCACGGATGGGCCTTTGACAATCCCTACTACTTGAGCGCTGACATTGAAATTCACGAGCGTCTCTTCCAATAATAGCTTTTGAATTTGCGTATGCTCATCGTCATCATCACTGACCGGTGGGCTTGGATTCAGCAGTCCCAAATCCGGCAAGGCGTATGGCGGCTGTGCGAGCTCTGTTCCTTGGTCCGCTTCATTGGACGAGTCTTTTACCGGAGCTGACACAGGCTGCATCGACTTGGATGCCTGAGACAGGTTCACGGACTGTGTTGCGGATGAAACAGGGACTGGTACGGTTTCTGCAACTGGTTCTTCAATCGGTTCCACAACGGATATCACAATTGGTTGAGCAATAGATTCAGACTCACTTGGTTCTGCTGGTTCTGCGTGCTCAGGCGACTCTTCGGAACCTGAACCCGCTCCTGCTGAACTGAGCTCCTGTGGTGAATCTATTTCTGCTCTCTCTAGCAAACGGCTGATAGCAGATGCATAGGCAGGCTCTTCGACGTCATCGCTCTCTAGCTCCGTATCGACTGCTTGATTCTCCTCCCCCACGGAAGGAGACTGCACGGTATCGCCATCATTCTCGCTCTCCACCTGCACAACCGCACTAAGTGTAGGAATCATTCTATGCTCGGCTTCCTCATCGGCTAGTCGCTCTTCCATCGTTTGAGACTCCGATACCTCTTCTTCCGCATCCACGCTCGTCATTGGTTCTACGAGTTCGCTTACTTCTATTTGTGGCTCTTCATTCTGATGCACTTCAGCCACCGTCTCTTCGGCTTTTGGCTCCGTATCCACCAGCGTTTTTTCTTCTATTTCTTCTACTACTGTCTCTTCCACTTGTACGGAAGCAGCAACCTCTCGTTCTGAATCAAGAGCTTCTACCACGACAGTCTTTGCAACAGTATTTTCTCCTTCGTTATGTACAGAATCATTCGCAATAACAACATGCTGCGGTTCATTTTGCTCAAAAAAAGCAGCCTCTTGCTCCTCTGGAAAATATCGCTCGCTGATCTCTTGTTCCCACTGCTTCATCTGCTGCAAATGCTCTTCTTGCTCCTGACGCGGATAAATGATTCCCGCAGTCGTATGAATCCGATGCTCTGCCTCACGCGTCGCCGGGGTTATTTTCCCATAAACAGGAGAAACGATTTCAGACGGCTGGTAGGCACGCTTTTCTTCTGTAGAAAAAACGGGTCTCGTTACTTTTTCCGCTTCTTTTTGCGGCGCACGGTTTGGACGCTGCGGTATCTCGATGTTGTTTTTAACAAGCTCAGGCTTCTTTTTCTCGAAGACGGGCTCTGTCTTTGCTTCCAACCCGCGATCATTTACTGGTCGCATCGTTTCACGCTTGGGCTCGAATCGCTCACGAGGTGCCTGCTGGCGACTGCGATCATTCGATTCGGCAGGATTCTCGCTACGATTGCGCTTCTTCTCCAAATAGTCATCCGGGACAACTGGAAAACGAAATTGACGCTCTCTTCTTTGACGCACATTGTCTTCTATATCTCGATTGTCTACCCGTTCTTTTGGGTATATGCTTTTTGTTCTCGCTTGAGGCTGGGGCTGACGGGGAACAGGATTATCTGCTTGGTTACCGCTACCTGCTGGACGGCCTTCTTCCTCTATCTCTTCTTCTCTTTCTCCCTGAAAAAAGTTCATCAGCTTTTGAAGCCACGACCACATGTTGCAACGCCCTTTCTTCACTAACCATCTTTTCCCCTTCATTTTACCATGAAAGTGGGACAGAATTAGCTGGATTGTGATTTTTTTCCGTTTTTGCGAAACCTTTTCTCTATTTGTGCGTAGAACAAAGGGGGAATAAAAAATAATATACATAGGGGAGGAACACATCATGTGGAAAAAAGGTAGCGCTCTTCTGGTAGCAGGTACGGTACTGCTCACCGGTTGTGCAGGCGAGGCATCCCTGGTGCGTGATTCTATCGTAGCGACAATTGACAAGCCAAACTATGATTTTGAAGGCTCCTTGAAGCTGACAGGCGACGTTGAGAAATTGCCTGAAGCATTCGGAGAACCGGCTGACAAAGAAGGGCAAGCGTTGTTGTCTGCTTTGAAAGCAGGCGTAACAGTAAAAGGCTCCCAGCTGGATCTGGACACTGTGAAGTTTGAAGTAGAAGTAAAAGACGACAAGCTCCTGCGCGACAACAAGCTCTGGACAGGTGACAAAAAAGCATCCGTAGAAACAATCGTTGACGAAGATAAAGTCTACGTGAAGTCTCCACTGGACAGCAAGTACTTGGTACTCGATTCGAACGCATCCAATCCTTTCATGGCTGAGCTTGGCGGCTCCGATGCTGCTAACGCTGCGAAGCTGAAAGAATACCAAGACAAAATGAACGATCTTACTTTCAACTTTGTGAAAAAGTATGTAAGTAAATATGGCTATACATTGGCAGACGCGAAAAACCATGGCAAACAATCCGTTACATTGCCAAACGGTGATAAGGTAGAAGCAACTCATGTAACTGTAAAAATCGACGCAAAAGAATTGGTAAAAATGTTCTTCTTCACAGCTAACGATGCAGTAGCTAGCAAAGAAGTAAAAGATTTTGCGATCGATATGATGGTACTGACCACTTCCATGACAGAAGATCTGTATCCGGAAATGGGCAAGAAAACCACAGAAGCTGAGAAGCGCGCAAATGCAGAAGCAATGGTAAACGAAGGCATGGCTGAAGCGAAAAAATGGCTGGAAGAAACAGGTAAAGCATACACACCTGAAAAAATCGTAGAAGAAATGAAAAAAGAAGGCTTCCACAAGCTCGCTTGGAACCTCGACTTCTACATCGACAGCAACAAAATGCCTGTAAAACAAACAAGCGATCTGAGCGTAACTTTCCAAGCGCCTGAAATGAAGCAACCTGTAACAATTGGTCTGTCTGCTGATCAATATGCATACAACTTCGGAAAAGCAACCAAGTTCAGTGCGCCAGCAAAAGATGCTAGTCTGACTGTAGAACAGCTGGTGAAAGATGAAAAAGCAATCAACAGCTTTAGCGACAAAGGCTTTGTTCGTCCAATCGCTGAAAACATGGTTGATCAACAAAAATGGATGGAAGAATGGGCTGAGGATCTGGAAGCTGAAGAACCAGCGACCACTACGAAGTAATATTTTTCCTCACGAAGAAAAGCACGGCGCCTCTCGCGTCGTGCTTTTTTACCTATCCATAGAACTAGAGAATCTTGAGCTCTTCCAGGTATGTAAGGACCATCTGGACAGATTCTTCAATCGTCTGCTTGTCGCTCTCAATGACCAACTCCGCTCGAAGAGGCTCTTCATACGGTGCTGAAATCCCCGTAAACTGACCAATCTCTCCACTTCTCGCTTTTCGGTACAGTCCCTTCACATCCCGGCGCTCACACTCATCCAATGAACACTTTACATATACCTCGATGAATTCTCCCGCCTCTACCAGATTACGCGCAAGCTCCCGGTCTTCCCGATACGGAGAGATAAACGCGGTCAAGGTAATCACTCCTGCGTCCACGAATAGCTTCGCGACTTCGCCAATTCGGCGAATATTTTCTTGTCTGTCCTCTGCCCCAAACCCCAATCCGCGGTTTAAGCCGTGGCGTATATTGTCACCATCCAGCACGTAACTGGCTAGCCCTCTTTGATGCAGTTCGTGTTCGACTGCATTGGCCAACGACGATTTGCCAGCACCAGACAGCCCCGTAAACCATAAGACACAGCTTTTGTGGCCTGCACGCTTCTGACGGTCTTGTTTGGTTATCGTCGTCGGATGCCATACGATATTCGCGGTGCCCTCTCTACTCATCGTCTCTCTCCTCTCTATCAACCGCTTTCTTCTCGCCGATTAAACGGACACAGGTCTCAGCCCTTCGATCAATACCCGCGCAACCTCAGGACGGCTAAATTCAGGTGGCGGCGCCTCTCCGCGCGACAGCATTTCCCTCACCTTCGTCCCGGACAGCGCGACATGATGCTCGCTATCATGCGGACACGTTTTGGTAGAGGCCATGTTTCCGCAGCTCTTGCAATAAAAGCTGTTCTCGAAAAATAATGGCGTAATCCCTAGCTCCTCCGGCTGAAATTGGCGGAAAATATGCTGGGCATCGTACGTCCCGTAGTAGTTGCCAACACCAGCGTGGTCCCGACCTACAATAAAATGTGTGCAGCCGTAATTTTTCCTCACCAAAGCATGAAAAATCGCTTCCCGTGGTCCCGCATAACGCATGGCAGCCGGGAAAACAGCCAACTCTACCCGGGTAGCCGGATAGTATTTTTCCAGCAATACCTGATAACTGTTCATCCGCACATCAGCAGGAATGTCATCTGCCTTCGTTTCGCCCACAAGAGGATTCAAAAACAGACCATCGACGATTTCGAGAGCTGACTTCTGGATGTATTCATGCGCACGGTGGACTGGGTTGCGTGTCTGAAAGCCGACAATCGTTTTCCAGCCCTTCTCGGCAAATCTTTCTCTCGTTTGTGCCGGATCGAAGTGATAGCTGGCAAAACGCCCTTTTTCGGTGCGCTTTACCAGCGTAATCGGGCCAGCCAAATAAACAGCGGGACGCTCCAGCAGCTTTTTCACCCCAGGATGATTCGTATCGTCGGTGCCATAGACGAGGCGGGCTTCTCTCTCTTTGTCAGGTGAATAAATATCAGTGATTTCAAGAATACCGTAGACCGAGCCTTGATGGCTCAACTGCACCTTGTCTTTGATCTGCAAGGCTCCTGCGACAGTGGTCGAGACCGGAAGTGTAATTGGAATGCTCCAAACGGTACCATCTGCCAACCGCATCTGCTCAACGACGGATATATAATCCTCCCGATTCAAAAATCCGGTAAGCGGACTATAGCCCCCAATCCCGATTAACTCCAGATCTGCGAGTGCAAATGCATCTATCTCCACCTCATGCGTAGTCACCGACAGGTCTGTCTGTGGATCAAAACGGTTTACCAGCTCTCCCCCGTGAGGTTTCCCACTCATACAAAAGCCCCTCCTATCCTTGATTTGTTCTTCTCTTTCTCGTTACCTTGCGAGATGCAGGCCGCATTCCGTTTTCCCTGCTTGCGCCCAGCGCCCTGCCCTCGAATCCTCGCCCTCTTTTACAGGGCGGGTACAAGGAGCGCAGCCGATGCTGGGATAGCTCTGGTCGTGAAGGGGATTGTACGGCAATTCAAATGCTCGGATGTATTGCCACACTTCTTCCGACTTCCAATGGATGAGTGGGCAAATTTTTAGTGACTGGAATTTTTCATCGCGGTTGATAAACGCGACATTCGCTCTCGTGGCAGACTGCTCTCTGCGTAGTCCTGACATCCATGCAACCGCTCCGGTCAGCACATCTTCCATCGGCTGTACCTTGCGGATATGGCAGCACATATCCGGCTGCCTACTCCACAATTCTTCGCCATAGAGGTCTGCCTGCTGGGCCAGCGTGATGTCCGGCTGCTTGACCGTTATCCGCAGCGCGGGATACCTCGCTCTCACCTGCTCAATCAAGCTGTACGTCTCGAAAAAGTGGAGATTGGTATCCAAAAAAGTGACCTTGGCATCCTTTTTCACATCGCTGATCATATCGAGCAGCACCATGGCTTCGGCCCCAAAGCTACACGAATAAATCAAATCATCCGAAAACGTCTTGTATGCCCATTTGATGACGTCTATGGTGTCACCCTTTGCGAGACGATTATTGATGGAAGCGAGTTCTTCCTCTGTCGCTGACGCAAAATTCAGTTGGCTCATGTGCCCCCTCCTTGATCATTCAGCGTACGAACATCCTTCAGCTCGTTTATATTGATCGCGTGATCTTCATGACTGCTCACGGATTGCCAGCCCATTTCTCTCGCTGCAACTGCTGTTTCCTTTCCGATACATACAATCGGTGTCTGTGACCAGGCATCGCCAGCGAATTGAGCCAGCGCTGACAGCGTGTAGACATCATCCGTCGCTAGCGAGTCAAATGACCATCCCTCCTTTTTCGCACTAAGGTCCTTCCCATCCCATACGAGCGTGCCGGCTTGGATCACGTGAATCGCCTTGCCGTGGTCCAGCGTGATTTTTTGCGGCTTCCGCTCCCCTGCGTAAAGCACCTGCTCTTCTTTTTCCAAGGCAAGCAGGTCGGGGAGTGCCAGCAGAGATGTATTTTCATCCAGCATCAAGTCCGGATAAATCCCCTGTTTCTCGAAAGCCTCAGAAGCCCGTTGTCCACAAACAGCCAGCTTGCTCGTCAAGCGCCGTACATCATAACGTTGTTGTCGCAAGGCAGAAGTAAAAAAGGATACTTGCTGCTCATTCTCGAAGACGAGCCAACGATAAGTGGCAAGCTCCGTCAATGGTGTGTCAAACGTGCAGTGCTCGACCAAACGAATCGGCATGACTTCGGCGCCCAACTGCTCCAAGGCAATCACGAGTTCGCTATTTCCTTCATCGCTTGCTCTTCTTGCAACGGCTACCCGTTGTCCGAACAAGGGGCGTGATTCGTACCAGTTCAGCGATTCCCGCAGACGGACGACCTCACCTATGATAATGATGGCAGGTGCGGTAAAACGGGCCTGCTCGACTTCCTTATCTATCGTCCCAAGCTTGCCGATCAACGTCTCCTGCTCACGCACCGTCCCCCAGCGCACGAGAGCAACGGGCGTATGGGCGTCTTTTCCATGCGCAAGAAGGCGCTCCCTGATGCGAGGCAGATTTTTCACACCCATGTAGATGACCAACGTTTCCATCGAAGCGAGGGCTGCCCAGTCCGGCTCCTTTCCTGCATTTTTTTCACACAGGTGACCGGTGACAAAAGCGACGGAAGAGTTGTAGTCACGATGCGTCAGCGGAATACCTGCGTAGAGCGGAGCCGCCATCCCGGAAGTAATCCCTGGGACGATCTCAAACGGAATAGAATAGTCACGGCACATCTGCGCTTCCTCTCCTACCCGCCCGAACATGCTCGGATCGCCGCCTTTCAGACGAACGACGTATTTCCCTTTTTGGGCTTCCCGGATGAGCAGAAGGTTGATCTCTTCTTGTGGCAATGTATGATGATCGGCCTCTTTCCCGCAATAGATGAGGGTGGCTCCCTTTTTTGCGTACGAGAGAAGCTGCGGGTTTGCTAGACGATCGTACACAATCACATCCGCAAGACGAAGCGACTCCATGCCGCGAATCGTCAGCAGCTTTGGGTCACCAGGCCCTGCTCCGACAAAAACGACTCTGCCTGCGTTCATTGCGAATCCGTCCTCCTTGCTGCATTGTTCCTTCACAGGAAGAGTCTTGGCCGTTTTAAGCAAACGTAGAGGTTTCCACTACGAACCCGACTCCTTGGCGTCCGAGCGGCTTTTTTTCCACCAAGCTCAGCTCTCTGATACGAGGTGGCGCTATCGTATGTCGCAAAAGATTGTTCTCGGCGGAAGAGAAGGCTCGCGCATCCGTTTGGGCGATCACCACAACCGTCAGTAACCGCCCTTCCTCTAGCACGGCTTCCAGCTTATAAAGATAGCTCTCTGCATGTTCCTCTGCCATGACATTCCTCCCTTAATCTAGCCCTACCTGCACGAGTATTACGCTGGTTGCAGGATGGAGTCTACCTGTGCTTGGATATGGGAAAGTCCTACCCGCTCCACGTAGCGCCAGTATGGTTCTCCTTCCTGACGATCCGCCTTGTACAGTGTGATCAATTGGGCAAGGAAGGGACCGAGTCTGTCCACAGTAATCCGCGCGTTGAGCTTGCGGTTGAATTGTGGTTCCTCCAGTGTCCCGCCTACGTAGATGTCAAACGCCTCAACCATCCCGTTCGGTGTCTTGACCAATGCACCTTGCAGGCCGATATCCGCAATTTGGCGCTGACCGCAAGAATTCGGGCAACCAATCACATGAATGCGCAGCGGTGTTTCGAGAACAACCGTATCATCCAAATATTGAGCCAGCGAACGCATCCGCTCCTTGGTCTCCACGATTGCTAGATTGCAAAATTCCATACCTGTGCACGATACGGCATACCCGACAAACGTAGTGGGCTGCAATTTAAAGCGGTTCACAATCATCGGCTCATGGCGGAAAGCTGCTACCTTCGCTTCGGGAATGTTGCGTATCAGGACATTTTGCGTGTTACAGGTGCCAATTGTCCCATCGCCATATTCGTCCGCCAGACGGGCAAGCTCATTTAGTTCCCCTGCATTCATCCGCCCAACGGGAACAGACAAGCCTGCGTAGTATCGTCCTGCTTGGCGCTGCTCGTGAATGCCGTAAAAATATCCACCATTCCAGCCCGAGGTTAAATCGGTACCACAGGGCTCAAGCTCGCCCACCAGCTCTAGTAATTGCTCCTTGAACTTTTCCGGTCCCCAGTCAGCGACCAAGAACTTAAGACGTGCATGCGTACGTTTTTGACGGTAGCCGAAATCGCGGAACAGCGTCGTAACTCCTGCCGCTACTTTGACGACCTCTTCTGGTCGCACGAAAACATCGAGTTGCTTCGCCAAGTATGGCTTCGCTGACAAGCCGCCACCTACCCATACATGAAAGCCGATCACATCTTCGCCAGCTATGACTTTTTGGGCCGGGGTGAAAGCTAGGTCGTTGATTTGCGCATGCGCGGCGTTATGGATGTTGGCAGAAACCGATATTTTGTACTTGCGTGGCAGATTGGAGAAGTCGCGATTGAGCAAGAAAAATTTTTCTAACTCGGCTACGATAGGACGCGTATCCAACACTTCATAAGGATCAATTCCTGCCAGTGGGTTCCCCATGATTTGTCGCGGGCAGTCTCCACATGCTTCAAAAGAGGAGAGTCCGACTGATGCGAGCCGTTCAAAAATGTCAGCGAGCGATTCTACCGTGAGCCAGTGAAATTGCACGGCCTGACGCGTGGTGACATCCACCAGATTACGTCCATAATCTTCCGCGATGTTGGCGAGCACCCGCGCTTGTTCACTATTCAAAATGCCTCCAGGTATGCGTACACGCATCATGAAGTGTCCGTCCTTTGGCCGCTGCTGATAGACGCCCGCCCATTTAAATCGATCCATGTCAGAAGATTCAATCGGTGCAAACTCTTCTTTTGAATAGGTGTTTACGATCGTTCCGATGACATCCAGTCCGTCTTTTTCCAGCTTCGTAAACTCCATTTTGTTGAGGGATGGATCAGCAGCCCACTTCCACTGCTTTCTCTCTGCCATGCTCGTACATGCTCCTTTGTGTAAAGATGTCCGTTACCAATGCCATTCGAATCGATTGGCTCATCCAGTCCGCAATCAGTGGATGGGGCAAGTACGCACTGCCCTCATAGCGATAAGCCAAGCCAGCGAGCCGTTTCGGGATTGCTTGTCGCGTGAAGTAGCCCTGGCTGACGAACAAAGGAAGCACGAGGACATCCCCTTTTTGTGCCAGTGAACAGGCTTGTTCGTACAGTGTATCGGGCCTCAGTGTCGCATATCCGGCAGCAGCAAATGCATAGCGGTTTTGCAAGCGGAATGTCAGACGCAAGAGCAGCTTTTCCCAGCGCTCATGACATCCAGGCAAGTCACTGCCGTGCCCGACGAGCAACAAAGCCTCCCGACTAGGCACACGCGATAGACTTGCGATTCGCTCCGCCACGATCTGCTCGACGTTTCCGTGATCCTCCAATGGCGGACACCAGAGAATTCTTGCCTGAACCGGAACGCGAATCAGGTCTGTCTCTCCTGTAGGCCACGGGTCTAGTCCAAGCATCGCCCGGATTTCCCCTACGTGATTGCTTCCTGCCGTGGCGAATAGGGGAACGACGACAATTGTTGTGGTTCCTGATGCTTCCAGACGATTCACTTCGTCGCTGATGCTTCGTCCTTCTACTCCTCCCAAGTAAGCTACCCGAATTGGCAAATCAGTGCGGCACTGCCATACGGCTGATTCCACCAACGCCAACCAGTCAGGATCGGGTGAACCGTGAGCAATTACCAAAACCGCTGTTTTCGCCATCGGATAACCCCTTTATCCAAACTTATTTTTTGTAATTCATATATGTTTACTCGGAATTATAATTGGGATGGATTGCCTCGTCAATAACAAAATCATATTTCACTTGAACATAGTGGTTTGGGACGATGCTGTTGTGAAGGGAAGAAGTTCATTTCCAGTCTGCGCTTCGGCCTACGCCCCGCAAGGGGGATTGACTGTCCGCTTCGGAATAAATGGCGGGAGCGCTTCAAACGTAGAAGTTTCGGAGAGGTATTCCATAAGTGAAGCTGAAAACCCCCGCCATTTATTCCTACGCTTGGTCGGGCTCCAGAGGCGCTTGGACTGGAAATGAACTTCTTCCTACGCAGCCTTTGTAAACATTATGAAAGTGATTCAAAATGGAGAAGAAAAAAGCTGCCAAGCCTGATGCCTGACAGCTAGTTGCCTCCGCTTATTCTTCACTCTTTTTCCTCGTTCGACGATACAGCAAATCCATACTTTCTTTGAGCGTCTCATACTCTCGCTCGGTCAAGTTTTCGATCTGTCGGATATTTGTGATCGTCTGCTTTTTGATCTCTTCGGTCAAACGATCTTTCTCATCTGGGCTTTTGCTTTCATGTGTCTCTGTCCAATGCGTAGCAAAATTTGCCGTCAAGGCTCCCAGCATTCCGATCCCCGTGATCATCAAGATCGCCGCCATGATCCTTCCACCTGACGTCACAGGCGAAATATCACCGTAGCCGACTGTCGTAGTTGTCACAATCGACCACCACAACGCATCCGGGAAGCTTTTGATGTTCTCGTTTACACCGTATTCCAGCAAATAAATCGCAGTCGAGCTCCACAACATGATAATCGTGACGACACCAAATACTTGACGCATCGGACCTGAACGAATGATTCCCAACAAAAACGGTGAAGCGCGCACGATGCGCACCAGCCGAAGCACGCGCATGATTCTGGCTAAATACAAATAAGAGTCCAATGGAATCATTGCAATCAGATCGAACCAGTTGGCCAAGACGAATTTCCGCTTGTCTTCCGCCCTCCATAGCCGGACCAAATACTCAACAATCAGCATGATGATCAGCCAAGTGTCTACCTTGTCCATCAGCTCATCCGTCAAGAGAGGATGATTAGAGAAGTCTGCGAACAACAGGATCGCATACGTAATCACTAGCATAATGATAAAAATCTCATACATGACGCGCCAGAACAAAAAGACTCCTCCCTGTGCTCATAAGTGCCTATTCAAAATAGGATCGCTTCCGCATCGAAAAAGAGGCGGAAACCTGAAGCGGGAGGAGCCAAATGTAGAGAACCTACATGAGCACCAGACTTCGAAGGTGAACGCCTCTTTCCATGCTTAGTAACTGATCAGCGCAGCCATCAGCAAGCCCGCGGCAATACTCAACCGCGAAGCGAAAATACCGACGGATACGTTTCCATTCGGAATTTCAGACACGACTTTAAATGGTGTGACCCATTCGAACAAATAAAAAACGATGACTTGAAATACCATTCCTACAATACCCCAGATGACCAAATCCCACAAGTTAACCGAGTGGTATACAGCCGAAGCGAGGACGATTGCCAAACCGATGATTTTCCCTCCCAAATCGTGCGAGGCTGCTTTTGCCGCTGCCATTTTCTTCGGATCATCAGTCTGTGCTCCCTGCTTGATCAGATCAAACTCCTTGTAAGGAGTCGTAATCGTAAATACAAAAATCCCTACAGCCAATATGGGAATGGTCACTGCCAAATACAATAAAAAGTTTACTACGTAATCCAATTGTCCCAACATGTACGTTGTCCTCTCCTTTCACTACTTGTCTATGCCGATCGGCAAATAATAGGATAGGTTGTTTGTTATCGGTCCCCCGACACGAGCTACAATAGCCGATGCCTCTGTACCGATCCAAAAGGACCCCCAGAGCAGCCGTCCAGCATATGCTCCCTTCATCGTCTGAACCGTTATCTCTGGAAGCTCTACCCGTTTCTGATAAATCATCGGCTGCTCCCAGTAAAACTCTTCCTGATCCTTCTCTTGCAGCGTACCATCTGATGCAAACAGCATGACACCGCCACCTTCCCGCCCAAAAATCGGCTTCGTGACGTAGTCCTCCCTGCCTGCAAACCGATTTTCAAAATAAGTCGGCAGCATGTAAGCTTCGATGATCGCGTGCTCTTCTTCGGTGAAAAACTCATTCGCCTCATGTAAGTTCCAGATGAGCGCCTGCAAAGCCTTCGTCTGAATGAGAAACGCAGAAGGAGGATTTATAATGGCCAGCTTTTTGCGGGCAATCAGCGAGAGCACATGCTCACCTGTCGGATAACCATCTTCATCCTGTTCTACCGCCAGTTTTTCCAAAGCATGCAGGCGGTACAGCACATCGACTGGCAATAGCTCCTCATTCTCCTTTACATAGAGACGATCTTGCCAAACACGCAAATGCTCCAAAGCAGCAAACCGGGCAGGCAGACCTGATTGGTCCAGTAAATACAACGTCGTTCCCTTGTCTTCCTCATGCCAGTCGAGTGAGCTAAACCAGATAGAATCTGTATCATAGCCTTGCACCCGATAGGCGTCGAACACCTTACTGAATGCCGAACGCAACTGCCGCTCCATCCCTTCATTCGGGTCCTCGCGCAGGAAATGGCGACAAGCACGGCCGTTCACATAAAAAGCCTCGACGATTCCGGTAGGGGTATCGCTGTTGCACTCGAGCATCTTCAATCCTTCTGTCGTCTGGGCAAAATCAAAGCGTCCAATCACAGTCGGCACCGTTTGGGAAACGACGACCCTGACTGCCTGCAATGCCTGCTTTGGCACTCCTAGCTCTAGCAACAGGGAGTCCTCTGCACGCTGCAATACGGGAACGACCTTGGTAAAGATTTGCCCAAGCCGCTCGGTTGCCATCGCGATTTCTTCTCGAAAAGCGGGAGAGATCAGGTGGATATCATATAGAGCATACTCCTCGCCATACATCCAATCCCAGGTAAATACGCCCTCTTCCCGCATCGGGCCGTACAGCGCCTCACGTTCTCGTTGGTTATGGGCTTCCACTTCCCTCACCTCACCCGGAGCTGGAATAGCCCGAGCTGCCGATACCGCCCTTGGAGCTGCTCGTGCTTATCCCACTCGATACTCCGGATTTGCTCTTGTAAGACCTGTAAGTAGAGCTCGAACCCCCACTGCTGCTATCGTCACAATAGCCGTCATTGTCATTATCGTAGCAATCATTATAGTCGTCCTCAGAAGAACAACCACTGATCGCAAGTGCTGCTGCGACGAACAGACCGACTACTTTCTTCGATTTCGTTTGTGCCATTTTTTTCCTCCTACACTGGCTTCGCGTAGTAAACATAAACCTGCCGATCTTCATCCACCTCAGCCGATGTCTTCTCCCATTCGCGTCCATTCACATACAAGTAGTCGCTTTGCAAATGCAAGAGAGCATCGTCATCGTCCTTGAAATAAAACGTGTGAACGAGCGGATAAACGCTTGCATTTTCTTGATATTCACGCATTTCGATCTGGATGCTGCCCCAGCGTGCAGACACTGCCTCCGCATAATCGACAGCTTGCTCTTCTGTTGAGCGCTTGACGTAAATGACATACGTACCGTTTTCGATTGCACAGGACGTCTTTTCATAAACGACATGCCCTTTCACCAAATAATCGCAAGCAAAACGTAAGGAGACCTCATCTTTGTCCACGTTGTCGTAGTAAAACTGAACAGGGTATCCCCGCGCCTCATCCAGCAGCCGATATTCCAATCGTGCCATTTTTCTCACCTCTTTTACCTATCCCAGAATAACAAATCATTCGCAACTTTTTTATACGTGAGCCGAAACATTTGGTTGCACTACATAAGTCGTGCTTCTTTTGTTCCCGTTACTGTCGAATCATACCGCGAATGGTTTCATGCAAATGTCCGTTGCTCGCCACGAATGAAGGAGTGTGATCCTGTTGGAATGGTTCATGCTGATACGGCTTTCCAGACCAGTCCGTAATCGTTGCCCCCGCCTCCTGGGCGATAACAATTCCGGCGGCCACATCCATAATATTGGAGCGTTGCATCACGATATAATCGAGCCATCCGTTTGCCAGCAAGCACCAGTCCAGTGCAGGCGCAATATTTCGCATGAGTCGCTTGGTCTGGAATACGAATGGTTCCGTAAAAGCCATCTCTTCTTCCTTCGTTACCGTGTTGCGTCCACGGATGTACGTACCGACTGCACGTGTGAGGTCTTGGCGGTTATTGACATTCAATCGTTTTCCGTTCAAATAGGCTCCTTTTCCTTTTTCCGCCCAAAACATTTGACCTGCTACCGGATTGTAGACGACGCCCAGCACCAGCTCGCCCTTATGCTGCAACGCAATCGAGATCGAGAAATACGGATAGCCGATAAAATAGTTATTCGTTCCATCTAAAGGGTCGATAATCCACAGATACTCTTCCTCGCGGGAAACCATTCCAACCTCTTCAGAAAAAATAGTATGTGTCGGGAAGTGGCGATGCAGTACCTCGATGATGCGCTGTTCACTGCCTTTATCCTCTGGCAGCTTCACGTCGTTATGCAATTCCTCATCGGGCACGAGCTGTTCGAGAAAACGTTCCTTCAAAAACGCACCCGCGACACTTGCTGCTTCTTTTGCAATTTCGATCATGACATTTCGCTCCTTTTTCCCTTTGGAACAACTTCCTAAATAATATTCGATGTCAAAAGACGACTTTTTGAACAACCTTCCACTTGCACTTGTATAGGAAAGATTACTATCATAGAGAGATACCCGAAGGAGGGGGATAAACATGAACACCGACTTCATTCGGCTGAAAAATATGGAAGGTGAACTCAAATTCACCCAAATGAACAATAGCTACGGCTTCTCTGTTACCACAAAGGAGCTCGTTTTTTTCAAGCCACACACAACCTACCATTTGTTTTTGCAGGATATCATCAGCATGGTCCCGATGAAGCTGGACACAAGCCCAGTCACGTTTCGGCATCGGAGTGAGACGGTTCACGCCTCGTTTGGTTCCGATTACTACAAGCTGACCGCCAAGTGGGCGCGGATCGTTTCACGATCCGGTATCGCAGAAAAAGAAGACATGGAGTTTATCGTGCCGCTTTCCACCAAAATGCTCACCTATATCTCGGAATACAGTGGTCTCGTTGTCATTAAATAACGCCGTCACCCCTCGCTCTCACCTTTTTGGTGTAGAGCGAGGGGTTTTATTTCCGTCCATTTTTGGTGAGAACAATGAACGTTCCTGTACCGTGGGCGATCCGCCTATCCCGATCATCGTAAACACTGCCCTCCATGACGACCAATGTGTGTCCGCGATGCAAAAAGCTCGCTTCAGCGCGTAGCCGCTCCCCTATTCCCGGAAGCAAATAATTGAGCTTTAGCTCTGTCGTCACTGCATACTGATTGGATGGCAAGGACCGATTGATCAAGGAGCCCATCGCTGAATCGATCAAGGTGGCAAGAATTCCTCCATGAACAACTCCCCCTGAATTGTGCATAAAAGGGGTTAGAGGCAATTCAAAGCGATATGACTGTCTTTCTTCGTCTATAAACTCTCCCTTTAATCCGAGAAACCCAGAGATAAACGCACTTTTCCGTTCCCGCTTTTGACGAATGGCAGCAACAGCCAGCTCGAGAATGCGCCGCTCCTCTTCATTCCCGTCCGACCAGATGTTTTTTAACTCATCTAACATTTTGTTCACTCCAACCGAAATAGAGTCGATTCTTCTATTTTATCCCAAACAAGCTGATTTCGCTATGATTCCTAAACGTATCCCAATCGAGAGCAGCTGTCCGAACCACCCGGGGCTGAGCGAATGTTCAGACTTTTACGGTTGTTTCTGTAATTAAAAATTGATAAGATAGTTCAAAACATAAGACAGGCATGAACCGTATTGGAAGGGAGTTTTTCAAATTGGCCAGACAACGAAGTGATATGATCAAAAAAGGATTCGACCGCGCACCACACCGTAGCTTGCTTCGTGCAGCAGGTGTAAAGGATGAGGATTTCGATAAACCGTTTATCGCTATTTGCAACTCGTACATCGACATTATTCCAGGTCACGTGCACTTGCAGGAGTTTGGAAAACTGGTCAAGGAAGCCGTTCGCGCTGCTGGCATGGTTCCATTCGAATTCAATACGATTGGTGTTGACGACGGAATCGCTATGGGACATATCGGGATGCGCTACTCCCTCCCGAGCCGCGAGATCATCGCAGACAGCTTGGAAACCGTTGTCGCTGCTCACTGGTTTGATGGCATGATCTGTATTCCAAACTGTGACAAGATCACGCCTGGGATGATCATGGGCGCACTTCGTGTCAACATTCCAACCGTATTTGTAACCGGCGGTCCTATGAAAGCCGGAAAAACGAGTGATGGCCGCTCCATCTCGCTTTCCTCCGTATTCGAGGGTGTCGGCGCTCACCAAGCAGGCTTGATCAACGACCAGCAACTCGAAGAGCTGGAGCAATATGGATGCCCGACTTGCGGTTCTTGTTCCGGTATGTTTACAGCGAACTCGATGAACTGTCTGCTCGAAGCCATCGGATTGGCTCTGCCAGGCAACGGTACCGTACTCGCTGTCTCTCCTGAACGTCGCGAGCTGGTACAAGCATCTGCTGAAAAACTGAAAAATCTGATTGAACGCGACATCAAGCCACGCGACATCGTGACACTCGAGGCAATCGACGATGCATTCGCTCTCGACATGGCGATGGGCGGGTCAACCAATACAGTTCTTCATACACTGGCTATCGCACAAGAAGCAGGTATCGAATACCCAATCGAGCGCATCAACGAAGTAGCAAAGCGCATTCCACATATTTGCAAGCTGGCTCCTTCCTCCGACTATCATATCGAGGATTGCCACGAGGCAGGCGGCGTATCTGCGGTTCTGAAAGAAATCGCGAAAAAAGCAGGCGCGATCCATCCGGACCGTATCACAGTCACGGGCAAAACCCTTGGCGAAAACATCGCTGACGCTGAAATCAAAAACGATCAAGTCATTCGTCGCCTCGACAACCCGTACAGCGCTTCTGGCGGTCTCGCAGTTCTGTTCGGTAACCTGGCGGAACAAGGCTCGATCATCAAAACAGGCGGTGTCGATCCTTCTATTAAAAAGCACGAAGGTCCAGCCATCTGCTTCGACTCCCAAGAGGAAGCTCTGGCAGGAATCGCTGCTGGCAAAATCAAATCTGGTCATGTTGTCGTCATCCGCTATGAGGGTCCTAAAGGCGGACCAGGTATGCCAGAAATGTTGGCTCCTACCTCGCAAATCGTGGGTATGGGTCTCGGTAAAGAAGTCGCGCTCGTTACAGACGGACGCTTCTCCGGTGCTTCTCGCGGAATCAGTATCGGTCACGTGTCTCCAGAAGCCGCAGAAGGCGGTCCAATTGCCTTCGTACAGGACGGAGATATCATCTCGATTGACCTCGAGGAGCGCACGATGCATCTGCTCGTGGATGAAGCCGAGCTGGCTCGCCGCAAAGAAGGCTGGAAAGAATTCGAGCCGAAAGTAAAAACAGGCTATCTGGCTCGTTACTCCAAGCTGGTAACGAATGCGAGCATGGGTGGTATTTTGAAAATCTAGTGTTGCAAGTAAAGCCAAAACCCTTCCTTTGTGAATCACCGTCACTCAGGAAGGGTTTTTGTATTGACTTTTCCATATATCCCCTTATACAATCGAGTTAATAAATTTTAACTGGTTAAAAGGATTGTGATACATATTGGAACAAAAGTCGATTTTTATCATCGAAAACTACGATCAGCTAAAAGTGATCAGTGACCCGTTACGCACGAAAATGCTGATGCATCTGGTGGAAAAGCCGCACACGGGGCAACAGCTTTCCCAGCTTTTTGGACTGTCTCGTGCGAAGATTCTGTACCACCTGCGTGAGTTGGAGAAGCATGGCATCATCCAGTTGGTTAAAAAGGAAGAGAAGGGCGGCAACATTCTCAAATACTATCAGGCGGTGGCAAGAGGCTTCATACCCGCTGATCATCTGCTCACGTATACGGAGTCGAAGGAGGCTACCAGACAATCCTATGTCGAAGTGTTGCAACGGGCGAAAACAAGAGCGCTCAGTGCTCCTGAAGAAGCCTTTGCACTGACATCAACGGAAGTCGAGAAATGGCCGCGCATCTCCCTACAGTCTGAAGTCAGAGTCAGTGAGCAAGCGTTTGTGTCCTTTTTGCAAAAATACCGGAGCCTACTCCACGAATTGCAGCAAAGCTCCTTGGATGACCCATCTTCGAAGCAGGATTACTACCTGATGATTACGGGATTTCAAATTGATGAACCGTTATTTAAAAAGGATAGACAGGAGTAACAAAGGAACATGTAATCCGATAAGTCCACATGTGTATGAAAAGCCTATTCGAGTAGGTTTTTCTTTCAGACATACGGTTAATATTTTTTAACCGGTTAATAATAAGGAGAGTGAATTTCCATGGAAGCTGTCCCCAAGCAATCTAGCCTTCCCTCAGCGGATACATCCCGCTTGTTTACGAAACCTTTTACCCTTCTTTGGATGTCCGCCCTTTGTTCCGGACTCAGCATCTCACTCTTTCTTTTCTCGCAAACCTGGTATATCATCCAGGTTTTATCTCAGGAGGCCTCATTAGGCATCGTATTTATGGCGGCAACCATTCCCAGGATCGTCTTCATGCTGATAGGCGGAACGCTCGCTGATCGGATGAGCAAAAAGAGAATCCTGTCGATCACAAGCATGTTGAAAGCATTTTTGATGCTGTTGCTTGGAGGAATCATCTGGTGGGGGTATTCCTCGTTGGCGCTATTTATTTGGTTCGCTCTCTTCTTCGGTACCATTGATGCCTTTTATTGGCCAGCTCAAAATTCGTTCATTCCGTCAATCGTACCCTCTTCCTCCCTTTTGCGAGCGAATTCTGTGCTACAAACGACAAACCAAACCTCACAACTGCTCGGTCCTGTTCTTGCCGGTTTTGTAATTGAGTGGGGAAGTTACCCCCTTTTATACGGCTTTGTTGGCTTGCTTCTGCTGGTTGCAGGTGTATCTGCATGGTGCATGCCGAAACAGGAACCAGCAGTTCCTTCCAAACCACAGCAACGGCTTAAGGAATCTATAGAGGAAAGCTTCTGCTATGTCAAACAATCGGATTTCCTTCCCTTGCTATTGACCTCCATCATCTGCTTGAACGTATTTTTGATGGGCCCCTTATATATCGGCTTGCCGATTTTTGTAGATCAGGTGCTAGCTGGTTCTACGCTGCAGTACAGCTTTTTGGAAGGGGCACTCGCTTTTGGCATGCTTGCTGGGGCAATCGTGCTCACACTCACGACACTAGGCCAAAACAGGTTGCAGATCGCCTTTCTTTTCATGATCATGCAAGCACTTGTCTTTTTTGCTTTTAGTCTCACCCAACAGTTCTGGCTCAGCTTGCTTATTCTATTTACGCTCGGCGTCACGTTTTCTCTCATTAATGTTCCGATTCTCTCTTTTGTTCAGGAAAAGGTGCCACAAGCCTCGCTGGGGAAAGTCATGAGTTTGGTTTCGCTCTCCTCTTTAGGCTTGCAGCCGATTTCACAGGCGATAACGAGTCTATTGATCGCATGCGGACTTACGGCCAAGGAAGTGATGCTGCTTGCCTCCATCCCCCTCTTTCTTGCTTCCTGTTTCTTTTATTGGCGGCAAAAGTATGCTCGGCCTGCAAAGAGATTCGATTGAGTTTCGCGCGACAGCAAAAAAGGGATGATCTGCAATGGATCATCCCTTTCCCCTATCCTATTTACAAAACTTGCCTATTCGCTCATCGCAACTTTACCGCGTGCGAGACGTATTAGTAAGTAGAGAGCCAGACGGGTAGATTACAAGACTCGCCGTGCCGAAACGAAGCGTTTCTCCCAGGACGTGCCCTTAAAGGTCGAATACGTCACTCCTGGTTTTCCATATGTATGAAGGAGTTTGTTGTTACCTGCATAGATCGCCACGTGTGTGATCCGTTTGGACGTCGTCGTTTTACTCGCCTTGAAGAACACCAGGTCTCCTTTTTTCAGGTTCGACTTGGACACACTCGTTCCTACCTTGGCTTGATCGCGAGAAGTGCGTGGCAAGCTCTTGCCGACTGCGACTTTAAATACGCGCTTTGTAAAGGAAGAGCAATCAAAAACGGCTGTGGTATTGCTGCTCGCACCGAATTTATAAGGAGTACCCATATACTTTCTTCCCGTGGCAATGACTTTGTCCGCCTTGGATTGCGTCCATGCCGCCTCAGCTACATTTTTCTCTCCTGGCAGCGGAGCGACAATCGCTGTGACTCCCAATGCTACTCCCATTACGATTCCTATGAGGGCTTTATGTAATTTCATGCTGTTCATCCTCCCTTTTCTTTTGAAAAAGATCCCTCTCTCAGGGGACCATTTTATGCAAAGTTTGGCTGACCTCTCACTTGTTCTCTACTTTACCAAAGCCCACACACTATGAAATTACCAAAAACTTGCCAAAAATGATTTTTTCAACTGGATACGATTACCGCTTGACGCCTTCGCGCTTGATTTAACAGGCATTCCTCAAATTTTCAGTCTATTTTCCTGCCAGAATGTCCCTCTCAAATTGGCAAAATTTATCCAGCCATCCTATGTTAAAATCCGCGATGTATGCGACTTTCGTCCTAGTACCTTTTACAAAAAACCCCTTTTCGCACCTTTCTAACGTAATCTGCCTCCGGAATCTCGCTTCTCTTTCTTCTCTCTCTACTTGCAACTAGCAGGGAGTCATCGTAAAGTAGATAGGAGTTCGTTTTGAAGGAGGCACATATGCGACTGCGTAACATTCCAGGTGCCGAAGCGGCCCTGAGAGAATATCCGACGTTCGTAGACAATCCCCTTTCCTATAAAGGAAATTGGAAGGAACGCTTCGGGAATAACAATCCGATTCACGTGGAGATCGGCTGTGGAAAAGGACGTTTCATTAATACATTGGCCGAGCGTCACCCTGACATCAATTTCATTGCGGTTGAACTGAAGGCGGAGGTCGTTCTGCGCGCTGTCCAGCGTACGGAGTACAAAGCTATTCCGAATCTGGCTTTTGTTCAGTACGACGCTTCCAAGTTGACCGAGTTGTTTGCCGATCATGAAATTTCTCGCATCTATCTGAACTTTAGTGATCCGTGGCCAAAAACCCGTCATGCGAAACGCCGTCTTACTTACAAAAGCTTCTTGAACACGTATCGTCAGGTGCTTGTGGCAGACGGCGAGCTTCATATGAAGACAGACAATGAGAACCTTTTTGAGTTTTCACTCAACCAATTTGCTGCGGAGCGTTTCCAGATGCGCAATATCACCTTTGACCTGCACCAGTCCAAGCTGGCGGCGGATAATGTGATGACGGAGTACGAGGAGCGCTTTTCTTCTCGTGGGCAGCGTATTTATCGGGTGGAAGCGAGCTGTGTGATTAAATAAGCGTTTGAGTCAACATAGGGGAGGAGAAGAAAAAGCACAGTTCTCTTCGACTCTGACACACCCGCAAGGGGGATTGACTGGCCGTCTCCACTTCCAAAAGGGGACCGTCGAGCCAAAGCCACCCTACGGGCGGAAGTTTCCCATAGAAGAAGTGTTCGACAATCGGGTCCCCTTTTGGAAGTTCCGACTGGGTAGGCGTTGTCAAGGTCTGCGAGATCTGTGCTTTTTCTTCTCGCCAGCTTTGTTGGTTCATCGGTACTTTTTAAATGCCTATTTAATACAAAAAGACCCTCCGCACTCTCAAGTAGGTTTTGAAGCTTACTTGTGGGCACGGAGGGTCTTTTATTATTCTTTTGGCCGCCCGACGCTTTTGTACACGCGTTCTGGACGTCCGACGACACCGTACGAAAGGTCTGCGATGGCGTCTCCTTTGGCAACCAAATATTCGAGGTATCGCCTTGCTGTTGAACGGCTAATGCCTGTTTCTTTGCTGACTAAATCCGTTGTGGCCTCCTGTGTCTGCATGAGAAAGCCAGAGATCTTGTCCAGCGTAATTTGATCAATTCCTTTGACTGCCTTTGTGTCGGGTGTCTTCTTTTGGCCTGTCCGGGCAATGAGTTCATCGATTTGGGTTTGACTGATCTGATCGGTGTCTTTTTTCCAATCACAGACCTTTTGCCTGAACTCCTGGTAATTCCGTAATGTTTGTTGCAGGCGTGCAAAGATAAGCGGCTTGGTAATAAAATCGAATACGCCGTAGCGGATCGCCTCTACAACTGCATCTACTTCTTTGGCAGCTGTCAGCATGATGACATCCGTTGTAGGGAACTGCTCCTTTATGATCGACAAAAAATCGAGGCCGTCCATATCCGGAAAATAAATGTCGAGCAACACGAGATCGGGCTGTAAAATTTCCATTTGGTCTTTGGCCTCTTGTCCATTCGTGGCAATGCCAATCACCTCGTACCCCTCCACTTTTTCCACGAAGCGTCGGTTTACCTCTGCGATTCTCAGGTCGTCCTCAATAATGAGTACCCGTATCATCTAGTACGGCCTCCTTCCATTCTGCCGTGTGTGCATCCTTTGGTATCGTCACAGTAAAAATTGTTCCACCTACCGGATTACCTGTATGCGTAATATTGCCGTGTACATGTAAAACAGCTTGTTTGACTAAGTGCAGTCCGTAGCCATGATTCGGCTGTTGTTTGGTAGAGAAGCCCAGCTCAAAGATTCGTTCAGCATTTTCTTCGGAGATGCCTGGCCCTCTATCCTCTACCTCGATGAGCAGGACCTCTTCCATATTGAGCAAAAAGATGGTGATTTCTGGTACAAATGCACCCGGAGCTTTTACAGCGTCCATCGCATTATCTATCAAATTGCCAAGAATGACAATCAGCTGTGAGCGATCAATCGAGGCAGGAATGTCACGGAAGTTGCTTTCTGGATCAATTTTCAATTCCACTTTGCGTTCGTTGGCTTGATTCAGCTTCCCGAGCAATAAGCCACCTATCAGTGGGTCGGGGACTTCTTGCATAATAAACGTCGTATTGTGGACATGTACATTCAACTCAGAAGAGATCGTTTCAATGGCTTCCTGATACGATTCGAGCTGGATGAGTCCTGATATGAGGTGTAGTTTGTTGGAATACTCGTGCGTCTGGGAACGAAGGACTTCCGCATACTCCTTCACTCGTGACAGCTCCTGTGTGACCTCGAACAGCTCGGACCGATTGCGAAAGCTCGCTACCGCGCCCAAAACATGGCGCTCCTTATCCATAATCGGGACCCGGTTCACCACTAATATGTGCTCGTCCACTTTCGTTTCGCGGTCAAATTCGGCTTTCCCTGTCTCAATCACCTCATGAAGGCCCAACGACCGAACCAGCTCGTCCTGTTTGTCCATGATCTTGTCTTTATTCTTCGCTTGCCCCAGCATATGGAGAGCGGTCTGATTCGCGAGTGTGATCGCTCCATCCTTATTGACCGCCACAATGCCTTCGCGAATCGATTCCAGCACGGCTTGATTTTCCTGATACAATCGCCCGATTTGTTCAGGCTCCAAACCAAATATGGCTTTTTTTACATTTTGTGAAAGAATGAGCGTAGCCACCACACCCAAGAGCAAGGTGACGATGCCGATGACGAAGATTCGATTGCGATACGATTCGATCGTCTCATTTATATCCTCAAACAAGAAGCCGACCGAAACGACCCCCATCACCTTTCCTTCCTCATCATAGATCGGTGTCTTTCCTCTGAGTCCAGGGCCAAGCGAACCGACTGTCTCAGAGATAATAGATTGCCCTTTAAATACTGCCTCATTGTCGCCTCCCACCATCTTTTTGCCAATCTGCTCTGGATCAGGATGGGAATAGCGAATGCTTTGCAAATTTCCTACTGTGATAAAAGCCGCATTTGTGTCCACGCGTATTTTTTCCACGATTGGATTGATAATCTTGGCGGGATCTTCTGTGTCAAACGCCTGTTTGATCTCGGACATCTGCGCGACGGTCTTGGCGGTATGCAGTGCGCGCGTCCCGATCTCATGCTCCAATACGCCCGCCAGCATCTGCTCAAACATTGTACCGAGTATGACCGTCACACCAAAAAGGAGCGAACAAATAATCAACATCAGCTTGCTGTGAAAACGCACATCGTTCCCTCCTCTTCTTCTCATTGTATCTCATTTCGCTCGATGACGAAAAAGAGGCCATGAGTAGGCCTCTTTTTCCTTTTTTCCTTCTTATCTTTGACTAAAATGAGATAACTCCGGTAAGAAGAGCAAGCGCAATCATCACGATCGATGTTCCAAACGCCCATTTCAGGATGAACTTTTGGGTTTCTGCATAATCGACCCCAACCATTCCGATCAGCAGGTACTGTGCTGCAAACAACGGGCTGAGTACATGCAGCGGTTGACCCAGGATGGAAGCGCGACCAATTTCCGCCGGATCGATTCCGTAAGCGGCTGCTGCATTTGCCAGGATTGGAACGATCCCGAAGTAATACGCATCGTTCGACATGAAATACGTGAATGGCATGCTTGTCAACGCTACGAGTAGAGGCATATGGGAACCAAGTGAATCCGGAATCCAGGAAACGAGTGTGCTCGCCATCGCATCGATCATTTTCGTTTCAGTCAGGATGCCTGTAAAGATACCTGCCGCGAAAACCATGGACACGGTAGCCAGTGCGTTAGCAGCGTGGGCGGCAATTCGCTCTTTCTGATCTTGCATTTTCGGATAGTTCACAAACAGGGCAATCGCAAAAGCGAGCATGAACAGCGTCGGCAGTGGCAAAAAGCTCGTAATCAGGCCGATCATCAGGGCTGCGGTCAACAACAGATTGAACCAGATCAAGCGCGGACGTTTCAGTGCAGCGGTCTCATCCGTCGCCGCCACTTCTTGTCCTGCAAGCGATTTCAAATCTTCATCTGGTATCTCAATAATCCCCAGACGCTTACGCTCTTGTTTGCCCAGAATACAGGCTACGATCATCACCCACGCAATTCCGCCAATCATCATAGGAATCACAGGGACAAAAATCTCGGAAACATCCATATGGAGTACACTCATAACACGTGCAGTCGGTCCACCCCAAGGCGTCATGTTCATAACACCGAGTGAGAGCATCGCCATGGCTGCCAAAATCATCGGTCTGATTCCCAGCTTACGATACAAAGGCAGCATCGCGGTAACGGTAATCATATAAGTCGTGGTTCCATCTCCATCCAGTGCGACCAAGGTAGCGAGAATCGCTGTACCTACAATCACCTTCAGTGGGTCACCCTTCACCATTTTTACGATTTTTTTAATTAATGGATCAAACAGACCTGCATCCATCATGACTCCAAAGTACAGAATGGCGAACAACAGCATGATTCCCGTAGGCGCAATTTTCTTGATGCCTGCAAGCATCATGTCGCCAATTTCTGTACCGAATCCGCTAATCAACGCAAATACAACAGGAACAACAATCAAAGCAACCAATGCCGAGAGCCGTTTCGACATAATCAAGTACATAAAAACGGCTACCATGAGAAATCCAAGTAATGCCAGCATACGCGAGTTCCCCCTTGCAAGAATGCGCTTTCATATTGTGCTGTCATTATAGCAATGTTCGTAAAAATCCGAATAGAATATGCGCATAAACTGTTTTAACCGCATTTCCTCTATTAACGTCATAAAAATCAAGGGAAAAGAAAAAGAACGGCACGAATCAAGCCGTTCTTTCTTGTATTTTATACATCCCGCTTTTGAAACACCCGGATGGACAGCCCCAACGCCACAATGCCATAGAGAACGGTGTAGATGAGCATGGCAGTACTCGGAGGAGATGTCGTCCCGAAAATTCCTTGCGAAGCAAAGGACAACGGATCGTCTGCCGTGTCAAATAGTGAGAGCGTCATTTGCCTGAATAACGAATCGGTTGGAAAAACCAGGCTGGAAATAATCCCGATGTTCGTGAGTGAGCTGTTGCTAAAGGCAACACCAAGCTGCTCGATAAAGCCACCGATGAAGCTGATCCCGTACAAAATGATCAGGATAATACCGCCTGTTACTGTTGTAGTTATACTGCTCAAGAGCATGGCTACACAGACAAGAATGATCGGCATACTTACGAAGAAAGCTGCTGCTTTCAGGATTTGGGCTCCACTTACCTGAACAGCCAACGCACCGCCACCCACCCATTGGTTGATCGCCAAAAGTCCGGCAAACATCAGGAGTGCGTAAAGCCCCAACATACTTGCCAACCCGAAAAATTTCCCCAATACATATTTGTAGCGAGGAAGGGCACGGGCTAGCCACGTGTCGATTTGGTGGCTCTCGATTTCAGATGCAATACTCCCGACACTGCTCAAAATCGCCAGGAGTGCCGTAATGACGGAGCCAAAGTACAAGCCCATTCCCAAGAGCTGCGTGGAAAAAAAGTTTTTTTGCAGCAAAGCTTCTGGACCTGCGCCCCCGAATGAGTCCTTCATTTCCTTGACGGCATAGCCTGTGGCAAGTCCAAACAGCAGCAAGAAGGCCAGCGACATGATCAGCGTAATCGTGAAAATACGCTTGGAGATCATTTCTCTATACGTGATTTTGATGATCGGCCACATGTCGTTCTCCCTCCTTTCTCTGCACCCAATACAGGAATACGTCTTCCAGTGATTGCTGTTTGCGCACGACTTCATGTACTCCAGCCCCGGATGCAACCAATTGTTGCAACAGAGCGGGTACCCGATTGTCCTGATCCAGCGTTATTAACCATGTATCACGGTCTTCCTCTTGTCTAACGAGACGACTCTCTGTGACGAAAGAAGGAAGCTCGTTAGGCAAGCCAGCGCTATCCTTTTCCACAGTCAATTCAATTTGCGGTTGGACGCTGCTCAGCTTGCGCCAGTCGCCATGTACGACCAGCTCACTGCTGTGAATGATCCCGACGTAGTTGCACACGCTCTCCATTTCACTCAGGAGATGACTGTTGAGAAAGACCGTCTTTCCTTGGTCACGAAGCCGCGCGATCAGCTCACGCACTTCTTTTCGCCCGATTGGGTCCAGTGCGGAGGTCGGCTCATCGAGGAAGATCAGCTCTGGATCGGATAAGAGGGCGCAGGCAATCCCGATACGCTGCTGCATGCCTTTAGAATAGCCACGGATGCGTTCACGCTCACGTCCAGCCATTCCGACCAGCTCAACGACATTTTTTATGACTGTTTTACTCTCGCGATGTGTTAATCCACACAACTCGGCATGATGCTCTAAAAGCTGTTGACCTGTCAACCAATCCGGATAGCGGAATAGCTCTGGTAAGTACCCTACCTTTTTTCGCGATTCGACACTACCAATCGGCTGCCCAAGCATAACTGCTTTGCCATTCGTTGGGTGCAATAACCCGAGCATCGTCCTGACAAAGGTACTTTTACCCGCTCCATTTTGCCCGAGGAAACCAAATACGGAGCCACGTGGTACTTGTAGCGTAATATTTTTGCAGCCGGCCTTGCCGTTATATTGCTTGGTCAAGTCCCAGGTCTCAATCACATAATCTGACATCGCTAACCTCACTTTCTCCATGACAAACGGGACAAAGCAGAGCCCTCCCTTTTCAGGAAAACTCTGCCAATTCCCAACTATTTATTTCCTTATTTCAGTTGATTGGCAAAATCCAACAGCCCATCGGCGCTCTTTTCGCTGCCTTCCAGCATGTGAATCTGTCCATCCTGCTGCCACATCAGATGCGCATTGTATTTACCTGTGATCAGCATTCCGTTTTGACCGTTCACTTTTACTTCCTTCATCTTACTCTCGCCGTCTGCCATGTATGGTACAGGGAGGGTATGCTGCCAGTCTTCGATGCTAATCATCTGCTTTTTCACTTGATCAGGAATGAACGGCAGGGCCAAGATTGTCTCGCGAAGCTGTGCCAGATCGACTCCCTCTGGTGCGCTTAGCTCAGGAGCGTCTACGACAAAGTAGCTAATATTATATTTTCCGATAAGCATCCTGACCTGCTGCATCTGTGGAATCTTCAAGGAGAAGCGTTTGCCACTCAGTTTTTCATCAAAGCGCGCCTCTACCTGCAATTGGGCCAGTAGCTTGTTTGCACGATCGGCATCGATCTCCATGTGCATAGTAAAAGGTGATTGGATCTCTACACTATCCACCGTGACGTCCTGCGGCAGCTGTGGCAGCTTCACGCCCGCCTTTTCAGCGGATTCCTTGTTGTTGTAATAGTAGCTTCTTTGCTCAAGTTTCTCTTGATCGTTTTTATCCATCCAGATTTTCCCGATCCCAGGCAGTTCCGTCTCGCCCCAATTGCCGTTAGCGATCCATTGTTCGACCTCTCGCAGATCCTCTTGCGTCACTTTGACAAACTCTACTTTATCCATGCGGAAAATGGACAGAAAATCGTTCGCTGCTGCTTGTACTTGGGGGAAAGAAAGGGACACAGCCAATACTGCTGCTGCCGAAGCACCTGTTACCCATCTTTTTGTTTGCTTGTTCATCTGATTCCAGCTCCTTCTCATTGTTGCTCGATTGGTTATCATTTGTCGCTCTTGTGCATAGGTGTCAGTTGTTTTCTCGATGGATTGCGAAAATCGCTGCCACGCTGCTTCCGTATTGACCTTCCCACCGTTTGTCTCGGAAAAAGCATGCTCCATCTTCTCACGAGTCCAGCTATCCAACGCGGACAGTTCGTTCAGCTGTGTGCGGCAGGTTTCACAGTACTCCAGATGAAGCAGGAATTGCTTACTTTCTTTTGAACTGCATTCCCCATCCAAGAACGTCTGGATAAAGCCTGTATCGGCACATTTCATTCCTCTTCCCCCCTCATCCGGCCATATATGGTACGAAATTTACTTTTCGCTCTCGCGAGGAGTGTTCCCACCGAGCTGATCTGCGTGCCAGTCGCTTTCGCCAATTCCGCATAAGGAAATCCGGAATATTTCATGACCAGCAAGGTTCGTTCCCGCTCGTCTAGCTCCTCTAGCACATCGCGGACGATACTCTGGGACTCTTTTGCAAGCCACATCTCTTCTGAAGAAGGGCTGACGTGTTCTTGCTCGGATGCACTTCGCTCTTGTCTGGCGTACCTGCGTTTTTCTGAACGAAGATAATTGTACGCTGCGTAGAGCGCGGACTTGGACAGCCATGCCGGGATATGTTCGATCACTGTGCGATCGGTATGGTAAAAGGAGAGAAATACATCCTGTGCAATGTCTTCTGCCGTTTGTTGATCTTTCACAATTCGCATGATCTGTCGGACTACAAACGGATAATAAGTCGTAAACAATTCTTGAAAGGAATCTGTATGATCCTCTACTCGAGCATGGTTCATCACCAGGTTTGCTTGCACCTCCACTGGATTCCTCCTTCCCGCGTGCGCCATTAACGAATGCCTCTACTGCTTCGTTCATCTAATAGAAACCGCCAAGGGGATTTTTGTGACAGGAAGAATGAAAATTATTTTTCATCTAAAAATAAATCGGGCTTCTCCAAGAAACGGCGCGTCAATTGATAGTGCTCTGTATCGCGATAATTCACCTCTTGTACCGGCGATTCGTCAAAATTAAGGATAGTCGCTCCAGGATAGCCCAATAGAATCGGCGAGTGCGACGCAATGATAAATTGTGCTCCTTCTTCCACCAAATCACGCATCATGTACAAAAAAGCAATTTGACGCTTCGGTGAAAGAGCAGCCTCAGGCTCATCCAGCAGGTAGATTCCCCTGCCATTGAAGCGATTGGCAAACAACGAGAAAAAAGATTCTCCGTGCGACTGCTCATGCAGCGAGCGTCCGCCGTAATGTTGATAGCTTTTCGGGCCCATCTCATCGATATGGCTGGCAAACTGATAGAAGCTCTCCGCTCGTAGGAAAAAGCCATTCGTTATTTTAGGCAGCCAGGAAAGGCGTATGTAGTCACCCAGAATCGCCTCCGAGCGATGCACCGCATAAAAGTTGTGACGTGATCCTCCAGCCGTGTTAAAACCGCATTGATAAGCAATGGATTCCAATAAGGTAGATTTACCCGAGCCATTCTCTCCTACAAAAAAAGTGACACTGCTCGCAAGCTCAATCTCTTCCAGCTTGCGCAAGGAAGGCAAGTGAAATGGATATTCTTTCGTGTTGGGAAATTTCTCCCGCAGCAGCTTGATCGTTCGTAAGTAAACCATTTTTGACCTCCACTCTCATTATTTTCCCGTCTCCCGCCGATACATCCTAATAAGGGCGCCTTTTTAAACGCTCATTTATTTGGGGGAGAAGCATCCGTGGACAAGGTTTCCTTTCTTCAGGAAAAAAGTACCTTTCATATGAAATATCCGGATCAGAGCGACCTCGCCTTTTACCGGTGGTATACGACTCAGTATCCAAACGAAGCCATTGGGTGGTTTCACCTTGGCAAACAACGAGAAGCACAAGGAAACTCGGAACAAGCTCTCGAAGCGTATAGGCGTGGTCTCGTATCCAAGCAAGGCCCGTATTACAACGAGACGCGTGACGCTTATCACAGACTGCTGCGTGAGCGACAGCGCCATTCCTTGGGCAGTCGAACACGTTTACTCTTGGCTTCGCTCTTGTTTCTCTATTTTCAATTCGCTTTTTCGCCCGGACCGTTGAGAGATGCGTCATCCGAGACAATACCGCTGGCTTCCAAACAGCCCGTACCGACAACAGCTCAAACACAGCCACATGTAGAGGTCATTGCAGTCCCTCCTACACTCAGTGCCCGTGAGCTATCTGAACAGGTCCGGCGGTATGTTGAGTCCCGGCGTCCAGCTCTGACACAGCCTTTTACAGTGATGGTTGTCCCAGAAGTACCTGGTTCACCGCTATTCCGTCCCTTGCTGTTTTATCAGCCTCGCGAAGTCCGAGGCATCTTGCGTTACAATCCGACGAGTCGAACTGTTCTCAGTGAAAAATGGTGGGATAAACCTGTGCAATTGGAACGAGAACCGACGCTTGCTAAAAGTAAGGCAGAACTCACGGATGAGCAGCTAACCCTTCAGCATGTACTGATCTTGCGAAACGCCTTGTATCGCTACTATCAGCAAACGGGTACATTGCCTGCCCAGCTGTCTGATCTGGCCGGCGCTTATCCAGGCAATTATTTGCCGCAGATTCCAGTACCGCCAAAAAGACTTTTGTTAAAAAGCTATCCGTATCATCCCAAGGCCTTCTTGCCAGAGTCCGCATGGGACAGCTTGCGCAATGTACTGCCGCTTCCCGGCTATCCGGAGCCAGTTGCGCCTTTCGAACCGTTACAGCTTCAATTGACTACATCGACACATACGATGAAGCTCATCAGCGGTTCCCATCTGGTACGCAGCTATCCGGTCGCCATAGGAAAAAACGGTTCTACACCCGAAGGCTACTATACCATTCAACAAAAAATCAATCAGCCTCGCGGACATGACAATATTTATGGTACGAGGGGCATGGTCTTTCAGGAGAACGGTTATGCCCTCCACGGGACAAACCATCCCGAGAGCATTGGCTCATCCGTTTCACTCGGCTGTGTTCGCTTGTACAATGCCGCTATCGAGGAATTGTACAGCTTTGTTTCATTGGGGACAGAATTCATGATCTCCAATGCCCCGTCCCCTGCCCAGCCTTGGAGCAACCCTGTTCCATTCGTCCTCCCGGCTGGTCCTGAGGAAGAGACGCCACAAGTCATTTACAATTGGCTCCATTGATTCTTTCAGCTACGTAAAGAAAAGACGTGCGGAACGTCACAACGTTACGCGCTGATTTTTACCAGACGCTTATCAAGCGAAAAAAAGCCCTTCTATCCTTTTTAAAAAGGGGTAGAAAGGGCTTTTCTTCCTATGAATAGGGGATTACTCTGCGTTCACTATAGCTTTGTACGGAATCTTCGTGTTGTTAGTGTTGTAGACTAACAAGTAATATTTCCCTGGTTTTGCCTCAAATTCTCCAGTCAGTTTCTTACCTGTGGTTTTGGGGTAGGCGAAATACGTTTCGAGATCATCTTCATGGAACACCACCCAGTTTAAGCCTTCGTCCTTCTCGCTACTTACCGTAACTTGAACGACTCCTTCCTCTTCGACCTGAATCATGTACGTGTCCTTGTCATCTGTACGATCGGTTTGACCACTTATCTCTTCGCCCAACTGTAGCGTATTAGCGTCATCAAATGAATTGTTTGGCTCCGTTTCGCTTGGTTCTGTATTTTCTTCTGGCCATTCCGCGGTTACTTTATATGGAATGGTTTCACCGTTAAAGTTGTACACGGACAAATAATAGGTACCCGGAGTTGCTTCAAACTCACCAGAGAGCGTTTTTCCTGAGGTTTTGGGGTAAGCGAAATAATGATTCAGATCATCCTCGTGATGAACGACCCAGTTCAAACCAGTATTATGCTCACTCGTTACGTTGATTTTCACTGTTCCGTTGCCCAATACCTTCAAGGCAAAAATGTCCTTGTCGTCCTGTTTACTTGTTTGACCACTCAGCTCCACATTGCTTTTCAACGGATTTGCCTCTGAAAAGCTGTTGTTTGGCTCCTGTTCCTTTTCCCCGATTTCTCCACCCTGCTCCTCGATCGCGATCGTCATCGATTTCGCAGTAACCGCTCCTTTGTCATCCGTTACTCGCAGTTTTACGGTATATTCTCCCTGATTTTCGTAGACATGCGTAGGGTTGGCATCACTGCTAGTTGTGCCATCTCCAAATTCCCACAGATAGGATACGATGCTCCCATCCGGATCGGAGCTTCCGTTACTACTGAATGCAACCTCCTCGTTTACAGCTGCTTTTGACGGTCCGTTCATGACAATAACAGGCGGCTTGTTCTCACCATCCCCTTGTTCTGGAAGTACTCCGTGGAACGTGACATCATACTCAAACTGATTGGACGCATTTACTCTATAGTTGGTAAAGTAGGCGGTTACGGTTTTGTAGCCGTTCCACGGGTGGGAAGTAAGTGTAGTTAGAAACTCGTCTGTCATGCGACTCATCGTTTCCCAGTCTTGCTTCTCCCCTTGTGCCTGCGTACCCGTGTACGTCCCGGTTAACGTAAAGGTTTGGAAAAACTCTGAATCATGCCTGTCTGTAGACACATTTTTCAATCCAGCGACATCCTCAATTTCTTGGAAGATTTCTGCACTTGCTTTGGGGGATGGTGTGACCAAATAATCATCTGACACCAGCGGCACGGTCAGATCAGGATAGCTGTCCACCAAAGATTCCATTGTTCGGTGGTAATCCCGATTTAGCTCTGAATCATTGCTGAGCGTACGGATGAACTGGTCATAACCATCCACGTTATTGGCCTCTATGTAATCCATGATATCATCGAGCTTGTTCCAGTCCTCTTTCATCATGTGATACTGCAAGGCGTATGAATACGTATAAAAATCCCACGTGCCGTAGCGTGCATGCAAAGTTTGAGAGGCTGTATACCAATTATTTTGTCCAAAGCGAATCAGATTGTTGACCATGGATTTTCGAGGCAAAACGCCTGTTGTTCGCGTGGAGCCTGCAAACAGTTCCGCTCCTCCTTCTTCAAACCACGACAGTCTCTCGTCTCTGTAAATCGGTCCTTCATTCCACAAGCCAGGTATGGCATAGCGCCCTTGCAAATAGTGCGTGAATTCATGGCGGAATAATTCTTCCAGTGTGTACGTGCTCTGCTGCGGTGTTCGTTCGTAGGTGAAGAAAGTTCCTTTCCCCTCGATATACATGCCCCCGTTGTCCGTCTCATAGCCATACAGGGGGTTGTTCATCTTGTACTCTGAAGGACTATTGTAAAGGACCATGGTTAAAATATCGTCGGGGTTCCCTTCCTCCATCGGTTCATCTCGCCCTGCCATCCGATGAAACTGCGCTTTTACCTCTTTTGCCGCCCAGTATAACCGTTTGACTTTTTCTTCTGTGACATCCGCTCCTGTTTTCATGACGATGCTTCCGTCATCAAATGTGTATTCTTTGGGCAAATACTTTTCCATGGCATCCTCACGAATCTTGTTGAACTGGATGTCCCTTCCCTTAGCGTCTTTTCCGCCATAGACCGTCTGGATCAGCTTCGCTACCTGCATATATTGGAGTCCCACATACGGATAAAGCTCTAATGCTTCTGTGAGGACCTCGTTGCCCTTATTCGGATTGGAATGGTATCCTCCCAAATACGCACTATGATAAAACCCATTGTCGAGGACCCATTCCTTCGCTTCATCCGTATCGCCATGCAACGCGAGTTTTCCCAACTCGTTCAGATACGTATCGATTTTGCCGTAAAACTCCTGTTTCTTGGTTGGTTCATCCACTTTCCACATCAGAATATAGCTAAACTGGCTCATGATGCGGAATACAGCATCTCCCGCACTCCGCTGCGTGATGAACGTATCCATTTGTTCTTCGTATTGACGGATGATCGGTGCAGCTTTCTCCACAAGGGAAGCGCTTACAAACGTGTTTCCAATAAGTCCACCAAATGCACCTACCACCTCATTTTGGGCATCTGTCCCTAATTTGAAATTCGGATTGTCGGCAATGGCTTGTAGAGCAGGGAACACTTTTTCATGCTCGCTTCTCTGATTAAGATAGGATAATTCCTGGTGGTAGTAGCCGAGGTAATATCCAGAGCGAAGAACCTCTACCAAGGTGTCTATTCCTTTAGAATCGCTGCTGGAGTATTGTGTGCCTCTGACTTGCAATGCGTCAATGATGGCCTGAACGCGCTGCCGATCATTGTAAAAGGCATACGAATCGGGGGTAAAATCGAATAATTCAGGAATCTGCTCCCAGCTGACCGTCACCAGTACATTGACTAATTCGTCATAACTGAGCTTGTTCAAATCGGACATCGCGTACTTTTCGGCATTTGCCTTTATGCTCCGTTGCTGTTTGTTCGAAGACTCTTGCTCCTCTACACGCCAGGTCGGCTCCACTGGATGGGGATATTCCCCTGCTTTGTCACTGGATTGATGCTGAAACGAGGTGACTGGGTCCAGCCTTCCCTCTACATATTTCCCAGAAGGCGGAACGTTTTGATGTGCATCCCTTCCGATCGCACTCGAGTAATCCTTGACTGCCAAGGCTTGGGCAGGAGTACCAACTGTCCCCAATAGAAAGGATGTTGAGAGAAGAACACCAGCCATCATGCGGCTTGTGTGTACCGTGTGGCGCTTTTTCTTCATGAATGAGCAAACCTCCTTTGAATGGTAACGGAATGAGATAAATGACACGCTGTTAGAAATTGCAATTATGGTGCCAATGCATATAACAGAAAAGAAGAGCAAGGGTGTATACATTTTTTTTACAAAAATACATAAACATGTATGTAATATTAGACACTATTCCTTTCAAAAGTGAGCCTAGCTTCGCGCACGCAAAAAAGCGCGTTCCCGCAATGGGAACGCGCCATGTTTTTACGATCACATTTATTTTTCTTCTTCCAATTCCCTCATCGATTCTTCTTGTTCTTCTTCTGGGTTCCAATAATCGAGCACTTTTCCTTGCAGAACCTTGCCTTGAATGAATTCTACCTGCTGCTCACTGAAATCCTCTGTCCACTCAATACCCAATTGTTCAGCTAGACGTACGACGGTCAACAGTTCTGACCAAGCCACGTAACGTTTGTACCAGAAGAACTGTGGCTGCTCGTTCATGTATGGGTAAAGATCATCGAAATCGGTGTGTTTACAGTCAAGTGCTCGCTCAAAATTCACCTTGGTTTGGCGTAACTGTTCTTTGAAAAATGTGGGTAGATCCCTTTGTGCGTAGCTAGACATGGACTGTCCCCCCTGTCTCCCGATTTAATGGTATTGTACCACGCGAAAGAAGCTGTGCAAATAGTCGAATCGGTTTTGAATCGTTCTTGCTGGGCTAATCTTTAGCCGTTTGAAGCATCTGGGGACTGGTTCTGCCCATCCTCTTGTGGAGGTGGTGGTAATTGAATTTCATTGGAAGAACCATTTGTCTGACCAGGCTCTGGATTCATGATGTCCGGTGGAACCTCACCTGTTCCCGGATTTGGCGGTTGGCTACTGCCTCCATTATTAGTATGCTCACCAGTTTCTCCGGTACCTTGGTCAGGTGGAATTTCCCCGTTGCCATTTCCCGTACCATCCGGATTTTGTCCCTGATTGCTGCTTTCATCGTTATGACCTGGATCTTGATTGATCATATTCTCCAGCTTCTTGGAATCGATTGGGACTGTTTTTGAAGGCGTGCCTTCTTCGCCTTGTGCATTTCGTGGAACGACTTGATACTGATACTGTTTCGGACTATCCAACACATCTACATAAGAGGTTTCCTTCATACCCGCAGAGATGAGTTTCCTTTCGCCGCTTTCACTAATGCGGTAAAGATCGTACGTATCGCCGTCAGGCCCACCAATCCAGCTAAGCACGACCATCAATTTATTCGTACTTGTGTCCAATGTCATGTCTGCAGCCAATTGGATTTCTGGTTCAACTTCTTCTTTTTTATGTTGTACGGCGCCTTCTGGTCGAACGAAGTCCGATGACGGCACACCTTTTAAGGCGGTTCCCATCACTTTGGAGAACATTTGCGCTGTCATGCTACTTCCTTGGTGCATCAAATGCTGTTTGTCCTCCGGATCGAAGCCCATCCAAACGGCACCGACATATTCCGGAGTATAGCCCACAAACCAAGCATCCTTGTTTGCTTTGCTGTCCCCTGCTATCGATTGGGTCGTACCGGTTTTACCCGCAACATGGCGGCCAGAGATACGCGCTGCCTTCCCTGTCCCTTCCTGAACCGCTTTCTCCAGCATGGTATGAATCTCCCAAGCTGCTTCCGGCTTCAGTGCTTCAGATTGTTTTGGCTGGTATTCACGGACGACACCCTCATCCTTATTCTCGACCTTGCTGATCGAGTGTGCCTCGGAAACTACCCCTGCATTCACAAAAGGTGTATAGGCCTGAGCCATTTGCTTCGGTGATATACCTTGATTCAATCCCCCGAGAGCAATCGCCAGGTTTCGGTCATTCGGTGTCAGCTCTATGCCGACTTTCTTGAGGTATGCCAAGCTTTCTGATACCCCAATTTCATTTAACAGCCAAACAGGCGGGATATTTGCAGAGTCGATCATCGCCCGGCTCATACTGACTGATTCAGTGTAGCGGTTATTGTAGTTGCGCGGCTCATAGCCATTGAAGCTCTGCCTTTTGTTGCTCAGTTGCGAATTTGCGTTCCATTTGTTGATATCTTTATTGACTGCCGGAGCAAACACAGCAATCGGTTTAAAGCTGGAGCCCGGCTGACGCTTCATGTCTGTCGCATAGTTAAAGCCTTTTGGCGCATAGTTGCGTCCGCCCACCATCCCGGCAATTCCGCCCGTTTTCGCGTCGATGACAATCATCGATGATTCTACACCGCGCTTGGCGCCGTCTTTCGGGAAGTTTTTGGCATTGGCATATTCCTCTACCATAGCATCCTGTACTTTCGGATCAAAGGTCGTGTAAATGTCCCAGCCTCCGCGGTACAGTTCTTCTTCCGTTACACCGAACTCTGCTTCGGACTCTTTTAACATATTGTCAAAAAACGCGCGATAGCCTTTTTTCAAGCTGCCACCGGCCACTTCATGCGGTTTGGTCGGCAACGCCTCTGCTTGAGCTGCATCCTTTTGTTCATTGGTAATAATGCCTTGCTCAGACATTAGACGTATAACAGTATCTCGACGTAGCTTGGCTTTTTCCGGATTGTTAAATGGTGAATAGGTGCTCGGTGCTTTTGGAATCGCCGCCAGCATCGCTGCTTCTGCAACGGTAACATCGCTTACCGACTTGCCGAAGTAATACTGGGCAGCATCCGCTACCCCAAATTCCCCTTCGCCCAAATAAACGCGGTTCAAGTACATCTCTAAAATTTGATCCTTGGAGTACTTACGCTCCAAGCCAATCGCAATACTCATTTCTTTTGTTTTGCGCCAGAATGTTTGATCTAGGGTGAGAAAGACGTTTCTTGCCAACTGTTGGGTAATCGTACTTCCCCCTTCAGCCAGCGATCCTTTTTTGATGTCATTGACTATGGCGCCACCGATCCGAACCATATCCACGCCCTTATGTTCATAAAAGCGCTTATCCTCTACAGCGAGGAACGCATCGATCAGGGTCTTTGGCATTTCATTAATCGGTTTGTATACACGGTTCTTCTGACGAATCAGACTAATTATCTCTTTCCCGTTTTTGTCGTAAATGACAGTTGGTTCTGCTTTTAAGTCCTGTAGCTTTTGTACGTTTTGCTCAATCATCCGGTCTCCCGCATACAACAGGGCGAAGTAGCCCCCAATCACACTAAGGACAAGGAAAATTGCAAACGATACGGCAATCATCAGCAAGTTGTTCTTTTTCTTCTTGACTTTCTTCTTGGCCTTTGCTGCCATTATTTACCTCCTGGTATTCTCTCTCTCCCCCACATCTTATATAGACGGTCCCATTTCAAAAAAGTTTCTGTTTTGGGTTGTAGTCTATCATTCCATACAAAATTCCGTTTGTCACTGGAAAAGCCTATCTCCTGAAACAGAAGATAGGCTTTTTCCTAAAGGTTTACTATTTCAGCAGTTTTTCTGCTTCAGCTACAACATTTTCTACCGTGAAGCCGTATTCCTTCATAATACGCTCACCTGGTGCAGATGCGCCAAACTGATCGATTGCGATGACCGTACCGTTATCACCAGCATAACGCTCCCAGCCCATTGGAGAGCCCATTTCTACCGCCACACGCGCTTTGACAGACGGTGGAATCACAGCGTCGCGATACTCTTTTGGCTGACGCTCGAACAGGTTCCAGCTCGGCATGGAAACAACGCGTGTTTCAATACCTTTCGCAAGCAATTGCTCACGCGCCTGCATCACGAGGGATACCTCAGATCCTGTTGCGAGCAGGATGAGCTGCGGATTGCCGCTTGGAGCGTCTGCGAGAACATACGCACCTTTGCTCACGCCTTCTGCCGCTTTCTCAATGGTTTCAGGCAGAACTGGCAGGTTTTGACGAGTCAGTACCAGAACGACTGGCTCATCTGTACGGGATACAGCATATTTCCAAGCCTCGTTTGTCTCCACTGCATCAGACGGACGAAGAATGGTCAAGCCTGGCATTGCACGCAAGGAAGCGAGCTGTTCAATCGGCTCATGCGTCGGTCCGTCTTCACCAACTGCGATCGAGTCATGTGTAAATACGTAGACAACTGGCTGCTTCATCAGTGCAGAGAGGCGAATTGCCGGACGAACGTAGTCGGAGAACACGAAGAATGTACCCCCGTATACTTTAACGCCACCGTGGAGAGCCATACCGTTGAGGGCTGCACCCATCGCGAATTCGCGAACACCAAACCAAATGTTCCGGCCATCGTAAGAACCTGGCAGGAAGTTGCCCGCTTCTTTAATCACCGTGTTGTTGGAATGTGCCAAGTCAGCAGAGCCGCCCAGGAAGAACGGAACGCTGTTTGCCAATGCATTGATCGCATTACCGGAAGCAACGCGTGTCGCCAGCTTTGCGCCAGCTTCATACGTCGGCATATGGTTGTCCCAACCAGCAGGCAGATGACCTTCTTCTGCAGTCGTAAATTGCAGCGCCAGTTCCGGATACGCTTTTGCGTATGCAGCAAACAGGTCGCGCCAAGCAGCTTCTGCTTTTTCGCCAGCGTCAGCCAAGCCTGCAAAGAAATCCGTCACTTCTTGTGGTACGTGGAACTCACTTTCATGATGCCACTCGTAGTTTGCTTTTGTCAGCTTCACTTCGTCTTTTCCAAGAGGAGCGCCATGAGAAGAGCTGGAGCCGCCTTTGTTCGGGCTACCGTATCCAATGACAGTTTTTACTTCGATCAAGGTAGGACGGTCCAAATCTTTTTTCGCTTCTGCGATAGCCGCGTCAATCGCAGCCAGATCATTGCCGTCTTCTACGCGAATGTATTGCCAACCATACGCTTGGTAGCGACCCGCAACGTTTTCAGAGAAGGAACGGGAAAGCTCGCCATCCAGAGAGATATCGTTCGAATCGTAGAGCACGATCATTTTGCCCAGTTTCAGGTGAGCAGCCAGGGAAGAAGCCTCGCTGGATACACCCTCCATCAGGTCACCGTCGCCGCAAATTACGTATGTGTAATGGTCAACGATGTCAAAATTGTCGCGGTTGTAAACAGCTGCCATGTGCTTTTCAGCCATCGCCATACCGACAGCCATCGCGATCCCTTGTCCCAAAGGACCCGTTGTCGCGTCAACACCCGCTGTATGTCCAAACTCAGGGTGACCAGGCGTTTTGCTGCCCCATTGACGGAAATTATGTAGGTCTTCCAGTGAAACATCGTATTTCATCAGATGCAACATCGAGTATAATAGCATAGAGCCATGTCCTGCTGAGAGGACAAAACGATCACGGTCAATCCATTTTGGATTGCTCGGATTTACTTTCATAAAGCGGCTCCACAGTACATGTGCCATAGGGGCTGCACCCATCGGCATTCCCGGGTGACCGGAATTCGCCTTCTCGATGGCATCAATCGCCAGCGTGCGGATGGTATTAATGGATAGCTGATCAACAGACGTATGCTGAGTCATCTCGCAAAATCCTCCCTGCGTTTTCTAGAAATTACTACCGAGAATCAGGTAAAAACACACTGTGCCATTATAGCATAGTTCCCATTCATAATCATGTTCGCTTTGCATGAATTAAGGAGGTCTTTTTCAATGAATTCGCTGTATCTTACTATCGGGATCGTTTTAGGGGTTGCTGGAATTGGAATGCTGCTCTTCGCGATGACCAGTTCTCCTATTTTGAAAAAAAACAGACTGGAACGCCGGAGACAGGCTGCCGAGAATCATCGTCCGGAAGAGTATCATTAAATAGAGGAGAATTCCCATGCTGAAAGAGCGCTTCGCGATGCGGGTAGCCGTTCACCTTTTCCTGGTAAAAGATTCGCAAGTCTTATTATTACGCCGCTACAATACCGGCTACGAAGACGGCAATTACAGTGTTCCCGCCGGACATCTCGATGGGAATGAAGAAGTGAAGACAGCCGCGATCCGCGAGGCCAAAGAAGAATGCGGAATTGACATCGATCCAGCAAGCCTGGAGATGGTAGGCGTCATGCATCGTCGCTCTACAGATGAACGCATTGACTTTTTTGTTGCGACAACCGAATGGCGCGGAGAAATTATCAATGCCGAGCCGAATAAATGCGATGAGCTCGTATGGGTGGACATGGATAAATTACCCCCGAACGTCATTCCATATGTGAGACAAGCTCTCTTGAACTTTAGACGTAAAGAGTGGTTTGACAGCTTTGGCTGGGAGCGTTCCATTCGAGTGGAATAAATCATAAAAAGCAACCCCTCCGCCAGGCGCCTTGTGCCCGCTTTGGCAGTTGGTTGCTTTTTTACGTTACCCTTCGCTTACCGAATCTCAGAAGAGGACCTTTTCCCCCTGATTAGCCAGACCTACTGCTTCCACCTGCTCAGGTTAAAATGGGAATCTATGACACAGGTGGTTGCTTATTCGTTCGAGGTCCTTTCATTCCACCAAGACGCTGCAACTGGCGAATCAGGAGGAACGAAAACCCTGCCAAACAAACAATCGTCAATGTAATTTTGCTATATTGATAAACGCCCGCAATCATTATTTCCAGTTGATCATAGAACAAGTAGCCTGCCACATAGTAATGCAAGGTCCAAACGATACTGCTCGGCAAAAAGAATAGAAGGAACTGCCGAAACGACATTCGGCTGGCACCAGCGAGGATAGGCACGGTATGACGAATAATCGGAAGAAAGATACCAAAAGCAAGCAGCCAGCCCATTGACCCGCGCAATACCGACAGTCTATCAGTACGCAAGCCCAGCCTCCGGGTCATCCAGCCAAATGCCTTCGCTCCCAGCAAGTATCCCACGCAAGAAACGATGAAAAAAACGGGGTATATGACGGCAAATGCTGTAAAAAAGTCCGCTCCTGTATTGGCAACCTGTGCCCCCATGGTCATGACCATAATCTCATCAGGAATAAATTTTCCCAGCATGCCTGTAACCATCTCCCAGAATAGCTCGTAATACCCTGTAAACTCCACCTGTGCCGCCTCCTTTCTCTCTGCACTCTATCCTAACGGGTAAACCTTTCAAAAGAAGACAGAAATCCTTAAGAAAAGGATAAGTATTTCTGAAGAATTTCTTACAAAATACAATTCGAGATGCCCAAACAAAAAAACGTGTTCACCAACTACCGCTTACACACGGCTTGGCAAACACGTTCTTACGCTCTATTCTCTTCCCTCAGCCTTACGCTTGCTGCGCAACGCTGACATGGCTTCAATGAACTCTTCCTTGTCAATGACATTCAGCTCATATAGCTCCCGAATTTCATCTTCTATCAACAGCAAATCCCCTTCAGGATCACCTGTATAAATAACCAATCCGAAACGGTGCAGAAACGCCTTCAAATCGAATTCATTCGGGTTTATTTTCAATGAGCTCCCTCCAGATCGATCTCCATCCTTGCGAGGACGGCATCGTAATCAAACTCGACAGCAAAGCCGGTAATGACGATGATCTTCGCGTGTGGATACGCTTCTTGCCACGCCTCCTCCTCTTCCGGTTTCAATCCGACGATATACAAAGGGTCCGCGGATAGCTGCGGGTGTTCTTGACACAAGCGTAAAAACTCTTTGCATCTCTCCTGTTCGACAGCCGCATTCAGAACGAGGACAGCTCGCTCAACTTCTCCGGACTCTCTTTGTTTAGCTAGCAACTCAAACGTTTTGACCGAAGGCACAATGGCATTGATCTCAGGAAAACGATCGAGCACTTCATCCAGCCAATCATCTTCATGCCAGGCCAGGTAGTAAAGCATCGCAGTAGACATGTAACAAACACCTCATGGATATATACTTGACAATATAGGTAGCCATTCTTGTTTCTTTTCTATTATAGCACGTCTCGCTATAACTGCCCACGCTGCTGGCTTGACTTCGCCATTTCCTTCACGTAAGGTGGAAAAAGCAAACAATTCGCTTGAACAGATTTCTGTGCGAAAAGAGGTAGACGTAGTGAATAAGAAGCACCTTGCCCTCTTGTTCTTTATTGCTTTTTTCATCATGCTCGGTTTTGGCATCATTATCCCCATTCTTCCCTTTTTCGCGGAAAAATTGGGTGCGACTTCGTTACAAATCGGCGTACTTTTTGCCAGCTACAATATTATGCAGCTGGTGTTTGCACCGATTTGGGGGGCACTTTCAGATAGAATCGGGCGAAAGCCACTCCTATCATTTGGGCTGTTCGGCTTTTCCATCACCTTTATCCTGTTTGGACTCGCTGACAGTTATACAGAAATGCTCCTGTATCGCATTTTGGGTGGAATCGTCTCGGCTGCCGCATTGCCAACCGTAACCGCAATGGTAGCGGATCTCTTCCCTTCAGAAGAACGGGCAAAAGGGATGGGGGTCATTGGCGCAGGGATTGGACTTAGCTTTGTCTTCGGTCCGGTCATTGGTGGACTGCTCAGCAAATTCGGCTTTGCCGTTCCCTTCTACGCTTCGGGTATCGTGGCGTTGCTTACATTTTTCCTGATCCTGTTTTCCTTGCCAGAAAGCCTGCCGAAAGAAAAACGGGCGAATCTGCAAAAAGAACAGCGGCAAAATCCGCTTGTCTCTTTGTTCGGTTCTATGTCCTTGCTGTACGGTATTTTGTTCACCGTTTCCTTTGCTTTTTCCGGACTGGAAACGACTTTTGCCCTGTACATAAGTGATTTGTACGGTTTTACCTCCACAGACCTCGGCTACATGTTTCTCGTCATGGGCTTGATCGCTGCCGCTGTACAGGGCGGGCTGATCGGAAGAATGGTCAAGCAGCTAGGGGAAGCAAGTGTCCTCGTCATCGGGATGATTCTTTACGGCATTGGATTTTTCGCCATTCCGTTATCGGGTAATTTTTGGGTGTTAGCGCTGATCCTCTCCTTATTCGGGGCGGGACAAGGCATGATCAGAGCGACAGCCACCGCAATGATCACCCAGCGAACCACGCAAGGCCAAGGCGTGACAAGTGGAGCAATCAGCTCGATGGACAGCCTAGGACGTATCTTGGGTCCATTAGCTGGTGGAGCGGTTTACCAGGTCTCCCACGGCGGTCCGTTCTTCCTCGGAGGGGTCTTGATGGTGCTCCTCCTCCTATGGTTCGTAAGCAGCTATCGCCGCCTTCCAGAACCAAGCACACATGCGCAATCGTAAGTCATACAAAAAGAAGCACCGCCAGCATTCAACAAGTTGCTGGCGGTGCTATTTTTATCGCAGCCTACTGTTCCTGTAGCTCCATCCAAACTGAAAAGGTTACCTCTATCTCCTGCTGTACCTGGTCAATCGACTGTTGCCAAGCCATTAACTGCTCGTAATCAGCCCCTTCACTTTGGAGCAAGGCCGTCAGTTCGCCTTTTCTTCCTTCTAACGAGGCTATTTTTTGTTCAAGCTCTGCTAGTTTGTAAGGATTTGGACGTTTTGCTGTCGCATTCGTCACGGCCGTCTCTTGGACTTGTTTGACTACTGACTGCTTTCGCTCTATTTCTTCTTCTGGCTTACCCGCACAAGCAGCCATCCTTTGTTTTTGCTTCTCCCTTGCTTCCTGATAGGAACCCACATCGTGAACCAGTCGCTTATTTTCTACCCAAAACACACCATCTGCCATCTTCTGCAGGAAATAGCGATCATGCGAGATGATAAACAACGACCCTCGGAAATCTGCCAAGGCTTCCTCCAATGTTTCTCGCGCTTCAATATCCAGATGGTTGGTCGGTTCGTCCAGAATGAGCAGGTTGATTTCCTGATGCATCATTTGGGCCAAGCGCAGCCGCATCCGCTCTCCGCCGCTCAACTGCCCGATCCGCTTGAAAACTTGTTCGCCGTAAAACATAAACCGCGCCAGCAAATGTCGTGCTTCCGGCTCCGTCACGCTGGCTACCTCGCGGAAAACGTCAATCAGACGTTGGTTTTGGTCCCCTTCCAAAGCTTGCTGTGACAAGTAGCCAACCTTTACGCTGCTGCCAATTTTGAGCGTACCTGCGTCTGGCTCAATCTCTCCCAGCAGCATGCGAATCAACGTGGATTTACCGCAGCCATTTGGTCCAAGCAGCGCTTTTCGCTCCCCGTAGCGCAATAAAAAGCTAGCGTCCGCAAACAACTGTTTCCCGCCAAATGCTTTCTGTACCCCCGTCGCTTTTAGCACATCCTGCCCGCTTCGGTCGGTTTTCATAAACTGCAAGCCCATGCGATCCGCTTCCATTTTCGGTCGCTCGATACGTTCAATCCGGGCCAGCGCTTTTTCCATGCTTTTTGCCCTTCGGTGAAAGGCTTCGTTCGGCGGATTGGAGCGATTGCCCCATTCCTTGAGCCGTTTGATTGTCTCTTTCATTTTCTTGATTTGTTTCTGCTGTTCCTGATAAGCGGCAAACTGGCGCAGCAAGCGCTCTTCACGCTCCGTAGCGAATGCACTGTAATTACCGATATAAAATTCGGCTTCCCCTCCGTCCACATGATAGACAGACGTGACGACCGCATCCAAAAAATAACGGTCATGGGAGATGATCAGGATTGTGCCCTGATAATTTTTTAAAAACTCCTCTAGCCACTCCATCGATTCCACATCCAAGTGGTTGGTCGGCTCATCCAAGAGCAGAACATCGCTTTGTTGGCAGAGTAGCTTTGCAAGGCCAGCCTTCGTCTTTTCCCCACCACTGAGCTGGGCAAAAGGTGTCGCTAACAGCTCCGAACTAACTCCCAAGCCCTGTGTCACCTGGGTCATTTTCGTCTCCCACTGATAACCATCCCGCTGTTCAAATTCATCTTGCAGCTTTTGATACCGTAGCATGAGGCGGTTTAGCTCTTGTTCATTTTCGTAAAGCAAACCCATCTGTTGCTCGAGTTCGCGCATCTGCTCCTGCAGCTTGATGACATCCACAAAAGCACTGGCTACAACATCCGCCCCCGTCCACTCCGCCGGATACTTCGGCGTTTGCGGCAGGTACGCCCATATCGTTCCTTTTGCCCGAAAAAGCTCACCAGAATCAGGGCTTTCGATACCTGCCAACAGCTTGAACAATGTGGTTTTGCCTGCTCCATTCGGTCCGACGATCCCGACGCGTTCTCCAGCTTTGATTTCCAATGTGATATCTTGTAAAACCGGATCAGCTCCGTACGATTTCTGCAATTGCTGTGTCGCGACAATAATCATGATTGTTTCCTCCTCGAAATGTTGGTAACGGTTCAAAATAATGGATTTCCTGGTGGCCCCGGCACAATTTTGAGACCACACCGCACGTACGAGTGGACGCAAAAAAGCCGCAGGCCATTACCTGCGGCATCGTGAAAGGGACCGACCTTACGTCAGTTACCCATTATAGACAAGAACAAACCGCCCCTGATCGATGCATGGTACGCCTATGGAAACTCCGTTCAGTTGTATGCGCAAAAAAGGACAGACTGGTCCCGTTGAATGTAAAATCATGCGTCATACTGGAAGTTTCTACCACAAACCATGCTTGAAGAGTTCCGGACACGTACACACACCTCCATTTCTCAAGGGATAGGAAATCACAACCATAATCTTACATCAGGAGTCACATAAAAACAAGAGGGCCTGCTACGTTCTCCTCGTTAGCAGGCCCTCTGCGTCGTTTGTTCGATTTATTTATCGGCTTCCGTTGCCCTCTGTGGGGAACAGCGGCTTCTTCGTCTCTGCATCTAGAAAGGTAATCGTTGTGTAAGGTGGCAGCTTCACTTTTGCCGCCAAATACGGATAGGAAATCACTTGCGGATACATTTTGCCCGGCTCAGGTTGCGTTTGTTTGACATACACAAAAAGCTGCTCCAAGCTCTGCTCGACTTTGGTTACCTGCAGTCCGTAGCCAGGATTCGGTGAGGACCCGCGTGCGATGACATAAAGATCTCCCTGCTTGTGAATGCCTTGCTGTTCTTTTACCGATTCAATAAACGTACGTTCCTGTTCTGTCAGCTTATCGGCATCGACAAGCGTAAAGGCACTCTCTTCCCCAGCCATCACAATTTCCACCGCCTTTTTCTCGGCATTCCACGTGATTTGATGTCCGGCCTGCTCTGCCATCCATCTCAACGGCACATACACTTGCTTGTCACGCACGATTGCGCCCTGCCCATCTAACAGCCACTTGCCATTCAACGCTACTTTTCCTGTAACGAGTTGGAACGTCAGCGTCCCTTTTGCCAGCTTCATTTCTCCATTCGTTGCATCCTGTTTCCAAGTGCCTCCTAAAATCCGGCTCGCATCCTCGGCAGATACATAGGTACGCTGCTGGACGAGAATCGGTGCTTTTGCCAAGGAAGATTGCTCTCCGTTTACCAGTATCGCATTTGTCGTTGTTTGTGGTGTGCTAGTCACTGCCGCCTGCACCGGATAAGCCGCCAACACTTGCAGTGTCAGGGCAACAGCCAAAATCGATTTGCCTTTCATTGTTGTTCCTCCATCCCTAATCATCATTTTCGTCATTCTTTACTTGTTAGACATAGGTTACCTCTGATTCGTTTCACTATGACTGAGATTTGTGAGGGATTAGTGCAAAAGCCAATTTCCCATGACCAGAACAACCGGGATGGACAAGAGCGCCAGCAAGGTGGAACAAACCGTCGTCATGGCACCCATCTCCTCATCCGCCGCATAACGCCCGAACAAAATCGAGGCCAATGTCAGGGTGGGCATTGCTACTTGCACAAGGGAAACGCTGACGATATCGCTGTCGATTGAAAAAACGGACAAAAGAAACGCCGTCATCAGCGGAAAAACAACTAGTTTAAACGTGAGTGGCATGCTCAAAAGCTTCAAGGATACTTGCGGTTTGTTGCGCAAAAACATCGGCAAGAGCATACCAATATACATCATGGCTAGCGGAGAGGCGAGCTTGGACAGCGTTCCAAACAGCTGCTTCACAGGCTCAGGCGGCACAAACCCGATGATGGCAGAACCGAGTCCAAATACAATCGCGATCATCGGGATGTTGATGAGTGTCTTGAGCCCTTTTAAGGAAAAGCTTCCTTTTTCCTGGAGCATCATCACCCCTACTGTCCATAGCACAACATCCACACCTGCGTCAAAAATCGCTGCCAAAAGTGCCCCTTTTGGCCCAAACAATGCCGCACAAAGCGGTAAACCGATGAAGCCTGTATTCCCCAAGCCAGACAAGAGCGCGATTTCCCGGCGTTTTTTCACAGGAAGCGGAAGAGCACGCGCACCTAACCAGCCGATGAAAATACCCAAGCAGTTCAGGATAATAGAAATGAAGAATATTGCAAAAATTTGGTATAAAATTTGTTGATCAATGGTTGTCTGAAAGATCCCGTCTAAAATAATGCACGGCATGGCTACGTTAATAATAATCGTGATGACGAGTTGGCGTGAGTCCGTAGTCAAGGGTTGTCGGTAGCCGATTAAGCTACCGATCCCAATGATGACGGCCATGATGAGGATGGACTGCTGCAACGTTTGTAGTTCCATGCTGCCCTCCTGCCTACATTTCTACCGGAAGCCATTCGAGTTTTGTCGGCTCCCCTTTTTCACATGTTCGGAGCAAATCCCCGCACAAGGGAACAACCTGCTCAAGCGGAACACACCAGGAAAGGGGAAAGGCAACCTCACTACCCTCAATGACGAGTGTGGACATCACCGCCGATTGCTTGTCTGCCGCAAGGACAAAGTGCTGCTCAGCCGGCTCGTGTTCTTTCCATTGCACCAATACTTTGCCGTTGTTCCCGCCTGCTACGACTAAATCCACATGGTCTCCATACGCTGCGTGAACCAACGTTCGGGTTACTCCATCCAATTGAGCGATTTCCTTCAGCACTTCATGCCAGGCTACATGCTTTTGCTCGATTCCACTTCCATCTGTATACATACGCCAGTCGTTTAACATGTTGATTGACTCCTTTTGTCGGTGCGCTCTCCTATGAAGAACAAGCACGTCATTGCTTGTAGGCCTTTCAATTCGTACTAATTGTACGCTTCTTGACGGGGAACCTCAACCTCTTCTTCTGCTCCAAGTTTTCGTCTCTTGCACATAGCTACTGCCTGAATGGAGAAACTTAAAAGGGATAAAAAGTGTAAAGGTACTGTAGTGGTGGGGAGGAAACAGGAGAAAACGCTCAGATTCTTGTCCCACCCGCTGTGGGGTTGAACTGCCCGCCTCCATGCAAAAAGCGAAACCGCGTCCAAAGTGGTCCTTTCAGGATGTATTTCAGAGGTGGACGCTTAAAGGCGTGTTTCGCTTTTTGCATTCCGTCTAGGTCGGTGTACCAAAGATCTTCGCTGTTTTCTCCTGTTTCCTCTACGAAGCTTTCCGTGTTTAAACAGGCTTTTAGAGATTTAAAAGAATGGAAGAAATGTCATCAGTTACGACAGAGAAGAATATTTCCAGACGTAGCGACTTGTGGAGTCCAACCAAGCGGAGAAGGGATTTGCGGGCAAAAGAAACGCAACCGTGCCCACGCGACGTAGCGGCTACCACTTTTGCGTTTCCCCGCGAATCCCTTCGGAGCGGACAGTCTTTACCCCCAGCAGGACGTAGCCTGGAGCCTAGACTGGAAATATTCTTCTCTTCACCGCAGCGGCATAAACCTCAATTCAAAGTAATCAAATAGGATTTAGTAATTTAAAGATTGACAAAGGCATGAACGACCACTACTATGAATCCATGAAATCCGATTAACATAAAGGGGATTACAACATGAAAAAAGTCATTCTTTCTACCTTGCTCTCTTGTCTACTACTGGGAATGGTTGGCTGCAGCACTTCCGGTTCTCCTTCTCAGCCGAATAATACGACTCCGCCTGCTGATCAAGCAGCTTCGCAAAATTTGCTGGAAAAAGTGAAAGCCGAGAAGAAACTCGTCATTGGTACGGAAGGTACATACTCTCCGTTTACGTACCATGATCAGTCGGGTACATTGACTGGCTATGATGTGGAAGTAATTACGGAGGTTGCCAAGCGACTTGGTGTAGAGCCTGTGTTCCAGGAAACCCAGTGGGATGCCATGTTTGCGGGACTCGACTCCAAGCGCTTTGACGTCATTGCCAATCAGGTAGGAATCCGTCCTGATCGTCAGGAAAAATACGATTTCTCCAAGCCATATACGATTTCCCGTGCGGTTTTGGTTACGCACAAGGACAATAACACCGTCAAAGACTTCAAGGATATTAAAGGCTTAAAAGCCGGACAATCCATGACCAGTAACTACGCTGATCTCGCACGCTCCCATGAAGCAGAAATCGTCGGTGTAGACAACTTCAATCAAGCGATTGACCTGATCGCGCAAAAACGCGTGGACGTTGTGATTAATGATAATTTGTCGGTGCTTGATTTCCTGAAGCAAAAGCCGGATACGCCAATCAAAGTCGTGGCCAAAAATACAGAGGGTCAACCAACCGCTTTCATGTTCCGTAAAGGAAGCACAGAACTAACTGACGCGATTAACAAGGTGCTCGATGAAATGCAGCAGGACGGTACCCTTTCCAAAATTTCCACCAAATGGTTCGGCGAGGATATCACGAAGTAATCCTTACTCATGAAGAAAACCTTTATCGAGGAAAACTCGTTGACAAAATTGTCTGTCCCTTTTAGTATGATCCTATTCAATTTCACATCGGTTTAGTGGGGGTTACTTTATGAAAAAACTATTATTTTCCCTTCTCGCTTCCACTCTGTTAGTCGCATTGGCAGGTTGCGGGTCGTCTTCAACAGGACAGCCGCAAAATAGTGCCGCTCCTGCCCCAACAGAAGAGAAAAAAGAACAAAACTTGTTGGAAAAAGTAAAAGCTGACGGTAAAATGCTGATCGGAACCGAGGGCACATACGCGCCTTTTACGTTCCACGATCAGTCTGGCAAGCTGACAGGCTATGATGTGGAGGTCGTGACAGAGGTAGCGAAGCGCATCGGCGTCGAACCTGTGTTTCAAGAAACACAATGGGATGCCATGTTCGCTGGACTTGACTCCAAGCGCTTTGATGTCGTAGCGAATCAGGTAGGCATTCGCCCTGATCGTCAGGAAAAATACGATTTCTCCAATCCATATACCGTTTCCACAGCAGTCCTTGTGACCCATAAAGACAACACGACCGTAAAAGGCTTTGCGGACATTAAAGGTCTGAAGGCAGCGCAAACATTGACGAGCAACCTCACAGATATCGCGAAGAAAAACGGAGCGGAAATCGTCGGTGTGGAAGGCTTTAACCAAGCGATTGACCTGCTTGTTTCCAAGCGTGTAGACGTTACGATCAACGATGGGATTTCCCTGTTAGACTTCATGAAGCAAAAGCCTGATGTTCCGATCAAAATTATCGCAAAAGATCCGAACGTAGCGAAAAACGGCTTCCTCTTCCGCAAGGGCAGCACAGAGCTGGTTGATGCATTCAACAAAGCACTGGATGACATGACGAAAGATGGTACCCTCGCAAAAATATCAGAGAAATGGTTTGGTGCAGATGTCTCTAAGTAGCTTCTTTGAAAACCCAGAACGCCTGAACCGATGGATCGATATCGCGCAAAGCTCCTTTCTTCCTCTGTTGAAAGGAGCCTTGCTCTATTCTTTAACAATCGCCATCGCTGCCTTTTTCATTGGTCTGATCCTTGCCGTTCTCACTGCGCTGGCACGACTATCCGGCATTAAGCCGCTGATTGGCATCGCCCGCTTTTATGTATCGATCATTCGCGGTACTCCTTTATTAGTCCAATTGTTCATCATTTTTTATGGCTTACCGAGCATCGGCTTGATGATCGATCCGATACCATCGGCAATCATCGGCTTCTCTCTCAGCGTCGGTGCCTACTCTTCCGAGGTAGTACGTGCCGCGATCTTGTCCATTCAAAAAGGGCAATGGGAAGCAGCCTACTCTCTGGGAATGACCTACTGGCAAGCACTGCGCAGGGTCGTGCTCCCTCAGGCAGCTCGGGTCTCCATTCCTCCTTTGTCCAACTCGTTTATCAGTTTGGTCAAGGATACATCGCTGGCTTCGGTCGTTCTCGTACCGGAGATGTTTCGCAAAGCCCAAGAAGTCGTTGCTGCGACATATGAGCCGTTGCTCGTCTATGCGGAAGCGGCCCTTATCTACTGGGTGATTTGCTTCGTACTCTCCATTATCCAGGATCGCATCGAAAACAAGCTGGACCGTTATGTCTAAAAAGCAGGTGAAAACGAATGATTACGATCACGGATGTGCATAAACAATTCAACACCTTACATGTGCTCAAAGGCATTTCCCTCTCGGTGGAAAAAGGAAAGGTAGTCGTTATCATCGGTCCTTCTGGCTCTGGGAAAACAACCTTGCTTCGCTGCCTGAATGCACTTGAGGTTCCGACCAGCGGCAGCGTCCAGATCGGGGACGTCAAGCTGGACTTTTCCAAAAAAGTAGAGAGAACAAGTATTCCGAAGCTACGGAAGCAAACCGGAATGGTGTTTCAAAACTACAATCTGTTCCCGCACATGACAGCCCTTGAAAATGTGATGGAGGGGCCCGTCACTGTCAAAAAAGAAGACAAAGAAAAAGCACGTGCGAAAGCCGCTGCTCTCCTGACAAAGGTTGGTCTCGGTGACAAGCTGGACCATTTTCCTGCACAGTTATCTGGCGGACAGCAGCAGCGCGTAGGGATTGCCCGCGCACTAGCGATGGACCCACAAGTCATGCTATTTGACGAGCCTACTTCCGCTCTCGACCCAGAGCTCGTTGGCGAAGTGTTGAAGGTGATGAAGGAGCTAGCCCAGGAAGGAATGACAATGATCGTCGTCACGCACGAGATGGGGTTCGCCCGTGAAGTAGCCGACGAGGTGATTTTCATGGACCAAGGCGTCATCGTGGAGCGAGATACCCCTTCCCATTTGTTCGCAAAGCCGCGTGAGGAACGCACACGTCAGTTTTTGCAGCATTTGAAGTAGTAACCAGAAAAAAGACTCTGTCTCTCGTATAAGAGCACAGAGTCTTTTCTTTGCAATCGTACCTTAATCATCAAAGAAGCAAATCACTAGAAAAATAATAATGAGAATCCAAATGAACCCGCCACCAAAAAAGCCGAAACCATCGCGATTGCAACCCATGATCTTCTCTCCTCCTCTCATTGAGATCAGATGGAAGCACCGACCTGCTGGCAAGGATCAGTACTGCATTCAGCTTATGACAGTCGCATCTCCCCTGTATGGATGCCTGTCTATTCCCGCAATCAAAAAGAAAAAAAACGGGTGCTTGCCCCTCGGCATTTATAAAAAACCTAAAAATTAACAAATGCTTCATGTTCTCTCTACTCTTCCTTAACATCAGACAACTATCATGAATGTGTCAGACCCTACGATGGACATTACGTCCTCCATTTCCGCCCGAATAGCCCCCTTCTACATCGGGCGGGCTTTTTTTCTTTGCCGCAAACCTATAAAATATGGATAAATAGACCATTTTCAGCGGAAGAGGGATCATTTGTGGAAGGGTATAAACAGGCGTTCGCGCAATATATGGATGCTACTAATACACATGACTTTGCCAATGTAGAGAAAGTGCTTCATCCGAATGCTATTTACTGGTTTTCCGACAAGACTTGTACATCCATGAGTGAGATCCGCGCTTACTTTGAAAATGCATGGCATTTGATCAAGGATGAAGTCTATGCGGCTACGGATGTCCAGTGGATTGCTGTCGATCAAAGATCCGCTAGCTGTTTATATACGTATCAATACCAAGGCTATTACAACGGGGAATTCGTCAAGGGAAGTGGCAGAGCCACGAATATTTTCACGAAAACAGAGACAGATGAATGGAAACTCATTCATGAGCATTTGAGCGGCAAAGTTGAGTAAGCAAAAAAGAAAAGCCTCGCTAGGAAGCAAGGCTTTCTTGGAAAGTTGAGACCCCTACGTACAAGGGGTCTCATTTGTTTTTTATCCATTAAAAAGGAATTCGCTCTGAATGAATCACATAGTGATGCTGTGCAGCCCACTCTTGGAGACCATCCCAGAATGCTTCGCAAGCGGTAACGATTTTTACTGGATCAGTCAGATCCCCCGCCATTACCAATCTGGCTACCTGATCGTATCCAGCCGGGCGATGCGGCAATTCCAGCGCTTCTGGAAAAACCTTGGCCCCTGTCGAGTACAGCTTTCGGTTATGCAGCCCGATCAACATCGCACCATATTGGGCAAACTCCATAGCCAAGTAAGGCAGATAGGTATGTGGGCCGTCTAGATTTACGTTTCGCAACTTGCCAATAAACTCGTACATTTCCCCTACGAGAATACCGTTGATATTCTCTGTGAACTCTTCCTGCGACGGTGATTCCGCTGCTTTTTTGAGCGTTTCAAAAAAGCCCTTCGGATCGTACAGACTCAGCGGAGAAAAGAATGGGCCATGTGTCAGCGGCCAATCATCCTCGACAGTAGACGCAGTGTTCAGCAAAACATCTGCACTGCACACATTCACTTCCGCCTTCCAAGGTCCCGCTGACCATTCGTAGCTAAATTCTATTTCTTCCCCTGTTTCTTCTAGTACACAAAACATCTCGATATCCGAATAAGGGCCGTCTGTCCCACGAGAAATAGAACCATACACCCCAATGGCCAGAATCTTTTCTTTGTACACGTCATGCAATCTCGCAGCAATTTCTTGGCAGGTTTGAAATCGTTCAATTCGAGACGTTTTTACAGGTCCATTCATGTTCATTTACGTACATCTCCCTTGATATTTTTAGAGGTGAGCTGACACAAATACATGAATGGAGGACCTCGGGATTAACGGGGGACTTTTTTTGGATGCATGTGAACTTCCTCCCATCGACCAGATCGTACTGTTCGTCATGATATGCATTTATTTTACCAAGGAAAGGAAAATCTTACGAGTGATTATTATTGATGGCGGAAGCCTGGGCGTTGTCGATGGCCGATTGAATATACGCTTGTAGCGTATCGATGAAGGTACGAGCGGCGAACCCCATATATTTGTCCTTGCGATAAACCAGACAGATGTCTTGGCTGGGTGTCGGATGCAAGAGATTGATGATCGCAATCTCGTCGTCGTTTACGTTTTGCAGCAGTAAGCTAGGCAGGACAGCCCCCGATCCCCTTTTTTACAAGACTCAATTGAGACTGGAGTGTAGTTGTTTCGATATGAGGCTGCAAACGAAAGCCTTCCTGTATGCAATAGCGATTGATGAGCTGTCTCGCTTGATGATCCGGCGGAAACATCACCATTTTTACATCTTGAAGCTGCCCAAACTTGATTGCCTTTTCCTTGGCGAGTGGATGTGCGCGATGAACGGCAAGCGCGAACTCTTCGTGAAATAGCGGAATGACAGTGATTCTCTCATCCGGCTCAGGTAACACCGTCACGCCCAAATCAATCTCGCCGGATGTGATTTGCTCCACGATTCGTGTAGACTCTATGACGGATAAGGATGTTTTCGGATACAAGCGGTGGAATTCTACAAGAAGAGCATCAAACAACAAATCGGCATCACCAGGCAGGACACCGATCGTGAGCGTGCCCCCTTCGTTGTTTTTCATGGCTGCAATTGCTTCACGTGCGTAGTCGATATGGGAAAAAACATGCCGACTCTGTTCCAGCAATACCTTTCCTGCTTCTGTCAGCGTGATTCGCTTGCCCAAGCGGTCAAACAGCGGGACACCCAGCTCATTCTCTAAAAACTTGATTTGCTGGCTGAGATTGGACTGAGAGGTACATAGCTTTTCTGAGGCCCGGGAAAAATGCATTTCCTCACATATTGCCATAAAATACTCCAATTGCCTGAGCTCCATTGCTTCACCCCTTGCGCCCATGATCATTTTTACTAATCATTCTAATCGGAAAAGCATGATTGTTGCGTTTTCCCCTTCGACGTACACTTTAGATGACGGTAAGAGCGCTGTCAATCATAGGAAAATAATAGGGAGGTTTTGTCTCATGTCTCAAAGCATGATCACTTCTGCCACATCCGTTCGTCAAATTGGTCTGCAGCAGATTCCCATGATTCCTGAGGAGCTATTGGATGTTCAATCCCCCGCTTTTTCAAATACACTTCGCTGGAATATCGGGCATATCGTCTTTTGTTTTCAGCATTTCCTGTCCATCGGCTTGCCTTACCAATCTGACCTGCCCGCTTCTTACGCTACTCTTTTTCAGACGGGAACGAAGCCTTCTGACTGGACGACTGCACCTCCCTCGAAAGATGAACTGATTCACTACTTGTCCGTACAGCTAGATCTGCTGGCCTCCGTCACCCCTGAGCAGCTAGAAGCAGCTTTGCCTGCCCCCATTACAATGGGTCCCTTCCAGTTTACGACGGTAGGAGAAGTCTTTAACTTTGCCCTCATGCACGAGTCCATCCATCTAGGAATCATTTCCAGTATGGTAAAAGTCATCGCACAGGAAGCCGCAGCAAAGTAGTTACAAAAAAACGAGACCCTCGAATGGTCTCGTTTTTTCGTTTATTCGAACCGAGTGAACTTTTCTTCGGCAGGTGTGCGTGTGCGTGCTGCTGGTACATTTTCCTGATCGAAAAAACCGAGGTGCAGGAAACCAACGATTTTCTCTCCTGGCGCAACACCCAAAATAGCGTGTGCCTTCGGGTCCCAGTTGTGCGCGTTTGTTTTCCAGACGACGCCTAGTCCACGCTCCCATGCGAGCAACTGGAAGTTTTGAATGAGAGCAGCCGTCGCACTGAAATCTTCTTCCCATTGTTTTTGGCGCGGATCTTCTTTCATAATAACAACCAAATAAGCTGCTGGCTGGTTGTACATGTCTCTGCGCGCCTGATGGGCTTCTGGCGGATAGCAGGTGATCAACTTCTCGACAAACGCTTCTTTTTTCTCTGAAGATACAAACATAAATCTCCATGGCTCACGAATACAATGGTTTGGCGCGTATACGGCGTCATTCAACAGCTCCAGAACAAGCTCTTCGGACACAGTATCTGGTTTATAGTCTTTTTTAATAGAGCGGCGCTCTCGAATGATTTTGGCAATGGACACAACGGTCACCCTCTTCTCTTAGACTTACACACTTTGATAATGGTTATCACTCTTATTTAGAACATATGTTATCGTGTACACTCGGCAAAATCAAGTAAGAAGTAAACGAAACTGCACACCATCATGA